>NZ_BAABDM010000002.1:0-685775 GCF_039539625.1 Zhongshania borealis | reverse complement strand
CTGCCAATATGGTCTTTGTGTAAATAGCGCGTTTCTACTATTCCGGCACTGTTGGCGGTACGATTCTTATAGGTAACAATGGTATTGCCACCAACATAGTGGCGTTCTTTGATATCACCATTAGGCAATGTGACCTTTTCATATAGACCACCTACGAACACTGTATTGCTAATGCCCGCAGCGGTTTCGTCCATTCGCGTGATTAGTTGTCTGTCAGCACCATAGCCCATGGTTGTTTTATTGGTCGTGCCTTGACTGATAAAAGTCGGTTTATCAAACAGATTCCACGTAATACTACGACCATCGCCACTGAGCATATTGCCATTGAGATCATAACTGTAATTGGTGTTTTTACTACCGATGCCACCTCCCGTGATTTGGCATACAGCATGTGGTCCAAACCCGCCATTGGTACAAGTACTGCCGTATTTATAATTACCAACACCGGTCTTACTTTTAATATTCCCAAGGGCGTCATAGCGGATGTTTACTACCTGTTCTTGCGCGTTTCCAAAATCTGCTTTGGTCGTATAAAGGCGATTGAGGGTGTCGTAAACAAAGTCCTCCTCAAAGCCTTTAACATGATCTTTACGCCAGTCGAGGTTTCCGAGCTTATCGAAACTAAACTCCTGATTCTGACGATAATCTAAAAGAGCGTTCTGGGTAACAACTTGCTCAAGATAGCCGGTAGCGGCGTCATACTGATGTTGAGTGGTCAAGCCATTGCCCAGCAAGGCATTGACTATATTGCCACGCGCATCCTGTGCGTTGACGGTGTAATAGACCTCATTGTTTGCCGCATTTTTAAGTGCACTGAGATAACCGCGATTATTGTATACATTCTCGATGGTCAAGCGATTACTTGGCCCAGGGTATTGCACCGTGGCCACTCGGTTGAGGCTGTCGTAGGTCGTATTGTTGTAATAAGTTACACCGGAGATTTTTTCCGCAAGTTGAGTGCCGCGACCAAAGCTGTCGTAGGTCGCAGTTTGCTGATAACCATTTGGGCTTTTCACCCAGTGCAACTTTCCAATACCCGCGCCGCTGGCAGTATCAAACTGCCACGTCGTGGTCTCCACATTCGCAGTATTACCAGCACATTGGTTCGTCGATTGGGCCATTTGGCCAACATTTCCGATACTGGGCTTAGTTCCGGTATATGCATCGATGCGCTTAACTTTACGGCCTAATTTATCGTACGCTGAACAAGTAGTTTTCCCAAGTGCATTGGTTTGGGTAATCAGTTGCCCCAAACCATTGTAGGTATAACTCCACACGCCTTTATCAGGGTCATCCATACTGGATTTCCGTCCGAGTACGTCGTAACTGATCGTAGTGGCAGGTGATAATGTACTTGGCGGCGTGATCGCGGTCATCTGACCAACGGCGTCATATTCATACTGTAACAGGTTGTTCTGGTTGTCCTTTACCTGAATCAGATTGCCCAAGGAATCGCGCGTTTCGGTTTTTTGCTGAGCTTTACCAAATGTATCCATGGTCGATATAACAGTGAGCCCATTGTAATTTACCGTGTCATAGCGGCCATCTGCATTAACGGTAGTTACGGGCCGACCCAATTGGTCATACACAATCGTATTCCAGCTTGGGCTACCCGTTCCCGCTTTATACGGTTCGCTGACTTTAACGTTATGACCTTTAGCGTCGTATTCGTAATCCATCAGAATCCATTCTTCGCTTCCACTAGCAAATCCTAGTACCGCCTTTCTCAACGTTCGGCCAAGTTTGTCGAAGTACTCGTGGCTTTCGCTACCATCAGCGCCGAGCGACTGAATATAGTATTCCGCCGTCCAGTTAGGATCACTTGGGCAAAACTCGGTTGAACTGCTGCAGTTGAGATAGAAAGTCTCAGCAATAACTTGATTAGCAGTGCCGTATAGTACAACCGACTGTCGTAACCGGCGAAAATAATCGTATGCAAACGCACTTACCAATCCATTTGCATCCGTAGTGCGTGTTCTTAACCCTGCGCCGGCAGAACTGTCATCCAAGTATTCATGACTTATACTGTGGCCCAGCGCACTAGTTTCGGTCATAACATAACGACCGGTGCTGTCGTAAGCTACCTTACTAGTCCGACTGGCAAAATCTGGCCCAGACACAGTGACGGCCAGATTGTGACCAAAGCTATCTACCGATGTTTGACCAGCTTCATTAATCCCGTACCGAGTAGTGTGCAAAGCTGTACTAGTGCCGGGCTTCATGATCCGCTCAGCCATTTTTCTGCCCGTAGGATTTGAGCCGACAGTGTCATAATCAAATTCAGAGGTACGTGTTAGTGCAGGTTTATTTGGTACCACCGTTGTCACAGAGCTGCTGGTTAGCATCCCCATTAACCAATTAGTCGTGTCGTTTTTATATTTCGACGTCGTCGTCGTCGTACGAATCGGTGTTGTAGCGCTCGCCGAGCTGTACACCTTACTGACCATGACCCTTGACGAATTATCTACCTCATAATAGATATCGGTTACAGCTGGATTGGTGACAACTTCTTTGTGCAAGAAATCGCCATTAAGATCCTTTTTAGTTACCGTCGTTTTTAATATAGAACGAAAGTACCTTACGGTATCAATGTCAGTAGGGCCATCAGTGCAGTCGCTACCATCGCCCCCAGCACACATGTAATTCACTGACCACTGATTTTCAGTCTTACTTAATGTAGAACCAGTTAAAGGAGACGTGGTAGTCACTTCTTTCAAGGTGCCTTGTAGCAGGTTTTCATAGTCTTGACTAAAGGTTGAGACGGTCTCAATCCCCGTGTCATTGTTAATGATCTTAACTTGCTCAAAGCCGAGGTTGCCAAGCCCTTCCTGGTGAATTAATAATTGCTTATAGCGATATGAGTTACTGTTTTTGCCGCCTATTCCGTTACTTTGGCTTACTTTTGACACAAGGTAACTAGCATTTTGAACGTTGACTAGCGGATATGTCGCATCGCTACCGCGATCGTAAAAATCAGGGTCAGTAGGGTCATTCAGGAAGCGATACTCAAACTCGGTTTCCACGCCCATACCATTAGAAACCTTAGCAAGGTAATCTGGACGCTCATTGTTATGTAGCCGCACTTGCCAAGTATTATTAATTGCTAATATGAGATCAGACATTCCATTGCCGGTAATATCAGCCACTTGCGGCCCCCAATCCCACCCTGTGCTGGGAATACCTGTAGCGGTATAACTCATTGTTGTGCCATTGGACGTTAATACCCCCCACTGATTCCCATAATTGAAAAGGATGTCTGCCTGGCCGTCGGCGTTGTAGTCATAAACTAAAGCATTGTCCCATTGCGAACTTCCAACTATATTTGAAGGATATGCAATTGTGGGTTCTGTAAACCCGTCCCCAGTATTGATTCGAAACCAAATTTTAGAATCATAACGAGTAACAAGATCTGGCAAACTGTCGCCATTCACATCGGCGACTTTCATACCGGAAAAACCTTCGGGGCTACCGAAACCTGAGCGATATTTAAATACCGGCCCACCTTGAGAATAGTAAACCCCCCAAGATGAGCTAGTGATTTGCTGCAGCACATCATCCAAGCCATCGCCATTAAAATCTGCGATCCAGACTTTTCCATTTACAAAGTTATAATACAAATTGGTAATCTGTGGGTCACCAAATCCCCCGTTGGCCCCTTTACCTAAAAAGCGCACCCAAGTGAAGCCTTGACTATTATCGTAATAAACAAGATCTTTGCGGCCATCACCATCGACATCCATAAGACGCGTAGTACTGGCATTCGATACATTTATACCCGTGCTAATTTTAGTGAAATTAGGACCACCCGGTATGGTTACTGTGACCGGCTGGCCACCCCACTGAAACGTATATGTCTGTGGCGTGGTGGTGGTAGCTTGTAGCACATGCCAAACACCACCGTAATCCACCAGTAAATCTTCCTTCAGATCATCGTTATATCTAAAACTATGAGATGTTGCGGGGTTACTTGAAGCAATTGCCGTAGTTTGAGTAATTAGCCCGCCACCATTACTTAAAAGAATGCGCCAATAACCACCATAAGACTGCACTAAATCATCACGACCATCACCATTTACATCCATTACATGCGGGTTTTGGTTACCACCATCTTCAGAACTTCCACTATTAACTGCTTGCGCAGAAAACCCAGGCTGTCCGTCATCCCACGTAAAATAGGTGGCCGGAGCGCACCAATAGGAGACGCACTCTTGTACTGAAGCGACTCGTGATTCACCGGTAGCGGCATTCGTAGTATAAGTAAGCTTCATCTCACGCTGCTTTACCCCCGAAGTAGTCACTGTCGTGAGACCAGCAACAGATTTTAGACGCATTGTATGCCGATTACGTTGACCCGCAAAAAAGCTGTATGACGTATCAGGCCGTGTCTCATATAAAAATTTAACTTTGTTTTGCGGCTCCGCACCAACAAAATTATAATTAATGTGACCAATCAAATACTCGCCGTTTTCATCATCGTCGTGGTAATAATACTGAATCTTGTTATCAAATCGATCAACTGATTCCGCGACACGCCACTCGTACGATCGACTCTCCACATTTACGACCGGATTTTCCAATTGCCCCGTGGGGCTGTAACACACAAAATAGGAGTCACTCGGCCCACCAAGTATTACGCTTCCGGCGCTTGGGCAAGTATAAAAAGTTCTCTCAACTGACGCTCTTGCATTACTTGATACATTTGATTCATCGCCATAGATATGTACGCGGCCATCTGCAGTCCACACCTTAAACCATATGGGATTATGAGCTCCATTAGTGGCTTGAATGTTTGTCTCACCCTCCATCAAAGTCCCTTCGGACCCGTATGAAACTATTTTGGAAATATTATCGTACTCTGTACGGTATTCAGTGCCCGCCGCACCGTATTCACCGTTAACTGCGATTAAACGCTGTCCGTCTATACAAAACTGATCATCGTCGTCGAAGTTAATACCATCATGATATCCATCACGAAAAATGGTTGTTGAGCAACGATGCATGGAAGATAGGCCTGATATATCAAATCCCATCCCGACCACACCATTTCCACCATTACTGTTATAGGTGATGGCAATATTTGGGTTCATGCCCTGTACGCCCGCCGGCAGATTAACGGGAATTGTATACTGGGCACTACCGTCATTACCTACGTCGTGCTGAGCTGCTACAGCACTCGCCGCAATGGTAGCCGCGTAAGACTCAGCCGAGACCAGAAGAATAAACGCAAGGATATTGGAGATAAAAAATTGATATAATAGTCGGGACATATCAGCAGTCCTTTGCCAGGTTGAAGTTCGATTTTTATGATGTAAAAATATTTCGTGATATTTTTGATAACGGCATGATTGCCTAATCCATGATTTGACAGCTATAGTTATTTTTACCTACTTGACGAGAATAGTTAGTCAATGCGACCCTTCTTCGAGAAATAAGCCCCATCTGGAAGGACTCGGAAAATGAATGTAGTACGTCTCAACAATCTAGCTCTCCCAGCAATAATAGCTGCACTCCTTTTCTCAATCTCGAGTATTTCCGCATACGCGGACAAAAAGGACATAAACCGGCAAGAAAATAAACTAAAGGCAAGGGGAATTGAAACGCTTCCCACCCAAGCATTAGTAGACATATATAACGCGTGCCTGCATTCAGCTCTACGCATAGAAGAAGATGCGGCAATAGAGTTGAGTTTGAGCACTTCAGTAAATAGGGCAAATCTTTCACAAAAAGAAACTACAAATAAGATAAAAATGCAGAATTTAACTCGTCACTGCCAGAACGAGCGCAAAGAGCTTAGCAAGCGAACGGCAGATCAATTCGTTGACACACTTGATGATCTCTTTGAAAAAGAAACCAATATCTATTTATCTGGGAAAGATGCTAAGAAAACTAACAAGAAGTCTGACTACGCAAACACTCTCGTAGTATCACCGACTAGCAAAGATCTGACACCGAAACCACAGACCAAACCAAAAACTGGTCGCGAAATGACGGATGTAGGTGCTGGGCCAGTGCTTGGCCTATAAACAAGTTTACGTTACTTTGCAGAATAACGACGATCTAAGCAGCGGCGACCACAGTGACACGATACTTGATGACCTCAGCCGTATAGCTTTGTTTCGTTACCTTACAAGAGTATTCCAAACATTGAGATGTCACCCAGCACTGCTGTACCGTTAAAAACCACACCCACCCAACGACCAGTAGCTAGGCGAAAGAAAAAACACTATGAATGCAGTAGAAACTTACTATCGCCGCCTGATAATACTCACTATAGTGGTCATTGGTGCTGGCTTTACGCTACTTAGCATCGTCAGCCATCACCACCTTCAAAGCATTCTGCATGATACACAATTATTCGACATCGTCGATTCGTCATCTAACATCCAGCCAATGCTCGAAAGAAGTGCGAACTTCGGGCACGAAAATACTAATCCATCCATATCGTTAAACCTCCTCAATCAACTAGCAATGATGGGTGAAAGAGCTACTTCTCAAACGCCCCCCGCACTCGACTCCCTACCAGAAACAGGACTCTCGCTTTCTTTAGCGGGCGTACTTTTCAGCTCTGCTCAAGGTCGGTCAGCTGCGATGATCAGCATTAATGGGCAACCAGCTAAATACTATCGCAGCGGAACAGAAATCCAACCTGGACTCGAATTACTCGAGATCCGCCCAGATCAGGTCGCAATCCGCAATCAAGGGGTATACGAAAAAATAGTATTTGACGTTGTTACAATTTGGTCAGGGAGCGAGACGCCAACAGAATATATACAGAACGATCTAACCCCCTCAAATGAGGACGTAAATACCCTTGCATCTTTTATTGGAGAGGGTAGCGGTATATCCCGGAATACATTGATGGAATTACTCCGTGAGTCCCCGCCGAGATAGTGACAGCTCTTTATGCGCTAAAGAATCTTCTAAGCATGATGCCGCATACACATCACAATCGTAGTAAATGGATATACCCCTATTTAGAAAACCTCACTAACACGAAGTTTAAAAATTACTATAAGTACAAATTATCTACCTACTAATGTTTTGAAGTACCTAGTCACACTCGTCCAATTTGGAAACTCGTCAGAACCAAATAACATTAACTCCCCATCGAAAAGATCCTGTCCTTTTCCCGACGGCATATCGTCGATGAGATAGTCGCCTTTGCTAAGATGTTTATGCGGACTGATTATCAGATTTTCTACAACCGCCATCCCCAAATGGTTTTCTACCCAAATCCGCTTCTCTGCATAACAATGAGGGTTCTTTATCGACGGTGCCGTCAAGATATATACATCCAACTTTGGGTGCTCGTGCAACCACATATACGAATCGATAGCATCGGGCATGGGATCAAGACTTTCATATAGCCCTGGTTTGCTTTGAGGAAACGCACGCCCCGGATACTTGGCTTTATGACGCGCAAAGCCGGCAGCGTAGTCACAGAGAACGTGATCCATATCTACGTACACAATGGCTTTTTTCTCGGTCATTACACGCCCCGCCTTTCTAAGAACTGTCCTTCAGGTGTACTACGATTCTAAATTTCGCACAAAGCGGTAAGCCCGCCCCTCAGGTTTCACCTTATATAACTTGGCTGGCCTGCCTCGGGCGACCGTGGACTTTCCGGTATCGATCAATAGCTCTGCTTTTTCGATGCGGCGCCTGAATGATTTTTTCTCAAGAGTCGTCCCGATAATGACTTCATGAAGGGCCTGTAACTCGGTAAAAGTAAACTCATTTGGCAACGCATAGGCTGGCACAATCGAATACAGGGCCTTTTGCTGGAGCCGCTCATGTGCAAGCTGAATGATTTGACCGTGATCAAAAGCTAGCTCTTTAGCACTCAACGCACTGACCTCCCGCCACTGTACGTCGGTCACCGAATCGATGTGTGGCTCACAGTTCACATGGGCCACTAATGCATAGAAAACAATGGTAACGCTCCAGCCACGAGGGTCCCGGCTGGCCCCGCCCTGCGAGAGCAATTGCTCAATATAAAGTGGCGCAATTCCCGTCTTTTCTTTCAGCTTGCGGATAGCACACATTTCCAAATCCGTATCAGTGCCCTGCTCGATAAACCCACCAGGCAACCCCCACTTGCCGGCGAAGGGCGCATTGCCACGCTGTACGAGGAGAACCTTAAGCTTCTCGTCGTGAACCGTGAATAGCACACTGTCTACCGTGGTTAGCGGCACATCATAATCATGGATATTGTACGGGGCCGGTGATTTGGCCATGACACACCTCAGCTCGAATGTTTTTGCACTAGCTTCAATCTCTTAGCTAAATTCTAACAATTAATTGTCCAAAAGCCACTAAAAATGCTTGACGCATAAGTGGCGATAAGACACTATTTAAATCACATAGTGTCTTATCGCCACAAAAGGAGCGTTACCATGCTAGGTTTTCAATACTTCAAAGCAGACCCCACTGTTCATGTTATTCAAACGAGCAGCGGACAAATCAAACGCCAAGGAAAAGGCTTAAGCTTTTTCTACTACGCACCCAAGACCTCGCTCACCGCGATACCAATGAGCGCGAAGGACGTGCCTTTCATCTTCAATTTGCAAACGGCCGACTTCCAACATTTACGTGTGCAGGGCCAGCTCAGCTACAGAGCAGCGGATCCCCAAAAGCTGGCCGACATGTTGAACTTCACCTTGAACGAAAACGGCAAGGAATACATCTCTGAGGATCCTACCACCTTAGGTGATCGAGTAGTTCGTGTGGCGCAAGGGGTGATACAAGAAGAGATTCAAACCACCACACTGCGTCAAGCCTTAACACGTCTCAAGGAGTTAGATACACGCCTTAAGACCGCACTTATAAGCAGCACACCTTTGCAGCAACTGGGGATTACCGTGATAGACGCCATGCTGGTCGCACTCACCCCCACACCAGAAACAGCCAAGGCACTTGAGGCTGAAGCCCGCGAATCTATTCTTAAAGATGCTGATGACGCTATTTACGATCGCCGGAAATCCGCCGTTGAGCAGGAGCGGACTATCAAAGAAGCCGAGCTGCAAACGGAAATGACGATTAACAATAAGCAGCAGGAAATCGCCGAGGCAGAGTTAGATAATCAGCGCACCCTGACCCGCAAGCGCGCCGAAACACGTGCGGAGCAGATGACTGCGGATATCAGCGCAGAGGAGACTCGTAAGGCACTAGTAGAGCTGGCGCAAACCAACAAGAAAATTGAAGCCGATGCTGAGGCATACGCCATTGAGATTCGGGCCAAAGCCGCCAGCTCGGTACCTGTTGAGTACGTCAAAGCGATGGCCATGGCCAGTATGGATCCGCAGCAACTGTTTGCGGTAGCCATGGACAACTTCGCCGTCAATGCAAACAAGATTGGCAGCCTGCATATCGGCCCAGATACCCTAAACAGCTTACTCAAAGACTATAACGGGTAAAGGAGCAGCAATGATGGAACAAAGCACTCGGATTATTCTCATCCATCGGAAAACGCGGCTGGCAGAACTTGTTGAACGGTTTAACACCGTCCAACAAGCCCGCTTCTACCTTGAACAATCGGGGGCCGACTTTGCGGACTATCAGCAAGAAGACCAAGACTACCGGCACATTTTGGAACAAGCCCGTCGCACTCTAGAAGCGCGCGGTCGAGTTCAGGTGCTTGAACGCGCAATGCTGCCGAGCTACAGGTTTAATACTGATGATACGGTTGTTGTGATTGGCCAAGACGGCTTAGTCGCCAATACGTTGAAGTACCTGAATGGAAATCCTGTGATCGCGATCAACCCTGACCCACAACGTTGGGACGGTGTTTTGCTGCCCTTTTTACCCGCAGATCTACCGCTAGTTATCGACGAAGTGCTTCGCAGAAAGCGAAGCCACAAGGAGATCACCCTCGCCAGGGCGAGCACCAACGACGGCCAAACCATGCTGGCGGTGAACGATTTATTTATTGGCCCTAAAAGCCATACCTCTGCCCGCTATGCACTCCACTGGGGAGCGCACAGCGAAGTACAGAGTTCATCAGGCATCATCATATCTACTGGCTTAGGCTCCACCGGCTGGTACCAAAGCCTACTCGCCATGGCGCAGGGCATTACTGGCACAATGACAGACCCACATGTCGGCAGCGGTTTTGACTGGGATGCCAAGATGCTGATGTTCACGGTAAGAGAGCCCTTCCCCAGCAAGCAAACCGGCACGACGTTAACACGTGGCCAGGTCAATGAACTAAGTCCACTGCGGATAGAGTCATTTATGCCGGAGAATGGGGTCATATTTTCAGACGGAATTGAGAGTGACTTTTTAACGTTTAATGCGGGATGTACAGTTGAGATTCAGTTAAATGACATCGCGGGTAAATTAGTTGCTTGATACAGCAAGCAAACTAAATTCAAAACCACAGAAACAGAAGCCAGAAACATAGAAGTATCAGGAGAAAGTCATGCTACACCGGAGGTACGACCATGAAGTTATTAGTGTTAAGTGATCTTCATCTTGAATTTGCGCCTTTATCCATTCCTGATACCGATGCAGACGTGGTCATTCTTGCCGGCGATATCAACCTGAAAACCCGTGGCCTGGAATGGGCGATTAAGACATTCCACGACAAGCCCGTTATTGCGGTGATGGGAAATCACGAATACTACGGTGAGAAGTACCCTGGTCTTGTTACAAAAGGAAAGCAGTTGGTAGAGGGAACACATGTTCATCTGTTGGAAAACGACCGCGTCGAGATCGACGGTATCTCATTCTTCGGCTGCACACTCTGGACCGACCTGAAGTTATTTGGCGATGCGCGTTTGGCTGGCTATTTCTGTCAGCAGGAAATGTCAGATTTCAAGAAGATACGAGTTGAACCGGGTTACTCCAAACTTAACCCAGTGAGCATGACAGCTATTCACAATCGTTCCTTAGACTGGCTCAATGATGAACTTTCGGCGAGCACCACCAAGCAAAATGTCGTAGTTACCCACCATGCGCCATCAGCAAGATCAATTGCGCCGAAACTTTCAGAGGAGCTCACGAGCGCGGCATACGCCTCCCATCTTGACGCAATGATTAATAACCATAACATTGATGTATGGGTTCATGGGCACGTGCATAACAGCTGTGATTACAACGTTGGAAATACTCGCATTGTATGTAATCCGAGGGGCTATAGCCCTGACTGGTTGAATCCAGATTTTGATGAGAGCTTGATCGTTGAGATATGAGCCCTCAACCCAGAATACGAGACCCGTAGATCATTCTAGTGACAAATATATGATAAAACTATGACCCCATCCTTCGCAGAGCCCTACATACCATCAGAGCAAAGCATTGCTCGATCGGTATTACCAGAGAAGGCAATTGAGCTAGAGCAAAAATCCCACGCACTTGATTGTAGTATGGCTGCTCCAGCTAAACTCATCCTAGAAAAACACATGCGAGCGGTTAACTCCTATTGCTCCAACCTGATTGAAGGGAATAACACAAAACCTTGGGCAATACGTCGCGCCGCCGCTGGTGACTATAACGCCGACCCTGTAACAAAGAACCTGCAGCTTGAGGCCGTAGCACATATGCGCGCACAGGACTGGCTAAGAGAACAGAGCATCGACTTGAAAACCTTATGCGCTCGCGACTTCATCTGCGAGCTGCATCGCGTCTTTTACGCAGCTATGCCTGACAGCATGCTTGTGATAAAAAATGACACAAGAAAAACCGAGTCCATACTAGTGCCTGGTGCGTTTCGAGATCGCGCTGTTATCGTAGGTCGGCACGTACCACCTGACCCTAACTATTTAGGCGCATTCATATCTCGATTCCAAGACGCCTATGGTTCTAGGCGAGAGGGAATAGTTCCTATCATTGCGGCAATGGCTGCCCATCACCGACTAGTATGGGTACACCCCTTCCTAGATGGAAATGGACGAGTGGCACGACTTTTCACCGACGAATACCTTAGACAAATTGGTGTTGGCGGTGCCAGACTGTGGATCATGAGTCGCGGCCTAGCGGTCTCTCACGCTCAATATAAGCTGCGACTGCATCGAGCCGACATACCACGCCAAGGCGATTACGATGGCCGCGGTAATTTATCAGAAAAGGAATTAATCGCGTTCTGCGTTTACATGCTAGATACTGCTTTGAATCAGGTGGATTACATTACTGAATTACTTCAATTTGATGGCATGATCCGGCGAATCAAGAGCTACGTGCTGGCCCGTAACGAAGACAGAATACCTCGATACGGAAAACTGCCGCCTGAGGCCAGCACAATCCTTGAACGCGCTTTCGTTACCGGCACTATTGAGCGGCGAGAACTTTACGAGATGTTCCATGGACGATCAGAGCGCACAATCAGAGCAACAGTGCAGCAATTAAAAGCAGAGGGACTGCTATCAGAAACCAGTAGCCTCTCCCCCTTGTCATGGGCTATTCCAGAACACGCGGAAAGCTATTACTTACCTGACTTAACCCCCTCAATACGCCCTAGCTCATAAAGCAGAGATAGGCCAGAGCACTACTATCTAACTATATCTTGCAATCCATTATCGCCTAGACCTACAGATTTTCAAAATACATAGTTCTCTCAGTCATATCGCAAACAACTCTACCGCCTCGATATTCACAAAGCATACGCCACATCTCAAAGCCTAAAAGAATAGCTTGCTCCCAATCTCTTGGCGTACAAGCCTTAACCTCTAAATTTTTGGTTAAATTTTTAACTGTTCTAAGTAAAGAATAATCTACACCTCCAGCACCATCGAAGTAACTATGTTCTTGAGCATACTCAAACACAAGTATAGAAATTGCCTCATCAATTACGGCCCCCCTACCGCCATCTTCAACCTCATCTCGCGCAGGATTTGAACGTCTCTTACAATTAAAAAACTTCCTGCATACAGGAGACCAACCTAAAACGACAACATATGATAAGTGGAAAATATCATGATATCGGTAGTAGTCATCATCATAAGCATTGTCCGTGACATTATTGCCAAATTTCTTTCCATTGACGGTAACATCTACATACACCGTTCCGATATCTGTTTTACGCTCTTCAAATTCTGCAACAAACGATCTTGGAAACTGTTCATCTTCTCTACAATCATCATCAAGAAAATCCTTCTCAAACAGCAGCAGTCCCCTAGGGTGCAAATCGTGCCAGCGTTCCTGGGTTTTCCTCAGATTTTCCTTCACTACATCGCTGAGCAAAATGTCTTCCATTGTCGCAAGAGATGACAAATACCATAAAACATCACCGATCTCTTCCGTCAGTTTTTCTTTGAAAATCTTGTAACTAGCCCCGTCACGAACCTGCTTCTTATATTCTGTAGAAAGCTCTCCAACTTCGCCAGATAGACCTAAAAGTGTGATCAGTTTTGCCTGCTCATTCCCTATATCAAATTGTATAGTATCAGCCGCTGCCGCTTGATACTCATCAATCTCCATATAATTTCTCCATATTTACTTTCCATTTCGGCGGAAAAAAATAATCTATAGCCTTATCATTTCTCTTGAACTGCTGTTTTATTCGCGTTCTTCCTGAAATACCTTTTATATCCGGATGCGCAATACGCGCGTATTTATCTGTCTCACAAAATACATTCTGGATGTCGATATACTGAAGCGGCCTTCCACCTAAAGTAGGTGCCTTTAGGCCAAGCCGTTCGAATTCAGACTCTTGCCTTTCCGCCAAAATCTTAATTAACTCAGTTTCTGTAACGCCGCCTAGAGAGAGAAAGCATTTCCTGATTCCATCTCTAGCCCCAGGCCCTGGAACGGTAAATTCCATTTCGGAGAAATCTGTCAACTCGCTATAATTTATGTCAGTTATATACTGATAAGCTAGGAAGTTACCTATAAGCGGGTAGCTCAACAGCAAACTATAGCCGTCTTTCATCGAGGCACAATCCTGAATCCTTAGCGGTAAATCATCCCGCAGCATTTTTTCAAGCAGCAGTATGTGCGCATGATGCTTTCTAGTTACATTGAAATCTTTACATCCCGACGCCATCATATAAGCATTTGAATATAAAACACGACCTCGGTTCATTTCTTCATTTAGAAATGACACAAGCCCCTTCACGTCAAACATGTCATAAGCTATAACACCGAATCTTTCCTCCAAGAGCTGAAAGGTTTCTATTTTATTGAACAGCTTGAATAATAAAATTCGAACAAACAAATCTCGCGCATCAAATTTATCGGAGTAAATTACCTCCTTTATAAGGTACTGACTTACACGATCACACGCACGAAAGCTATTAGTAAACTTGTACTTTCTTATAATTTCATCTTCCGATAACTCTAAATCGTCTCCCCTCAGGCGATTGAGAAATACTTGATGTCGCTCGTATGCGAACTTCCAATATGTATCGTAAACAACAGAAGGTTTGATCGGATAAAGTGATTTAAACTTATACGATTTAACTTTATTTGACATATTGTACATATTTCTTCAATAGCACTTCGGCTTCACTCTTATTCATCTTATCTCCCAGCGAAATTGTACTAATCATGCAATTTAAATGTGTAAATTTTAGCCCCATTTCTCTAGCCATGAATTCTCCCAACCGCATTAGTCCCGCATAATTTCCATATGCTCTAGTCGACAAATATTGCATGGCATAGATCGCATTCATTTCCATTACTTCATCATCGTGCGGAACGATACAAACTTGTTGTAGACAGGGAAAACCGAGCATTGGTTGATGCGTATGATCGATGCGAGGATCGAATATCGTAGCTATAAGAGCGCTTCTGCGATGCACACCCTTTCTAACACCATCAACACCTTTGTAGGTATCCACGATGAGTTGAAGCTGATTTATATTGTCACCGCTCATTCGTCCCCATGACGTCATTCTCTGAAAGTAGGTTCCCCTTTTATTCTTATGATCCTTCTGGATATGCGACCATATTTTTTCGTACCGCTGATATACTGATTGCTTACCTCCGATAAGACTTTGAGGAAAAATTGTACCTGCTGTTTTTTCAATCGAAGGTTGCCTAATTTTTGACAGGAAATTATTAATATCTTCTTCGAGCTCCTTTTGGTACGGCGGAACAATGGAAACGTTGTTTATCCTTACCTCCAAAGGGGATATCTCCCTCCCGCTGCGACTTAGTATTTTCTGCAATATTTTTAGCCAGCACTCCGCGGGGCTATTACCTTCTACTATCATTCGACCTCCTCTTCGTGGCGAAATTGATTTAGTCCCGCAAAGGCTTTTCTGCTTACCCGCACAAAAGCACTCCATCCATCGTAAGCGCTTATTTTTGCGATTCCGGGCTCTATCGCTTGTACCAAAGTCCCTTCACAACCACCATTTAGCAGAGATATTGCCGCTCCTTCTACTTTTACAGGGACATGGCAACGTATCAAATCTCCCGAAATAATATCTATGCTTTTTTCTCGCCACCAAGCTCCCAACACAAACACGTCGCCTCCGCCACGTTCAGAGCGCAAGCTTTCTTTGATACTATTGACACTTTTAAATCCAAGTGTTTGGTATGCCGAATAATCGATGAGCTTAAGATTGAACCGTAGCTGCACAATCATTGCTTTGTAGGAAACCCCGAGGTAACTAGAAAGAATATAAACTTTTTCAGGGTCAGGATTTTTAAAATCCAACCCAATTGCTTTGCCGACCCGTGTGACGGCAGATTGCGGCATCAAAAGCATAGAAGCAAAAAAATCAGCTTCATTCTCTATTGCCTTATCCGAACCTGACTCAATAATTTCATCTATCACTGTTCCATGCTTTAAAACATGGTGGCCAATTTCATGAGCACAAGTAAAAGACTTTCGACCCTCAGGCCTATCTGCTGCAATGAGGATCACACCATCATCGGCGAGATACATACCCTCAAATGAGGGAATATCGATAAACCTCACATCTAATCCCATTGCTTCAGCGAGGTTGTATGGGCAAACGGGATTTGAGGCCTCAACATTGAGAAATGTCTTCCTCGTCTGCAAAGCGAATTTAGCGATTTGATTTGCCCTGACCCTATTCAACTGTATTTCCTTTGCTTTTTATCATGCGAATGGTATTTAGCAGCGTCTCGAGATCAGAATCACTCATCGAACTAAGCTCTCGCGCTGCCGCCAAGATACTATCACTAGTATTTGGCCTTTCAGACTCCCCATCCATTATCCAAGCAACATCTACGCCGTATAAATCACCAAATAGCGCTATTTCACTAGCTCTTACATTGCGGCGCCCAGCTTCTATCTCGCTAATAGTCGGCCGGTGCATATTAAGCCGCTTGGCCGCCTGCCCTTGCGAAAGGCCCGAAAGCTCTCTCGCGGTTCGCAACCGTCGCGCAATTTCTGATTTTTCGCTCATGATTTATCCACTAACTTTTTTATTTCAACCGCAATATCACAAACCCGATCGGTTCCGGGAGGTTGCTTTACAAACACACTTTCGATAGTTAAGTCTTTATGTACAATCTCCTCAAGATCGACCAAAACCTCAAGCGCCCTCAAACTGTCAAAATTAGGGATAGCATTGAAAACTTCCGTTCTAGACGTAATTTCCGGGACGTCCTCTTCGGAGCTGTCCAGATTTTTTTTAATACAGCTTATGATTGCCTTTTCGATGTCTATTATTTCCATAGCACTCCCCAAAATCTTACCAGTGGTAAGAATATATTACCGATGTTGACCCCAGTCAAGTATTCTCTAGGAAGGGCTTTGACTTGATGCTGAGTATGATTGATTAAGTGCCGGTGAAATCACTTATCGCGGCCTCTTCCTATAGGAAGCCCGGAATGTATTATTGGTTGGCGGCCGCGGAAACGGAAATACACACTTGTTAACGCCGTTGGTGTCCAGACCATACAGCGTCACCATTCGCGAGTTCGTTTGCTACCTACCATTAAATAGGTTAACGCCCTTGAGCTGGAGAAACTGAAACAACTAGCCAGCAAGTTGATCCATACCGATCTGATTACACTAAATGAGCCAGGTTATTTACCCCTTAGTCAGAGCAAGCACCCAAACTCTACCTCTACCAATTCAAATTGCGGATAACTTGCCAGAACCCGCCTCAAGCCGCTTTACGGAAATGGAAAACTCTTTCCGCGAGAACCTACTACTTCTGCGGCTGGAAAGAATACGGGCACTTGTAAATCGAACTACAATGCATCAAACCTAAATATTTTATATAGCCCAGTAATAGCTGACTCAGCACTAGAAGTATCTAGCTTGCTAACCGCCTCTTTGAATTTATTAATTTCATTAAGACCAAGATTTGAAATCCGCGGCATGGACGCAATAGTGTATTTTTTATCCACGTTCCCGCGATTACGGATCGCATCTATGTTCAATTTAATCTCAGTTTCAATTTTGAGACGACTCAAGACTGATAATATTAATATTTCGCTCGGGGCCCCTTTGACTTCAATATCTTTTTTACAGTCGTCATCGCCTGACGTAGCTTTCAAGCTGCTGCCGGACTTCGGCCGACAGTTTCTTAGAAGCATATCTACTTCTAAATCTCTCGCTTGTACTCTTTGATCTACCGATTTCTGCTTAGTCAACTCTATCGATGCCACCTCAAAATCAACATCCTTAGTTGTTTTTGTTTGATCGATTTCCTCAGGAGTTATAGGAATAGCTATTTCGAATGAATTATCCTCAAAATCTAATCCTAAAAATTTCCTGCTTTGTTTTGCTATGGCGATTGATTCAGCGGAGAAAAACTTCTTGACACCGCTCACTTCCAAAGCATTTTCTATTGAAAAGGCGCCGAAATTTTTATTCTCAACACTCTTCAGGATGCTCAGTATTTCCGCCGCGTCGCGAATATATGTACGAATAGTAGCGCGCAACGCTTCAACACTTTCAGCCACATCCAGACCCGCTCTACTTACCATTTCATCATTAACAGTAAATGTTACAGCATAATAAAACCTATCTTCAGAAGTAATAGCGAGACCTTGCACTGAGATGCTAATTAAATCCTTAAATTTTCTGTCTCTAATTCTATTCGGCAAACTACGCACGCAAGAATTTCTAATTGTATTAAGAAACTCCATCAAATCTTTATCAGGATCACGCTTAGATGTACTTCCACTATCAGAGCCAAAATTAATCAACAAATTCTGTGGGCCACCGTTAATTTCCGACTCAAAAATTGTGACTACATGATTGGTTGCTATTCGAAGTAAAATTTGTGGAGAACCCGTTGATGTCAACATAGAAAACTCCCTGCTTCTTGTATTATGACAATGATATCGGGGTATTTTTTATCGCCCCAATTTCCAACCCTCACAAAACACTAACACTAAACAGAAAGAATGCAAGATATAAATCTCTTCAAAATCAACTAGTTACTTGACAAGTGCAAATAATTAACCATTTTTTCAAAACTTTTATTTCCAATTTCAACGGAATAAGGTATGTATCATTGCAAAATATGAATTCATACAGAGCGCATTGAACGGCCGCCTATCGTACCCCTCAAACGTCACCCAAACTAGCTTCTTCATAACACCCTTTTTCTGCGCTATTTCACTAGATTCAGAAATTCTTTGGAATTCATAACCCCGAAAATCCTCAGCACGATCTGTGTAGTGCTCCGAATAGCAAACTTTTAGAAATATACTTGCGGGCCGAAGGAGTTTCCATGCTTCAGAAAATTCACGGCATTCATTAATATCATTAAAAAGAATGACTTTCGGTTTGTTAGCGTGGAACCCTGCAAACCAAATCTCGGCCCCCCTCCTTATCAGACATTGATTCATTTCAGAAGTCACATCATTGTCCCTGACCAAACTGTCCATTGCTTTACGTAACCATAACCGGCTCTTGGAGTTTTGCGTCGGCCTGTCGGGACGGCTATCTATTAATGTGAAAAATTCATGACCAACACAATTTTGAATGAAATTACAACGAGAGATGACTTTTTCGTACTCCGAACATTCGTTAGCCGACAACCGATTAGCAACTGCTTTCATACCACTAAAATCAGTCTCGATCACCCACTCTACCATCGTCAACATATCTGGCTTAATGGGCGCCTGATCAATAGCCTCTTCCAACACTATATTGAGCGGAATAACAGTAACAGGGGGAATAAAACTCCAATCCTCAGGGCCAACTATAGATAAAGCATTTTTGGATCCTGAATTTGCCCTACGCATACGCTTTGCTAGCGCGTGATATTTCAAGCCAGATAAATTACCAACACCTTTTAAGCTCAGGAGTGGATAATCATCAAAACAATACCATCTCTTAAGAAACAGCTCTCTTGTATTATAATAAGTCCCAACAATAGTACTGCAATCAGAATGGCCAATTAGGTTTGAAATATTGATAAGAGATCGATAACTTGAACCTGAAAATCCTGATTTAAACTTGCTATTTTCTTGGGCGACACCTGCCTGTAATACATCCGATACCGCCATATTAACAACATCGGTTGCCCACGAATGTCTAAGATCATGATGACTAGAACTTTCATCATCCGTGGTTTTTTTAATGAGTTCTTGGCAGTCATCCGTACAATCATTGACTAAATTCCTATCAAGATCAGCAAGTAAAATCGGATTAGGCTCATTTGGTCTAACTCTCAGTTCACAACGATCTAGCAACGCCATTATTATCTCGACCTCATCCTCCATCAAATCTCCAGCCAACGGAATATGACGCCGACTACTCTTACTTTTTACGCCATCCCTAAGTCGAACAAAAAGCACCCTTCTCAATGGATCAAACAGTATATCCTTAAAACGTAGTTTTAAAATCTCAGAAATACGCATCCCAAATCGACGCCCAAAGAATAGGAGGCCAGCTATGCAAAACTTCTTATCGACTGAAGACTGATCGATTTTTAAAATATAAGATATCGCATAACGGTAGGACGGTATCGATACATAGTTAGCGCGACAGCTCAACTCTGAATTGTAATTTTTGTATGATTCAAAGACGACTGGCTCAGCACCAAAATTTTTATTAATAAAAATATGAAATTGTTCTACTTGAGACCAAAAATCATTCATTCGCTTAACACGTCTTTTGCCATACGCTGCATGATAAATTCTACTACATTCAGCTGATGAAATATTTCGGAAATCAGCTCCGTCCGCAGCCTGAACGATTGACTTTGATATTAATGAAAAATAAGTCTTCAAGGTGGATATTGCTGGGTTAGTTTGATCAACAGTCCCGAACTTCGTTATATTTTGGAGCCATAGACATAGTAGCTCAGTTGCCGAATCCCACCCGTTCCTAGCATCAAAAGCAGCACTTAATGCGTACCCTAAATTATCACGTGCCACCGCCTTCTCACGTCTGTTATTTGTGGGGCCGGTGTATTCGATAGTGGAAAAACAACCTTCAATAACCTTAAGGCCGTCAAACATTCTATTCCGATCTTTATCACTCTCAACAATAAATTCTGCAACATCTGATGTTTCGCGAATACTCTCTAAATTATGAGGTATAGCATTTTGCATGTATGAAAAGAATGACTTTTTACTTAATGACTGTACTGCAGCACTGTTTACTTGCCCGCGATACCACGCCCCTCCTAAATCGAACAACGCAAGCGATGAAGCTAATTCACTCAACTTCTTATATATACCGGAGCTCTTTCCATAACTCACGCCCAAGTGATCCATCAAAACTCGAAGATCACCTTCATGGTAAGTCGCGCTGCCGTCACTCACATCAGTTTTAATATTTCTTGCAATAATTAAACTTGACAGCTTATCGCATCCCCATCTAAATCGCGGTCTATTTGGGTCCAAAGACGCTAAATCGACAAAAAGAGCCCCATCTAAGTAATATGAATCTGACAAATCTACTGTAGATATTGCCTGAAGCACTTCTGCATCAGCAATGTAAGAGAAGAGTGCAGCTGCTAAAACGAGTTCTGCCCTATGCATCTCTGTACTTTTATGCAAGTCTTCAGTGTTAAAATAATTTATGAGGCCGCATCTTAATGACGACGCCTCACAGTAACCTATGAACTTCTTCTCCGAGAGAGGTATTCGTTCATTGTAGTTGTTTACCTTATCAGCATACTTTCGTAGAACAGGATTTACTTTAGACGCAGACTTTATTTTCTGCTGGAATATTTTGTATGCACGCGATGCTATACGCTTATTTCGGCTTCCAACAGATGATTTAATTTCGGTTTTTAATATAAATTTTACTAGTCTAAATGTTTTCTTATCATAATTTTTATAGCTATCAAGCGCCTCAACACTAAGGCCATAACGAACCTCAATTATTCTTTCTACAACATTAAGGTACTCTTTAGCTTTTAATTTTATCTTGTAGCTCTCCCGATTCCGAATTTCATATCCCAGTAGTTCTCTTTTAGGAATAAAATCGGTGATCTCGCTAGGACATACTTTTTGAAAATCTGGCATCGCGTAGGATCGCAGCCCCTTGATTGCCTCAAAACCAACTCGCTTTAAGGCGCAATCAATGACATGTCCTACTTTTGAAATTTCACTGCTCAATGAGTGGATGCTATCAGAACCAAGTAAATTGGCCTTAGAGGTTGCATGGCCAACTAATGATCGAATTACCGTATCGGGTACACCCGCTCGAAAACATTCCATATAGAAGAATTTCCTTGGATAGTTATCAGGCATATCAACCACCGCCCCGATAATCCTTGAAAAATCCCCCTTACCATACTTGATAACATTTAATCCATCACTATCCAGTCGAAACAGGTATGGTATGTTTTGCGGCGGGGTGTCGCTGTTCGCCAATCCAAAGATACATTTGGCTAAATTGCGGAGCCCCCTACCTGAATTAAATAACTTTGCAGCGAACGCCTCCAAGTGCCGGTCATAGTATCCAAGCTGCTCACACAGAATATCTGCCAACGACGAGGCCCTGTAACTGGGGTCACCACCATTATACTTATCCTGAAGTAACGCAATTTTGTCTCTACAATTAAACCAGCGCCGCAAAGGAAATGGATCTAAAACTGGTCTTGCGCCCAGACCAAAATGCAAAATAACTACTATATAATCTGCGTAGGCATTATGTTTTTCAATATATGTAGCAGAACTTTGCAACACTGAAATCGTTTTTTTTGTTAACGATCCGACCAATTTATTCAGAGTTAATTCATCAAGATGGTAACCTGTATATCCTTGACAGACCGAGCCACCGCGCTGGTCGAGATCACGAAATTCTTCGCGATATACCAGAGGGTCACCTGCACAACTTGCGTCAAGTAGATACTTTGTCGACAAACCCCAAACTTCTTTCAAATACCCTACCGAAATAGACTGATAGTAAATACCAACAGGAGGTACTACATCTTTGTCGCTTATGAGCAAATATGTCAGCAGTGCGCTTTCTGTGATTATATTTATGTGTAATTCACGCTGCCTAGCAATAGCCCCAAGGTTTATGTCGTAACGCCCTTCATCCCTGCAAGAGCTAAGTAAAGTTCGCGCCCTTGATCTAACCATTTCAATCGATAAATTCAGGACCTCACCAATTGAGCTACCATCGCCAACATTTACACGTGAAATAATGCTGCGTAGCTTCTCATCTGGCTCAAGCTTGAAGTGTTTAATTGGTTCCTTCCAATTTTCATTATCGGTGATTTCCTGTCTATCAGGCGGCAAATAAACTGCACACATGTAGTTACCTTGTAAATCCATTGAGTCAACTACGCCAAAGGGTCTATCAAACCAATGACTGATCGGCTTTCCATAGTAAAAACTTGCCGCTATTAATGCCCAGCAATGGAGGTCAAGCTCACTGAAGCAACCGGCTTCATCTACGGCATTTCCGAGGGCTTTAATAAACCGATCTTTTTCAATGACATTCCACATGCCATATGAATTAACAGTGACCCTCAAAGATCGATTAGTTAGCCTCCGGCTTGATGACCGTCCCTCTTTGTGTCGCGACTTATTCTTTGATTTTTTCTTAACTATTTCTGGAGATGGGAGTTGGCCGCCATGCCCACGTTTTTTGAGCGGACCTACCCCGCCCTTAGCTGAAGGGGATTTAAAGAATATCGTCCTTTTAATCGAATTAGCGAATTCGAGCTCCTTCTCATAATAAGGTGACTTTTTCACCACATATGAGTTTAGGGCAGTAATAATACTGTCTACGTAACCTGGCCCTTTATTGCCTACCTCTTTCGACAAAGCGCGGATCACTGCGCTTCTAGCATCGTCCTTCATATTATTAAACCTTTCTAATGCTAGCCAAAGATCTGTAGCATGCCTCTTCAATGTGGATTTCGCTCGGCCATCCGCATCAAGCGCCTCAATGAACAGTCTCCACACCAAGTACCCAAACAAGTAGCTCGCCGGAGTTTCCGAGAGCTGCCGTTTCTCGTATTTAATAAAGAGCTGATGAAGCTTATCCCCCTCCAGATGAAGAGATTTTTCCTGCGGTATTAGATCTACTACTAAACCAAGCTCGACCAAATCGCCTGACACTGCCAGCCATCCAACTGGCATAGATACGCCTAAAATAGC
This sequence comes from Zhongshania borealis, assembly GCF_039539625.1. Lineage (NCBI taxonomy): Bacteria > Pseudomonadati > Pseudomonadota > Gammaproteobacteria > Cellvibrionales > Spongiibacteraceae > Zhongshania > Zhongshania borealis. Next base: position 662,327 of record NZ_BAABDM010000002.1, on the reverse strand, counting down.
CTCATCATCCATAGTCCCGTAAATGGCGGCGAGCTTGCAGAGGTTCGCTATAAGATAGCGACCATCGATTAATATTGAGTATTCAAAAGAAAGTGCCACTTGAAGTGACTGAAGAGTTTTTAAATGAGACTCAGATAGACCACCAGTCATCCTCACACCCTATTTGTATCGAAAGAAACAACTCTTGGTTGTAACGCTACTTTGGAGCAGCGCTCATAATTAGAGTAGCATTTGCGACCAAGATGAAGGGAGTTTATTTAACCATTTGATTTTTCGGGATTCGTGGCCGAGATAGGGTTAACTAATGTAGGTTATTCTTTTTCTTTAAAAACAATAAGTTACTATATCGAGTGGAAAATATAGCTATTGAGGTAGATCTAGAGGGAATAAAGGAGGCGTTTATTTTTGCCTCCGGAGGGCAGCGCTCTATCCAGCTGAGCTACGGGCGCGAAATGGGTACTTCACGAAGCGCGACACTATAACAGAGAGGGTTTCCCGCCTCAATCAGCCTCGCCTATTTACTTATCAATATTGGCCAAAATCCGCTTTGAGACCAAATTGAGACCATTTTGAGACCATTTTGAGACCAACAGGTTTTACTGGTGTATTTTTAAACAGACGAAATGAGTGCTGCCCTCAGAGACCAATTCCCTAGCTATTTAGCGGCATCACACCTCTATCGTGAGCAATTCACTTCTCGAGCCGCCTAAACCAACTGCAACCACGCTTTTAGGCTGTTTCCGATATCAACTATTTCCTCCCCACAAACTTCGTGCTGCATGGGATAACTGCGATATTTAGGCTTATAGCCCATGCTTTGCAATATTTGATTGGCGGTATGCCCCATGCTTTCTGGCACCATGGGATCTTGGCTGCCATGAAATATATGTATTGGCAGCGCTTTATTCGCTTCCGAGAGTTTCACTTCCTTGGCGGTGGCGAAGTAGGTGGACATAGTCATTAAACCCGCCAAGGGCTTGGGGTAAGAAAGCGCTGTGTGGTAAACCACAGCCCCCCCCTGACTAAAGCCTGCCAATACGATACGCTCCGACGCAATACCGCAATCCAATTCACGCTGAATTAGCTCGCTCACCGCTGCAGAAGACGCTTCTATCTGCACTATGTCAATCTCGCGCTCGATTGACATAGCAAGTATGTCGTACCACGCGGGCATTATCATACCGCCGTTTATTGTAACGGGTATTTCTGGGGCATGAGGGAACACAAAACGAACACGGTGCTTATCTGGCAATACCAGGTGAGGCACTATCGGAACAAAGTCGTGGCCGCTGGCACCCAATCCGTGCAGCCAAATTACAGTTGCGTCTGCTACGCCTTGCGGCTCTATTACTTCACATTTAAGCAAGGTCTGTCTCCCTAGCGTTTATTGTTTCCGTGGAGTCGCTATGCTAACGACTTCGTTATTTGCCCCGGACACCAAAGTGGCCGACTCATGCTCGTAGCGATCCCAAACTTTATTTTAAGCATCTTGCAGTGCGACCACGGCCTGCCCTTCCAGTAATAAGGTGTCTAGGTGATAAAGGCCAAAATGGTAGCTATAGCCATTACCGGCCGCTACCAATCTCTCTGCCATCACGGTTAATGCCTCAGGCAGGTCGTCTAACCGGGAACAATACCAATCGACATTGGTTAACACGGCCAAATAGCCTAGCTTTGGCTTCGTGTCGCGGCGCTCACATAAGCCACCATGCACGGCCATCGCTTGCCCAGCATATTCAATTCCAGCATGTGCGGGCAGTATTCCACGATCTCGCAAGGGGTTATTGGGATCTTGGTGAGACACAGCTCGGCAGCTTATCGTCCGCTCATCCCAGCTGCGCACGCTGTCCAATAAGCACATTGCGCCGCTGTGCGGCAACAGTGTTGCAAGTTCTTGCGCTTCTATCACGTCTTGTACTACCACCGCGCGACACTACTCCCTAAATAATTCGCCTTGAATTGTAATGGAAACACTCTCTTGCAGCGATCTATAATGCCAACACTGACTTACGGACCAAGGCCATGACTGCGAATAAAGACCCCGCGAATCACCGCATCCGTCGAGAACACCCAGCTCTGCCGGGGCATTTCCCCAATTATCCGATAGTGCCCGGCGTGGTAATACTGAACGAGCTACTCAATGCGCTGGCAGATAGGTACCCAAGCCAGCAGCTCTGCGGCATCAAAAAGCTGAAATTTCTGCACCCATTGCGGCCAGAGCAAGATTTCACTATTGGTTTTGCCGATATCAAGGACAACGGCTTGCGCTTTAAATGCTGGATTACCAATGGTGACGCGTCTACGGATAGCACGAAGGTTAAAACCCTGATGGCCGAGGGCAACCTAAAACTCAAACCCACTAGAGTTTGACATAGGGCCTGTGCGATAATATCGCGCTAACACTTAGGGTCAGGAAGGATCTTACTTAAGGTGAACAAACGGATACTTGTTATTTATTACTCCCAAACGGGTCAGCTTTCTGATGTGGTGCGATCCATCACCGCACCCCTGCAACAATCTGCAGATATTGAGCTGGTGTTTGAGTGTTTACGCCCACTTAAACCCTACCCCTTCCCTTGGCCATTTTTATCTTTTTTTGATCACTTTCCTGAAACCGTCCACGACCAGCCACAGCCCATCGCGCCACTCGCCAGCCCGCTTGACCAGCCCTATGACCTAGTAATATTGGCCTACACAGTGTGGTTTTTATCACCTGCACAACCTGTTACCGCCTTTCTGCAGTCGAACGAAGCCAAACAATTACTGCACAACACTCCCGTGATCACCGTCATTGCATGTCGTAATATGTGGCTGATGGCCCAAGAAAAAATGAAGCAACACCTAAAACGAATCGGCGCTAGGTTAATTGATAACATTGTGCTCACCGATCCCACACACAGCGCTGCCACATTTATCTCGACACCGCTATGGATGCTAACCGGCAAGAAGGGCCCTTTTTTAAATGGCCTGATTCCTGCGGCCGGTGTCAGCCCTACTGCAATTAAAAATGCATCACGCTTTGGCGACGCCATCGCTCAACAACTCCCCACCAGAGCAGTCGAAGACAACAGACCAATATTGCGCAACCTCGGCGCAGTCAACATTAGTGAGCGCCTAATTGCATCTGAACGCATTGCCATACGTAGCTTTCGCCTATGGGGTACCTTACTGCGCGCACTAGGCAAGCCCGGCACACTGCTGCGCCGCGCAGTACTTGTTCTTTATATTATTTTTTTACTTACTCTCATTCTCACCGTTGTGCCCGTGTCAGCTGTTCTCAAAAGGCTATTCGCGCCACTGATGAAGAAGCGCATTGCGGCCCAGCGGCAGTATTTTGCGGCACCTTCCGGCGAATAAATCTTTTAATGGACCAATAGCTATGAGTGATAACGCAGTTTATATCACCGATATTTCCGCCTTTCTTCCCAACCCCCCGGTCACCAACGATGGAATGGAGCGCATCCTTGGGCAGGTTGGCGAACGAACCTCACGCGCCCGGCGCTTGGTGTTACGCGCAAATGGGATTACCAGCCGACACTACGCAATCGACCCCGACACGCTGAGGCCCAATTTCAGTAATGCCGAAATGACCGCAGAGGCTATTCGCGGTCTTAATACCAGCCAATGGTCACTTACTGATCTCGATTGTTTGAGTTGCGGTACGTCAATACCCGATCAAATAATGCCCAATCACGCAGTGATGGTGCAGGGCCAACTCGAGCTACACCACTGCGAGGCCGTCGCCACATCGGGCGTTTGCATTAGCGGGGTAACCGCGCTCAAGTATGCTTATATGGGCGTGCTGTCAGGTGTCCATCAGAATGCCATAGCGACCGGTTCGGACTTAGCGTCGGGCAGCATGAAAGCCGATAACTTTAGCCACGAAATAGAAGCCAAAGTTAACAATCTTGGGAAACAGCCCGAGCTCGCTTTTGAAAAAGACTTTTTACGTTGGATGCTGTCCGACGGCGCCGGTGCCATGCTGCTGCGCAACACACCGGCCAAAGATGGTTTATCCCTTCGTATCGACTGGTTAGACATTATCTCTTACGCCGGTGAAATTGCGCCGTGTATGTACGCCGGTGCGGTAAAGAACGACGACAATACGCTGACCGGCTGGCAAAGCTTTAGCCAGCGAGATTGCGCAGAGAACTCGGTGATGGCCATAAAGCAGGACGTGAAATTGCTCAACGACAATATCATTCACTACACCGTTGAAAAGCCACTGGCCGAATTACAGGAAAAACATTCACTGCACGCCGACGAAATCGATTGGTTTATTCCCCATTATTCCTCTGCCTTTTTTCGCGAAAAATTGTTGGACGGTTTAAAAGCAGTAAATTTCGAAATCCCAATGGCACGTTGGTTTACCAACTTAGCCACTAAAGGCAACACCGGTGCAGCCTCTATTTACATTATGCTGGAAGCCTTATTTCGCTCCGGCGAGCTAAAACCCGGCCAAAAGCTGCTGTGCTACATTCCTGAAAGCGGCCGCTTTTCCACTGCTTTTTTACACTTAACTGTGGTCTAGTCGCGACATGAAAATTAACGAGGTTCCACAAGACCACGAAAACAGCACTTATGGCGATGCCCGCAAATTAATTTATGCTGCCGACGATGACGGCAATTTTGTGGGGGTGAAATCCAGCGGCTGGGTGGTCGAAGCCGAGGCAACTCAATCGGCGCTGAGCCTGATCGAACAGCAATGCGATGATGCTTGGCAGCGGGCTTGTAGGGGCGAAACAGCCGCACTTGAATATTATATGTGTTACCGACGCATGGATTTAGCACTGCTTTCACAAATCAGCGGTTTGTATCAATGGCGAATTCGTCGCCACTTTCAACCGCCAGTATTTGAAAAACTAAGCACGAAACTTCTGCTTCGCTACAGTGAAGCTTTGGGGCTTGATATCGACACGTTAAAACAACTTCCTGACCACCCACTTCACGGCCGCCAAGCGCATGTTTAAACACCAGCAATCTGCCCACTGCGAAAGTGGTGCGACATCCAGCCTACTTAGCCACAACGGACTTAGCCTGTCGGAGCCAATGGTGTTTGGCTTGGCGAGCGCCCTAGCCTTTGCTTATATTCCACTGGTTAAAATATCTGGCATGCCGCTAATCGCCTATCGCATGCCACCACGCAGTATTATTAAGGGAGTCCATAAGCAACTGGGTTTAACGATGCGCTATCAAACCTTCAGGAATCCCGAACAGGGCATGGCTGAGCTTGATCGACAACTCGACCAGGGGCGCATTGTCGGTCTGCAAACCTCGGTTTTCTGGCTACCGTACTTTCCTGACGCCATGCGCTTTCATTTTAACGCGCACAACTTACTGGTATACGGCCGCGACGGCGATGACTACTTAGTCAGTGACCCAGTATTTGAAGATGTAGTGCGCTGCGATGCCGCCTCGCTCAAAAAAGCCCGATTCGCCAAGGGCGCTCTCGCGGCCAAAGGCATGATGTACTACCCCACTCACGTGCCACAAAGCTTTGACTTGGCCAGTGCCTCAGTTAAGGCGATCAAGAAAAACCATCGCACGATGACCGGCGCACCGCTGCCTGTCATCGGCCTGCGGGGAATTAGGCACATGGGTAAATGCATCATCAAACTCGACCGCGATGCCAACAAACGCGAAAGTTACTTGCCACACTACCTCAGTCACATCGTACGGATGCAGGAAGAAATTGGCACAGGCGGGGCAGGCTTTCGGTTTATTTATGCCTCGTTTCTTAAAGAAACCGCGAAAGCGCTCAACAATGAATTACTGGCTGAAGCTGCGGAGATGATGGCCGAGGCCGGTGACGAATGGCGGCAGTTTGCCTTAGCCAGCAGCAAGATGTGCAAGGGCCGCAAAGACATGAACGGCAATGAACTCGCTGCGCTACTGAATAACTGCGCCGACCAAGAAGCCAAAGCGTGGCAACTATTAAAACAATACCGCTAATCAGCAGCGAATCACCACCGCCATATAACGGCCCACTGGATCGCGGTTCAAATAAATTAACCGGCCGCACCCACGGCGGACAAATTCGCAAAACACAATGCCAGCTTGGCTATTAAAGTGGGCAATGCTCTCGCAAAAATTAAACTGCGACAATCCAGTTTCAGCCAACCACTGATCTGCCTCTGCCGATTCAATCATCTGCCCCAAGGCCAAGCAATCTTCTGCGCTAAACGTCAACGCACTCAACCATGCCGCCAAGACCTGGCGATCAGGAAAATGTTGCACCGCGTCCAGCGTAGCCAACACAGATCGATCACTTGCATCGGACACCAACTGAAACCAGTGACTGCCCTCGGCGACGTCGGTCTGCGCGCCAAGCCCTAGGCGTCGCCTATGCTCCTCAATAGGCAAGACCACGATATCTACCGCGCCAATCAACGCGGCCTGCTGCTGCCCTTGCTCCAGCGCCAATAGCGCCACCCGCAAACTCGTCTCCACCGCAAAATAACGACTGCTGACAAAACTACTTGCGCCTTTTAACCCTAGTGATTGGGCAATATAAAAACAAGCGGCATTACTCACCGTATTAATAAAACTGAGCGGTCGAGGCGCCTCGCCCTGTCGATAAATTGTATTGAGTACATTCACCGTAACATCGACATCGCCACAGCCGGAGGTGAGATAGACCGCGGCGTCATCAGCTAACTGCGAAGACGCCCGACCTGCGCCAATTAAAGCCAACTGAATAAACCGTCCAACTCGGCGTATATTGGAACCCACCGTCTCTTGAACCAAGTTTTTCAAGGGCGGGAGTTCGCCACTGTACTGCTCGTAATAATTACCAACAGCAACGATGTATACCGTCATAGTTTATCGTCCCTGCGCGGCTCATTCTGATTGCTAATAATCAGAGACGTATTATTGCCACCAAAGCCAAAATAATTAAGCATAAAACAGCCTGGCTCCACTGGTCGTAAACGCTGATTTAACGCTACGTTCAGATCACCGGCATCGGCACTGATACCCGGCGTAGCAACCAAAAAGCCGGCGTCGATAGCGCGATAAAACAAAATCAGTTCATTCAAACCACAGGCACCCAGCGTATGGCCAATAAAAGGTTTTAAAGCACAAACGCTGGGCAACCGTGGGAACACTGCGTGCATGCCCGCGGATTCCGCTTCATCGTTAGCAAGGCTCGCCGTGCCGTGCACTTTAATCACATCAACCACGTCCGCACTCACACCCGCATTGTTCAGTGCCCGCGTCATTACCTCGGCAATCGCACTGCCGTCGACGTTAGACATGGTAATGCTGTAGGTATCGCAAAGATTGGCGCCACCCTGCAGATAAAACCGTCGCCGTCCGTCACCAGGATCCCGGCCAATCACTAAGGCAGACACGCCTTCGCCGAGCACAAGCCCGTCACGCGCGCTATCAAATGGCCGCATAACAGAGCGAGTGAGTAGATCTAAGCTGTAAAAACCCAGCGCGGTGACGTCATTGTAAAGTTCGACACCCAACACCAGAGCGTGCTCAACCAAACCTGCCTCAACGTGCGCCACAGCGGTCATTAAGGCGTTGGCACTGGCAGTACACGCAGTATTAAAACTGACGTCTTCGCCGCGTATGCCCAGTGACCGCACCAGATAATCTGCCAAATTTGCCATGCTCGGATCAGGCAATGCCAGCGCCCGACAAGATTCGCTCTCCCCAGCCAGCTGACGCTGATAGTCGGCTTCGCTCACCCCTATATCAAAAGACGATGAACCCAAGTACAGATTCATGTGATGACGCTGCTGTTGAGATAAACCGGCTTCTGCTAGCGCTTGCTCGACGACATCGTCGATAACTCGATACAGCCGCTGTTTCTGATCTTGCAGGGGTACAGCAGATAATAGTTTATAGGGGATCTGCAGTGTGTCGTCCGTGACGGTATTGTTCAGCAAGGTCGGCGCTTGCGGCAGGGACTTAAGCGCAGCGAGATTAGCATCGACTCCCCTACCAAGGCTGCTGTGAATACCCGCGCCTAAAAATACAGCTTGCTTATGTGGTCGCGCAGTACTCAAACGCGGTGCGCCATAATGGTTTGTGCTAGCGTCGTAATTGATTGCAAGGCCTTCCTCGCTTCTGGGCCGCCTTCAATACGCACACCGTAGTTAGATTTAACTGCCATGCATATCTGCAGGGCATCGAGGGAGTCTAAATCGAGCGAGCCATCAAACAGTATATCGTCATCGGCAATGTCGTCGACCTCGACATCCTTATCACACTCTTCAATGATCATTACTTTCAGTGCCTGCTTTAATTGCACCAGCGACAAAGCATTAGTCATAATATTCGTTCCTTCAAATTTCACTGTGCCGATGCAGTAATAGCAACGCCAAACCCAACATAGCAGCACCGAGTAAAAACAGTGATCCAGCTTCCGGGTACACTTCGGCAATCCCGCCACCGCGCAACAGTATATCCAAAAAGCCCTGCAAGCCCCACGACATCGGCGACACAACGGCAAATGCCTGCATAAACTCTGGCATAACAAAAGCGGGGACCATAATCCCACCAATCGCGGCCAGAATAATATTACCGGCGCCACCCATGGTCGTCGCCTGCTCAGTTGTGCGGCTCACCACGGCAATCAACATGGCGTAACCTAATGCCGCCACGCTTAGCGCAGTAGAAATAAGCACCAAACCGGGAATTGAATTTCCTAAGGTTAAACGATCACCGCCCAACAGGGGCACTAAGGTCACACCGACGATAAGCATCAATACCACTTGGATTTGATTAATAAAGAAGTAGGGAATAATTTTTCCCGCAATTAATTTCCAGCTCGCGACAGGAATAGTTTGTATGCGTCGAAAGGTACCTAATTGGCGTTCATTAATTAGGGTATTGGCCAGCGGTATCACTACAAAAAACATCGAAAAAACCAACCAGGCCGGCACGTTCTGCTGCACTGACGTTGGCGCCTCGGTAACTTCCTTGGCACTAAATGCATAACGCGTTGAAATAAGGCTTTCGTTTTGTTTAGCGTTATCTGGCACTATACTCAAACCTTCCAACTCAGGTGAGTATTCCTGCAGCGCCTTCAATGACAGCTGCATATTTTGCTCCGCCGCCGCATACATTAATGCCGCAAGCAATAATTGCGTCATTGCCGGGCTGGTGGCGGGCGCGACCAAAACATCGGCAACGGCGACACCCTCTGCCCTTTCGGTAAACGCATGCTCGGCAACCGTAATCAAAAAACTAAATTTATCTTTCTTAATCGCCTGCTCTACATCAACGCCGTCGTCGAGATCTTCTGTTTTTATTAACTTAAACTGTTCATTCTGCGCCAACTTATCCAACATTTTCTGGGTAATACTTGAATGTTCTAAATCAGCGACAAGTACATCTAGCTGAACACCGGAGCGACGATCAAAATCGCTTTTCATCGCCAGCGACATAATTAAAATAAAAACCAAGGGCATAACAAACAGCAGCAGCAAACCGTGTAAGTCGCGGCACAACAGTAATAATTCCTTACGGATAATCGCCAATAACTGCACTGTTACTGCCTCAGATTTCGATGGGTGGCGTGCAGGTATATTTGCTCAAGACTACAGCTACCAAAATGCATTTTACTAACCACAACCCCAGTGCGCTCAAGTAGCGCTAACACATCGGACAACCGCTGCTCATCGCCAAGTTCGAACGTTAACTCCGTTCCATCCCAGTCAACAGCTAGATTTTGCTGCAATGCCGATAGCGCTGCCGCCGACACCAGTTGCGCTGACGTAACCACCAACTGACGTTCATTCAGCAACAGAGTTGCCATGGGCGCCTGCAACAGAACTTCGCCATGATCGATTATTGCCACCTCATCGCATATTTGCTCAACCTCTTCCATATAGTGTGAGGTATACACAATGGTCATGCCGCTGGCTTTTAATTGCTGAATCGCCTGCAAAATAAAGTAACGTGACTGCGCATCAATGCCGACGGTGGGTTCATCCAAATAGAGAATTCTGGGATTATGCAGCAAGCCCAGCCCAATATTTAACCGGCGTTTAATGCCACCGGAATACGTTGCAGCACGCTGATTCAAGACTTTTTCTAAACCACACACCGCCACACAGTAATCGATTCGTGCAGCTATATCGGCAGGAGCTATTTGATACAACCCGGCAAAGAACTGCAAATTTTCACGCCCAGTAAGCGCCGGGTAAAACGCGTAATCCTGCGGCACCAAACCAGAAATGGCCTTTATCTTCTTTGCATCGCGAGAATAATCAAACCCGGAAATGTGAATACGACCTTGCTGTCCGGGCTGAGTGTTCTGCTGCGGCGAGATAATACCGGTTAACAAAGAAATTAATGTTGTTTTACCCGCACCGTTTGGGCCAAGCAATCCAAAACACGAGCCCTCCGCAATCGTCAGGCTAATGTTTTTCAATGCGGCTTCAGCAGCACCGGTATAACGATGATTGATCGCGTCGACTGTTACTATTGGCAGGGGAGAAGCGTTCTGCGTCATGCAGTTATTATTTCCTTAAACGAAAATACATACATCCAATGTAATTCCTTACTTGTCACCAAAAATAAGGCCACGAAGCCGATAGGACGTTCTCCTATTAGTGCGCGAAGATTAGCCTATGATCTGCCTACTTGTACTCGCGAAGTAAAATCATACAGCTCATTCATACAGCAGCGGCCCAGTAACTCACCTCGCAATAACGCCCATCTACTGAGCCTATCGTCGTACTTACCGTGGTCGCAGCCCAGAATTATGCGTCAGCGAACGGCCAAATACTACCCAGCGACACCACCTTTGGCAGCATTAAAAGCCACTAGCATGCCAGTCAAACTAAGCCGGGCTTTGACTTAAAGAACAAAAGAGCCTGTACGCGCGAGCGGAGTCAACAGCGAGCCACAGAAAGTTATTACAACATTTACATGATATAAATCAATATGTTAAAGAGCACTACGACTATTACACCGAACACCATTAATACGTATTGATAACCTCGGCGCGGCCACAATAATCACATCCGCATAGAAGCCTATATAATATCCTGACTACCGCCCCTCGATCTGGACATACCCTATGCTGTTTAATGAAAAAGAAACGAAGCTGCTGACCCTCACCCGGAGTGACAGCAATAACCTATTAGCCTCTTATGCTAAACGCGGCTTCGAGCTAGATGGCTTCGAGTGGCCGTCGGTAGAGCATTATTATCAGGCGATGAAATTTGATGACGCCGAGTACCGCGAACAGATCCGACTGGCCCCGCACCCTGCAGATGCCGCTAAGTTGGGCAAAAGCAGGAAGCACAAACGACGCAAGGATTGGAAGAAAACCAGCGTGACGTACATGACCCGCGCCACGTACATCAAAGCGCGCACACATGCCGATGTTGCTCAACTACTATTGGCTTCCGGCGACAGGGAGATCAAGGACTTGAGTCAGTACGACTACTTTTGGGGAAGCGGCCGCGACATGCGCGGCGACAATGCCTTCGGCAAGATGCTAATGGGCATTAGAAAGAAACTGCGTGAGGAACAGGAAAAGTAGCACTTTGCGGCGTATTGCCGCAATCAAGTATCGCTGCCCCGATCTCACGCCAATGACTATTTTTCCTTCGCCATAGCAATAATGCCCTCGGCAATTTCTTTGCCTTTGGTCTCTTCAATAAAATGACCAACCTCAGGGAATTCATGCGTGCGCTGCTTCATTTGCGGAAGCGCTTGCTGCCACTGCGCAACCACTTCGTCTTTGCCACAGGGGTCCCACTTCCCGAAAAACCCACAAATAGGGATATTGCGTCCGGCGGCGCCCCATTGAGCCAGAATTTCACGTTGAATAAATTCATAAAAGCTATGATTATCTTGGGTGCCGTGCCGTGGATCATTGTAGGTATAGCCATGCCCCCATACCGGCGTTTGCAGTACATTTCGTTTAGAGCTTTTTACGTTACTCGGGCTGCGTAAGACTTCTGACCAGACATACTCTGGACTCCCTTTAGCAAAACGTCGGAATCGGAATTTCAATATAGACCCAATGACGCCACAAAAAAACGTGGCGTTACTCTGGGGCTCGGCATGGGACACCACGTAGCCAGCCACACCACCCCACAAGGAATCGGGTATAAAACGCGGCACGCTGCTCCACGGGAACCAGGAAATCGGGTAGTTTTGATAGGTAAATCCCGAGGAAGACATTGGAAATACTGTAGTATTCATCACCACCAGATTTTTAACGCGCCAATGATCAGATAATAAAGCGCCAATACCAATAGGCCCGCCCCAGTCGTGAACAAGCAAGGTGATATCTTCAAGCTCAAGATGGCGCACCAGCTGCAGAACATTCGCAGCGTGGTGCATATCAACCATTTCAAAATCAGCCGCGTCAGACAAACCAAAACCGATATGGTCCATCGCAATAATGCGAAATGTGCTAGTTGATTTAATTAAGTGGTCACGTATATGACGATAGGTATAGGAGCACTCAGGGTTGCCGTGCACCATCAGAACAGTCGCGACTGGTTCGCCGGGACCTGAAACGTAGTCGTAGTAGAACAGTGTTTTTCCGGCGTCATAGCCGTCTTTCAACACAAACCAGCTATCACTGTTTGCGGGAAAGTAATCCGCTGGAGGGGAACGCATTAGCGTATTACTTTTTATTTCCATGAACAATTTCCCTTAAAATTTGCTATTCGACAATCTTTGAGCGCTATATTCACAATTATAACGACTGTAACTCACCGCAGAAACGCCGCTACTACCCAAGCGGTAATGGATTTTCATTTATCGTCATATTGGACTAATTTTTTTGTCATGTGCGGACATAAACATTCAGCTAAAGACATCTCTACGCTAAACCGCAATTCGCGCCGTCGCCCGCATATTGCCAAGTGCCGTCGAATATTGCGTCGCCATTCACACGCTTTGCACCTTGATTCTGAACTCAGCAAAGACCTCTATCCGCAGAACAATTTAGCCTGGACTCGGTATTCTCTATAGACAAGCGGTGTATATGCCACCAAACCGACTTACTTATGCCGCACAACGTTTGATCACCCCCTCAGTATCCTCTAAGATTAATAGGCTTTCAGGACGGCAAACACACGCCTCCGTAACTCAAAGGAACGAACATCGATTATGCGTTTACGGATTTTTGCTGTATTTCTGTTGGTTTTGTCTTCTGCGCCAAGCTTCGCTGCTATTGAGCCGATTGTCATCGATGTTTACTCTTACAACAGCGACGATTACTTACGCGTTAAAATTGAGCCTGAGTTTGCGGCTGATATGCTAATGGGGGAGCCGCTTATCGCCTGTCGCGCCAAGTGGTCGATTCAATCCGCTCGCATTGACGGTGAAGGATACCCTCCCAGCTACTTCCCCAAAGACGCACTCAAAAAGACCCGCCTGTTTTCACTCCAGCTTATTTTCCAGATAGGCCAAGGCGGCCGGACGGCCATCTCCTGTGATCCCGGCTATCTCGACCCGCCGGGCAGTAATGAATGGAGCTTCACGGTCACCGGAAGCCCAGCTTGGCAGAAGTTAATCCGAAACGATATTAAGAATACATTTACAAACAGCCTGCAATCACAGTTCAATCTTCGCGATGTTCGCAGCCCCAGTTACTTAGACGCCGATTCCGCAAAAAAAACCTATCACCAAGCCGTTATACAAGCTTCAGCATTGGACCGATCTTGGCTGAGATGGGCCGCCGTTGAAAAAGGCGAAGTTAACCTGTGGCCATTGAAACGTTTTATATTAGAGCGGCGCTTAGCTGATCGCGAAAAAATTGCCGAGAAACGCAGCGCGGCGGCAAAAGTCGTGGCGGTTAATGACATAGATTCCTTATTTAGCGATGCTGCATTTGATGCCCAGTTAAAACAAGTTAACAAGTCGATCGATGACCGGTCGGCTCTTACGGAAATCCGTCGCGACATAGAAAACGGCGACGAGCAATCTAAAAATAAAAATGGCAGTTTAGTCAGGCAATACCTACTCGCCACACGCAATAGCGAAGCCTGCATTGAAAAGATGCCTGTAAAGCTGAAAATCCTTTTAGTGCGGACTCAAGAATGTCATGCAAAATGGCAGGGGCTGGAGCGCTTTGAACAACATGGCCGCTACGGCTATAAACTAGACGGTGATGTCGTTATCGAGGCCCAATACTCGGAAGCGACTAGATTTAAAGATGGCTATGCGCTGGTTGAAAAAAATGATCGCCTTCTGTCAATTACCCCCACCGGCGACGAGCATGATCGACTCTATGGCATCAAGCTTGAGTCATCTTATTTCTCACCGCAAGGTCTAATACTGGCGAGCGAAGATGATCTATATGGCTATATCAATTCCAAAGGCGAGACAGTGATTGATTTCCAATACAGTGCCGCAACGTCTTTTGATGAATTAGATCGTGCAATTGTAAAGAGCAATCGAGGAGCCCAACTGATTGACGAAAGCGGTACCGTTTTAGCGCGAAGCCCAATCAGTTTTAAATTTGAAGATGGTCATTACATAAGCAGTGAAACATACGATATCGAAAGAGGGAATTGTTCGGAAGACGATGTAATAAGCGGATCTACACAAGCTTACACTCCCAATGGTGAGCCGATCGGTGAAGAAAAACACTACAGCTATCGTAAGAGGCATTTATGTCTACTCAGATCAAATTAATACTACGGTCCGTATTGATAACGACACAGCTAAATACAGCCCTTGGTAAATTTACACAGCAGATCGAAACGCGGTCAGTGACAACGAGTAGTCAGACTTTCAATGGAAACGCGAAAAAATTATGAATAAGCCTACAACACAAGCCGCTAAGATTCTAATCGCCATCGCCGTGTTAATGACCTTACAAGCATGTGCCACGCGTCCATCCAGCCGCCTTGAATTCAAAACTGAGTATGTCGGGATAGAGCAGCGCTGGGACAGCGACTCTAAAGCGAAGGAGGATAATGTTCGCAATATCGAGTTCGTCGATTTCAGTGTGGTCAATGGATCTTTACGCTTTTCTCCACAGACAGATTATATTCTGCAAGAATACGACTTTGAGCATTATAAGGAATACGATCGTACGCACTTCGGCCCAAAATGGGACTTTATTCTATTCCCCGTCATAGGCTGGATGGCCTGTATTTTTGATATTACGAAGTGCTTTGGTTGGACCACAGATTGGAGCAACTACTCAAACAGTAAAAGAGAAAATGAGCAGCCAAATGGTAATATTCAGGAAAAAACATACTCAAGGCTGCCTTACGGCACTACTGTCAATGTGGCATTATCAGGACAACTGCCGTCAGGCGATATTTATACGACCCCCTCAGAGAAGTTATGGTCAAGTGCCGATTCAATTTATGTCAAACAAAAAGTGCAAGAATGGCCTGCAAAACCGACAACATTAAGCGTGCAATTCAATGCTGCATATAAAGGGGAAAGCTATGACACTAGGTATGATTTTACGGATTCAGAAATAGCCTCCCTCACTCTGGAGTCCGATAACTGGAATAGCCCAAAAGAGAATAGACACAAATATTTCTACCAATTGACCAGAGCTTTAAAAGTGGGGAATCATTCAGCCGCCCTCGCTGCGTTTAAAAAACTGGAAGATATGGATTTCGAGAAACCAGAATCCTTTTGGTATCGCTATGCACTGAGCGCTCAAAGCGCTGGGAAACTTAAACTCGCCGCAGTGAAAGCAAAGCAGTATTTACAGGTCGCGGTAAAACGGACTTACGAGAACGAGGCACGCGCGTTGATCGCTAACACACAATAACAATTATCTGGGCCCAGTCATCAGGCTTCGATCATTAGCCCCGCCTTTTCGGGAGCCCTATTAATGCACTGTATGCAGACTTTGATCACAGCAGCTACGCTCACCGTTGCACTGCTCTCCTCCGCCCTTGCCCATTCTGAGGAGTCCGAGCAAACCGTGCGCTTCGCGGTTATCAACACCTCAGGGACAAACACCCTTGATGCGCTGTCGTATTCTGGCGGGAGCTGGTTTAGCAAGGTGCGGATGTCCTATGTCGCGTTTTTGGGTGGATCATCCTAAAGGCCGCTTTCTATTTGATACCGGTCTAGGCCGCAACATTAAACAGCAGTACCAAGCAGATATGCCTTTGTGGATGCGGCCCACCTTTAAATATGACCCGGTGAAGCCAGTTCGTGACCAACTTGAAGCCAATCACCAAACACTACCAAATCAGATAATTCTCAGTCATACCCATTGGGATCACGCCAGTGGGGTGACTGACTTCCCTAATGCAGAGGTGTGGGCACTGCCAGAAGAGCATGCCTATATTGCTGAGGGAAATGTTATGCAAAGCCAATTCGCCAACCCGGATTTACGCTGGCACGAGTACACCCTAACAGACACTCCGTGGCGAAATTACAAAAAAAGCCTAGACCTCTACGGCGATGGCTCGGTTGTGCTGGTCGACCAAGGCGGCCACACCCCCGGCTCAGTTGGCTTGTATTTACGCACCCGCAGCGGCAGTGAATACTTACTTTGTGGCGACACTTTATGGCGAGCGCGGGCTCTAGAAAGCGCGGCGCCTAAATCATGGGTCGCGCGATGGCTAGTAGATGACGATACGGCCGCCACCCAAGAGCGCGTAAATCAACTGGCTGAATTTTCGCGGCGGTATCCTGACGTTGTTATTGTACCCGCTCACGATACCGAAGTGCTTGATCAACTCGGCTACTTCCCGAGCTGGCTAGAATAACGAGGGGCAGCCCCAGACCTGAAACTGCCAAACTGTTAGCCGCTTACTTTGCCGCAGCCAATGCGCTCGTTAAACGCTGGTTCGCCTCAAACAGAGCCTTCTTAGCGTTGGCGGCAAAAACATCTGGGTCGGCAGTGATATCAATATCTTTCGCCGACGACGCGCCACCGCTCACCATGCCCATTACTGCCGAGAAAGTATTCGCGGCTTTCTGGAAACCACTTGTGGCGTCATTGCTACGACCGAAAGGACCAGGAACGACGACGGGAGCACCAATTCTAATCTCAGCGTTGGGGTGACTAAACGTGCTGGTTACGCCCATGATGAAATCTAAACCAGAACCCGGCACTACCTGAATCCCCTGCCCTGCAGAGACTTCGGCAGAGTATTCAGCACCTTTGATATCGGTATAGGCATTCGCCTTATAATCCGTTTCGCTGCCGAAATACACAAAATGGACTGTGTAGTTCACATTCACAATTGGCATTCCCAGTTCATTTGCCGCTGAGTAAACTTGATAGGGCATCATCTTACCGATGCTCATCTTAATCAAAGAGTTACCGCTCGGTGCAAACGTAGCGCTCTCTTGGCTTCCACCGGTTATAGCCTTAAATGACGAAGTGATTTTCTTCGGACTGGCTTCCATATCCAGTTTCTGCCACTCGCCGTTAGCCGCTAATACACTGCCATCGGCTAAGCTATAACCATTTGCCTTAAGCTTACTAACAAAGTCTTGGTAGGCCGCGTCAGTCAACTCCTGCATAACGCTATCGGGCACACCCGCCAATTTCGCGCGCAGCGTACTACGTGCATAACCGCTGTCTGAGCTAAACATCGGACTCTCTGCTTTGGCAGAGCTTTTATCGAAGGTGATAAAACTCACCCTAAAATCACCCAATAAAAGCTGACGTTTACCTGCAATAACTTCCGCATTGCTTAGCAACACCGGATCGGCCTGCTTTTTGGCCCCAACACCAGCACAGCCAAACAGAAATGTAGAAAGTAATACCAAGGGAATAATTTTTTTCATTGGTGCAAACTCGTATTAAAAGACAATAACAAAAGCATAACAACGAGGGCATCCACGCCAACACCCCCTTAACTAGGGGGTTAGCAGACAATAAAATCAGAATAGCGATGGAGTAATTTATTCAGGAAGTAATTCAAGCCTTTTACCAAAGGCGTAAATACCAATTGATAGGCAATCTTTTGAATCGAGAGCGAGGAAGAGGAAACAGACGACGCCAAGAAATCAGCGCCGCCTTTTTGAGGTAGACAAAAGCGATAATTTAAATGCTACTGTCGACAAGCAAACAAGCCACCCTGTGCTTAAGCTGCGTTATCGCCCATCACCGCTTTCACTTCAAGGAACTCTTCAAAGCCATGAACACCCCACTCACGACCCACACCAGATTGCTTATAGCCACCAAAAGGTGCCTCTAAGTCAACTGGGGCGCCATTTAAGTGAACATTACCCGTGCGCAAACGGCGCGCCACACGACTGGCGCGAGCGTTATCGCCGGAGAACACATAGCCAGAAAGGCCGTATGGTGTGTCGTTAGCAATCGCGATTGCCTCCTCCTCGGTGCTGTAGGGAATAATGCACAATACCGGACCAAAGATCTCTTCGCGTGCGATGGCCATTTGATTATTCACCGCACTGAATACCGTTGGCTTGGCAAAATAGCCCTTTGATATGCCTTCTGGCCGACCGGGACCACCACACACCAACTTGGCGCCTTCATCGATGCCGGTCTGGATCAGTCCCTGCACCTTTTCAAATTGCACATTACTGGAAAGCGGCCCCATAGTGGTGGTCGCCGCTCGCGAATCACCAACCACAACACCCGCACAGGCATCTCGCGCAAGCTCTTCGACCTGCGCCATTTTTGATTCAGGCACCAACATCCGCGACGGCGCATTACAGCTCTGGCCGGTATTCATCATCATTGTGGCAATACTTTTACTCATTGCCTCTTCGAGATCTGCATCGTCAAGGATGATGTTTGCCGACTTGCCGCCAAGCTCCAGCGCCACGCCTTTAAGAGTGTCAGCTGCCGCTTTAACAATCATTTTTCCCGCACGGGTTGAGCCCGTAAACGAGACCAAATCAACGTCTGGGTGAGCCGTTAAATACGCGCCAACGCCCGCACCATCGCCATTCACTAGGTTAAACACGCCGGGCGGTACGCCTGCCTCGTGGAGTACTTCAGCCAGTAAATAAGCCGAAAACGGAGCGATTTCACTGGGCTTTAAGACCATGGTACAACCGGCCGCCAAGGCCGGCGCTACTTTGCAGGCGATCTGGTTGATCGGCCAATTCCAAGGGGTAATCATCGCCACCACACCCGCTGCCTCACGCACGATGGTCGTAGTCCCTCTTTTTTCTTCGAAGGCATAATTCTTTAATATTTCGGTGGCCGTTATAAAGTGGCCAAGCCCCAACGGCGCCTGTGCATCTATGGCGAGGCTGGTCAGTGGCGCACCCATTTCCTCATTAATCGCCTCAGCAATATCTTGCATACGCGCGCCGTACACTTCGCAAACACGCTCTAAAATACTGACCCGGTACGCGGGTGTGGTGCTTGACCATGCGTCAAAGGCCGCCTTTGCCGCCGCAACCGCCTGATCAACGTGAGCGTGACTACCCAGTGAAATTACACCAGCCACCTCTTCTGTGCTGGGGTCAATCACGTCGAGCAAACGCACGCCTTCTGGCTGCATCCACTCGCCATTAATGTAAAATTTTTGGTAACTACGCATGTGAAAAATCTCCTCGAACATCGCTTGGATTTCATTATTGTTAGCATTTCCTGCGCGGCAGCCTCTCGAAAGCCTAGTGGGCTTAAGGTGAAGAAAGAGTCATACGACACACCTGTACCATACCCTAAATCACGCGTTCAGAGACAGCCACTCCGCTCGATCGTGACATTATTTTGTACAATTATTAATCAACTGTAACAAGCCTGACTATGTCGCGACGGCCTTTATGGCAGCAGTACTGGACTGCGACTTATTAAACGCATTCCTAACTCACATACACTGCCAATTTACCGATATTTCCGCCAGTCACTAAATGACTGAGAGAAGCCTGCGCATTCTCGAGGCCCTGAACAATATGATTCTTATTAATTAATTTACCTGCTAACAACCATCCCTCCATGGTCGCCAAAACCTCATCGATTTGCTGTAAATAGTCCAGGATCAGAAAGCCCTCCATGCGCAGCCGTTTCGTTGTAATTAACGGAAAATTCTTCACCCCATACTGTTCGTCGCGCCCATACTGGGACACGCTGCCAGAAGCCACCACTCGACCATTGATACACATATTGGGAAGCACAGCATCGAGTATTTCACCGCCCACGTTATCAAAAAATACCTGCACGCCATCAGGTATTAAATCGTCTATTGCTTGCTTTAAATTTGGCTCGGCTTTGTAATCGATGGTGCCGTCGAGTTTAATCGTCTCTTCTAAAAACTGACATTTGTCGGCACCGCCGGCCAATCCGTAGACAATAGCACCCGCCGCCTTCGCTATTTGCGCAGCCATTATCCCGGTCGCGCCAGCGGCGCCACTAATCAATACGCGCTCGCCAGCTTTGAGCCTGCCGATCTCCATCATACCGATGTAGGCCGACCAGCCCGTAATACCCAATGTACCTACGTATGCGTCTAAGGGCACATCGGGATGCGGCTTAATTTTGACCGTTAGCTGGTCACGCAACAATTCTTCGCCGTCTACCAAGGTGTATTCAGACCAGCCCTGCATGCTAAGTAGGTACTCACCTTCGGTATAACTGGGATGTGTCGAGGTCTCAACGCGCGCAATAATATTGCCACGCATTACATCGCCAATTTGCAGCTGTGGTAGGTAGTCACGTTTTTCACTTAACCACAGCAGATTCGATGCGTCTAGCGAGAGTAGACAGGTTTTCAACAAGACTTGACCCGGCTGAATTTCGGGCAAAGTGCGGGGAAGCCAACACAGCTCCGAGCCATCGAGTCGATCTTTCAAATAATGATCAATCACCCATGAATGCGACTGCACACCCATAACATACTCCTCCAAAACCCGGTTAAATTTCTGTTCAGTAAAATATTAACTTGCATAAAAAAAGATGCAGGAGAGTATATCCACTGCATCTTTGCTCAGAAAGATTACCTTATTTAACTATTTGAAAACACATTACGATTAAAAACTGTACGCCACTTCCAAGCCAAACTCGCGCGGTGATCTTGTTGTTGCAAATTTCCACAATGATCCCGGGTTATCAACCCCTGGCTGCGGGCGATTCGGAGTCACAACGTAGTCATGACTGTAGCTATCGTCATCAGTCAAATTCCGCCCAAACAAGGATATCCGCCACTGATCACGCTCAAACGTAAGCGAAGAGTCTAGCAAGCCAAAGGCTTCAATTTGAGTACCCGGATGGTTAGTCAATGTCGACTCGTAATCATCACGCCAAGAATAGCTCAACCGCCAACTGACAAGACCGCCACCAACAGACCAATCCAAAACATTCTGGACCGAATAAGTAAGCTCTGGCGCGCGACGTATATTTAAATCAGACTCATCGGCCACAATACCGTCGCCGTAGATATCGGCGACAAATTCAGTGTAATTCGCGTCTAAATAACCGACATTACCTGAGAAACGCCACCAATCGTTTAACAGCAAATCGAACTCCAATTCAGCGCCATCAAACTCGGCCTCCCCAATATTCCGAATCGCCAACTCATTCCCGGTAGCCACATTCGGCGCGGGTAACGACACCTCTGTCTGCATATCTTCATAGACCATATGGAATATCGTTGCATTTAACTTCAAGCGGCCCTCAAAGACGGTCGACTTAATGCCCGCCTCGTAGTTGGTCAGGGTCTCTGGACCAAAGCCTTCAGAAAGCGACGCCTGAGTTGAGGCCCGCGGCGAAAAGCCACCGCTGCGAAAGCCAGTAGAGGTGGTCACATAGGCCATCAGATCTTCGGTGAATTGGTAGCGCCCGCCAAAACGATATATCCAATCGTTATCAGTACGTTCGCCACCGGCATTTGGCCCAACTGAGTAGACATTTGTCGCAGGATCAGACACGTCACGATCCATTCGCTTCGTTTCGGTGATAAAACGCGTACCAGCTGTGAGCGTTAATTTGCTGCCGAGCATTGAATAATCACCCTCGAAGAAAACAGAGTGCGATTCGGAAGAAGTTTCAGTTTCTTCTAAGGGCGTCCACGTTGTACTAAAAACCTGCGAGAGCTGATTAGATGTCGCGTCTGAATTTGCACTAAAGACCCCTGCCTGCCAAAGCAAGTTTCCACCAGCGTCACTGCTAATACGAATTTCATGCGTCACTTGACTGTAATCACCGTAGCGATTCACATGGTAGAGCGTCGCGGCAGAACCGTCGAAATCCGCCTTGTACTCGTCGTTAGATGTCAACCAACCACCTAGATAGGTCAGCATCAGGGTATCGCTAAGTTCCGAGTCAAGCTGCCAAATTGCCTGGTGTGTTTCAAGCCCAACCCCGCCACGATAATTTGCATAGCTACGTCGGCGATCTGAGCCTTCACCTACTGGGCGAACAGTATCACCAAACTCGCCACCACATTCATAGCCATTCGCCTGATACATGCCACAAAAGACGTCGGCGTTATCAGTAGACGTTGCGAGAGTAGCCGCAGCAATTCCTTCCATATTTGTGTAGTTATACTGAGCCTGCAGAGTGACGCGCTCAGACGCATCAAACAACCAATGCACACCGGCGCGAGTGGTATCTTTCTTACCCATATCCCCGGCGATGTCGTTCTTAGTGTAACCTTTGCTTTGATTGAGACTGGCGCCTGTTAGCTTCACCGCCCAATCCTCTTCTCCGTAGTTATAAAGCAGCTCAAGATCCTGTTTGCCATACGTACCAACACGAGCACGCGCCTTCCCGCTTACTTCATCGGTTCTTGGTTTCTCGCGATGGATATTAATAAGACCGCCAACCACATTTTTACCAAACAAGGTGCCCTGGGGACCGCGCAGTACTTCAATGCGTTCAATATCGAGCAAATCAAAAACTTGACCTGTGCCGGTGGCGAGCGGTACACCGTCGACGGCCACTAATACGGTGGGATCGAACGCCTTTTCAACATCCTGATAACTAATACCGCGAATAGAAAACCCGCCGCCGGCTGGAGTACCGGCTTCAATAGTGTCCATTACAACATTGGGTGCGAACTGAGAAAGCGAGGTAGTGTCGAGTGTGAACGCATTTTTAACGTCGTCGCCCGCGATCGCACTTACTGCCACCGGTACATCTTGAATACTTTCAGCTCGCTTCCGAGCGGTAACCACCACTTCTTCTAGCGTTCTTCCGGTTTCACCATAGACCGGCGCCACCACAGATGCACCGCCAGTCATTAGGATTAGCGAAAGCGATTTTCTGATAATTTTTTTATCACTAGTTATAAAAGACATACTTATCCCCTAAATTATTTTTATCGAGCAGCGATCATATGAACTGATTTTTTTTGAATCCTAGCAGCGTATCAATATACAAACAATAGTGATTGTTTTAAATTTTAGCAGGCAATGATGGCAATTGAAGCCGGAGATATTAAAGGACATTAGAAGCGAGATATTCGCGAGCCGATACCTATCAAAAAGAAAGAACTCACGAATTCCAGAATTATTATTTGAATATTCTTAATTACTGATCTGCCGCTGCCAATCTCACCAATAATTTCCCTTTATTCATACCGGAAAACAACCGTGTATAGGCTTCAACAGTATTCTCAATGCCGTCGACAATATCCTCACTAAAACGCAGTTTTCCTGATTCAAGCCATTCACGAATTTCAGTATTTGCGCGATCGAACTGATCAACATAATTAGTGGTTAGTAAACCTTTTACCGTGGCGCTGTGCGCTAGTATCTGCCAATAGTTGTAGGGACCGGGTACTGGCTCACTCGCGTTATAGCTTGAAATAGCACCGCAGAATACGATCCTGGCATGATCGGAAAGATTAAGCAGCGCCGCATCTAAAATTTTGCCACCAACATTGTCAAAAAATATGTCTAAGCGCTCAGGGCACACCTTGGAAATTTCTTCTGACAAGTTTTCGCATTCTTTATAATTAATAGCCGCGTCAAAGCCAAGTTCATTAACGAGCCATTCCGCTTTCTCATTGGTGCCAGTTAGGCCGACAACACGGCACCCCTTTAACTTGGCAATTTGTCCAGCAATAGAGCCAACTGCCCCCGCCGCCGCGCTAATCAATACGGTGTCACCGGCGACCGGGCAACCCAATTCCAACATGCCAAAATACGGTGTTAGGCCCATGGCACCACTAAAAATACTTAAGTAATAGCGCGGCGGGTACTTCCCATCGTTAGGCACTTTACTTAGTAACTCACCGGGATTAATGGTGTATTCTTCCCAACCATTGACGGCTAGCCCTTGAACGTAGTCGCCGGCCACAAAATCAGGATGACGACTCTCAAGCACCTTGCCTAACGTGGTACTGCGAATACATTCACCAATCCCAATAGGTTCCATATAGGTGTCGTTACCACTCATCCAATCCCGAATAGCTGGATCTAGGGACAAGTAGTGATTCTCTATCAACACTTCACCATCACCGACAGTGGTCATGTCAACCGTCCGCAGGCGGATGTCATCTGCCGTCGGAATACCCACAGGACGCTGGTGCAGATAGAGTTGGCGATTAGTGACTGGACTCATAAAACCTTCCTAAATTTATTATGGTGTTGAGGGTGCATTCGAAAAGAGTAGTGGTAGACCAAAATAAAATCAATCATGTTTGACTTTTTTATTGTGATTGATTAACTTGGAATACACCCAAGCAAGGTAAACCACCGGCAAATAACAAATGGTGGAGACTAGGGAACACTACTTAATAATGTGTCAACAATAAGTCACTAATTATGCAAACAATCGATACTTTCCACGACTTCTCCGCTTCGCGCGATGCTATATGGTCGCTGCTTGCGGATTTCGGCAATATTCAACGCTGGTGGCCGCCTAGCCTTGCGGTCGACATCGATCACGTCGAAATCGAAGGCAACGGCGTGGGAATGATCCGTCACATTTACAATGTCGGCTTCCCATCAGCAGTTAGTGAGCAGTTACTTAGCATTGACCCGAGTAGTTACAGCTTCTCACTCGCCATCGTAAACGACCGCCCAGCAGGCGTAGTAAAGTATATAGCTAGCGGTAAACTCAGCATCGTAGATGGTGGTAAATGTCGCCTAAGCTACCGTGGAGAATTTGAAACTGAACCGGGCCGAGAGCAAGAGGCACGAGATTTTTTTAACGCGGCCTACGCCATGATGTTTACCGGCCTAGCCAAAGCGACTTCGTGAACATTTGCATATAAAGACAAAGGTAAAACACCATGATCACTATTTCAGCGCGAATCACTGTAAACCCAAAAGACACTGCTAGCTATATTGCCGGTGCGCAGAAAATACTGGCACCAACACATGCCGAGGAAGGCTGTATTGCCTATTCCATTGCTGTCGATATCGCGAATCCTAATATCGTGTGTATTTTCGAGCACTGGGCCTCTGAAGAGGCGTTAATGTTCCACCTTTCACTTCCCCACATAGGCGAGTTTTTAGCCCTAGCGGCAACCCTCGACATTGAAGACATGCAAGTCACAAAGTATGAAGTGAGCGGATACGGCCCACTGCAACTCGACATCTAACGCTGCTTATTTCCAGAGGTCAGTATGAGCAAAAAAGCGCTATATAATCACGTCGTCCAAAAGATGATTGACTACGTTGACGAAAAAAAGACAGACATGGCAGAAGACACCATGTCCGTGCCAACCACGGCCTATACCGACCAGGGAGGCTGGCACCAAGAAATGGACTTAATTTTTAAAAATAGGCCCATTTTTATCGCTTTAAGCCAGGAGCTACCTAAGCCGGGGGACTACAAAACCATGCAGTTCCTCGACAAGCCGCTGCTGATCACCCGCACCGCAGACGGCAGTGCGCGAGTAATGCTCAATGTCTGTCCGCACCGTGCCATGCAAGTTGCCATTGATGAGTACGGCAGTCGCTCACGCTTTACCTGTCAGTATCACGGCTGGTCATTTCGCAATAACGGCGATCTGATTGCGGTCGCTGACCGCGACAAATTTGGCGAAGTCGACAAAAGCTGCCACGGCTTAACGCAGCTGCCAACATATGAGCGTGGTGGTATGATCTTCGCGGTATTGAACGGCGACACCTCAGTAGATTTTGAAGAACACCTCGGGGGCATGATCGAAGACATCGAGCAGCTGGGTTTCGACAAATGGCACTACTGCGGGAAACGCACTATTTATGGCGCAAATTGGAAAATTGCCTACGACGGCTACCTCGAAGGCTACCACTTTGCCATTGCCCATCCAGAAACAGTGGCGCCGCGTACATATTCAAACGTTATGCATTTTGAAAACTACGGCCCGCATATACTACTGGGCTTCCCTCAACGCAGCATTCACACCCTTAAAGACGTTGATCCCGACGAATACTGGCAACACGAGAATGACGGATTTGACTTCATTCGCACTATTTTCCCCAATGTATCCATATTCGTTGCCCCGGAGATCACCCAAATAGCCCAAATTATTCCCGGTCCAACACCGGCGGAAAATACCACTCATTTATATTTTATTCACCACACAGCGCCAAAGACCGACGACGAGACACAAGCCTTAGAGGAAATGATGGAATGGCTTCGCAACGTAGTAGATACCGAAGACTATTACATGGGCTTACGAATACAAAAAGGCATTGAATCCGGCGCGCACTCCCACGTGATGTTTGGTCGCAACGAAAAAGGCAACCAGTTCTTCCACAAATGGGTGGACTACTGCCTAGCCAACGACCCGACGCTGCCAAAGCCGACCCTGTAAAATACCGGAGCACTTCATGACGGATAAAAAATATACAGCAGGCAGAATTAACTGTGTTCTGATTGCGGGCGGTGTCTGGCACGACATCGATTTTGCACGGCTCGAACTGTTAAAACTCCTTGCCGAAGATGATCGTATTCGTGTTCGGGTGTTTGAAGATTATGAAAACATCGACGCCATCAATAATGCCGATATCATTGTCACCTATACCTGCAATGTGGTGCCCTCCCTGACAGCACAGGAAGCACTTTATAAATGGGTGGCCGATGGCGGTCGATGGTATGCTTTACACGGTACCAATTCCATCATTCGACTTATGAACAACGGGTTGTACGGCACACCAGACTGGGCGCCGCTATTTGTAGAGACCCTCGGCAGCATGTTCCGCTCGCATCCACCTATTGCGCCGTATACTGTGTCGGTTGCCAACCCAGATCACCCGCTCGTTGAAGGCATTAGCCCCTTTGAAAGCACCGACGAGCTTTACCTAATGAAAACCTACGGAAAGCTCAATGTCCTATTGGACGCCGAGTACGGTGGCAAGGCAGAGGGGTTTGTAGAAGACGAATGGGAGCACGCGCGTCATCCCGTGCTCTACACCCACGAGGTCGGCAAAGGCGAAGTACTCTACTTAACCCTCGGTCACTGTCGCCACCACCACGATATGCAACCACTACTCGATTACTGGCCGACGGTCGATCGCTGCGCCTGGGACCTCCCGGTTTTTTACACGCTGCTTCGCAGAGGAATTAAATGGACAATGGAACCCTTTGACGACATTGCCCGGCGCGCCAAAGAACAAGCCAAACAAGCCGCCGAACAATAAAGGAGCAGAATAATGAGCCCTCGATTAGCCAATAAAGTTGTCGTCGTCTTAGGCGTTTCCGACGAGCGCAGCATGGCAGCGACCACTGCGCGCCGTCTCAAAGAAGAGGGCGCCAGCCTCATACTCGCTGGCCGCCAAATAAGCCGAGTAGACGCTATAGCAAAATCCCTAGGTGCCATCGCTGTCGAATGCGATATCACCAACGAGACTCAACTAAGCGCCTTAGCCGGAGCGGCAATCAGCCACTACGGGCAACTCGATGCAGCCATAAACTTTGCCGGTATCGATGTTTCTGCACCAATAGCAGATACTACCGAAGCCATGCTGAAACAAGCCAGCGACGTACATTTTGTCGGCGCGGCACTGTTTATCAAGCAAATGGCCACAGCCATGAGCAATGGCGGTTCCATTGTGACTACCTCGAGTCAAGCTAGCGTAATTCCACCGCCGGGTCTCGGCGCCTACGGCGGCAGCAAAGCCGGGGCGGACCAGCTGGTGCGTATTGCGGCAGTGGAATATGGCCCACGGAATATTCGAGTTAACTCACTTGCGCCGGGTTTTACTGCTACGGCAATGACTGCGGGCTATTTCCAAGACGCGACGATAGAAAATGCCTTTTTGAAAGAGATTCCATTAGGGCGGCTTCCGACCTCCAATGACATCGCCAACGCCGCACTGTGGTTGCTGTCAGACGAGGCTTTCATCACCGGGCAGCTAATCGATATCTCTGGCGGACAGACACTACGCAGGATACCAACGCCAGAAGAAATGGGATTTTAGAACTGCTATCGAGTAGAAAGCGCGTAACTCAGAAAAATAGCGACAGCGTAAATACATCGGCTGTCGCACTGACTGCATCATCTATCTCGGTGGAATGGCGTAGGTACCAACAGCGTGTGCTACCGGTTCATCCTCGCCCTCGGAAAACAATGATACCTCGCCAACGGCCAGTAACTTACCAAGTTTAATCAACTTACATACCGCCAATATGTCTTTATCAGATGCCGGCTTGCGCAAAAAATTGATGTTCAAGCTCGTCGTCACGGCAAGTGCAACCAAACCAATTTCTGCCAATATAGCGACATAAATAACAGCATCGGCCATTTCCATTAAAGTCGGTCCTGATACTGTGCCGCCGGGGCGCAAGTGTGTGTGGTTTATTTTCTTTCTAATTGTTACCGATTTCGCCGAGACACTTTCAATAACGATATCTGCTTGTGGAAATTCTGACCTAAAGAAATTGATTAGCTCATTTTTTGTTGGCATGTGCTCTCCTAAGTGAAGTAAATCCCATATCTCTATAGTAAAGCGCCACTCTACAAATGCGTTCTAATAATTCACTGGCACACATCACCTGTATCCTTAAACACGACTCAGTAAACCGAGCATAGATCCTAGCGCTGCAGAAAACCACCTTTTACTGAGAGCATTTTGCTGCACTATTTTGCACAAAGTGAACCACTATTAAAGCCAGCGTATTTAAGGAATTTTTGGCAAAAAAAAGGCGACCTTGCGGCCGCCAAAACATCATTTTACATTAACCCAGACGTACAGAGTGGCCTGAATCAACAGTGTATACACCACCACTCATGAAGCTTGCAGCGTCACTCGCTAATAACAAGAGCTGACCATCTAACTCCTCAAGCTTGCCTAGGCGACCCAGCGGCAAACCGGCCACATCTTTTTGACCTGCTTCCGTCGCATAGTAATCTGCGGTGAGCTCAGTTAAAAAGTAGCCGGGCGCAATCGCATTGACGCGAACATTGTGCGGCGCAAGCTCTTGCGCCATGGTGCGAGTCAACTGATCAACAGCCGCCTTCGAAGACGAGTAATGTGCCAAGCCGGGGAAGGTCCTCGTTCCGCAAATTGACGAGATATTGATAATACTTCCCGCCTTATCTGCCGCAACCATACGTTGAGCGGCTTCTTGACCTAAATTAAACACGCCCTTTACATTCACGTTGAGCACGTGGTCCCAAACTGTCTCTTCCATCTCCAGAAAGGCCTGACCACCCGTTGCACCAGCATTGCAAACAACAACATCTGGTACACCGGCAAGTGCCAATGTCTTATCAAAAGCGCATTTAACCGAGTCTCGGTCTGTCACATCCATTTCTATGGCATGGGCCACACCGCCGGTGGCTTGTATTTTTGCCGCAAGGCTAACAAGACGATCAACTCGACGTGCGGTGCAAATCACGACCGCGCCATAGGCAGCAAGCACTTCTGCAAAGTGCTCGCCAAGGCCACTTGATGCACCGCTCACTAGTGCAATTTTACCAGTTAAATCTAGAATATTTTTCATAATACAACCTTAGATCGGCACATTAATATTGGATGCGCTTGGTGAATCCCCCATCAACCACAATGTTCGTGCCCGTGGTGAAACTGGATATTGGGCTTAGTAACAGCGCCACGTGAACACATACCTCTTCTGCTGTTGCCATGCGCCCCATAGGGATTGCCGCAACGGTAGATTCATACACTTCAGGCATATTGGTTTTAATCTGATCCCATGCACCGTCTTTGATGAAAACCGGCCCTGGGCATACGCTGTTAACACGAATACCCTGTGGCGCCAGCACATTTGACAAATTGCCAAAATAATTGAGCATCGCCGCTTTAAAGGTACTGAATGGAACCGCCCCAGCGAAGGCTTCTAAGGCCGCTGTTGACGAAATATTTACAATAGAGGGCGACGTTGATTTTTCTAAATGCGGTTGCACAGCTTGAACCGTACTCCACGCTGAAAGCACATCCGTTTCAAAGTTTGCCGCCCAACCAGCCTCATCAGCTGCACTACCACCGGCACTCACGTTTGAAACAAAACCGTCGACACCACCCAGCACTTTTGCTGAGTTGTCTACCCATGCTGTTAACGACGCCGCATCTTTAACATCAACGGCCGCGCCATAGGCCTTAACACCAAAGGCTTTTACGGCCTCAACAGCGGCCGCAACTTCCTCTGCATTCCTCGCGCATACACTGATATTTGCGCCTTCGGCGGCAAGATATTTAGCAAGCGCCAAACCAATACCTTTAGAGGCACCCGTAATCAAAATTGCCTTACCCTTTAACTTAAGATCCATAACGAACTCCTTCTGATATTTATTGTTGAGATAGATGGGCAAATCGCGCCAGATGGAAATCGCGGCTTCCAAACTGGCTATTTATTGCTGCTATACGCTTGAAGTAATGGCCTATTTTTAGCTCGTCGGTTGTACCGATACCGCCGTGTAACTGAATCGCGTTGTGCGCAATAAACTTCCCGGCACTGGCAACCTTCGCTTTTAGCGCCGCCAGACATAGCTCGGCGTCCGCGTCGTCATGATCAAGCTTCCACGCGGTGGCAAGCATGAGTGATCGACTAAGCTCCACATTGATAAACATGTCTGCCATGCGGTGCCTAAGCACTTGAAATTGGGATATTGGTTGACCAAATTGCTTGCGTTGTTTTGTGTAATCTACAGTTGCGTTTAATAGCGCAGTCATTGCGCCAACCGCCTCGGAGCACAGCGATAAAATACCGAGGCTTACTATTGGGGCAAGTAAAGCCATTGCCTTTCCTCGTACTCCCAACACATTCGCAAGCGGAACCCGTACGTCGGAAAAACTGTACTCAGCGGCATTGCGGCCGTCATAGGTTTTATAGCTGCGACGGTGGCAACCCTCATTGTCTGTGTCTACTAGGACTAAGCTCAACCCTTCTGCCTGGCCCGGCTCGCCGCTCGTTCGCACCAGAACCAACACAAGATCAGCGGCAGCGCCATTCAACACGACGGTCTTACGGCCACTAAACGAAATACTGTTCCCTGACACACTTGCAGCCATCGCCACGTCAGTCATCGCCTGGTGATGTTTGGCCTCGGACCACGCCAAAGCCACTTGGCATTGACCACTGATGATGGCATCGAGGTAACGCGACTTAATATCGAGGCTGCCGCCAGCGGCAATGAGTTGGCCTCCGAGCACTACCGTTTCCAAGTACGGCTCTACCACGAGGTTTGCACCCAGCTGCTCACTAAGAAGCATGGTCTCTAATGCACCGCCTCCGAAGCCGCCCACGTCTTCGGCAAAGCTCATAGCCAGCCAGCCCAAGTTCGCAAAGGTTTGCCACTGTTCAGCGCCGAAATACTGGTCTGACTTTACAATTTTTTGGCGCGCATCAAATTCATAGCTTTCAGTTAAGTATTTTTCAGCGCTTTCTTGAAACATCCGCTGTTCTTCTGAAAATTCAATGTACATAGCAATCGTTTCCTCAGAGTCCCAGTACGCGCTTGGCGATAATATCGCGTTGAATTTCAGCCGAACCGCCGTATATGGTTGCTGCGCGATTATTAATGTACTCAGGCATGCACGTCAGTGCGTAGTCGGCGGCAATTAACTCGCCACTAAAACCGGGCTCGAGGGCATCCAATTGAAATGGCAGCGCCTGGGCGCCCAAAATATCCATACTAATTTCATTAAAACGCTGACCGGTTTCAGTGCCTACGACCTTACAGAGAGAAGACAAGGCGCCAGGATTTCCCCCAGCGTTCAATGCACCTTTAATTCTCAACTCAGTGTACTCAAGCGCTAGGGCGTCAACCGCCACTTCGGCGAGACGGATTTGGAGTACAGGGTTATCGCGCCACAATCGCCCTTCTGCGTCGTATTCTTCCGACGCCTGCTTGCGAATTTTGGCCATCTGTTTTTTATGATCAATTGTGAAGTTATGACCACCACGCTCAAATTCCAAGAGGTATTTGGCGACCTCCCAACCTTGATTTTCGTCACCAACCAAATTTGCCGCAGGAACGCGAACACCATCAAAAAAAACCTGACATTGCTCAACAAGACCGTCTAAGCCAACAATCGGGTCCACACTGATACCTGGCGAATCCATGTCGACTAAAATAAAACTGATACCAGCTTGGGGAGCACCTTCCTTTGATGTACGTACTAAACAGAAAATCTTGTTGGCGTGCTGAGCGTAACTCGTCCAAATTTTTGAACCGTTAATAATATAGTCTTCGCCGTCACGGACCGCCGACGTGCTTAAAGAGGCTAAATCCGAGCCTGCGCCGGGTTCGGAGTAACCCTGGCACCACACATCGTCGCCAGACAGCAAGCGGGGCAAGTAATGCGCTTTTTGTTCATCGCTGCCGTAATGGATCAACATTGGACCAAGCATCTGTAGTCCCATCGGCAATAACGCCGGTGCGTTTGATAATTTGCATTCTTCCTGAAAAATATAGCGCTGATTCAATGTCCAACCAGTACCGCCATAGGCCTCTGGCCAATCAGGCGCGACCCAGCCTCGCTTATACAATTTTTTATGCCAAGCCATCGTCGCATCAAAATCTGCAAAAACACTGGTCATGAGTTCACCCGCGCGGCGAAGCTCAGGAGTCAATTCATCCTGTATGAACGCGCGGACCTCTTTTCTAAAATTCTTATCATTCATAGTTTGTTGCTCGACGCTCTTACATTTGCTGCCTGTAAAAGTCAGGCCAGATCTTATAAAACAATCTGTGTTGTTTTTTATTGTAGGCATTACGCTTCAGCAATGCAATCTGCGATGATAAGTTTTTATGATTGCTTGCGATTTTTAGCGATAATAAGTGCAGACTAAGCAAGTAATAGTATTACTGGGAATTTTCTGGAAGTGAGGCCATAGCAGGCTAATGGCCAACATCTATTTGAAAACCATTTCGCCCAGGAGGGCGACAAGTCTCAGGGAATAAATTTCAGTGCGTCAAGGGACAGCTGCCGCGCCGCGGAATCAGCTCCAGCTCAATGACTTTACGTAAAGGCAGTCCATCGAGCTGATCTACAATATAATAAACAGGCTTTTATATTGCTGAACAGGACGTCTAGGGCGTTTCAGTCGTAAGATTCACTTTTAACAGAAACAAAACCCTTACATCAGGGCGGTAATTCTTGACACAGCACCCACCCCAAAAACAGCGAGCGCACTACGCCGTAGTCGATGAAAGATTCTGAACTACTTCTTTTCGTAGTATGTCTTTTTTAATCTTTCCCGATGGGGTTTTTGGCATTTCCGTTCGGTATTCGACCCGCTCCGGCCACTTTTGTTTAGCAAGCTTTACTTGTTGAAAAAAGGGAATTAACTCAGCAAGCGATGGCTTGGTCCCATCGCGGGTGACCAATAGCGCGCAAACCCCCTCACCCAATCTCGCATGGGGCATTGCCACAACTGCGGCCTCTAAAACCAGAGGGTGCTTATACAGCACATCCTCAATTTCTCTCGCGGATAAATTCTCACCGCCACGAATAATAATGTCTTTTTTACGATCAGTAATAACAATCGCGCCTTCCGGCGTTAGGTGACCAATATCACCGGTGTGAAAATAGCCATGTGAATCTACTGATTGCGCAGTCTGACTCTCTTCGCCGTAGCCGGCCATCATCGCGGGACCTTTTACAATAACTTCGCCATCACAACCCAGCCCAAGCTCGTCGTTGTTGTCGTCAATTATTTTCACATCCCAATTGAAAACACGGCCATCGGTATTTGCCGCAAGCAGGAGTTCATCTTCGCCAATAAAGCCCACAGAGATCAGTGGCGCCTCTGTGCACCCGTAAACCCTAAATGCTCGGCAGTTTTCGAGCACATCACGTGTTGTGGTGATCAAACTAGGGGGAACTGCGGCGCCACCACAGGCGAACGCGCGCAGGCTATACAGGCGACAACCGCTAGATTTAGCCTTCTCCACTAATTCTTGCAAGAATGGTGTGGCGCTCACGCAGAATGTCGCTTTTATGCGCTCGATATAGGCCACGGCGGCGTCAACATTCCAACGCTCCATAAACGCCGCCTTTGCCTCGCTAAAGAAAGGTAACTCAATACCGTTTGCATAGCCGGTTATATGCGTTACCGGTGACGGCATCAACATGATGTCGCCCTCTGCCAACCCCCAGCCATCGACCCCATTAAATATGGCGTGGGCCAGGGAGCTATGACTGTGATAGACGGCTTTTGCCTTGCCGGTGGTCCCTGAGGTATACATAATAATCTTGGTGTCGTCTGGTGCAATAGCAGCTTGCGCAGGGTAAGCGCCAGTCTCATTCACCAGCGAAGCATAGCTGCACTCTGCCGCTCGCGTAGCGTCACCGCGAACAATAATAACCTGCTCCAACAGCGGCAGTTCACTCTTTAATTCCGCGATCATTTCAGCGTAATTAAAATTTCGGTAGCTATCTGGAATGAATATCGCTTTTGCCCGGCAATCAGCCAGAATATGCCGCACTTCGTTATCGCGATAGATAGGCACAATAGGGTTGAGCACCAAACCCAGCCAGCAACAAGCTATGTCTATCGCGACAGTTTCACGCCAATTAGGCAGCTGAAAACTAAGGACATCCCCCTTCACCAATCCTAAGCGATTCAATCCGGATGCCAGTGCCATCGCCTCGGTGAAGATTGCCCCATAGCTTATGGCGCTATCGTGCTCCAGATAAATCGCGGTCTCGTCGCCGCGCTTAGCCGCCCGTTCTAAGGCGCGATCCGCTAGACTCCTAAACTCTCTAACAAGTGACTTGCGTTGCTCAACTGCCATAGGGAGATCTACCATCGTTATGAAGTTTTAATTCTAACTAACTGCTTTCCAATATTTTCACCGCGGAACAGCCCCTTTAGAGCCCGTGGGCAAGACTCAATGCCCTCCGCGTATGATTCCTTCACTTTGAGCTCACCACTATCGATCCACGCGGAAATTTCAGCGAGCGCGGTTGGAAATTCATCGATATAATCCAACACCAGAAAGCCCTGCATTACAGCCCTTCGGATAACCAGTTGCATATAATTTTTCGGGCCCGGCGGTAAGTCTGCTGTGCCATAGCCGCTTGAGATCCCACCACACAATGCAATTCGGCCACCCACCTTTAGATTAAGCAACACATCATCGAGAATTTGGCCGCCGACGTTATCAAAAAACACGTCTATGCCGTTCTTGCATAGACTCACTAAGCGCTCGGCCACAGATTCATTTTTGTAATCTATTGCCGCGGCAAATCCCAGCTCTTCTGTCAACCAGTGACACTTTTCCCTACCGCCCGTGATACCTATCACCGTCGCACCACAATTTTTTGCAAGCTGCCCAGCGACTGATCCTGTAGCGCCGCCAGCGCCAGAAATCACAACCACATCGCCTTTTTTGATCCGCGCTACACGTAATATGCCAAAATAGGCAGTCAAGCCCGTGAGACCTAATACATGCAGGGAATACGATAGGGGGTAAGAGGACTCTACTTTACGAATGGGAAACACTTCATTGCCATTACAAATCGCATAGGTCTGCCAACCTAGCCCGCCTTCAACCACATCGCCCTCGGTAAAATCGGGATGTTTTGATTCGAGCACATAACCAACGCCGGTCGCGCGCATCACTTCACCTATCGCAACTGCCGGCACATAACTGCGAACATCATTCAACCAACCGCGCTGCGACGGATCTACAGAGAGATACCTCACCTCGACCAAAAACTCTCCTTCTGTGATAGGCCGAATAGGCTTATCGCAAAGACGAAAATTTTCCTGCTCAACTTCACCTTCCGGCCTACTCTGTAAAATCCACTGACTGTTGATCATTAGGGGACACCAAACTTTTGGAAAAAAAGGGCGGCTAAACCACCCAAGGGAGAGTCTTGTGTATAGATTTGCTATAGACGAGTATCAAGATGCCGAGGCCTGAAATTATCGAAACAGTATGCTAGATTGCTGCAGCTAGTTCCGACGCCTGCTTAATAACACGCTTTGCATCTAACTCGGAGGCTTCGTAGGCGCCGCCAACTAGCTGCACCTTGCACCCGGCTTCGCACAGCTCATCGTAGAGTTCACGAAGAGGCTCCTGCCCAGCACAAATAATAACGTTGTCAACAGGCAGAACACGGGCCACACCAGAAACACTAACATGCAAACCGAGGTCGTCTACTTTGTGGTAACTTACCGAGTTGATCATTTCAACATTTTTACGGCGCAACTCAATTCTGTGAGTCCAGCCAGTTGTTTTTCCTAGCGTGCTGCCAACCGGTGTACTTTTGCGCTGTAAAATAGTCACACTACGGGCCGAAGGCTCCGCAACCGGCACCACACCCGTTACACCGCCACGAGGATGATTCTCGAAATCAATCCCCCATGTTTCTGCAAACTTCTTAATATTCAACGACGGATGTTCGCCGACGTGGGTAATGAGTTCCGCAACATCAAAGCCAATACCGCCACCGCCAATAATGGCAACGTTTTTACCGGGAACCTTATTACCTTTAATCACGTCGATATAGCCCATGACTTTGGGATGATCAATACCATCAACATCGATATGCCTCGGCACAATGCCGGTTGCAAGAACGACCTCGTCAAACCCCTCATGTAATAATTCCGCTGCACTTACACGCTTGCCAAGGCGCGTCTCTACACCATTCAACTCCACTTGCCGGCGGTAGTAGCGCAAGGTTTCATTGAACTCATGTTTGCCAGGAATTTGCCGTGCAAGATTCATTTGCCCGCCAATCGCCTCATTGTCATCAAACAAAACAACGTGATGTCCACGACTCGCCGCAATCGTTGAAAACGACATTCCTGCCGGCCCAGCGCCCACTACCGCGATTCGTTTCGGCGCAGGGGTGGGTAGATAATTAAGCAGTGTTTCATGACACGCACGTGGGTTTACCAAACAAGAGACCACTTTGTCTTCGAAGCCATGATCTAAGCACGCTTGATTACAGGCAATACAGGTATTTATTTCATCTTCACGACCATCTTTAGCCTTTAGGATAAAATCTGGATCCGCCAGCATTGGTCGAGCCATGGAC
This sequence comes from Zhongshania borealis, assembly GCF_039539625.1. NCBI lineage: Bacteria > Pseudomonadati > Pseudomonadota > Gammaproteobacteria > Cellvibrionales > Spongiibacteraceae > Zhongshania > Zhongshania borealis. The sequence continues at coordinate 625,094 of NZ_BAABDM010000002.1, read as the reverse complement.
ACCAAGTCAGCATGCCCCTGCACCAGGACATTCTCGGCAACGTCCGGCATATTGATTCGATTGCTAGTAATAGTCGGTATATTCAGCTTCGCTTTAATCCGACCGGTTACCTGAGTATAAGCAGCGCGCGGCACCATATTCGCAATAGTAGGAATTTTTGCCTCATGCCACGAGAAATGCGTGCTCAGTATATTGGCGCCCGCTTGTTCAACGCCCTGCGCGAGCTGCACTACTTCGTCCCAAGATGAGCCATTCTCAAGTAATTCCATACCGGCAATACGGTATATAACGATAAAGTCGTCGCCTACCGCTTCACGCACTTGTCTGACGGTTTCAACAGCGAAGCGCATTCTATTGCTGTAGCTACCGCCCCATTGATCTTCTCGCTTATTTGTACGCTGCAACAAAAACGCACTAATAAGGTAACCGGCTGAACCAATGATCTCAACGCCGTCATATCCAGCTTCCTTGGCGAGCTTTGCGCAACGAGCAAAACTCGCGATGGCGTCTAATATCTCTTGCTCGCTTATTTCACGAGGCACACGGGGATTAACGCGGGACTGAATAGCAGAGGGAGCAACGACTTGATCGTGCCAACCAAATGCGCCTGAATGAAGGATTTGAAGACACATTTTGCAATCTGGCGCGGCCGCATGTACCGCGTTCGTTACTATACGATGTCGCTCAACCTCCTCACTATTAGTGAGTTTTGACTCACCTAGCCACATCGTGCCGAGCTCGTCTGGCGAATGCCCGCCGGTAATAATCATACCGACACCCGCGGCTGCTCGCTCGGCGTAAAAAGCCGCCATGCGCTCAGGGCCATCGGCCATATTCTCTAGATGGGTGTGCATAGACCCCATAATTGCGCGGTTTTTTAACTGGGTAAAACCGAGGTCCAGCGGCGAGAACAAATTAGGGTACTTACTATGTGATTGGCTCATATATTTCCCACGGCTCGCAAATCTATGCTGCGATCACTACGTTTTGATTAGATTTATTAATGCGGTATTGGTGATTATGCTAACATAGCCAAAACAAATAACAAACAGGTTTGATTGTTTCTTCGTCAGGTGCTCTAATATCCAACACCATTAACCGAAGCTCGCTCACCGAATCTAAAATGACGCCAGTCTTATAACGATAACGAGGCTGTTATGTCATTAATACTGAAGCATACATCGATGTCGTCACACTGATTAGATCGGCTGCCGGTGACAAAAGTATAAATAGTTTAGCACCCAAAAAATGCCCTAGCTGATAAATGCCATTTCAGTTAGCTAATATCAAATCCAACACATAAAGGCACAGAGTATGCAGAGTAAAATCAGTACAGCGACACAAAACAAGCTCAGTATAAACTACGGTGCGGTCATCATCGGCATTACCATATTGCTGAATTTCGCAAGCATGAGCTTTTTCTATTCATACGGTGTATTTCTAAAGCCGCTTGCTGAAGAACTAGGAAGCTCTAGAACCCAAGCATCGCTGCCGCTTATGATTTTCCTTTTTTCCATGTCTTTCTCGGCTCCCTTTATTGGCGGACTACTAGATAAATACCCAATACGGCGCATTATTATGACCGCCACATCCGTAATGAGCGTGGGTTTAATCTTACTCTCGCAGATCCAATCACACCTTCAGCTCTATATCATTGTCAGTTTATTCATTGGCATCTCGATTCAAGGTGTCGGCGCACTCGCCACCAATAAATTACTAACGAACTGGTTTTATAGGTATCGCGGGCTCGCTCTGGGCGCATCTGCAATTGGCTTGTCATTCGCAGCGATGCTAATGCCAATTCTAAGCGCCGGATTGATCGCGAGTTTTGGTTGGCGAACGAGCTACGGTATTTTTGGGCTAGCCATATTTTTGATTGTCGTCCCCTTAGTCGCTTACCTCGTATTTACTCGGCCAGAAGATAAAGGTCTCATAAAAGATTTTAATCAACAAAGTGCCAACACGACGGCAGCGGATACCGAACCCTTAGGGATTAATTATAGTAGCCGGGACATTCTTCTATCAGCCAACTTTTGGAAAATCATTATCGTCATGGGCATACCTTCCGGTGTGCTAACTGCCATGGTAACGCACGTAGTACCCTATCTTAGCGACATTGGCTTTTCCGATCTGCAGGCCGCCACACTCTTCTCTACAATCGGCATATCAGCGCTATTTGGTAAGGTATTCTGGGGCTGGCTCATCGACCGCTTCGACGCCCGAATTGCAATTCTATTTGCCCTAGCGATTCAGGCTGGCGGGATCTGGCAGTTTCTGATCAGTGCAAGCTATTGGCAGTTTACCTTTGCGTCGGTCGTTTATGGCCTAGGCATGGCATCTATACCGTCATTCCAAGGTGTACTGGTTGCCAAGGCATTTGGTAACACCTCCTTTGGCAAAGTGTTTGGCTATACACTCCCCGGAATGCTGCCATTTACGCTCGGCCTTATTTATTTTAGCGCCTCTGTGTACGATCACCTCAGCAGCTACGATATTGCTTTCTACACCTTTATCGGGCTATTTCTATTCGCCGCATTGGTGACGGCAAGACTAAAACTGAATAAGACTTGAAGATATATCTAACAAAAAAGCCGCAACTTTATATCGCGGCTTTTTAATATCGAAGTTTATGTTACTGGCGTATTCTAACGCTACACAACGGACCAATCGATGCGCTTAAGCCACTCAGAGAATGGCGTTAATTTAACCCCAAGTTTTTCCTGCACAATGCTCGCGTCAGCAATCAACGGTGATGTTTCACAAGCGTTGTACCACGCATAAAACTTCGACATGCCCAAATACACACTCCCGGGCTGAATGACCTCAGAACCTGTTACCAACTTACTCATACTTTTAGCAAAATTAATTGGTTCCAAACTTTTAAACGTGATTTCTCGGCCCAACTCCTTGCTGAGCATAGCAGCCACTTCAAACCCAGTTAGCGCCTCAGGTCCGCCAACCAGAATTTTTTCTGCCTTTATCGCAGGATCGCTTAGCGCGGCGACCATGCATTTTGCAACATCGTCCAAACAAACCCAAGACACCTTTAATGTTTCAGATGCGGGGTAAGCAAACACATCTTTCGTGACGATAGAGGGCTTAACCCAGGCCCGACTCATATTATCCATAAAAACAGTTGATCGAATAACCGCATACGATAGGCCACTTTTTTCTATCTCAGCCTCAATGGCACGACGGCCATCGTGTGCACTTAAGTCTAAATCGTGATCCATTACAACGCAGCTAGTATTAAATACAACTTTTTTGACATTTTCTTGGACGGCGGCGGTCAAAATCGCGTTTGCCATATGGCGCGCATAATCTACGTCAAAAACAAAGGGCAGATTCATTGCGATGCCATCGACCCCTTTGCTTGCGGCGATCAATGATGTCTGATCATTAAAGTCTGCGTATACCGCTTCGACTTCTGAAAATTCACCACCAGAGAAAGATTGTGGATTTCTCGTTGCTATCCTCACTTCAAGCCCAGCGTCGATAAGGCGTCTCATTAAAGGGTGCCCTTGATCGCCTGTTGCTCCATAAACAAGTACTTTTCTCATGGCTATTCTCACTTGTGCTCTATTCAGATTATAAGCTAAAGATATCGACTACAAATTGTGTCGTTTCAGAGGGGGTAATATTGCAGATTATCACTGGGAACGGAGTTTATACGCAAAGCATATAATGATGCCGCCGGTCCTACAATGACTTGCGGGGACGGCGGCATCTAGACTTAGAAGTTGTACTTAGCAGCAAATGTTATATTACGCGTGCGATCTAAGTATTTGTAATAGCTACCCGCACTAGCCGGCACGTCATTCCCCCAATGAGAGGTTTTCTCGTCGGTTAGGTTTTTAGCAACAATACTCACTTCCCACTGCTCGTCCATCGGCGCAAGTGCGATTAAACTATTCACTTTAGTATAGCCGTCTTCCAGAACATTTGGGTCGGCATCGCCAGCCACCCAGTACTCAGATGTATAGTTAACATCCGTCGAGAATCGCATTTTCAAGCTATCACTCAAGTCTCTGGTGTAAACCAAGCCAAGATTAGCAGACTGCTCTGGGGCAAATGTCAGCATTTCGCCACTTAAGTCTTGCGTACAAGTTGTTCCTGCGGGAGTAGCCGCCGTTTGATCGGCGGTACACTGCGCAGCTTCGTAGCTGTCATACTCCGCTTTTAGGTAGGCAAACGCACCCGTTAGTGTAAGCGAATCAGTAACCGCCAAACGGAAATCGAGCTCAACACCGTCTGCAACCGCTTCTGCCGCGTTGCCTACAAGCAACGCGTAATTACCATCAAAGGTAGATACTTGTAGGTCAGAGAAAGTACTGTGGAATATCGCGACATTCAGCTCCATTGCACCATCTAACAAAGTTGCTTTGGTTCCCACCTCAAATGACTTAGCCGTCTCAGGATCGAACTCAATTTCGTCTTCGTCGCCGCTGGCGCTTGCCAAGTCATAGCCACCGGCCTTAAAGCCCTCAGAGTAATTAAAGTAATACATATGGTCGTCTGAGGGATTCCACTCAACAGTAATGGTCGGTGAAAACTCTTTATCGGTTCGACTATGGTTTACATCATGCGCTGTGCCTAAGCCAGGAACCGTTGTTGCACCGGAGGGTGTTCTTGTTTTCGAGTTTGCAAAGAACATCACTTTGTGAAGATCTTTCTTATCTTCTGTATAACGTCCACCCAATGTTAAGGTAACGCTCTCATTGATATTCCAATCGACACTACCAAATATCGCGGCGGACACACCTTCCTGCCAGTTATCGCCTATGCGAGTAAGCGAATTTGATAAGTTAAATGCATTTGTCCGATATAGATCCGATTGTTCATAGTACAAACCACTTATGTACTCAAAGGTTTCGCCAAGAGGGGAAGTAATACGCAGTTCTTGACTATAGGATTCAAATTCCTCATTGCGCGGATCCGCAGACAAATTGTCTTGGTGAGTAAAGTCCAACTCAAGTGCTTGTTCTGAACTTAGCTCGGTATACCCTGTTACCGATGTCAGAGTGTATTCGCCAAGATCCCAGTTAGCAGTAACCCCAACACTCAGAGAGTCATAGTTTTCGTAACCGTGATTTTCTCCACTAGGGCTGGTAAGCGCCATAGTAGTTTCGTCATCAAATTGACAATTATCAATCCCCGCAACGGCGGCTTGCATTGCTGCGCTACACTTAGTTAGCTGAGCTGCTCTGTCACCTAATTCTAAATCCGTGTACTGAATCTTGGTAACTAACTCCAAATTTTCGCTCGCGTCCCATACGGTCGTTAAGCGCGCTGCGATTTCCTCGCTTTCGCCTGTGCTTTCGTTTAGATAGGTATTTTCCATCCATCCATCATGCTCTGAGCTGCGCACGGCCAAGCGCGCTTTCAACGTATCAGTTAACGGCCCCGAAATTACTCCACCAATTGTTTTCTCTTTATGTTCAATTTCATAACCAACATTAACTGCCGCTTCAAACTCGTCACTTGGATTTCGGGTACTGATATTGATTGCACCGGCAATTGTGTTCTTGCCGAACAAAACACCTTGCGGGCCTTTTAGCACTTCAACTCGGGCCATATCCAGAAAGCCCGTTTTGGCACTGCGGCCACGGCCATAATAAATTCCGTCGACATAGGTACCAACGGATTGTTCAAAACCTTCGTTGGCTCCCGAACCGATACCGCGAATGAAAATTTGTTCCGCCGATGTTGAATCTGCGATTGTTACATTGGGTAAGTATTCAGAAATTTGATCTAGTGAGGTAATAAAGTTATCTTCAATTTTTTCCCCGCCTACCGCAGCAACTGATATCGGCACGTCTTGCAGACTTTCGGCACGTTTTTGAGCGGTAACGATCACTTCTTCAAGTACCGGCGCGCTGTAGCCATAAGTAGGTATTACAAATGCGCTCGCTAGCACGACACCCTGCATCTTCGATGCAGATGAACCTTTATACTTTTTCATTGAACGACTCCGGTTTAGTCTAATCTTTTATCATTATTGCGTTATCTTTACTTTTCAAAAAAACAGACGAGATTGTTTTTAAGAATTATATACACATTATTAAGGAAATGGCTAACTAAAATAGTAGTGCGGGCAAAAAAAACAGCAGCCGTCTTAAAGTGACAGGAATAGCAGAAACTGCCCCGCTAGGATAATTCCACGAGAGAACGCCATTCACCCATAATACGAGTCATCATTACCAATTAGTTTGCGCTGCAATTGATTGGGAAAGCAGCAGCAATATTGCTTGCAAACAATATTACTGCATTGGCGTCAGTTTATTTTTGCCGTCGATGGATTTGACCATAGCAAACTCGCCGATAATGTCCCTGCCATCAAAGTACCGGAGGCTATCAGGGTCCGAGTCATCAATAACGGCAAGGCAACGCCGCCTCGCATCATTACTATCGCGCCCGATAACAGCAGCGAATAACGTTTTACCTTTTTTATAACTATAAGCATACGTCTCTAGAACGACGCTTCCTTCAAAATTTTCAACAATTTCGATACCGGCTGGCGCTATTTTGTGGCTGCCGCGATAAGCAGATTCCAACCAACCTTCTTCCGGCGGTTCGCCAGAATATATGGCCATCGATTGTTTACTAAGCACTCCACCGTTTGCCGAGATCAACCCATAGCTCGACCGATCTTTACGCAAAGCTGATACCAACTCTGCAATGCCGTGCAAGCTATAATTATTCCCAGGACCGCCAAAGTAGGGAAGCCCGCCGGTGAGGCTTAACGGCGCCCCGCTCTCCACATGAGCTTTCAACGCATTGGCCGCGAGTTCGAGCGCGCAGGGGAAACAGCTGTATATATCGAGGTGCGCAATTCGCTTTGCTGAGTCCCAACCGTCAAACAACAAATCAGATGCAAGCTGCAGGGCAGCGGAGTGATGGAATGTTTCTCGTTGAATAAGCGGCAGATCCGCGACATCAATCGCGCGGTGAAGATAAACACACTGCTCAGCTGGAATGCCTAGTTCCTTAGCGTATTTCTCAGTGGTTAAAACTACCGCAGCAGATTGGTTTACCTTCTCCCTCGCACACAGCCATTTGTGGTAACTGCTTGTTAGCAAACTATCTCGCTTAGCCAGATCGGCGGACGAAGGTAAGTCGCTAAACATCGCAAAGGGGTTAGTTCTTGCGACGCCTACCAGTGGCGCCATCAGATTTGCCATGTGTTGCGCATGCTGACTCGGCGTTTGCGACAGATGATTTGCCAGCGCGGATTCAACCAAAGAATAGGAGAACGGCGCCGAGCCCATCAAACCGTGCGCCAGCTCGGTTTGATGGAAAATACCCTCTAAACCCAAGCCTTTGCTTTCGCAATTCCCATCTGTAGAATCACTCCAGTCAGGCTTTAGTCCATTCTTTATAGCAAATATCTCATTTCCTATCGCCTCACCACCGACCACCAACGACGCTTTAATTTCGCCGTCAGCAAGCCGATGCGAAAGTTCATTGATAATGCCCTGCGGTGAGTTGCCGCCCACTTGGCTGTGAATCGCAACACGGGGCTTTAGCCCTAGTTTCTTGGCAAGTGCTCGTGGCGGATTAATCGCCGATCCGAACTCCGTTTTAAATTGGGGTACTGAGTCTGCAAAGGTTCTTATCCAGGCGAGACTATCTATCCAATTCTCTGCCGCCACACCTACATTGGCGTCAGTAATAGCAGCGCTGCTTGCGTTTACCGCCAAATCGATAACCGAGGCTAATTTCTCTGCAGTAAACTCACGCTGTACACACTGGCCCACGCCAACAACGACAATCCGATTATCATTCATCGTTATTTCCCCTGCCATTGCGGCTTACGCTTCTCTGCAAAAGCCCGCGGCCCCTCTTTGGCGTCGTCCGACTGCATTATGACTTCAATCGCAGCTTCGCTAAGTGCGTGCAACGATTCTTCTGTTTGCGAGCCAGCCACCCGAGCAATGGCAAGTGATTGCTGAACCGCTATCGGTGCATTTCCAGCAATTTGCTGGGCGCATATCAACGTATCAGCCATGAGCTCGCCCGGTTTCACTAGCCGATTTACCAGGCCAATATCAAATGCACGCGATGCACTTATTGCATTTCCGGTTGCCACCATTTCAATTGCAATCGCTTTAGGAATTGCCTTGGGTAACCGGTACATTCCGCCCGCACCAGCAATAATTCCAACCTTGACTTCTGGCAGACCGAATTTTGCATTTTCAGCAGCAAAAATCATATCGCACGTCAGTGCCAGCTCAAGGCCGCCGCCAACGGCAATGCCATTGATTGCGGCGATCCACGGCTTCGTTGTTTTTGCCAAGACAAATCCCGCAAAGCCTGCCTCGGGATGTACTAGCGTCTTACTGTCGCCGCTGGCAACAGCTTTTAGATCCGCCCCGGCACAGAAGAACTTACTACCTGCGCCAGTGAGAATAACAACTCGAATACTGGGATCAGATTCTGAGATTCGCACGGCGTCATAAAGCTGAGATGTCACATCACCGTTAACACTATTCCCTGCATGCTCGCGGTCAAGTGTTACAAGTAAAACACCGCCGTCAAGCTTTTCAATTTTTACTACTTGGTCAGTCATATTTCCTAGTTCCTAGCCGCAATAAACGACGGCGGTTGTCTATTTAAGTAGCCTTAACTAGGCAGTGGAGTATCAAGCTCCATCAGGTCACCAGACGCCACATAGCTGTCTATTTCTTCGTCGCTAAGGTCAAGTACGCGCTTCATAACTTGGCGTGTATGCTGCGCTAAGAATGGTGCCGGCCGAATGTCCGGGTCGGGCAGATTCGCGGCTTTTACCGGGCCATTCTCGGTAGTGAGCGGCTCAGTTAATCCGGGCTGTATAAGTTCACGAAAGAAATCCCGTGCGAGGAAATGGGGGTTTTCTTTGTATTCATTTAGACGCTGTACATTACCCGCTGCAACACCGTGGGATTGCAAAATACTTAGCACTTCTAGTGGGCTATGCGCCGCGGTCCAATTGCGTATCGCCTTATCGATCTCATCCCGATGTCTAAGGCGTTCATCGTTACTCTGCAGTTCACCTCTATTTTTTAGTGCTGACAAGCCAAGGGCGTCACACATGCTAAGCCACTGCGCGTCACTGCGAACATCGATAACACACCATTCATCGTCACCCTTGCAGGGATAAACACCGGACGGGGCGTAAAACTCTTTGCGATTCCCCATCGGCTTAGCCGTGCCTGGCTCAATAGATTCACGCAGAAAAAGGCCCGACATCGCTGCCAGAATACTCTCCGCTTGCGAGACACTAACGGTTCCACCGCGCCCGCTTCGTTCACGCTGAAGTAACTTGGCAGCAACACCAAACGCGGCTACGCGGGCTGCAAAGTGGTCAGGAAAAATTGTCGCACCGTCACTGTAACTGCCGGCTTCGTCACTATACGACCACAGTGCGGTTAAACCTGAGGTACAGCGAACCAACGGCCCATAACCCATTGTGCGACTCATCGGCCCCGAATTACCCAATGCACTGCTGTCGAGCATTACAATTCCTGGATTTATTTCGCTCAAGACCTCGTAACCCAAGCCAAGGGACTCCATTGTGCCCGGTTTAAAATTCGACATCACAACATCGGCCGTGGCCACGAGCGACTTAAACAGGGAAATGCCCGCCTCGCTTCGTAGATTCATCCCTAGAGATTGCTTACCGCGCTGCCCTTGGGCAAATGACTGCGTAATTGGCTCGCCGGTCATAGACTGCCGAAGACCATCGGGGAAATCTTTATTCTCTACTTTTATTACTTCTGCGCCTTGGTCCGCAAATATACGACCCACTTCCGCGCCAGCAACGATAACACCCAAGTCTAAAACTCTAATGCCACTGAACGGGCGCAGTTTATCAGCATGTTCGTGGACCTGGGCCTGATCGCCAATGAATTTTTCAGCTCGTGACCCACTCCACTGCGCGACGACATCTTGATGCTCGCCCAACACAGGCGCTGGTATACGAATTCCAGCATGCCGACTATCAACTTCAAGATACCCGACCGGCGCTCGTCCCCGACAATTTCCTAAAGTGATCTCCGTGAACACCCCACGGGCATTGAAATGCTCATTATTCAATACCTCCTCTATTGAATCGACCGACGCAGCGGGAATACCTCTCGCCTGCGCTTCGCTAACAATATCCGCCATTGATTTATCCGCGAATAGGCCCGCTATTAGTGCGTTTACATCTTTAATTACGGATATACGCTTACCTAAGTTGCCGTATGAAGGATCGCTAAATGCGTGATTGTCACCCAGCCATGCACTCATGCCATTCCACTGTCGTGGATTTAATATACAAATTCGTACATGACCATCAGCACAGGGAAATATGGGATATAGCTGCGTCTTTTTGGGGCGACCGCGGGGTATCATCTCAAAAAGTGTACGCCCCGCAGCAGCGCTCCCCGTAACGCCAAACGCGGGATCTAATATCTGCGCAGTTGACTCAAGTATTGAGAAATCCAAATGATCGCCCAAACCGGTTTGCTTAAGCTGCCATAAGCCCAACATGCCGCACCAAGCTGCATTAATTGCCGCCGTCTCTGCCGCCAACTCGCCCGGCGGCATTAGCGGCTCACGTCCGGCTAAGCCAGACCGCGCAAGCATTCCCCCCATCGCAATCTGAACCATATCGGTGGCAACAAATCGGCTGTACGGGCCATACAGGCCGAAATCTGAAACTGATAACACCACCAATTTTGGATAGCGCGCGAGCAATGTCGAGCGCAACGCCGGCCACACAGTATCTGCCGATTCAAACGAGGCTATTAGCATATCAACCGAAGCGGCCATGGCAATCAGATCCGATTGACCCTGAGGGTCAGTCAAATCGAGCTCTACACTCATTTTATTCGCGTGATGAACAGCAAAATCGACGCTATAACCATCCACCAATGGCGCGTTACGGCGAGCACCCACACCGCTAATCGGTTCCACTAAGCACACCTCTGCACCCAGATCAGCAAAGAGTCGACCGCACATACCCTCCCTGCCGTTGGCCACATCTAATATTCTTAGGCCATTCAAAGGAAGATCTACTGAAACCTGCTTACCGCAATCAACTGTTTTCACAATGCAATACACCTAGCTGGAACAACATTCCAAAATGTCACTCATTCTTATATTTCTATGAACCGCTCGCCTTAGTATGCGAACAACACGGCCATACACTCGGATCAAATCTTACACACTACTCGTAATTATCGCCCATTGGCGAAGCGATAATTCCATATTAATGGCACGCGAGTCTCCGCTAGCTATGGGACGGATCAAATTTTCGTTCCGGATAAAACCTCATAAGCATAGAGCAAAGCCTTCAGACTCCGGCCCGCGCTCAGTCCCTTAACAACTCACTCCCCAGAGTATTACTCATACTTCTGTATTGAGAAATACGTGGCAGTAGCGCCAATACGGCAGCTCTCACGTGACGAGAATCTTATCGCCGAACGCATACTCGTATTGTATTAACCGAGCACACTGGTCATATCGACTCTACGCTAAGCAGAGGATTCGACAAACTCCGCCACAACAACAAACGGACAAACTTGTTTTTTATTTAGCTGAAATGAGTATACCCAAGTCATATACAAAATAAACAGCTTTTCGCTAATTTGTCGTTGCTAGAAATACAACGATCAAGTCACTCTACTGGGCAGTCCAACCGCCATCTACTGGCAGTAGCGTTCCTGTATTGAACGAGGAAAGATCAGAGGCCAGAAACATAACCGCATTAGCCACCTCTTCTGGCGTACCAAGGCGCTTCATTGCGTGAAGTGAGGCGAGTGAATCTAGGTCGTCTACGGTACTCATAACCAGTGGCGTAGCAACATTGCCAGGGCATACCGCGTTAATACGAATAGGCGAATTCGCATACTCTACCGCCGCTGTTCGCGTTAAGCCGGCAACAGCAAACTTGCTACTAACGTAAAACGACGCGCCCGGAAATACACGCTGTGACAAGGCTGAAGCCATATTGACAATACAGCCGCTATTTTGCTTAAGCATAACTTGTAGCTCTGCCCGCATACACAACCACACGCCTTTTAAATTTACGCCCATCACCCGGTCATAGTCATCTTCAAGAGTCTCGGCCACTGGCAGTATGGGCGCGGATATACCGGCATTATTTACCGCTACGTCGATTCGACCCCATTTGGCGACAATACTGTCGATCATCACCTGCACATCGCAGGCCTTGCTAACATCGCCCTGCAGGGCCAAAGTCTCTGCACCGAGCGCGTTCAATTCGGCGATCGCAGCGGCAACGGCCTTTTCAGAAATATCGGCAACGGCAATTTTCGCACCGGCTTTCGCAAAGCCGATAGCGCAACCGAGACCGAGGCCTGCGCCCGCACCGGTAATAAATACTATTTTGTTCTTAAAATCGAACATAGATTTTCCTCTTTAGCAGGAGTTACCGCCGTCGACCATATAGGTACCACCAGTACAGTAGCTAGCGTCATCGCTCGCTAGAAATACCATCATCCCAGTAATTTCATCTGCCCTGCCATAGCGCCCCATTGGTGTCACTTGTTCCAACTGAGATTTAAAAAATGCAGCATTTCCAGGCGCGTAGCCTTCCTCAATCGATCGCATCATTCGGGTGTCCAGCGGACCAGGGTTAACTGTATTAACACGAATATTAAACGGCGCGAATTCTTTTGCTGCACAGCGCATTAAACCGATCGCTGCGTGTTTGCTGGTGTTGTACGACATCATGTTCGGGCTACCCTGCACTCCAGCGCCAGAAGAAGTAATTATAATGCTCCCGCCATGCGCCTTCATTGCGGGCAAGACAGCCTTAAGACCCAGCCATACACCATTAACATTGATTGACATAACACGCTGAAAGTCCTGGAGGGAGCATTCATCAATAGGGCCAATTTTTCCTTCAACACCAGCATTGGCGACAAAGACGTCAATACGACCAAAACGCGCTAACGTTGCCCTAACCATTTCCAAATTATCGTCTTCGCTACTCACATCGGCCTGTATAAAATCGTGTTCGCCAGGGAGGTCTTTGGAATATTCCGATAGCACCGAAATATTCCAGTCTGCCATCATGACCTTGGCGCCTTCATTCAGGAAGCTTTTCACGGTCGCCATGCCGATTTCACCGGCTGCGCCGGTGATCAGTATCACTTTGTTATTTAATTTCATACATGGAGCCTTTTGTATCAGCAGCGCTCATCGTCGCGAAAAAGTAGGAGTCATATCTCGCCGGCGGCAATCATCGCATCGTAGGTTTCTGTGCCGAGGGGATTTCTGCGTAAGGTAAGACCACCATTAACCTGAAGGTTTTGTCCTGTCATGAAGCACTCGTCAGATGCCAAAAATACTGCCGCTGCAGCAATATCCTCGCTGGTCCCAACACGACCAAGCGGATAACATTTTCTGAACGTTTCAACTAACGCGCCGCTCTGCATAGCGCTCGACGTCATCGGGGTATCGGTCAGGCCTGGCGATATACTATTCGCGCGTATGCCTTTTTCACCATATTGATTTGCCACACAACGAACCACATGGTCAATTCCCGCCTTGGTGCCCATATAGGCAGCATGATCATCAAGCATGATCGTCGCAGTCGCCGAAGAAATTTGTATGATCGAGCCGCCAGTAGCATCCATTAATTGTAGTAATTTTTGCATCCACAAAAATGGGCCCTTAAATTGCAGATCAACAATACGATCAAGGTCTTCTTCGGTGTTCTCAGTAAAGGGCACTAGCAAACCCCAGCCAGTACAATTAAGCGCAATATCAACGCGACCATGGCGCTCAACAATGCTATCGAACATGGCGTTGATCGAAGACTTATCGCACAAGTCGCAATAGACCCAATCACCATTTATTTCTTTGGCCAGGACTTTGAGGTTATCTTCATTACGGCCGGAAACCACGACCGTAGCACCCTCTTCCGCAAAACGGCGAGCAATTACCTGACCCATATTATCTTTACCGGCGGCGCCGATAATTGATGCAATTTTACCCTGTAATTTACCCATTACTTTCTCCCCGATCCTTTTACAGTTTTACAACTAATAATTTTTTTCACAAAGCGATAAATGGCCCGCCACAAGAAAGTAGGCAGACCATTTTTGGTTTACTATTTAATCAAATCGGTAGGTTAACTGAACTGCAAGGGTTCTAGGCAAAGAGGTAAAGCCCATTTGGTCGGCGTACTCACCGCCCGCTGCCGGTGTACTAGGGCCATCGACGACACCGGACACAATATGCTCATCGGTAAGATTCTTACCCAACAATTGTACCTCCCACTCTCGCCCTTCACCCGCCAGAGAGATACTGGCATTCAGTGTGGTATAGGCGTCGCGCATCGCATGCGGATTTGCAAAACCAGAGGCGTTGTACTCATCTGAGTAAATACCGTCTACCGCAAGACCATACTCCCAACCATTCTGCAGATACTTGTTGTAGCCAACGCCAAAAGACGCAGACACCTCTGGCGCCATTGCAGTTGATTCGCCGCTAATATCCTGGCCGGGTGTACCATTTGTGCCGGGTACAGTTGTATTACAACCCTGCGCAGTAGTTTGTCCCGCCCAACACGGCGCAACAAAATTATCGTACTCCGCATTGTTGAATGCCAGCGAACCGCGAATTGACAAACCCGGTGCAGCGCGTGGCGCAAACTCAGCGTCTAGCTCCAGCCCTTGTGTTTTCGCCGTACCGGCGTTCAGCGTGATAAATGCGAATGTCGGTGAATTAAAGAAATCGACTTGCAGATCATCATACTCAAAATCATATACCGCAACGTTCAATCGCAACTGATTGTCGAGAAGCGTTGACTTAAGACCGATCTCAAAACCAGCAGCCGTTTCCGGCTCAAACAAGAAATCGGATTCCGACCCACCCATAAAGTCTGCAGAGTAAATGCCGCTATTAGAAAAACCACCGGATTTGTAAGCTGTTTTATACGAAAAATACGCCAGCGTATCATCTAATACTCGCCAGCTCAGTGTGGCCTCTGGAGACCATTCTTCAAAGCTTTGGTTGCCACGAGCAACCTCATTCACACGCCAGATTCCGCCCAAACCTTCGTTTACATAGGGGTGAACAAATTCCGAATCTTTGGTCTCGTCACTGTACCGCGCACCCAGGCTTAGCTCAACGCGGTCGCTAAACTCATAGTTAACTTGAAAGAAGGGTGAGATGGTCTCGCCATCTGTAAAGCTCTTTTTCTGACTACCAACATGAACAAGCTGTGGATCTTGTACGCGACTGTCCATTAATCCGCCGGCAGTCACGTATTGATCGAATTTACGCTCTGTAGTCTGATACAAAATACCCAGCATAAAATTAAGTGCACCATCAAATTCTGATGTTAGACGAAGCTCTTCAGAGAATGCCTCCCAGGTATTTCTTTCAGTGGCAAAAGTTGGCGTTGGAAACGATTGAAAATCGCCAGACAAGCCAAAGGTATTTTGATTGTCCTGAAAATTCGTTAACGACGTTAGGGTAAAACGCTCAAAGCTATACTCTATATTTGCGGTTAATGAGTAAGACTCATACTCATTGAAAAGGTCGCCATTGCTACGCGCATATGGGAGGCTACTCGCAATAATAGACGGCATACGGTTTTGCGTAATAACAAAATTATCACCGCAGTTTAAATCAGGGTTAACACCACCCACACCACCTGGGCAATCAAATGCAGTGTAATTCCATGATGAATTGTCCACCTCGGATTTTGTTGTCGACGCGGTAAACAGCATGGAAAGTTCGTCACTCGGATCTACCGACACCATCAATCGCGCCAGTGTCTCGACTTCACCGGGGGCATCGCGATTATCCGCCGGCGCCGTGTAGGTCGTAGCGTCACCTGTCGCAACATCAGTAACAGTATAAAGCTGATCTGTCGATTTGTTCTCGAAATAGCCACCATTCATTTCACTATGACGAACAGATAAGCGCGCGTTTACGGTCTCGCTCAATGGGCCCGAAACAATCCCCTCTAGGCGATATTGCTCTGCTTCAATTTCATAACCGCCGCGTACGATAGCTTCAAATTCATCTGTTGGTTTCGCCGATGTAATAGAGACTACGCCGGCCGTCGCGTTTTTGCCAAAAAACAGTGCCTGCGGGCCCTTCAGCAATTCAATTTGCGCTAAGTCAAACATACCTTCATTAAGGACCCGACCTTGACCGTAGTAAACACCATCGAGAACAACAGCGACCGATTGCTCAATACCAATACTAGTAGAGCTCGAGCCGATGCCCCGCAACGTCATTTGCGCACCAGACCCATTTGATGAGCGACCAACAAAAAACTGGGGTGACAGGGCGGCAATACGTTCAAGACTTGTTACATCAAATTTTTCTATTCTCTCTTGAGAGATTGCACTCACCGCAACAGGAGCGTCTTGCAGTGTCTCTTCCCGCTTACGTGCAGTAACAAGCACCTCTTCAAGACCACCGCGAGCCGCATTTTCCTGGGCATACGCTAGTCCAGGGAGAAGCAAAGTACTTCCAATAGCCATAGCAATTGGCGTCAACAGAAATCGCTTATACATAAATAGTCCTCTGATGGTGTAGTAATTATTAATATTAGTTTTCACCACTGCCGCCATCATTCAGCGTGCAGCTATGGCATTAGCCATCTCGTGAGAATCCATAAACTATCACCCATCATAAAAAAAACCAACAAAATTGTTTTTATAATTTCAAAGTCAATAAAGTCACCTGCAAAAGCTCAAAAGAGCCTTACTATGCTCTTGCCCAAGTTTTTCCCTGCCAACATGTCGCAAAATGCTGCGGCCGTGGTCGCTATACCGTCGGTGATACTCACCGGGGCGTTTAATTTTCCCTCTGCAATCCATTGGCCGATTACTGCACTAGCTTCTTCGTAATCATCGACGTAATCAGAAAACATAAAGCCCTCAGCCCGAGCACGCTTGGTAATTAGCTCCCACAAATTATGAACCCCCGCATGCTTACCGGAAGCGTCATATTGTGAAATAGCACCGCACAATATAACGCGCGCTTTCAGTGCCAAATGCGGCAGCACAGTGTCTAACATTTCGCCACCAACATTATCGAAGTAGACATCAACGCCGTTAGGCGCTAGCTCCTGAATGCTTTGCGCTAGACCGGGTTCAGATTTGTAATTAATAACATCGTCATAACGTAGCTCGCTCTTAAGCCACTGACATTTTTCGCCTGAACTGCTAATGCCTATCGTCCGGCACCCTAGTATTTTTGCCATTTGACCTACTAAGCTACCAACACCCCCAGCCGCAGCGCTAACCAGCACCGTATCACCGCGTTTTGCTCTACCAATATCGGTGAGACCAAAGTAAGCGGTCATACCTGACGGACCTAGGACACTTAGATGGTGTTCCGCACTCACGCCACTCCCCAGCTCAATGCACGTCATTAAATCACTGCCATCGGCGACGCTATAGCGCTCCCATGCGGTTCGGCCAACCACAAATGCGCCAACGGCATAATCGGCATGCCGAGATTCAACGACCTCGCCAAGCACAATACTTTGCACGGCTTCATTGAGCGGCATTGCCGCAAGATAGTTGTCTGAGGCGCCCTCGTTCATCCACTGCCGAAAACCGGCATCGAGCGACAAATAGTGATTTTTAATGAGAAACTGACCATCGCTCAAAGATGGAATATCACAGTCAAGTAATTGAAAATTAACGGCTTTTAGTTCACCTTCCGGACGGCTAGACAGGACTACTTTCTGATTTTTTTCCACAATACGCCTCGTTTTTATAGTAGATAGAAAAGAACTTGAAGCTACGCTGAGAAATATCACCGCCAGAGAGTTGCCAATGCAATCTTTTTGGCCCAATATAAAACAGTCAAACTTGTTTTTAATTAAGAATACACGATTATGCGAATAAATCGAGTTGATATTTCTGGGACGCTTACGCTTCGACCTCGATAAGCACGATCGAAACCAACCTATAAATTTAACAAGGAATACACATGGCTCGCTTACACAATAAAGTCGCCTTGATCACCGGCGCAGCATCTAATCCTGGCCTAGGTCGCTCTATCGCACTCGCCTTTGCAAAAGAAGGCGCGAAGCTCGTTATCACCGACATTGACGCTAAAGGCTTAGAAACGACCCTGGCCGACGTTAAGGCTTTAGGTGCCGACGCCATCGCCTTAAGTCAAAATGTGACATCCGAGCAAGGCTGGATCGATACAATTGCAACAGTGGAGTCTAAGTATGGCCAGCTCGATATTTTAGTAAACAACGCTGGTATTGCTATTCTCCGGAACATCGATGAAATGACCATGGACGAGTACAATCGCCAAATGGACATCAATATGAGCAGCGTTTTCATTGGCTGCAGAGAGGCAATTAAAGCTATGCGCAAAACAGGTGGTGGCTCTATTGTGAATATGTCGTCGGTAGCCGGCTTAGTTGGTATGCCAAGAACCGGCGCCTACGGCGTAAGTAAAGCGGGTGTTCGAATATTAAGCAAAACCGTTGCCCTCGAAAACGCACGCCACAATATTCGCTGCAACTCGGTACACCCCGGTATGATAATGACCAATATCCAAGAAGATGCAAAACGCGACAACCCCGAGCACTTCGATATTCTCGTTGATTCATTACCAATGTCGCGAATGGGCACGCCTGAAGAAGTGGCAAGCTGTGTTCTTTTTCTAGCTTCGGACGAGTCCAGCTATGTCTCTGGCACCGAACTCGTGGTGGATGGCTGCCTAGTTGCCCAGTAATTTTATCCAATTACCATCCCTAGCTAAAACACTAACATGGCTGGGGATTTATTATTAATAACAGTAAAGGACATGCTAATGACCGACGTGAATAAGCTGCTAATGTTACGTGAAATCGAAGACCTTATTTTAGAATACGCTATCGCCTTAGACAGAAAGGATTATGATTTACTCGACAATATATTTACTCCCGACACCCATGTTGAGTACCTAGGCATCGGCGACTGCCACGGTTGCGACGCCGTAAAAGGTCTAGTCACTGGCGTATTGGAACAGTGCGCTGAGACCCAACATATGCTAAGTAACATCCGCATAAAGCTAAATGGCGATACCGCTACCGCCAGCTGTTACCTACAGGCCATTCATGTTGGTAAAGGCGACCACGAAGGTCAATTGCTTACAATATGGGGGGAGTACCTCGACGAGGTTATACTCACAGATTCGGGCTGGCGTATTAGCAAACGGCAATTACGAACAATTTTCAGTCAAGGTGATGTTGGCTTACGCTAGGCGCATACAGAACCAATACCGATTGAGAATAAAAAAATGGCCGCTAAAGCGGCCATTTTTTTATTCTGCAACTTAGGTTATTTCGCCGAGTCTTCTGCGAGTTTAGACTCAATAGACTCATCGTAAATTTCCATAAGAATCAGCGCAAGATAATCAATAACTTTTTTAACCCTTGCATTTCGGCGTGTAGACATCTGACTCATGGCCATGCCCTTCATAAGAAATTGCACTAGGTCGTGTGCAGGCTCTAATGCAGGTAGCTTTTGCCAATGCGGAAAAACAGATTTCGCCATTTGCAAAAACTGCTTTTCAAAATCCTTCTCGACCGGGTCCATTACCGCCTTTAATTCCGGATCGGTTCGCGATGCACCGAGCAACTCCTGGTAGGCAATAAACGATGGCATATTGACATAATTCCACGCCATCTCAACCGAGTTACGAATGTCTTTGTTAGTCAACTGCGCGTCCGGCGTATCGATATCTGCCATTAACTCCATATACTCCCTAAGGCGCATTTCATGGAGGTAAGCGATAACCGCTTTCATTACCGACATTCTCGAGGGGAAGTGATGCATCATCGCCCCCCTAGAGACGCCAGCCCGATTAGCGATAAGCGCCGTAGTCGTATTCGCATAACCAATTTCTATAAAGCAGGTCATCGCTGCATCTAAAATTGCTGTGCGCGTCATTGCGCTTTTTTCCGCCTGCCAGCCCGCTTCTTTCTTCGGCGCTTTTACAGCGGCCTCCTTGGATGACGTTTTTGCCATTATTGTATTCCTTTCACTGCTTACACAAAGCCGTATAAGACCGTAATTACCGTGCCAATTTACAATAACCGACACGTGTTTGTATACATACTACGACAAATCAACCGACCAAACAAACTTGCTTGTTTTTTTTAATATTTGGTGTAAGCTTCATTCAGCCTATAAATAACCAGTAATAAGGGGCAGCTTTATGCCATATGATTCCGCATTTTTATTGCGTGCTTATCGCACGATGAAAACCATCAGAATTTTTGAAGAACGCTGCATCAAAGAGTTCGAGGCCGGAAACGTACCTGGCTTTGTTCACGCCTCTAACGGTCAAGAGTCGGTAGCGGTCGCGTCCTGTATCAGCTTAAGCGACACCGACATTATCGGCAGCACCCACCGCGGTCACGGTCACTCGATCGCCAAGGGCTGCGACGTAATTGGCATGATGAAAGAGATCATGGGCAAATCAACAGGCCTATGTAAAGGCAAAGGCGGCTCCATGCACATCGCCGATTTTGACAAGGGCATGATTGGCGCCAACGCAATAGTTGGCGGCGGCCAACCCCTCTGCAATGGCGCTGCACTGGCATCCAAAACCTTGGGCACCAAAGATATCGCCATGTCATTCGGCGGCGATGGCAGTGCCAATCAGGGCACTGTTTTAGAATCACTGAACTTCGCCGTTGTCCTGAAACTCCCCCATATTTTTATGTTTGAAAACAATGGCTACGGCGAAGGTACTGGCGCTAATTACGCGCTTGGCTGCGACAGTTTAGCCGACCGAAACCGCGCATTTGGAATGCCATCAGAATTCGTAGACGGCACTGATTTCTTTGCGACCTACGAGGTCTGCCAACGCGCTATTGCCCACGCCCGTAATGGCGACGGCCCGTATGCGATTGAAGCCGAAACCGTGCGCTTTGACGGCCACTTCATCGGAGACCCGCAGCTGTATCGTGGTAAAGACGAAATTAAGCTCGCCAAGAAAAATCGTGACTGCATAAAAATCTTCCGTGACCGCGTACTGAAAGAAGGCTGGCTAACAGCTGAAGAAATGGACGCAATCGATGTTGAAGTTATTGCGCTGATTGAAACCGCAGTAAAAGAAGGTCTCGCGGCGCCCAACCCAGACCCCGAGACTGATCTCATGGCTGACGTTTACTGCTCTTACTAAGATTTTCAATTAGGAATTAAGCATGACTAATAAGATAAAAGGCCCAAGCTCGATCAAGACCTATCGCGAAGCAATCAATGATGCCCTACGTCAGGAAATGCGCCGCGATCCACGCGTTATTATTCTCGGCGAAGAAGTCTCTGGCGGTGCCGGCTGCGAAGGCCAGGACGACGCCTATGGTGGTGTTTTCGGTGTCACTAAAGGCCTGATGCCAGAGTTTGGGCGGGAGCGGGTAATCGATACCCCTATTAGTGAATCCGCAATTATAGGGGCCGCGGCAGGTGCCGCCAATAATGGTCTGCGGCCTGTCGCGGAACTGATGTTCTTTGATTTTATTGGCGTATGTTTTGACCAAATTTTTAACCAGGCGGCAAAATTTCGCTATATGTTTGGTGGTAAATCACGCACACCGATGGTCATTCGCGGCACCGTCGGTGCAGGTTGGCGAGCGGGTGCCCAGCACTCAAGTATGCTACACCCGGTAGTAACACATATCCCTGGCTTGAAGGTGGTTATGCCCAGCAACGCCTACGACGCCAAAGGCCTGTTAATTCAGGCTATCCGCGATGATGACCCTGTACTGTTTTTAGAACACAAGATTATGTACGACCTTGCCTGTGAGGTGCCCGACGAAGCGTACGCCATTCCCTTTGGTGAAGCGGCATTCCCCCGTGAAGGAACCGATGTCACCATTGTCGCCATCTCTAATATGGTAACCCGCGCCATTCAGGCTGCGGACGAACTTGCCAAAGAAGGTATTAGCTGTGACGTCATTGACCCGCGCACGGTGTCGCCACTCGACGAAGAGTCCATCCTGGAAAGTGTCGCCGTAACCGGCCGCTTAGTCATTGTTGACGAAGCCAACGAGCGCTGCAGCCTGGCCGCTGATATTTCTAGTATTGTGGCCGAAAAGGGATTCTCTAGCCTGCGCGCCCCTATCCGTAAAGTTACCGCCCCACACACCCCTGTGCCATTTTCACCGGTGCTGGAAGATGCCTATGTACCGAGTGTTGAGCGCATTATTCGCGCCGTCAAAGACGTCTTGGGAGCCTAATCATGTCAGTCATTACAGCCGTTACCATGCCCAAATGGGGCATGGAAATGTCAGAAGGTATTGTCAGTAATTGGTATTTCGCCGTTGGCGATGAGGTCACTGAAGAAGCCGAACTCGTTGATATTGAAACCAGTAAAATCATCAACACGATTACTGCCGCGAGTACCGGTATTTTAAGGGCAATAATAGCGAGCCCCGGAGAAACCTATAATGTTGGGCAGCTCTTGGGGATCATCGCCCCCGCTGACGTGAGTGAAGATGAGGTCAACGCCTTTATTCAAAGCCACTCGGGAGCAGCGCCGCAAATTGACGCGGCCGTTGTACAGGATGAGCCGCTAGCCGATGTCGCCGCCGTGTTCGAGAAGCCAGAATCACCAGCAGTGTCTCTGGGCGGGCTTGCTGAAGGCGCTGACGACAGCGACGTCGCCGCCACGGTGATCGCGAGACGAATTGCCAGCCAGTATAAAATAAACCTAAACAATATTACGCCGACGGGAAGCCATAACCGGGTCAACAAGACCGATGTTGAAGCCGCAATACTCGCCGCCGGTGGTCAATTAGCGGTACAGCCAGCCACCTTCGACGCCAGCCGCATTGACCGGGATGACAGCGATGTTAAGGCAACCTCCGTTGCACGTCGACTGGCCGCCAGCCTTGAGATCAACTTACTCGACTGCCGCGCCAGTGGCGACCGCGGTCGGGTGTGTAAAGCGGATGTTGAAGCCATCGCAGCGCGGCGTAGCGCGCCGGCACCGGCCGTGCAAGCCGCCGACGACACACCTGAATATACCGACGTTCCAATGTCAGGTATGCGCAAAGTTATTGCCAAGCGGCTTCAAGAGTCTAAGCAAACCGCCCCCCACTTTAGAGTTAACGTCGATGTGTGTATTGATGAATTACTTGCAAGTCGCGCGCAAATCAATGCCGCCAATACACAAGCTAAAGTTTCGGTAAACGACTTTATCGTCAAGGCTTGTGCCTGCGCCCTGACTAAAATCCCTGCAATGAATATTCAATTTACCGGCGACACGATTCATCAATTTGCTCACGCTGACATTTCGGTAGCGGTCGCCATTGACGAGGGATTGATAACCCCGATCGTACGCGCGGCAGAATCCAAAGGCTTGTTGTCAATATCCAATGAGGTACGCGACCTTGCGACCCGCGCCAAACTCGGCCGGCTCTCGTCCAGCGAATTTCAAGGCGGAACATTCTGTGTTTCCAATCTAGGCATGTACGGCATCAAGAGCTTTGACGCCATTATCAACCCGCCGCAGGCGGCAATTCTAGCAGTGGGCGCGGGTGAACAACGCCCTATTGTACGCAACGGGGAACTCGGTATCGCAACACTAATGTCACTCTCCCTAGCCAGCGATCATCGCGTTATCGACGGCGCCCTCGCGGCCGAGTTTATGCAGTGCCTAAAAGGCTTCCTTGAGCAACCAGCAACGATGCTGGGTTAAAAGGAGAGCATCATGAGCGATTTCGATCTCATCGTTGTTGGCGGCGGTCCCGGTGGCTACGTGGCCGCAATACGTGCAGCCCAACTCGGCTTTAAAACCGCCTTAATTGAGAAGGCGGAGCTCGGCGGGGTCTGCCTTAACTGGGGCTGTATTCCCACTAAGGCACTACTGCGCGGCGCAGATATTGCCCACACACTAAAGCATGCGGCACAGTTTGGCTTCGCGCTAGAAGCGCCAAGCTTAGACCTCGCCAAACTCGTTGGTCACAGCCGCAGCACGGCCAAGCGGTTAAGCCAGGGTATCGATTACCTGATGAATAAAAATGCCGTAACCGTTATTCGTGGTCACGCCAAAATTATCGCGCCATTTACTTTACGTGTAAGCAGCGATGACGGCGATCAGCAGTATCGCGCCGACCATATTATTTTGGCAACCGGTGCCCATGCGCGCGACCTCGCCAATATTCACGTAGACGGCAAGCTTGTGTGGGGCGCCCGCGAGGCAATGACACCAACAGCGCTGCCCGAACGTTTACTGGTTATCGGCGCCGGTGCGATTGGCGTCGAGTTTGCCAGTCTCTATAACGATCTCGGCAGTCACGTCACCCTAGTGGAAGCTGCAAGCAAAATAGTACCGATGGAAGATAGCGATGTGTCCACGCAGCTAGCAAAAAGTTTTACTGAGCGCGGCATTAACATTCATACATCGACCACAGTAGAAGCAATTGAGCGCCACGCCGACACTGTTACCGCAGAACTTTTAACGGCTAACGGCCGCACACAAATCACTGTCGACCGGGTCATTCTTGCCGTGGGCATTAGCGGTAATATTCAAGCGCTTGGCTTAGAAGACGTCAAGGCTGATACCGACCGCGGGTTTATAAAAACTGATGCATTTAGCAAAACGAATATCGTCGGTCTATACGCCATTGGCGATGTTGCCGGCCCGCCCTGGCTTGCCCACAAGGCCAGCCACGAAGCGGTAATTTGCGTAGAAAAAATTGCCGGCGTCGCCGGCGTGAAGCCGCTCCGTAAAGATCGTGTACCGGGCTGCACTTACTGCCGCCCACAAACCGCAAGCGTTGGCCTAAGCGAAGAGAAAGCAAAGTCAGCGGGCCACAAAGTGCGCATTGGCCGTTTTAACTTAAATGCTAACGGTAAGGCTCTGGCAATTGACGAAAGTGTTGGCTTTGTCAAAACCATTTTTGATAGTGAGACCGGTGAATTGCTCGGCGCTCATATGATTGGCGCAGAGGTGACCGAACAAATTCAGGGCTTCTGCATTGCACAACAGCTCGAAGCCACTGACCACGAACTGGCAAATAGCATTTTTGCTCATCCTACGCTGTCCGAGTCCATGCATGAATCCGTGCTCGACTCACTGGGCATTGCCATTCATCAGTGAGAGTAGCCATGACACAACAGCTCGCAATTAAAGAAGGCCTATTCACTTGGCCGGCCGACAAACCAGAATTACTCGGCAGCCGCTGCAAACACTGCAGCGAAGCGGCATTTCCTGCTCAAGACGATTGCCGTGCATGTGGCCAGCGCGACACTGAAATCATCACACTGGGGAGCCGCGGCACGCTATGGACATGGACAATTCAAAGCTTTATGCCCAAATCACCGTACCTAAGCGACGAAACGCCTGAAACTTTCAAGCCCTATGGCGTCGGCTATGTCGAAATGCCCGGCGGCGTCAGAGTTGAAAGTAGATTGCAATTGAATGAAGGTCAAACGCCCCATATAGGCATGCTTCTAGACCTTGACATCCAAGCCTTTCGAACCAATGACAGCGGACAGCAAATCATGATGTTCAGCTTTAAAGCCGCCGAGGAGTAAACAGATGGACGTCGCCATTATAGGAATAGGTCTACATCCCTTTGGCCGCTCACCAAGCTTGACCGGCCAGCAGCAAGGCGCCAGCGCAATTCGCACTGCACTGGCGGATGCGGGGCTTAATTGGAAGGATATGCAATTCGCCTACGGCGGCAGCCAAGACGGCGGCAATGCCGACGCCCTCGTTAACGAACTTGGCCTCACTGGATTGCAGTTCACCAACATCTGGAATGGCTGCGCCACTGGTGGCAGTTCATTGCACGCTGCCTATACCGCAATCAAATCTGGCGAATACGATCTTGGCGTAGTGGTCGGTTTCGACAAACACGCCCGCGGCGCATTCAACCCCCAACCCAGCGACTGGGGACTCGATGATTGGTACGGCGAAGCTGGCATGATGCTAACTACGCAGTTCTTTGCCATGAAAATTCAACGCTATATGCATGACCACGGCATCTCTAACGATTCATTGGTTCGTGTATCTGAAAAGGCATTTCACAATGGCGCACTAACGCCAACAGCATGGCGCCGCGACGCCTTGAGCGGCGAGCAAATAGCCAACTCAATGATGGTCAGTGATCCACTGCGCAAATATATGTTCTGCAGCCCCGCCGAAGGTGGCGCAGCGCTGATCTTATGTAACGCCAATATCGCAGAACGCTACACCAAAAAGCCCATTTACTTAAAAGCCGCCGCAGTACGCACCCGTCACTACGGTAGCTTTGAGGTATTCAGCCCTTCGCAGGCAATGACACTTGCAGACGCACCCACAGTCACCGCATCAAAAGCCGCCTTTGAGCTAGCAGGCCTCGGCCCCAAGGATGTCGATGTTATGCAATTGCAAGACACTGACAGCGGCACCGAAATAATTCACATGGCCGAAAATGGTTTCTGCGAGCACGGTGAACAAGAAAGATTATTACGCGACGGCGCAACCATGATCAATGGTGCGATGCCAGTGAATACCGACGGCGGCTGCCTAGCCAATGGCGAGCCCGTAGGTGCGTCTGGGCTGCGCCAAGTACATGAGATTTGCGTACAACTGCGCGGCGACGGTGGCGCTAGGCAAGTACCCGGTTCACCTAAGGTTGGCTACACCCACGTTTACGGCGCGCCAGGTATTAGCGGCGTCAATATTCTTACACGATAAGTGCAGGCATTATAAAAATTAGGAGCTAAAACCTATGACAAGTAATCCAAAACAACAAGGCGGTACTGTTCGCTGTGAAGGCACTTCCTTTCAAGATCTACTGGATTTTGAGGAAGTCGACGTACCGGCCTATTTGCGTGAAAACACCTGCGAATACATGGGCGACGAAGATATTGATATGGCGCGCTGGATAGCAAGGGAGTTTCACGACAAAGAAGCCGAAAAACTGTGGCCCAAAGTTTGGCAAATGGCCTGCCGAGCTGACGATATTCCAGAAGTCGGTGATCACCACGTTTACGAAGTCGTCAACCAGTCTGTGATTGTTACCCGCACCAGCGAAAACACGATAAAAGGATTTATTAATTCCTGCCTGCATCGCGGCCGGATACTGCGTGATGAAGACGGTCACGTAAAAGAGTTTAAATGCCCTTTCCACGGCGCCACCTGGAGCCTAGACGGCGAATTTCAGGGCATACCCTGCCAGTGGGATTTTAAACACTTTGACGACAAAGACATGAAGCTCCCGCAAGTAAAGGTAGACACCTGGGGCGGCTTTGTTTTCATCAACTTCGATGAAAATGCAATTTCACTCGAAGAATACCTAGCGCCAATGCCGGATCACTTCAGCCGCTTCCCGCTGCATGACTATTACAAGGCTGTGCACGTGCAGCGTGAAATACAGTGCAACTGGAAGGTTGGCACAGAAGCCTTTATGGAGTCATTCCATACCGTGGCGACACATCGAGAGATTCTAACCTTTACCGGTGATGCCAATTCCCAGTACGACACCTTTGGCGAGAACATAAGTCGCTCAGTGACGCCGATGGGCACCCCAAGCCCGCACCTTAGCGGTGTTTCAGAGGAAGACGTCATGCGCGATATTCTCGAGCTTTCTGGACGCATGGCATTGAGTTCATCGGAAGGACAGTTATTACCAGATGGCGTAACGGCTAGAAAATATGTGGCCGAAACAAACCGAAAACTCTATGAAGAAGCCTCTGGCGAAGATTTGTCTGACGCAACCATGGCGGAATTAGAAGATGCAATTTTATATAGCGCTTTCCCTAATTTCCAAGTTTGGATTGGTTATCACGGCAATATTGTTTACCGATTTATTCCAAATGGTGACAATCACGACAGCTGTCTCTTTGACGTCATGATTCTGCTCCGCTACCCCAAGGGCACCGAGAAACCACCGTCGGTCTCAGTGAATAAATTGGCACCGGATCAGTCATTTACCGTAGCCGAAGAGCTTGGCGCCCTCGGTCCGGTATTCGATCAAGACGACGGCAATATGCCCGCGGTACAAAAAGGCATGATGGCATCAAAGAAAGGCCGGGTAAGTTTAGCGTCTTACCAGGAAAGCCGTATTCGCCATCTTCATCAAACTATCGACAAATACCTCAACGCATAACCCCATGCTTGGCCGGTCTCCGCTCCGGCCTTTTTTGCAAGCATCTAAGCGACATAAACGTTAAGCTTACAAGGTATCTTTAAAGACTAATTTTCCTTATAAACAAGAATGTGATTATTATGACTAGCTACCATAACACCTTCGCGGCAAGCGAATTAGAAAACAATAGCAACAAAGCAATTAGTATAAACGGCAAGAATATTCTGATTTGCAACTCTGGCGGCGACTTTTACGCCATCGACAATTTATGTACACATCAACGCGCGGAACTCGAAGGCGGAAGAATAAGGAACTGCTTTATTTCATGCCCATTACATGGCGTGCGATTTAATTTGGAAACAGGTAAGCCCATGGGCCAGATGACGAATATTCCCTTAGCTACGTATCCGATAAAAGTATCTGAGACTGGAATTATTCAAGTAGAAGTGTAGAAATAAAAAAGGCGCTGCGAACAGCGCCAAAAGCATGACGAGAACCCGATCAAACCTTAACCAACATCTTGCCGTTGTTACTGCCGTCAAATAAGCGATTAAACGCCGACAAACAATTATCAAAACCGTCAACAATCTCTTCCCTAAACTCCAATTTCCCTTCATCCAACCACTGACCGATAGTCAGTGCCGCCTCGGGAAATTGTGCCAAATAATCGCTGATCAAGAATCCCCGCACTTCTGCACTGCGTGCCAGTATCTGCCACCAGTTGTAGGGACCCGGTACTGGCTCGGTCGCGTTATAGGAGGCAATAGAGCCGCAAAACAATACGCGCGCATGAGAATTAAGATTCAGCAATGCCGCGTCAAGAATTTCGCCGCCGACATTATCAAAATAAACATCGACCCCTTCAGGACAAGCCCTAGCAATCGCCGCAGTCATGTCCTCAGTGGTTTTGTAGTTGATTGTGTCGTCAAAGCCGATTGTTTTAAGCCACCCACATTTTTCATCGCTGCCCGCAATACCGACAACTCTGCAGCCCATTTGCTTGGCTATTTGGCCGCCAATTGAGCCGACGGCACCAGCGGCGGCGCTCATTAACAGGGTTTCGCCCGACTTTAAACCAGATCGGTCGGTTATTGCGAAGTACGCGGTTAAACCAACAGCGCCCATAATACTTAGATAATAATTTTCTGGGTAAGGGCTATCGTCGGGTATTTTGTTTAGAAAAAAACCGTTGGAAACACTATAGGTTTCCCAGCCACTGAGACCATATACCCGATCACCAACTTGGTAGTCAGGATGACAGCTCGCAACCACCTTACCCACCGTAGAGCTTCGAATCACACTTCCCAGTTCAATAGGTGGCATGTAGCTCGGCTCATCCCGCATCCAACCTCTAATCGCAGGATCAATTGAGATGTACTGATTTTCAATTATCAGCTCGCCGTCTTGTATTGCCTCTATAATGTGCTCGCGCTGTGGTACTGCTTTACTGCTCACAACGCCTTCTGGACGCTCGCACAGATAGAACTGCTTATTTTTGTACATCATCAAATATCACCACTTATTCTCGGTATGTTTTTATCGTATTGATGGTATTCAGCTTGAACTAAAAAATCACCACCGCCGGACGAAATAGGCTTATTGCAAAGCGTCTTATATCAACAACAATGGCAACGACAAGTGAAGGCAAATTCTATCTTCATTTCATTAAAAATACAAACATGATTGTTTTATTTAAAGGTTTGTGTATAGTTCATCGTTGAGCGCAGTGACTAAAACAAAAAACACTGCATGCGTTTTTTGCTGGAGACTATACATGCTGATTGCCGTAGCCAAAGAGGTTGCTCCGAGTGAGCGCCGCGTGGCGCTGATTCCTGATTCAATTAAAAAACTGTGCCACCTTGGCGCCCAAGTCGCTGTAGAGTCTGGCGCGGGTCTGGGCGCGGGCTTTCGCGACATTGACTATAGCAACGCCGGAGCCACTATTGTCCCCAATCGTGAGCAACTACTTGGCAATGCCGACATCATAGTTCGTATTCACAAACCGAGTTCTGAGGACATCAACACTTATAAGGAGGGCGCAATTTCAATCAGTTGGCTCGACCCGTTTAATGAGAAAGATCTTATTCAAGTAATGCAGGATCGCAATATCAGCGCCATTTCTATGGAGATGGTGCCCAGAACGACCCGCTCACAAAAAATGGATGCACTCAGTTCACAGGCAAATCTTGCCGGCTATGTCATGGTTTCTAAGGCCATGGACAAGCTCGACCGAATTTTACCTATGATGATGACTCCCGCCGGCACCCTAAAGCCCGCGCGAGTGTTTATCATCGGCGCCGGTGTCGCGGGGCTGCAGGCTATCGCAACGGCAAAACGTCTTGGCGCCAAAGTTACGGCCTTTGACACCCGCACCGTGGTCGCGGAACAGGTTCGCTCCCTTGGCGCAAAGTTCCTAAAAATTGATCTAGGCGAGACAGGACAAACAAATGATGGATACGCCGTTCAGCTCAGTCCGGAGCAAATGCAATTGCAGAAAGACGGTCAGAAAGCCGAAATAGCGGAATCAAACGTGGTAATCACTACCGCTCAGCTTTTTGGCCGCAAGCCTCCGATCATTGTCAGCGCCGACGCCGTCGCCGCGATGCAGCCGGGCAGCGTTATTGTCGATATGGCGGCTGAGAGCGGCGGTAATGTCGAAGGCTCCGTCGCGGGACAAAATATTGTAACCGACAATGGTGTGACCATTATCGGCACGGGAAACTGGGCCAACGAAGTACCCCGCGATGCAAGCCAAATGTACTCCGCGAACGTCTTTAATCTTATCGATGAATTCTGGAATAAGGAACGCAAAGAAATGTACTTGGATTTCGACAACGATCTCCTTGGCTGTCTTATTACCCATGAATCGAACATTGTCAACGCGACGATACGCAAACACTACGGTCTGGAGGACTGACATGGAAATTTATGTATTTTTGGCATTTATTCTATTGCTGTCGGTATACCTCGGCTTTGAACTAATTAACAAAGTACCCGCCACTCTGCACACCCCGCTTATGTCAGCATCCAATGCAATTTCAGGTATTACTTTACTAGGTGCATTGATCATTGCAGGACGCACTTCATCACCGGAATTACGAACGATGATTGGCAGCGCTGCCGTTCTACTAGCAACAATCAATGTCATTGGCGGTTACGCTGTAACTGACCGTATGCTCGCCATGTTTAAGAAGAAAGAAGAGACCAAGAAATGAATACCACCCTAATTATTGGCATTAGCTATGTTATTAGCGCCGGCCTATTTATTGCCGGTTTAAAACTACTAGGGTCTGCGGCGACAGCACGAAAAGGCAATATTCTTTCCGCTGCGGCCATGCTCATCGCGGTTCTCGCAACCTTGCTTGATCAGCATATTATCGACTACCGCTATATTGCGATTAACATGGCTGCCGGCTCAGTAATCGGCCTTATTATCGCTCGTCGTGTTGCCATGACAGCAATGCCAGAAATGGTGGCACTATTCAATGGCCTTGGCGGTTTAGCTAGCCTGTTAGTCGGTGTCGCTGCAATCGAGATTGGTATTAACGCCTTCATTGGTTTTACAATTTTCTTGTCGATATTGATTGGCGGCGTGACCTTTACCGGTAGCCTTATCGCCTGGGGAAAACTCAGTGAAAGGATTGCTGGTCGCCCCATTATGTTCAAGGGTCAGGCAATCGTTAACTCGCTAACCATTATAATGATGCTGGTCAGTTGCTTTGTGTTTTCTGCATCACCGGAAAACACCACGTATTTATACATTGTTATTGCCCTAGCACTTGCCTTCGGTGTACTCGCGGTGATTCCTATTGGCGGCGCCGACATGCCAGTAGTTATTTCCCTCCTTAATAGCTATTCCGGACTCGCAGCCTGTGCTGCTGGTTTTGCTATCAGCAATAACCTATTGATCGTCGCGGGCTCGCTGGTCGGCGCCTCGGGAATTATCTTGACGCAAATCATGTGCAAGGCAATGAATCGCTCTTTAAGTAATGTGCTGCTTTCTGGGTTCAGTGCCGTCAAAAACAGCACACTGACGATTGAAGGTGAAGTAAAGGCCATTAGCGCACAAGACGCCTATTACGTTTTGGAAGCTGCGAGTACGGTGGCAATCATTCCCGGCTATGGTATGGCGGTTGCACAAGCCCAACACGCGGTTAAAGAGTTACAAGAATTGCTAGAGAAAAACGACGCGGAAGTCATTTACGGCATCCATCCTGTCGCCGGGCGTATGCCCGGCCACATGAACGTACTACTTGCCGAAGCCGATGTGTCTTATGATCTATTACTTGAAATGGATCACATTAACCCGCGCATGGAAAACGTTGACGTTGCCATTGTCATCGGTGCTAACGACGTAGTTAACCCTGCAGCGCGAGATATGGAAGGAAGTCCAATCTACGGTATGCCGGTTATTAATGTCGACAAAGCGCGTACTGTTTTTGTTATGAAACGCTCAATGGCATCTGGCTTTGCGGGTATAGACAATCCTTTGTTCTTTAAAGACAACACGCGCATGCTGTTTGGCGATGCCAAAGAAACCCTAAGCCAACTGATAAGAGAATTGAGTAATTAGTGAATCTTGAAAGTTCATTGAGCTGATATGCCAGCTAAATAAGTCACCGCCCACGGCGACTGTAGATTACAACCACGACGAAAATAAGGATTAGTATCATGTCATTTACTGGAAATTTTGAAGATCGTCTAATGATTCGCGAGCTGATGGAGACTTATGCTGACGGCGTAAACCAGCGCAGCACGGAAATATGGGCATCTACCTGGGCCGATGAATCTGAATGGAATCTAACCGTTGTACCCGGCATGGAAGCACTAAAAGGCAAGCAGAATATTGTTGCCGGCTGGGAGCAAAGTATGACGCTGTTTCCTTTTGTGTTTATGGCTATTACACCCGGTTTTATCCGCGTAGACGGCAACACGGCAACAGCCCGCAGCTATACCGCTGAAGTAGCTGTAATGGAAGACGGTACCGATCTCCGTCCACGAGGCCAATATGACGATGAGCTAGTTAAAATTGATGGCCAATGGTTCTTCAAGCGCCGTAAATTTATGTCACTACACGGCGAATAACAAACATCGAGCAATTAGCGCTCGCTGAATCTGCAAGTCCCACGCGAGGGTGACCAACGACACATCAATGGTCACTCCGTAGTGTAGTGACATTATCCTTACCACAAAAAACAATCATTATTGTTTATTAAAAAGCATTCACCTACACTGGCACAATGATAACGCCGGCAGGCAAATAATAAGTTCGTAATCTAAATAGAGGTTATCACTCATGACCGAGATACCATCAAGTTCATACAAACTAACGCCAGAACTCGACAAACCATTAAAGATTAGCGAAGTCGCTTTGCGTAATAACGATACCTGTGCCGAGCGCTACACCAGCGAAGCTTATGCACAAAAAGAATGGCGAAAAGTATGGATGAAGACCTGGAACGTTGCGGGCATGTCTTACCATGTTGCCGAACCCGGTGAAACTATCACCATGAACCTAGGCAAAGAGTCTATTATCTG
Organism: Zhongshania borealis; assembly: GCF_039539625.1. Lineage (NCBI taxonomy): Bacteria > Pseudomonadati > Pseudomonadota > Gammaproteobacteria > Cellvibrionales > Spongiibacteraceae > Zhongshania > Zhongshania borealis. Next base: position 591,499 of record NZ_BAABDM010000002.1, on the reverse strand, counting down.
TGTTCGCGGTGACGACAATGTTATTCGCGCCTTTTACAATTCCTGCCCCCATCGCGGCACGCGAATTACAGAAGAGGGCGAGTCCTTTGTTAATCAATTTTCCTGCCCTTATCACGGCTGGCAGTTTGACCTTAAGGGCGTAAACATTTTAGCCCCTAACGACGAAGACTTTCCGCAAGGCAGCCCATGTGGGAAAGCGCGTTTAAAGGAAATTCAATGCCGAGACTTATTCGGATTTATCTGGATAAACATGGATCCAGATACCAACTCACTAGAAGACTTTTTAGGGAATGTAATTACCACTGATTTGGCATCCTATAATATTCCGGACACTATCCGCGTTCTTAATATGACCGCTGACAGTCCCTGTAATTGGAAAATTATCACTGATAATTTCAACGAAGCATACCACGTACAAGTTCTGCACCCGGGGCTGATCCCGTATATTGAAGCAAATTACAAAGCCTGTCAGTTCGACACATTACCAGAGGGTCACAACCGCGGCTGGTTCCCTTCGCACAACCCTTCTATTTTACAAGAGGGCGAAGAAGTCGCCGAGCATCTTGCTGAAATCATGCGCCAATGGAGTTTAGATCCAGACGCATTTCATGGTAAGGAAAATCACAGCAAAATACGCCACGCACTTCAACAATCTAAACGTGAGCTCGGTGAAGAGAAGGGCTACAAGCACTATAAAAATTACGCCAGTTATCAATTTACTGACTACGTGATTTACAATATTTTCCCCAACACCGTAATGTCAATTGGCCCAGACGGCGTTCAATTACTACGCCCTCGACCACACCCCTCGGGAGACCCGCAACGCTGTCTCTTTGATCACTGGTGGATGGTGCATCCTGTAAAAGGCGTAAAAACCACGCCTTCGCCGGCCGGCGGTCCAGACCTCCCCGTGCAGGACTGTGAATACGAACACGTAATGTATGGTGAAAAATCACTGGGAACAACTGCAGATGAAGATTTGAGTATTGCTAAAATGCAGCAAGAAGGCTTGAACTCCTCAGGCTTCCAAGGATTCTATCTTCCCCATCAGGAACGCCGCGTTCAACATTTCCATGAAGTACTGAACGACTACATGAACGCGGAATAATATTCTCGCTACATTGCTTGCACCAGGCGCTATCTATGCCGATAGCGCCTGAACATCTATCGGCACTATTTTGCAGTAAATACAATCATTTCACGGCGACGTGCTTACACGCAAAGTCGCCGATAATTTTCGCTTAATGCTTCTACCACAGCGAGCTTTTCTAGCTCGATTGCATTGGACTATAAACATGCATAACCCTCACATTTCACGCTCATTCATTGCAACACTTCTGTTTATTAGCCTTAGCGCCTTTGCCGTCGAGCAGCCACGCGACACTTTAAGCGGCGAAGCGGTCTACACCACTATTTGCGCCAATTGCCACGAAGCTGGGGTTCCGAAAGCGCCCAGCAAACAGATGCTCAGGTTCATGTCGCCCGGCGCTATTCACCGCGCGGTAACAAACGGCATTATGCAAAATCAAGCCGCCGCACTGAACGATGCAGAAAGAATCGCAGTAGTTGAATATTTAACGGGTAAGGCACCCGATGCCACGCCTTTCGATCCCAGCGCCTTGCGCTGCGATAACGCCGAGGCATTGTTCGACACTAGCGAGCCGCCGGCACTGTTAGGCTGGGGCTTCACCCCAGACAACCGACGCGAGATTCCCAATGCCACCGCAGGTATCAACAGCAATAATGCCAGCAAGCTGCGCTTAAAGTGGACTTTTGCCTTCCCCGACGCGGTTCGCGCGCGCTCTCATCCTGCGGCAGCTGCAGGCGCGATTTTTGTCGGTAGTCAAAATGGTATCGTGTATTCCCTCGACAGAGAAACCGGCTGCGTGCGCTGGACCTTCCAAGCTCGCGCAGAAGTCCGCACCGCTATTGTGGTAGCGCCGTGGGATAAGAACGATAAGAATGCGGCCCCGCTGCTTTACTTCGGCGACTTCCTCGGCAATGTCTACGCGCTACATGCCCGTAGCGGCGAGCTAGCGTGGACAACGAGGCCCGACAACCACCAAAATGCCACAATTACCGCCGCACCAAGCCTATTTCAAGGGCGCCTTTATGTATCCGTATCGTCTCTAGAAGTAACGTCTGCAGCAAACCCAGATTACGCCTGCTGTACATTTCGGGGCTCAGTAGTTGCGTACAATGCGGAGAGCGGTAAGCAATTATGGAAAACCTATACCATTACCAACCCGGCCGCTCCGCAACAAGCCAACGCTAAAGGTGTTGTGCAGCGTGGGCCCTCCGGCGCCCCGATCTGGAATACTCCCTCAATCGATGCAAAACGCCGCCAACTCTATGTTGGTACTGGCGAAAATTATTCCTCGCCGGCGGGAAATACTAGCGATTCGATAATCGCAATGAATCTAGATAACGGCGCCGTTCAGTGGGTATTCCAAGCCACCAAAGGCGATGCATGGAATGCATCTTGCGTCTTGGCAAACCCGACTAACTGTCCCAAAGAAAACGGACCCGACTTTGATTTTGGCGGCGCAACAATTTACACCACCGGCAGCAATGGTAAAAACCTGGTATTGGCCGGCCAAAAGTCAGGCATGGTTTGGGCGCTGAATCCAGATAATGGAAAGCTGGTATGGAAACAAAAAGTTGGCCGTGGCGGTATTATTGGCGGCATTCATTTTGGTATGGCGGTGTCTGGCAACACGCTAATGGTCCCCATTGCTGACGCCGTTGCAAACAAAGAATTTAAAGCTCACTACAGCGGTGCCGCCAAGCCAGGCCTCTTTGCGCTCGACGTTGACACTGGCCACTATCAGTGGCGCTGGGACGCCCCTAACACCTGCAATGGACGCCAGTATTGTATGCCCGGCAACAGCGCAGTTCCCACGGCCACGCCGGAGCTCGTTATCGCTGGCAGCTTGGACGGGCATATACGAATCCACTCGGCAAAAAGCGGTGAAATACTGTGGCAATACAATACGGCTCGCGACTACCCCAATACCGTTTCTGGCATTCCGGGTAAAGGTGGTGCCCTTGAAGGCGGCTCAGCCGCCTTGTTAGACCGGGGAATGCTATTTGTTAATTCCGGCTATATGTTCAATCAACATATGCCGGGCAATGTGCTCCTTGCCTTTGAGCTTGATGAAAGCGATTCAAAGCACAAGGCAACAGCGGACTCTGCTCATTAAGAAACAAGGATAAGTCCTAAGCTACGGCCGCTCAACAAGCGGTCGTCATTTCCTCGACCTGCACTTCGCTAAAATCACTTACACAGTTTATTTTTACAAACACCCAAGCCTAGCCCCCTCAACACGTCATAGAACCGTCATGTTGTCTGCGTAAACTCTGGCGTCCGAGTTTTCGTCGAGGTCTGCCATGTTTAGGGTAAAATCATTCACTACGCTACTGCCCTGTCTATGCCTGCTCTACGCATGCGGTGGCTCGTCAAGTCAAACCACCAGCGGTAATGACAACAGTTCACCCGAACAACCCGCCCCGATTAGTCGGGTGATCAGCATTACTGGCGAAGGCCATATTGCCCCGGCATTTGAACACCGCCTTTACGCCAGTTCAGATCTTGCTGCACCACATCCCGGTACGTGGACGTGGTCGATTGATGAGGGTGAAAATTTACTACTCAATTGGCAGGCTACTGGCGATGTTATTAGCTTCACACCACGCCAAGTTGAAAGTGTGCACACGCTTACATTCTCAGTGATATATCGTGAGGATACCGCGCAGTTTAATGCAAAAAAATCACTGCTATTACACCCAGGCAATGACCCGACAATGGCGCCGATGGTGTCAGCAGGTGACGATTTTACGGCTGACGAAGGCAGCGAGATTACGCTCCAGGCTCAAACCCAAGCTAAGGGCGGCAGAAGCATTCGACACCTTCAGTGGCAACAGCTTGCCGGGCCCCAGGCGCAAATCATTGGCGCGACTGATCAAGATCAATTGGTGGTTAAGCTACCCCAAATTTCCTCGCCAGAAGTTGTGCAATTTACCCTAAGTGCAACTGACAGCGGCGGCTTTACTGCAGAAAATAGTGTTGTCGTTTCGCTACTGAATAGTCTGCCCAATCAACTCCCCGTAGTAGATGCCGGCCCAGCGCAACAAGCCCTTGGAAGAGAGTCGGTCAAACTTAGCGCACAGGCAAATGACCCCGACGGTGAAATCGTCGCCTTGCAGTGGCGGGCACTTGCCCCCTTTGAGTCTTTAGCAATTGAAAACGCTAATAATCTGCAAGCAAGTTTTATTGCACCAAATGTCGCCAATACCAGTAATGTGACCCTACGCTTACGTGCGACCGACAACCAAGGTGGCTACAGTGAAGGTGATACAGCAGTTACGGTTTCACCGGGTAATAATGCTATGCCATCGATTACCGGCTTTTCGGTAGACCCCGGTGTTGCCTATAGTGGCGAAACCGTAAAACTGTATAGCGAAGCCATTGATACCGACGGGGATTCGCTTAGCTTTTTGTGGGAAATAAAACGCAATGACCAAGTGACAAACATGGCGGTCAGCAACAGTAACTTGGCTGAAGCCAGCTTTGTTGTACCTGACGTAACAGAGCCATACAGTGTTGATGTCGTGCTTACCGTCAGTGACGGCCGCGCTGCCAGCAGCCAACGCTACAGTGTGCAACTCGTCTCGCGCCAGCAAGCCGCACCGGATATGCTGTCCTGCATAAGCTCGCCCTTGCAGAAAGACTGTCCGCTCTATCCGCTTGCCGACTTGCTAGATCCGAGCCAATTTTCTAACTGCGACAACCCCTTGGATGAGAGCTGCATTCTCGGCGATATAATGGGGCCAGCCCTGCGGCAATGCCTCCAAGAACGCGAATTTGAATTGTGCAGTGAATATCTTCAGCAACTGTATGACCCCAGCTATGTATTGGAACAACTCGGTGCCGAGGAAGCTGCTGATAACTGCACACCCGCTTACGACGAACAAAGTTTTGAACACTACATTGGCAGCTTACACGAGCACACAGGCTACTCTGACGGTGTGCCATTGACCCGCCCCGCCGACGTATATCGTGAGGTGAGCGATAAGGGCTATGATTTTGCCGGCAGTTCAGACCATTCCGACACTTTACATATACCGCTGTCCGTTGGTTTAGATCGGGCGGAATGCCCACCCGAAAAATTTCTTTACTGTGTGTTTCTGGTCGATGACGCACGCCCCCAAGACGCACTTGCAAAGTGGGCGGCAACATTAACTCAGGCAAACGCCGCGACCACAGCTGACTTTACCGCCATCAGAGGCTTTGAGTGGACATCAGATCGTTTCGGCCACGCCAATGTGTATTTTTCTCAGAATTTTATCAATGCGAAAACTGGCCCAGGCTATGCCGTTAGTATGCTTAACTTCTGGCAGTGGTTTACCTACCCCGCTGCCTTTGGTGGCGGTAGTGATGGTTTGTTGAGTTTTAATCATCCCGGTCGCGAAGATGCATTAGAAGCTGCTTTGGAATTTTTAGGCGGTGATCCTGCCTACACGTTTAACGACTTTCGTTACGTACCCGCTGCCGACTATCGCACCATTGGTATTGAAGTTTTTGGCAAAGGCAGTGAATACGACAGCGACGGTCCCAATGGCAGTTGGTTTTCCTATGCGCTGGATAAGGGCTGGCATCTTGCGCCGGTCAGCTCAGAAGATCACCATGGATTGGCATGGGGTGACGGAGATCTACCCAAGACCGTAATGATCGCGCGCTCCCGTGGCCTAGACGATTTACGTGAAGCCATGCTGGCCAGGCGCACCTACGCTGTCGCCCAAAATTACAACGACGTGCGCACACGCTTTAGCATCGACAGCAATCCGATGGGCTCGCGTTTGCGTCGCCCGTTAGCGAGTAAACAGGCCATTTATGCTGAAGTTTTACGCCAAGGTCAAACAATGCCAAACACCCTGCTCCAACTTGTGGGGCCGGGTAATGCAGTCATTGCCGAAGCCAGTGGCGGTGTTTTACAAACAGAGCTTACCGTTGGTGATACCAAAACCTACTTATTTTTACGTGTCTTAGATACCTCTGCGCAGAATCGGCCCATCGCATTTACCGCGCCAATATGGATTATCCCCGGTGCTGAGCCACTGCCAAGCTGCCTACCACCCGCTATCTGGAGCGGCGACAGCGTGTTTTATCCCGCCGCCCCATAACATCTCTAATACGCCGTCATTTCGGTTCAGTTGCAACGCGACCGAAATGACAGTGAAGATAATACCCTAATCATCACCTCGCTTTTCGTAAAAACAAGCTAAGCTATTCAGCAGTGAATGCAAATTTTCGCCTGTAGGCGATATTGGCCTAATAAGCTAATAATCCTCACTTTTCGACATGCTATATTGAGTAGCGATATAAAAAATAATAAAAACGAGGAATCTATGATCAAACAACCGGGATTACTGCGCCTAAAGAAAACCTCGAGCACATTATTGTGTTTGCTCATCTCGGGAATAAGTACAGCAAGCCTAGCGGCAAGCCCTAGGATCATCGAAGAAGTCATTGTAACCGCCAACAAAAAGGCCGAAAGTGCGCAAGATGTGCCCTTGTCAATATCGGTTATCAGCGCTGACTTCATTCAAGAATCAGGGATCGCAGATGTCAGCGAAATCACCCGCTACATCCCTAACGTCACCTTTGATGCCTCTCTGGCCTTATACACCACGATTACCATACGTGGCTTTGGCACACCGCCGCTGGGCGTGGGGTTTGAACCGTCGATTGGACTGGTAATAGACGATGTGCCCTACGGGCGCTCCACCTTTGCGCAAGATGCGGTCTTTGATATCGATCGCCTAGAAGTGCTACGCGGCCCCCAAGGCACGCTGTTCGGTAAAAACACCCTAGGAGGAGTATTAAACTTCCATACGATGGACCCCACTGCCGAGCCTGAAGGGTTTATCAAAATCGGCCGCGGCGAAAATATTGAGAGCACAAGTGTGGAGGGCGCGCTATCTGGCCCCTTAATCGGTGACAAATTCCTAGCGCGAATTGCGATGCGCCTTACGGATGCCGATACCTTAGAATTTAACAGCACCCGCAACGAACAACAGACACAAGAAGACAAAGCCCTGCGACTGAAATTAGCCTGGTTGATTAGCGATACATTGTCGGCGGATTTTACTGGCCTTTATGCTGAGTCGCTCACCAAGGGTTACACCCAATCGCTCACCAAGGCGAGCGAACGCAGCTTGCGGGTGTTTAGAGAATACGACCCACGAGTCGAAGACGACGCCTTCGACCAAAATACCTCCACTGATTCGCCGACCCGATCTGACCGCGAAGTGCAGGCCCTGTCGCTCAGCCTTACTTGGCGGCCAGACAGTCTACTTGGTATTCAAGCACCTGAGTTCACCACAATCGCAGCGTGGTCTGAAGTGATTATCCCCTATTCACTCGATGTCGATTATTCGCCGGTCAACCTAGTAGCATTTAATGAGCCACCGGATGGCAACCCCTATTCATCCAGCTCGTTGGAAGTTCGACTCGCGGGTGAATTAACACCACCCTTTGACTGGGGCGAAAGCTTGGATATGGTCGTGGGAGTATTCGCTCAGCACTCTACAAATAATGTTTTTCAAGAAATTGATGTCGACCTAAATGGCTTAATTGCTTTCGGCCGTGCAGGTGCGATTGTTCAAAACATTCAGTTCCCTTTTGACCCGATACTTATCGGCTTACCTGTTGATACCAGTGGCTTAATTATTGGCGGCCTTGAGCGCGAGCGGTATATCTCTGGAACCGACGCCGAGACCGACTCCTTTGCGCTTTTTTCGCAATTTAATTGGGCGTTTACTGAACGTTTAACCGCGACCTTTGGTATGCGTTACGGTGCCGATGAATCCAGCGGTGCGTCGTTTTCGCAGGTTGCAGACGGTAACAGTATTTCCGGCGGTTCATTGAATCAGCGTGATTTTGATGCACCAAACCTCAAACGAAAAGAAACCAATGTTTCACCTAAGTTTGCCCTTAACTATGCGCTTTTACCGGACGTGAATATTTATATGAACGCCGCCAAGGGCTTTAAAGCCGGCGGCTTTGATCCTGCGCCACTCAACGACGATCACCTGCAGTACGAGGGCGAAGAAACCCTAACCTACGAAGCGGGGATAAAATCGCGCTTACTCGGTGGCTCTCTCACTTTAAATATGGCCGTGTTTGATAGCGACGTTAAAAACCTGCAAATTCGCACATTTTCCGGCGTTACGCTCACCACCTTTAATGCCCCTGAATCGGCCAGTCGCGGCGCTGAAATGGACTTTTTCTGGTTGCCGCCCATCGACGGTTTGAGCCTAGCCGGCAGCCTTGCTTATTTAGACGCAAACTACGTGTACTTCCCCGAAGGGCCGCCGCTGTTCACCCCCGAGCAAGACCAAACCCAAGATCTGAGCGGCAAGCCATTACCTTATGCGCCGCGCTGGTCGGGTTCTTTGTCACCACGCTGGGAAGTGCCGCTGTTTGGCAGCGACCATCTGCTTGCCAGTATTCGTATGAATATCTCTTACACCGGCGAACGCTACCAAGACTCAGACATCGACCCCAATACATTACAAGACGAAATTACCCGCATCGACGCAGGTTTGGGTTTACGTTCAGAACGTGATCAATGGTCAGTGAATTTTCAGGCGCGAAATTTGAGCGAAGAACAGGATTCTGTTTTGATTCTTGACCAGCCCTTGATCCCCGGTAACTATACCAAGGCGCCGCTACCAGATCAGACCACCTATCAGATGGATGTGCGCTTTAGTTTTTAAAACCTCAAAAAAACGGGCCAGTGCTTTCGCATTGACCCGTTTTAGTTTTACCGACTTTCTAGCTTAATTTTCGTCTCTCAAATTAATAGGGTACTTTCTGGAAAAGTACGTCTGTAATTTGAACCGTTCCAGCCGGACGTTGATCAAAAGAAACATTGATATTGGTCAACTTGGTCATATCCAAGTCCGACTCAAACAGGGCGAGTGCGTCTAAGCGAAAGGGCACCATGTTAATCACTGTTTTGGCACCGGTATCCCGAGCCGCGACGGTAAGGCCTGGCGGAAAATACAGCGCGTCGGTAAAGTCACTGGCAAGCAAGCTCACTGACACGTCGTTAATATCGGTTAAGGTCAAGGTAAAGTCCTGACCCAGTGCATTTTCCGGGGTTACACTCACGCCCATCCGCAGCGTTAAAAAGTCTGCACCAGTCGCATCTAGCCCTTCAGCGGGCAGCGCGTAATCGATACTTGCCACGCCTTGACCGAGATATATCCCGTAGATTTGTGGCGCCTTAGATATGGTTGCTGGCGAAGGACAAAGGTCTTCGTTCAGCCCCAGAATATCTTCTAAACTGCCACCATTTGGTTCACACCAACCGGTAAATGCAAAACCATCTAATGAATTAGCTAAGCCGAATTCATTAGTAGTGAGTGATTCGTCGGTGAGCGTCGTATCCACCACAATCAGGTTTTCTTTTGACTGGTGAAACGACATGTGTAGTCGCTCATCACAAGTATCCAAGCCTTCTGGACACGCGCTTGTTGGCGCCCGCTCCACGCCACCCCAGTAGCCAGCAAACTGGCTTTCGCCGCCCACAAACAATCGCAAGAAACTGGCTATAAGAAATTCACCATGTCGCTTTTGATCTGCGCGCGAGTAACGACCACTTACCGGAGACGCTTCAGTACAGTAGGGATCAAAGCCATTTAAAGTAGCGTCGTCGCTAAACCAAAAATCATTGTAGTAATTGTGGTTAGCGCCCATAGAGGTCACCATAAATTGCGGCTGCGACATGTCATTTTCGTTGTAGCGAACATTATCGTACATATACACCCCGTGCAGGGTAGAGACATCGCCGTCGCAATAGGGTGACAAGGTTACCCAGGCAGTATTTAGCGGCAACTCCGAGTCAAAATCCGTTGGCGCCAAAGAAAACACCGCTTTAATTTCATGGGGAAGATCAAAATCAGTCGTACTGCGGAACTGCGGATCCTGGTTATAGGTAATGGCTTTCGCCACGCCGTTGCCGCCGCGTGAATGCCCCATAAGACCAATTTTAGACAGATCCAAATTACCATGAAGCGCGCTCAGATCAGTCCCGCTACTATCGGTCGCATACACCGAAGCGGCGTTGTCATTAATGTCTCTGAGAATATCCAAGTGGTGCAAAATCAATTCTGCACGCGCCGTTATACCTTGATCGTTAGAACCAGAATCCTGGGCATTGATGTCATTCACATCAATTGAAATAACAACATAGCCATTTGACGCCATGGTGTCAGCAATATAATCGTAACCCTTATCGGAACGAATCGGCACTAAACCATCTGCTTCGCAATCGGTACCTGAACTTTCACTGCCGTCGGCGTCACCGGTGGTCGAGCAAGTAGAATGCCGACCGTGTTGAAATAGAACAATAGGAAATCCAGCGACAGGTGCTGGCATATCGACAGTAACAAGTGGGTAGTGGATTACGCCAAGCACATCGATGTCGTCAGTAAACAGTGATGTTGTTTCACCCGTTGCGTCATTGATGTTTTGTGTTGCCGCAACCGGGGTGTATTTAAAATCGATTGGACCTGAAACGGTGTAAGGACCTTCGGTATCAGCGTCGGCTGCGGTTGCATCAAATCGCTCTGGCGCACCTTTTGGTTCTTCGCCCGTGTCTCCACCGGTATCGCCGCCTGTGTCTCCACCGGTATCACCGCCTGTGTCTCCACCGGTATCACCGCCTGTGTCTCCACCGGTATCACCGCCTGTGTCTCCACCGGTATCACCGCCTGTGTCTCCACCGGTATCACCGCCTGTGCCTCCACCGGTATCACCGCCTGTATCACCGCCTGTGTCTCCACCGGTATCACCACCTGTGTCTCCGCCGGTATCACCACCTGTGTCTCCGCCGGTATCACCACCTGTGTCTCCGCCGGTATCACCACCTGTATCGCCGCCTGTGTCTCCGCCGGTATCACCACCTGTGTCTCCACCTGTGTCTCCACCTGTGTCGTCATTGATTGTACTATCGTCTTGTGCTGCAACCGTCGACGTCGAGCTCGCGCCACCACAGGCGCTGAGTAATCCAAAAAAGAGCGTCGCCAGCACTATTTTGCTAGCGCTTATCGATCTGCTACTTGAGCGTTTGTTTGTCATGAATGTTCCCTACTACTTAAAAGGAATTTATCGCCAACACCATTGGTATCAGCGATTTACAAAGAATTCAGACATAGCGTTTGCAGAAACAGTGCCAGCTCTATGTATTCGAGACTAAGTCACGGCTAAACGTGATGAAATAGACAAAACAGCTGGCCACAAAACGAGCACATCGCACCACTAAAGTGCACCGTTAGCGCATATCGACCTAAATGTGTTCACCGAACACTGCTGGCGCCCTAGAAGAATGCATTGCTCGATCGACGGAATGTCGTCCTCAATATTCCAAAACCACAAGCTACGGTTTGTCCTTATACCGATCACCTACGACACGCGTCAAAATACTTGCGTAACAGAGAATTAGTACCAAGATGATATATGGCGATAGGCCATTGGCTTTCCGATAATAAAATTACAGCACTTCAACAGGAGAGAAGGCGATGATTAATAGCAAGGATGAGGCTATGTCTACGAACAGCAGCAATAAAGATCTATTCAACTTCAATCTCAGCCTACTACTAGGCGCAATCGCAGTATTAATGCTCTTTGTCCCCGAGATTCGCTAATTCTTAATGGCCGCGTGCCTAGCGCGGCTGCATTTCCCTTAAAACCCGTACTGGTGCTGCACGCCACTCGTCGTTTATGCATACCCTTTCTACTGCGAGCGAGCTACAGCCCTACGCTTCGCCGAACTCAGTTTGATCGGCATTTTGCAATTCCGCGTACAAGACCCACACTCAATGAATACCGCGTCCGCAACAACAGTGACGCCAGCCGGGCTGCTCACCATGAACCATCTTTTGGAAGAATATATTACCGTTAAACGGCCGATTGCCGATTGTTTCGCTTATCTGCGTGATTTTTCAACCATCGAGCAATGGGACCCCAGCGTACTCAGCGCCCGAAAGCTGACTCCCGGCCCCGTGCGACCCGGCAGCGAATATCAGCTCGAGCTAAAGCTCATTGCGTCTCAACACCTTGCTATGCACTACACCCAAATCGCAATTGATGAGCAAAAATCACTTGTATTACAAGGCTATGGCGATAATTTCTCAGCTTTAGACACCATTAGTTTTAGGGCGTTGGACGCTGATACCACGGAAATTCACTACCGCGCTGAATTGGCGTTCACGGGTTTGGTGTCACCGCTTTTTGGGCTACTAAAACCCGCGTTTAATCGTATTGGCGATCAGGCTGCGCGTGGTTTAAAACGTGCACTAGAAATTCCCGCCACCCCCGAACGCTTGCTGAAAGACACCATTAGTGACCGATTACTAATACCCGCCGTCATCAATTTTGGGCGCCGAGGTTATGCGCAGCAGGCGCGCAAATCTCACTCCAACCGAATGGACGGCAAAGTCATCGCGATCACCGGACCCACCGCGGGCTTGGGTCTCAGCGCCGCGTGCGAACTGGCCCGCCTCGGCGCGACGCTCATCTTAATCGGCCGCGATCACGAGCGTTTGCGCCAAGCCAGAATGCAAATTATGGATTTCAGCGGCTGCGCTGAAGACAAGCTCGATTGCTATGAAGCCGATCTTGCCCTCCTCGAAAATACCGCGAAGGTCGCCCGTGAGATCCGGGGAGCCTACCCAAGTATCGATGTGCTAATTAACAATGCCGGCGCACTGTTTAATGAGAGAGAAGAAACAAAAGAAGGTTTTGAATTCAGCCTCGCCGTGAATTTTCTCTCACCGATGCTCCTAACAAAAGCGCTCCGGCCCAATTTAAATGCCAATGGTCGTGTGGTTAACGTGGTTTCGGGCGGGCTCTATACCCAAGGCATCAAACTCGACGACATGCAGTATAGGCAAGCGCCGTTTAATGGCAGCAAAGCCTATGCCCGCGCCAAGCGTGCACTTCTCACCGCCAGTCAGCATTCAGCAAATGGCATCATGGTTCACAATATGCACCCCGGCTGGGCAGCAACCCCCGGTCTGGCAAAATCGCTTCCGTCGTTTAATCAATCCCTTGCCAAGCACCTTCGCGACAGCCGAATGGGGGCCGACACCATGATCTGGCTGGCGTCAGCGACAGAACTTGAGGACTATAAGGACACCCACTTATGGTTTGATCGCCGTATCCATACCGACACTGTGCTGCCGGGCACCGCCAGCTCTGAAAAAGATGCTGAAGCGCTTTGCCAATGGTGCGACGACACCTTGGCCAAGTACCTGTAGCCGTGACCTATGGACAATTTCCTACACACTGCAGCGGAAATTGCCGATATTTTCGTGCGGCCAAGCGCGTAAACTAATTTCGTCTAGGATGACTTCGGTGCGCACAGGGACGTTCAGCGCCACTCGCCAGCTCAGCTCCGTGGGCTGGCATTTTTTCCCGCATGGTGAGCGCTGTTGTATCACGCTATGCAAGACGAAAAAAAGCCCCGACTAGCGGGGCTTTTTCTTTATCTCCGGTCGCTTATTCAGCGCCAGCAATACTAATCAGCTCAACATCAAATACCAGAGCAGCATTCGGTCCAATCATTTGACCCGCGCCGCCGGCACCATAGGCAAGTGCTGGTGGAATAAACAGCTTCCACTTAGAACCAACAGGCATCAGCTGCAGGGCTTCGGTCCAGCCGGGGATAACGCCGCCAACAGGGAAGCTCACGGTTTCGCCGCGCTGGTAAGAGCTATCAAACACCGTACCGTCAAGCAATGTACCGTGATAGTGCACTTCTACTGTGTCGTCGGCTGTTGGCTTAGTGCCGGTGCCTTCGGTAAGTACTTGATACTGCAAGCCGCTTTCGGTCGTCACAACACCCTCAACACTGCCATTTTTGGCCAAAAAGGCCTCAGCTTCTTCTTTATTTTTGCCACCAGCGGCTTCAGCTTCTTGCTGACGTGACGCCATTTGCTTCTGCTGGTAAGCCTGCAGAGTGCTGACAATTTCTTCTTCGGTCATCTGCATCTCGCCACCGGCAAGCGCGTCGCGCACACCAGCGCTAAAAGCATCGACATCCAAAGGCAGGTCGTCACCAAAGCGTGTGCCGATATTCACCCCAATTCCGTAGCTTACTTTGCCAATTTCGGTGCCTAAATCAGCTTTTGACGACTTATCACCACCGCAAGCTGTTAGCAGACCACTCATTACCACCGCACATACCAGTGTCTTATTCATGTAACTACCTTAATTTTATGGATAAAAGAAACGTCGTGGATTCGACATGGAGTATCAGACCATAGTCTGCCACAAGCGTTCCAACAGACACAGAGGCTAGCGCAAGAAATACTTAGTGGGCCGGAGTGTTACAGAGATAGATTCTCTGCGACAAGTTTGTATAATGAAGATTGATGTTATTTTAACCACTTACAGGGTTAAACTCATGACCAGCAGTAATAATAACAAGGGTGTGACCAACAACCCGATAGCAACATTGCACCAACTCCAATCTGAGCTATACGCGCTCAGAGAGAAGCACATTCACGCCCTTGAAATCGCACTCGCCGCACTTGAAAAAGAGGGCGAAAAGCAAAAAGTTCAGCTCGACAAGACCCGTGAACAACTCAAACAGTACCAAGAGCGCCTCAAAGACCCCAAGAACGCCAAACCCAGCGCGCAGGGCCGGATCAAGACCAGCTTAGCCAGCGCTCAGCGCAATTTCGACAATGATCAAGCGGCATTAGCGCAACTGCGCGGCAACATCATTGAGCAGCGTTTAGTCATCCGCAAAGAAAAAGCGGTTTTAAAAGCGATGCTCGACACCGACAAAACCTTGGGTAAAGTGAGTAAACCGAGCCAAGACAAACCGGTCGCAGCGCCAAAAACCAAGCCCAAGGCACCCGCGCAAGCAAAGCCAGCGCCGAAAGCCACGCCAAGCAAGCCGGCGGCCAAGGCCAAAACAACACCCAAAGTTACCGCCACTGTAAGCACACCAATGCCCGCGGCGAGTAAATCTGCCCCGAAAGCACCAGCAAACGGCGCCAAACCATCAGCA
This sequence comes from Zhongshania borealis, assembly GCF_039539625.1. Taxonomy (NCBI): domain Bacteria; kingdom Pseudomonadati; phylum Pseudomonadota; class Gammaproteobacteria; order Cellvibrionales; family Spongiibacteraceae; genus Zhongshania; species Zhongshania borealis. Next base: position 576,410 of record NZ_BAABDM010000002.1, on the reverse strand, counting down.
GAGGCGGCGTCTGCCGCGGTAAATACGCCAGCCGCTAAGCCGGCGCCAGTCGCACTGTTAAAGCCCAAGCGCCGCGTGCGACGAATGAGCGATATTCCCAGCCACCCAGACAAAGCCACCGACCGTCTTGCCAGCTTGTTTGACGATTTTTAGCCGGCCGCAGCCAGTGATGCGGCCAACTCGCCAAGACAAGCCGCCAGCTTAGTTGGCTCGTCGCTTTTATTAGCCCGGGCATACACGGTTAAGTTGGCGAGATAACGGTTTTGGCTCTTTGGCTTAGCATTGCCAGCAAATAGGCTTAATTGCTGTGCAATGGCTTCTATCTGTAAACGCTCTGCCGCGAGCTCAGCCGTTTTCAAGGCCTGATATAAGCCTTGGCGCTTAGGGTCCTCCGCCTTACGGCGCAATTCCCGCAGGGGCAGTACATAGTCCACCCGCAATTCCGCAGACATTGTCACCAACAACTCAACTTGCGCCGCCGACCAGCACCGCTCCGCACAGGCCCAATATCCCGCCGCCAGCAGTAAATTAACATCCAAATCATAACGATCTTGAAGGACTAAACACTGGGCTTGAATCGCCGGTTGCGAGTACACTGCCAGCGCGTATTCCCAGAGCGAGTAATCTTGCAACGCGCCTGGGGCTCGATCATCGACAAATTTTTCATCCATTAGGCAATACTCACGCTATAATCGCGGCCCATCATGATAGAACTCCTGAATCTCAACTTACAACGCGGCGGCAAACCATTGCTAGAGGCCGTTGATCTCCGAGTAAACCCCGGTGAGCATATCGCGCTAGTCGGCGCCAATGGCAGTGGGAAGTCCAGCCTTTTCCAATTGCTGTGCGGTAAACTAGTTGCCGACAGCGGCGAGTTGCGCCTGCCCAGCACCTGGCAAATTGCGCAAATGCGCCAAGAAGTCGACGCCAGCGACCAGCCAGCAATAGAGTATGTAATTGACGGTCACCACCGTTTTCGCGAGATAGAGGCCGGCATTGCCTCTTGCCAAGACGATCACCAATTGGCCGAACTCCATGGCGAACTCGACCTGATCAACGCCTACCAAATTCGCAGCGACGCGGAGCGCCTGCTCACGGGCCTTGGCTTCAAACTCAATGAGCTGGAAAAGCCGGTAAACGACTTTTCTGGCGGTTGGCGCATTCGTCTCAACCTAGCACAGGCCCTGATGTGCCCGTCAGACCTGATGTTGCTCGACGAACCCACTAACCACCTCGATCTCGACGCCAGTCTATGGCTTGAACAGTGGCTACACCGCTACGAAGGCACCCTGCTACTGATATCCCATGACCGCGACTTTATCGACGCCTGCTGCGACCACGTTGTGCACCTAGAGCGCGAAACCCTTACTCGCTATCGCGGCAACTATTCAGCCTTTGAACGCCAACGCGGCGAGCGTATGGCCCAGCAGCAGCAAGCCTTTGAAAAACAACAAGTTGTTCGCGCACACATGGAAGACTTTGTGCGCCGCTTCCGTGCCAAAGCCACCAAGGCAAAACAAGCCCAGAGCCGACTCAAAGCACTAGAGCGCATGGCCGATATTGCCCCCGCACACATCGACTCGCCGTTTCATTTTAAATTTTATGAGGCCACGCAGTTTTCCGACCCACTATTGAGCCTGTCGCAAGCCGACCTCGGCTACGACAGTGCGATTGTCAAAAAGCTCAACCTGAGCATTCACCCCAATACGCGGCTCGGTTTGCTCGGCGCCAACGGCGCGGGTAAATCAACCTTGATGAAGACCTTGGCGGGGAGCCTCAAGCCCCTGCACGGCCAGCGCCAACAGGGTGAACACCTGTATATGGGCTACTTCAACCAACATCAATTGGAATCTCTCGATCTCGCCGCCAGTCCAATTCTGCAGTTGCAACGACTGCGGCCAACGGCGCGGGAACAAGAGATTCGCAATTTTATAGGTGGCTTTAATTTTCACGGCAGTCACGCTGAACAGAGCTGCGAGAACTTCTCTGGCGGTGAAAAAGCCCGCCTAGCACTCGCCTTAATTGTTTGGCAAAAACCAAACTTACTGCTACTCGATGAACCGACCAACCACCTCGACTTAGAAATGTGTCACGCACTCACCACTGCCCTGCAGAATTTTGAGGGCGCGGTCATTCTGGTGTCCCACGACCGCCACCTGCTGCGTAACACTGTAGATGAGTTTTTACTGGTCGACAGTGGTAAGGCCGAGCCTTTTGATGGCAGCTTGGACGACTACCGTCACTGGCTTCTTAACCGCGACAAAAGTACGCCATCAACGGCAGTTGAAGCGAACACGCCACTTGTCGACAAAAAACAGGCCCGCCAAGACGCCGCGGCTCGCCGTGCGCAACTGGCTCCCTTGACGTCGAAAATCAAAAAGCTTGAGCAACAAATGCACAAGCTCGGCGAGCAAATGGCCGCTATTGAGGAACAGCTAGCGGATATTAGCCTTTACGACGAGGCGAATAAGAATAAGCTCAAGCAGATACTCGCCGAACAAAGTCAGCTGCGCAGCAAAAATGATGATATTGAAGAACAGTGGCTAGCACTGCAGGAAGAATTAGAGCTGTTGGAGACCGGGGCGTAAGCCCCGGCGCCATTAAACCGCGAACTTATTTGGCTTTCATCGCCGCTAGAAACGCCGCCATTCCCTCTTGATTCGCCTTGTCCAACTGCTGTGAAATTTCCAGTCCGGCCATGCGTTTACTCCAGTCAGCCAAGCCCGGTACTTCAGCCACAAGATCCCACTGGTAAATCACGTTCGCGCACATTCCAGCGGGGATTAAGGCATAGCGTAGAAATATATCGGCCATGGTCAATTCCTGACCAGCAACATAGGGACTATCCGCTAATTGGATTAGCGCCTCCAAGGCCTTGCAGCCTTTTTCCAAGGTTTCCCGGGACTCAGCTTTAATATCCTCGCTTACGGGTTTACCGGCCAAGACCTCGGGAAATAAGCGCCGAGCAGGTAACTCAATATACAGTTCCGCTACTTTCATCATCTCATTTACCTTGCCGCGCTGAAACGCATCCGCAGGGTAAAGTGGTTTGTCAGGGTAACTTGCGTCTAGATAATTAAGAATTACACTGGTCTCAGCAATACAGCCTTGATCGGTTTCAATACAAGGAACCTTACCCATCGGGCTTTTTTGCAGATAGGCTGGATCGGCACCGGGAAACATCGTAATTTCGTCGAACGGAATACCCTTGTAAAGCATCGCGTGCTTAACCATATTAAAATAATTACTCACGGCAAAACCGTATAGTTTGAGCATGGCACTTCCCTCATATTATTAATTGAATCGCCTCGCTCCCCGCAAGACAATAATGTTGCCATCAGCAACATACACCATTGCCCTGTCCACTGCAGTACTGGCAAGCTGACAAGATGGTAATTTGCTCAGCGACCGCTTATTGGCTAAGGTTCCGTCCTAAATACAGCTTAGCAAGCAATAAACCACCCCCTCCGCCATACAATGAGTAGAAAATGACCATTGCGCTTCCACTGGATATGACCGACATCAAGGGCTTTTTGGCCGAAGACGAAGCTGAGGCGCTCTACAACTATGCGCTGAGCCTTGCAGAGCGTGGCCCCGTTTTAGAGGTTGGCAGTTATTGCGGCAAATCCACCATTTACCTGGGCCTTGCCTGTCAACAGAAGCAAGGCGTGGTTTACGCCGTCGACCACCACATTGGCTCCGAGGAGCATCAGCTCGGCGAAATGTTTCACGACCCTGAGCTCTACGACGCCAGCGAAGCACGCTTCGACACCTTTAAAGAATTTCGCCGGAATATTCGCCGCGCCAGGTTAGAGGACACCGTGGTGCCCCTAGTCGCGACCTCTGAGGTCAGCGCCCGCCACTGGCAAACTCCTCTAGCCATGGTCTTTATAGACGGCGGCCACAGTCTCGACGCGGCGCTCTGCGACTATCGTTGCTGGGCTGGCCATATAATGAAAGGCGGTATTCTCGCGATCCACGATTTATTTCCCGCCCCAGAAGAAGGCGGGCAAGCGCCCTATGCCATCTACAAACTGGCGCTCGCATCGGGCTTGTTTGAAGAGATCGCGAGAGTAAATACCCTCGGCCTACTGCGTCGAATCTGAGGGCTTTACCTTAACGCGGTGGGTCTATTTGCTGGCCAAGGCTAGCATTGACCCGAAACCAGCCGGCAATGCTGTAACGGAGCCGACTGGCCGCGGTAACTTCATGGGGAAAGCGGTCACTGAGGAATACCACCAAGCTCCCCATGAGCGGCGTTATTCTAGCAATGGGCTCCAAGGCCGGCACGGCTGCGTCGCTGTACATTAGTAAATGGCCGCCATCGGCCAAAGCCCAGCCCGGATTCAAATAAAACACCGTGGATAACACCCGGTTAGTGCTGCCCTTAAACGCGTCTACATGTTTCTTATAGAATGCGCCATCGCTATACCGGGCAAAATGGGCCTCGTAATCAAATAGGCCCATAAAGAGACGTTGATTAAGCCCCAGCCGCAAGCGCTCCATCCACGCCAAATAGCCTGCCTCTACAGGGTCCTGCACTGACAACCAACGAATTTCATCCTTGCGCACAAAAGGGTTGAGCTGAAACTCCCCGGCACGGCCCACCCCCGCCGCTTGAAAGACCTCATCTTCAAAAGACGCAATCCGCAAAAATAGGGCTTCAGTGACGCTCGGCGGCAGTGCGAGTGGCAAAACCACATAGCCGGTCGCCACCAACGCATCGGCAATCAGGTCAAATATCTGTTCCGAGTCCAGTGCCGATGCTAATAGTTCCGCTGTCACTTTTTGCTCCCGCAAATAGCCGCCTTTGTAGCGCCAAAGATGTTCTCTGTCACTAATTAATTACGCTGTTCACCTAATAATCTTGCCAACGCCGACAAACGCAGAAGCCTTGAAATTGCCAAGCAAACACGCGAGTGTAAAAATGCCTTGTAAGCCTATGACATTCCAAACAAAATAAAGCCATTAGCCATAACATACGCCACCGCCATGTCTGCACAAACCGATTACGTAAAATGGTTCCGCAACTCTGCGCCCTACATCAATGCCCACCGGGGTAAAACCTTTGTATTGATGTTTGGTGGCGAAGCCGTCGCGCACCCTAATTTTGCCAATATCGTTCACGACATCGCCTTGCTCAATAGCTTGGGCGTTCGCCTTATTCTGGTTCATGGCGCCCGGCCACAGATTGAGGAGCGGGTAGCAGAAGCCGGTATTGAGAGCCGCTATCACAATGATTTACGGGTTACCGACGACATCGAATTGCGCTGCGTCACAGACGCGGCAGGTACGCTACGCGCCCATATTGAAGCGCTGCTGTCGATGGGTGTTGCCAACTCACCCATGCACGGCGCAGCGATCCGGGTTTGCTCGGGTAATTACGTCACCGCCAAGCCGATTGGCGTCGTTGATGGCGTCGATTTACGACATACCGGCTATGTCCGTAAAATTGACGCAGCAGCGCTTCAACAGCAATTAAACAACCAGCACATTGTAATCTTGTCACCCATTGGCTACTCCCCAACTGGCGAGGTGTTTAACCTCACGGCGGAAGACGTGGCAGTACACACTGCCGCCAGCCTGAAAGCTGACAAGCTCATCTTATTTACCAATGATGCGGGCTTACTGGACAGTGCGGGTCAATTAATCCGCCAGTGCGAGTACCGCGACGTCGATAGCGAACTGCTCATTCAACCCCAGCTGAAGCACGACAGCATCGTACAGGCGGTGGTTGAAGCGGGTGATATTGGTATCAATCGCTGCCATATGGTGTCTTTTCAGCAAGACGGCGCGCTGCTCCAAGAGCTATTCACCCGCGACGGCGCCGGCACCCTGATAACTCAAGAGCACTACGAGCAATTCATGACCGCCGGCATCGACGATGTCGGTGGCCTCTTGGCGATTATTGAGCCGCTCGAAGCCAAGGGCGTGCTATTAAAGCGCTCCCGCGAATTGCTCGAAAATGAAATTAGCCATTTCAAAATTCTGGTGCGCGACGGCATGGTCGTCGCTTGCGCAGCGCTCTACCCCTACCCCGAGCAAAGTAGCGGCGAAATCGCCTGCGTTGCAACACACCCGGATTATCGGGGAGCGGATCGCGCCGAACGGCTATTAGCGCTGCTTGAAATTGAGGCGCGTAAGCAAGGCCTAGACTCCGTGTTTGTGCTCACCACCCAAACAGCCCACTGGTTTCAGGAACAGGGCTATATTGAATGTAAAATAGACGACCTGCCACCAGCCAAAAAACAGCTTTATAATTTCCAGCGCAATTCCAAGGCATTTATAAAGGCGCTGAACTAACATGCGAGTGCCACGGGTTTATGTCGATCAAGCACTCAACAACGACGAAATCAGCCTCGACGAGCGCGCTGCCCACTATGTAGGACAAGTGCTAAGGATGCGCGCTGGCCGCGAGTTGGTGCTGTTTAACGGCGACGGCAATACCTACACTGCCACAATTACTGAAACGGGCAAGAAACACGTTTTATGTCAGCTCGACGCGGCGCCGCTAACGGCAACAACGAGCTCACCGCTTAAAATCGAGCTGGGCATTGCCATTTCAAAAGGTGATCGCTTTGACTGGGTTATTCAAAAAGCCACGGAATTAGGTGTTACCGCCATAACGCCGCTTTTTAGCGAACGTGTTGATGTCAAACTCAGCGGCGAACGACTGGAAAAAAAACAGCGTCACTGGCAACAAATTATGATCAGTGCCTGTGAGCAGTGTGGCCGCAATGACTTGGTCACCATAAACACGGCCCAGCCACTCGCGCAGTGGCGCAACAGCTTAAGTTCAGAATTAAAGTTAGTGCTGTGTCCGGCAGTCAAAGGCGGCATTGCCACCACTCACGCCAGTGATGTCGCGCTGCTGGTCGGCCCTGAAGGCGGTTTGAGTGACAGTGAAATAACAGACTGCTTGGCCCAAGGATTCGCCGCACTGCAACTTGGCCCTCGGGTTTTGCGCACCGAAACTGCGCCAATTGCCGCTATCAGTATTTTGCAATATCGCTGGGGCGACTTAGCCTAGGGCTTGTTCACACTCATTAGATCACGCCGTTCAGCGCATCCATTAATTGCTGTTCCATATAATCCCAATCTGGGATCGTCAATCGCTGCTCGTTCAAGCCCACCATACTGTGAATCAAGGGGTGCGGTTCCGAATCCAGGGGCTGTAAATCTGCGCTAATGAGGCGTTCAATATGCGGCATACCACTTAGCGCTACCGCAAAGAAAGGGAGCTCAGCGCGATCACTAATACCATATAGCACAGCTATGTGGCGCAGTTTCAATTCCTTCGGCAGCTCGCCATCGCGCAAGCCTTCAAAGCTAAACAGCGGAATTTCTTGCTCACGCCATGCCACAGTGCCAAGTAAAAAAGACGAGGCAATCGCCGAACTTAGGCCGCCAGCAATCGTCACTTCCGCCACCGCGGCATTCGGCACAAGCAACGCGCCGTCAGCTAGAGGTAAAACAATATTCGCCAATACCGAAGATGTTGAGTTTAAGGCTTTCATTCGGTCACCATTGCCGAGGTCACGTCGTCAATCGCCTTCAATAATTGTATTTCCTGATAGGGCTTGCCAAGGAAGTTGTGCACACCTAAAGCAAAAGCGCGCTGGCGATGCTTTTGTCCCGTTCGCGAACTAATCATAATAATTGGAATTTCTTTAAGGCGCGGATTACTCCTCACGCGGCTCGCCACTTCAAAGCCATCCATACGAGGCATTTCTATATCCAGCAGAATAACGTCTGGTAAGCGCTCGCTGTCCTGCAGCTGGTTCATTGCATCGATACCGTCTCTGGCGAGTGCAACTTCCATATGTTGGCGTGCCAAGAGTCGGGACGTTACCTTGCGCACCGTCACCGAGTCATCCACTACCATCACCAAGCGGTTATTGGCTTGCTCAATTTGGGGCGTGGCCTCAGACCGATCTGACAGCAACTGCCGGGCAGTATCAGCGCGGATGCTCGCCAGCATATCAAGAATCACGACCACACTACCGTCACCTAACACCGTTGCCCCAGACAAGCCTGGCACCGCCGCAAATTGTGGCCCCAAGGTTTTAACCACCACCTCACGCGAGCCGAGCAAAGAGTCGACCTGCACCGCCGTAGCCGGCTCCGCGTTGCGTATTAACAACACCGGACGCGGTTCAACCTGCCCTTCTAAATGCGGCGCTTTTGACGCTCCCAGTAAATTACCCAAATAACGTAACTTGTAATCCTGACCGGCGTACTCAAAATCCGGACCGTCGTCCTGATAGTAAACATCCAGTTCGTAGGGGCTGACCCGCACAATGCCCTCGATGTTATTGAGCGGCACTGCAAAAATTTCACCGCCGACACTCACCATCAGTGCACGGTTAACCGATACGGTAAAGGGCAGACGAATCTCAAAGCGAGAGCCCTGACCTCGGATAGTTTGAATTTCAATGGCGCCACCCAGCTGTTTGATCTCACTGCGCACCACATCCATACCAACGCCACGGCCGGAGATTTGGGTAACGTTGCTGGCCGTACTGAAACCAGCGTGGAAAATATACTCCAGTATCTGCCGCTCACTAAGCTCGGCATCGCTGCTGACCAAACCCAAGGCTTCGGCTTTGCCGCGCACCGCCGCCAAATCAATACCGGCGCCGTCATCACTAATCACAATCACCACGTCACCGCCTTGGCGGTCAAACCGCATGATGATTTCACCCTCTGCACGTTTTCCTGTCGCAAGTCTTTCTGCCGGAGATTCAATGCCGTGGTCAACCGCATTACGCAACATGTGCTCCAACGCGGGAATAATGCGCTCGAGCACCCGGCGGTCCATCTCGCCTTCGGCGTTATACACTTTAAAATCAATGGGCTTGTTAAGCTCACTCGCCACTTGCCGCACCCCGCGCCGCAGACGCGGGACCATGCGCGCAAAGTGAACCATCTGCGAGCGCATCAAGCCCTCTTGCAGTTCGGTATTAACCCGCGACTGCTGCACCAGCAAAGTTTCCATATCGCGGCTTTTTTCGAGTAAGGTGCCGCGCAAGTCAGTCAGATCCGACGCCGATTCAAGTAATGAGCGCGACAACTGTTGCAGCTGCGAGTAGCGGTCGAACTCCAAGGGGTCAAAACCGTCAGCGCCTTCGCTCTCGACTTGTTCTTGACGGAAAATAATCTGCGCTTCGGTTTCAATATCCAGACGCCGGACCTGCTCCTGCATACGCTCGACGGTGATTTCCATTTCCTCGAGGGAAAAATGAATCTCACTGACCTGTTCCTCAACCCGCCCGCGCGCGATAGACGTTTCACCCGCAAGGTTAATCAAGCGCTCCAGTAGCGCCGAGGGCACTTTAATCATTTCCTGGGGTGCGCGCCCGGCGCTATTGGAAAGACTATTACCGGATTCAGCGTCTAATTGTGAGCTTGCGCGACCAGTCACATTTTGCGGCAGTAACTCAGCCACTTGGCCCAGCACATCGTCATCGCTAACGCTTTCTTCAATTTGCGCAAGGGGCTGAACATCCGATAATTCTTCAGGCGGCGCTACGCCATTAATTCGGCCTAACTCACTGACTAGGCGATCTTGGAAACCTTGCAGGGTATTAAAAAACGCATCAGTGTTACTGGCGGATTTCGTCACCGCAGTGAATATCGCGGTTTCAAAATCATGACTAAGATCACCCAGTACCGTCATGCCCGACAGGCGCGCACCCCCTTTCAAGGTATGCAGGTAACGCTGAATGTCATCGAGCCGACTTTGGTCTTCACGATTTTCAGAAAATCGGTGAATGGATTCGTCCATACCCTCAATCAGGTCATGGGCTTCTTCCATAAATATTTCAATAATTTCAGGGTCGACGTCGTTTTCAGACGCGACCACAGAATCAGCGTCTACTGCTGCAGATTCTTGGGTAATCGGTGCTGAACTTGCCACAGATGGCAGCGGCTCTGCGGGCACCAAGCTATCGGCGTCCGCCACGACGTCAGCCGATTTGGCACTCGCTTCATAATTCCGAATTTGATCAATAAGCGCTGAGTTTTCCAGCACCGTCTGCTCACCGGCCAATTGATTCAAGTATTCCATTAACTGATCGAGCGCGGCGTCTAGCAGCGCGGTAAAATCGTCACCAACCGGATCTTTAGCGTGGCTGAGCAAGACCTGCACTGCTTGCGCAAGCTCGGCAATCGCCTCGCAATTAATTTCTTCAGCGCGCTGGGCAAACACGCCCATGACCGGTGCGTGCTCTATTAAGCTTGCCGCCTGCAAGTTACTTTCTTCGTGAAGTAAATCACTTAAGGCTTGGATGCTGTCGCTGTTACTCGCCAAAAACGCATCTAAGGCGCCAGGCGATAATTCCCCGCTGTTGTCTCGGTCAGTAGAGAACTCAGCCTCATGCACCAACTGCACAGCCAGCGCATTTATTCGACGGGCGAGTTCGTGCGGCGTACTCAATGCAGACACCGGCACCGAGTCCATCTCAGCGATCGTCGCACGAACCTCGCGCACGACATCTGACATTAAGGCAATTAAACGCTCTTCAGCCGTCACCCGCATTGAGCGTAGCTCTTTCACCAAGCCTTCAAGGGGCGTGACGATAGCAGCGATTGGCCCAACCTCAGCCATTTTTGATGAGCCTTTGAGCGTGTGCAGGGCGCGCTGTACTTCATCAGTCAAGCGCACCGGATAGCTATCGACACCCTCAATGAACGTTTCTAATACGCTGAGGTGGGTATCAGCTTCGCCCACGAAGACCGCAATTAAGCCATCATCATCGCTGGCGCCGTCGGCGGTCACAGCCGGTGCTTGCTGCTCAGTCAGTGCCTTCGCTCGGCTCATTAAACCGTTAACAACGGTGTTTGAAATTTCGCGCCCAGCCGCTAAAGCGGTGGTCATTTCTGGCAACTGATCGATGACTTGATCAATTAAATGTAAACGCGCCTCGTCCATATTCAGGCGGCCATCTACTATCTTGTTTAACATTGCCTCTACAGACCACGCCAACTCGGCAAGCTGCTCTGCGCCCACCATGCGGCCGCTGCCCTTAAGGGTGTGAAATGCTCTACGCACAACGGCTAAGTGCTCACTAGACGCCACGCTGGCGTGCCACTGCGGCAGGGTTTCATTCAACTGAGTGAGAACTTCCTCGGCTTCTTCTAAAAACACCTCAAGAATATCTGGATCAAGTTCAATCGTGGCGTCGACTTCGGGCGTCGCTTGCGCTAATCGCGCCGCATTCCCGGTAGCAGAATCCTCGCTTGGGCTTCGAACAGAGTTAGGCCAAGGTAGTACTGTTGCAGAGGCACTGGCCTCAGCACCGCTTACCGGGTAGCCCAAACGAGCAACACCACGCTGTGCGCCCACCAACAAACCCTGATCGGCGTATTGCCGCCCCTTAGCACTGCGCTCAAGATAATAATCTACCGCCGTCAATGCATCTGCGAGGGCATCTAGCATTTGCCACTCTGGCACATTTTGGCCAGACACGATCTCTTGGTTAATGTAATCTGCGCAGCTTTCCAGTACTCCAGCGGAATCGACATAGTCCGCGGCACGTAAATCGCTAGCCAATTCTCGTAATTGCTCGGGCACTTTCTCCAGATGACTGCTCTGCCACTGCTCAGCAACATAGGCAATAATCGACTCCTGCGCATCGAACAAAACCGCTCGGCATTTCTTAGCAACTGCCGAGTGAGCGTCTTCTTCGCTCGCTACCGCCGTATCGGGCTCAGACAATTCCACCGGTTTCTCGACCAAGCGCTCGGCTAATCGGCGAAGGGAGTTCGCCAAACTTTGGTTACCACCAACGCTAAGACCATGTTCAAGCCCGTCAGAAATTGCCCTTAAGGAGTACAAGGGTTCTACCATGCCAACGACGGCGAGAGTGTCGCTCAGTTGTTTACAGCGCACGCTGATATCAGCAGCATGCGCATTATTCGACAACTGCTCTGCAATACTAAGCAATTCTCGCTCAACAACCCCGCGAATTCCCGTTCTATATACGGTCAATTCGTCGCCACCAATACCTTCGCCACTAAACGCAGTTTGGAGTTGATGACGTTCAGAAGCTTCCGCTATATAACGGGTAGACGCCTTACTACTGGCCACATAAAAAAGAATGTCTTTCAGTAATGCACTCGCTACTCTGCGATCGCTCGCTTCCGCGCCAAGCTCAGCAAACGCCGATAGCTCAATTTCAAGACGCGCTAATAAATCGCGAATAGCGAAACCGCGACCTATCGACTTGTTCGCCAGACCTTCAATTAAAGCTAATGCGGCAAACCAGAGATACTGCTGTTCTTTGCCACTGCACAATTTCGCTGCACGACCACAAACTTTACCGAGGTAGACTAAGTTTTGCTGGTCGTCACCACCGCGGAAATACGCCGCCATGGCAATTTGGTACATTTTTAGAAGCTTACCAGCTAGCTCTAAGAAGGTGCCATCGGCTAGCGTTTGATGATTTTCAACACCGGAATTAACCACATCCAGTGTCGGATTGAACAACACTGAGGACGACAACAAAGGCTGCCTAGTCACCGCCCGCAAATCATTAAAAATAAGAATTAACGACGCCGGCAGCTCGCGTTGCGATTCACTTAAACGCTGTAAATAAGTGGGTAGGGCTTGTGCACTGCTTAAAACCGCCTGCATTAAATCTGCCTGCGAGCGAGGCATGCCGCCGTCCTGTATAGACAGCAGCGCTAATTCCATTTCCTCTAACAACAACGCAGGGCCGCTGAATTCGATCATGCGCAAGCTGCCTTGCACCTGGTGCAGTATTGCTGTCGCGCGCGCCAATGCAGCCTGATTTCCAGTGAGCTGCATCTCCTGAAGCAGTGCAACACACTGACCAAGGGATTCCGCAATCTCTCCGGAAACCCACTCCAGCGCTATATAATCTCGGCGATCCGTCATGTAATTAAACTCTGATATTCAATGCCCGCCTGATCCCGACAAGCCAATTTACCTGCCCGTCGCCGCACTAATAAATCCTTACACAGCATTTGTTAGCAGCGACTGCGCTAAGCCCGCTGCTCCGGAAGCGTGAAACCGGCCACCGAACTACGCAGATCATTGGTCATCTCCGCCAGCGCACCAATCGAGCGAGCCGTTTCAGTTGAACCCGCCGAGGTCTGCGAGGTGATCTCTTGAATTACCCGCATGGTGGACGATATTTGCCCTGCCGAAGTGGCCTGATCTGCCGCAGCGCTGGAGATATTTTCAATCAATTCAGCCAATTCCTGAGATACCGTTTCGATCTCGGTCAAAGCCGCGCCCGCATCCTGTGCGAGACGCGCACCACGCACAACTTCAGACGTCGTTTGCTCCATAGAGATAACCGCTTCGTTGGTATCTGACTGGATGGTTTTAACAAGTGCTTCAATCTGCTTGGTCGCGCCAGAGGAGCGCTCTGCCAGACGCTGAACTTCGTCGGCAACAACCGCAAAGCCTCTACCAGCATCACCAGCCATCGATGCCTGAATCGCCGCGTTTAGTGCCAAGATATTGGTTTGGTCAGCAATGTCGTTAATCAAAGAAACGATGTCGCCGATCTCTTGAGTCGATTCGCCGAGACGCTTAATCCGTTTGGAGGTTTCCTGAATCTGTTCACGAATATTATCCATGCCCTTGATGGTGTTCTGCACCACTTCTGCACCCGTGTTTGCGATGGCAACCGAACGCTGTGCTACCGCCGCTGATTCGCGGGCGTTGGACGAGACTCTGTCGATGGTCAGTGCCATTTCAGTAATCGCCGCCGACGCGCCCGCAATTTCTTTCGCCTGGCTTTCAGACGCTTGCGCTAAGTTCAGCGCGGTAGACTGCGAGTTTTGCGCGGCGGACGATACCTGTACTGCGGTTTCGTTTATCTGCGACACCAGTACCCGCAATTGGTCGATGGTGTAGTTGATCGAATCAGCAATCGCCCCAGTGAAGTCCTCGGTTACCGTCGCCGATGTAGTCAAATCACCGTCCGCGAGATCGGCAAGCTCATCCAGTAAACGCAAAATAGCAGTTTGATTACGCTCATTGGCGTCTGCCGTTTCACGCAGGCGCAGCCGCGTATTGCGAGTGGATTGCCAAGCCAACAAACTCAAAGACACCAAAATTAGCGCAACAAACATCATCGCAGTCACAACTGACCACGAGCGTTTCTCATCAAGTTTGGCAATATCCGTGGATAGTTTGCTGGTTACTTGAGTGATTTGCGGCACATTTGTGGCAATCAAGGTCGCAGCTTCCGAAGACTTTAACAACTCCGGCGAAACCTGGAATATTTCTTCCATTGAGCCACTGATCATTTGGAAGGAAGTCGCCATCTCCGAAAGAATGAGTCTCGCGTCTCTACTGCTAACTTTGTCGACACCAATCGCACTGTTACCCGTTAACATTCCGCGCAATACCGTCGCAAACTCGCTGGCGTCTATAGTGAATTGCTCCGCAGCAAGCGTAGCGGCGTCGGTACCGCCAATCATTTTATCTACATTGCGCGCAATACGCTCAGCTAACCATGACTGGCGTTGCGCGATAGCAACCTGTTGAGCCGGCGCGCCACTCTTGAGTAGAATTTCAACTAGCTTGTTATTGCCAACCTGCAATTGCGGAATCAGTCTATTGAGGTTTTCAGCAACCCCATAGAGAAAAACAATGCGCTCCTGATTGCTTACGATTGTTTCAGCAGCGCTATCGGTTTGTGCCCACAGGCGATTAAGTTCATCAATATTGCCGCCTAACATTGCCGCCGGCGAGGGGAGATTTTTACTGCCCGACACCAATTGGCCGCGTGCGGTTTCAAAATTTCTCTGCGCACGGGCCAGGGAGTCAAATTGACTCTGATCACCCAAAGCTGCCTCGCGGGCATTGTTGGCGAGCTGTTGCGCGAAAAGACGCATTTCACTGGTCAACTCTAAATAGCGCTGATCATGATCGGCATCACGCAGGATTATAAAGGTGTTAATCCCGGCGCCAACAAAGCCCACTAACATAAATAAGACGAGTACACTGACTGCACGGCTGGTTCGTAGTCGCGCCATCGCGCCGTGATTACCTGCTTTCATTTACTCCGACTCCCGGCATTTTAAAAAATTTTTAGCGCTGCTTTATTAAGCAGCAACCGTGTAAAAATCACTGTCATTAATTAATTGGCTTGGCCGAAACAGCGCCCATCTACGCTCTGCTTGCTGGTAAGCGCCCTGGGCATATTTCGCCAGTTTTTCACTGGAAAAAACCGAATCGACTTGATATTGATCAACTGGGAAATGCTGCATACCAAAGACATCATCGACAATTAGACCAATATAGGTGTCACCTTTTTCAATAACCAACACCCGCCGTTGCCGCTGTTCGGTGGTTCTGGACTCGCCAAGAAAAACGGTTAAATCGATCAATGGCAAAAGGCGACCGCGCACATTTGCCACGCCACGCACCCAAGGCTTAACCCCAGGCAGGCGAGTGCTGGCAGGCTCGGTCAGCACTTCAGCGATATCATCCATTGCCGCCACGCAGTAATGTTCGCCCAACAAAAAGCCAACGCCACTCCAGCTCACGGCGAGCTGATCCCTAGCGCTGGGCAAACTCGTTGTACCGACGTCGCAGCGCCGAGATATCTCCAGCAAATAATCAAACGACGAGGTGTCAGTCATTATTCCAGTCACCGTGGCTCGCTATGCACTTAATTAAGTACTGCATCAATTGCCGTCAACAAACCTTTGCTATCAACCGGTTTGGTCAAATAGCCTTTAGCGCCTTGGCGCTGGCCCCACAGGCGATCAGTTTCCTGATCTTTGGTAGTGACGATAATAACGGGAATACCGCTGGTTTCAGGGTCGCGACTAAGCTGCCGTGTGGCTTGAAAACCATTTAGACCGGGCATGACGATATCCATCAATACCACATCTGGCATTTCTTGCTTAGCGAGCTCAATCCCTTTTTCACCGCTGTCTGCGGTCAATACCTCATAGCCATTTTTATTAAGTATTTGCGATATTTTAAAAATTTCAGTCGGTGAATCATCGACTATTAACACCCGTGGCATGTAGCTTCCCTCGCGAGCACCGCACTAATAATGCACATAACTCTGCCTAAGGCAGTGGCTAGGAGCACATATTTAGCGGTGGATCTGACAATTACTGCGCTTGCGCACTCTGTACGTGAGTTTGAATTGCTTCAAGCAATTCGCCCTTACTAAACGGTTTTGTCAGGTATTGATCTGAGCCAACAATACGGCCTTTCGCTTTATCGAACAAGCCGTCCTTGCTGGACAACATAATTACCGGCGTAGCCTTAAATTCAGTATTATTTTTAATTAAGGCGCAGGTTTGATAACCGTCTAAACGCGGCATCATAATATCAACAAAAATGATATCGGGCTTAGTATCGGCTATTTTTGCTAAGGCATCAAAACCATCAACGGCAGTAACGACTGTGCAACCTTCTTTGGCAAGCAAGGTTTCAGTGGTTCTACGTATGGTCTTGCTGTCATCAATAATCATAACCTTTAAACTAGAAAAATTGACTTCCATAGGTAACGCGAACCTTTTTCAGGTTTCAATTTATGCACCTATACTCCCTTATTTGGGCGCACCCTACCGCGATTTTTACACGGAATACCCGCTGACACCATCATCGCGAAAGATATCAGTCACGCAAAATTGCCTGTACTTACAATAATGCGCTATTTTAGCCGTATTCTGTTGACGCTAATTATTAGCTCAGCAGCAGGTTATAAGAAACCCTTTTCCTTGAAGTTTTCGACATAGGTATCAAAATGACAATTCGTTTGGGCATAGTAATGGATCCCATTGAGCAGATTAAGTACAAAAAGGACTCCACCTTGGCCATGCTTTGGGCTGCCGCCGAGCGCAATTGGCAAATTCACTACATGACCATTGAAGATCTTTACGTCAGCGGCGGCCGGGCTCGGGCCGCCACGCGTCAACTCCAGGTGTTTAAAGATCCTGCACATTTCTACGAACTCGGCGCGACGCAAGACATCGACCTAGGCGAACTCGATGTGGTTCTTATGCGCAAGGACCCACCTTTTGACAATGAATTTCTTTACGCGACCCACATCTTAGAACTCGCCGAAACCCAAGGCGCCTGGGTAGTCAACAAGCCGCAAAGCTTACGCGACTGCAATGAAAAACTCTTCGCCCTGCAATTTCCGCATTTAGGCCCAATTCACTTAGTTAGTCGTGACCAGATTCGCCTGCGCGCGTTTCATGCTGAGCACGGCGATGTCATCATGAAACCCCTAGACGGTATGGGCGGCAGTTCTATTTTCCGGCTCCGCGCTGACGATGCCAATGTAGGTGTGATACTCGAAACACTCACCAATCACAGCCAAACCACCATTATGGCGCAGGTGTATGTGCCGGAAATTCGCGACGGCGACAAGCGCATTCTATTGATCGATGGCGAAGCCGTGCCTTACTGCCTCGCCCGAATTCCTGCCAAGGGTGAAACCCGCGGCAACTTGGCTGCCGGCGGCACCGGCCGTGCACAGCCACTTAGCGATAGCGATCGGCGCATTGCCGCCGAAGTGGGTCCAATCGCCAAAGCGAAGGGCCTGCTTTTCGTTGGTTTAGATGTTATTGGCGAATTCCTCACTGAGATAAATGTCACCAGCCCCACTTGTATACGCGAAATTGACGACCAATTTTCTACCGATATCGCGGGCCAGCTAATGGATTGCATTGCTGACAAACTCGCCGCAGCGACCCCTAAAGCATGAGCAATAGCACCATGTTCATTGAAACCCAGCCGCCGCCAGAGCGGCTGGGTTTTATCATTGTTATCGCCACCGCCATGCATTTAGCGGTGATTCTGGGCCTTAATTTTGCCCCAGAGGATGCCCGTATAACGCTGCCAAGCCTCGAGATCACCCTTGCTCAATACCGCAGCAAAGATGCTCCCGCTGAAGCCGATTACCTAGCCCAGTACGACCAAGCCGGCAGCGGTAGTCTCGATAAAAAGGCCGAATTGCGCAGCATGTCTGACAGCGCATTTCACGACAGCACACCCAGCGAGAACGCGCTTAAATTAGCCAAGAACACCCCCAAGCAAGCGCCGTCGCCAGAGTTAAGCAGCACAGCAAGCAATACCCGGCAAACCACCACCCAAAGTACCCGCATGATCCTGCAACAGCAGCAGTGGCAAGGCAATGATGACAGCACCGAACTAAGCGACAACATCGCCTCCCTCGAAGCCCAGCTCGATACGCTCAACCAGTCCTACGCGCGGATGCCCAGACCCAAATTTATTACCTCGGTGGCCACCAAGGGCTCACCAGACGCACTCTACCTCAACCGCTGGGAGCAGCGAATCGAAGGCATTGGCAATGCCAATTACCCAGACGAAGCGCGCCGCAAGGGTATCGAGGGGGAGTTGCGCTTATTGCTCATGCTGATGCCCGACGGCCGTATTGACGAAGTGCGGATCCTCAGCAGCTCTGGCAGCGCCGTGCTCGATCAAGCGGCTCACCGCATTGTTCGCAAAGCAGCACCTTTCGAGGCCATTCCCGCCGACGTATTAGACGGCAAGAATCGCCTCGGTATTGTTCGTACCTGGCGTTTTGAGCGTCAAGGGCTGAAAGCCAATGTGAACTAACGGTTTTGTTCTTGTGTTTACCACAACTTAAACCATACTCATTAACATGAAGCCAACTGCCTTCCCCTCATTGAAAAACCACTTCCTTATCGCCCTACCCGGCCTGAGGGACGGCATCTTTACGCACAGCATTACCTACCTTTGCGAGCATGACGACCAGGGAGCAATGGGCATAGTCATCAACCGCCCCACCGACATGGAGGTCGATGAAATACTAGAGCAGCTCGATATTGACGGCCAAATTTTTGAACACCCAGAACCCGTCTTCGCCGGCGGTCCAGTGCACACGGATCGCGGTTTTGTTCTCCATCGTCGTGACCACCAAAAGTGGGATGCCAGTATTGAGGTCACTGACACTGTCGCCCTTACCACTTCTCTCGACATTCTTGAGGCCATTGCCCACAATCTCGGCCCCAGCCAGTGCCTAATCGCACTCGGCTACGCAGGATGGGACGCCGGCCAGCTCGAAGAAGAAATTCAAAGCAATACTTGGCTAACCCTACCGGCAGATGAGGAAGTCCTGTTTAATGTGCCCTCAGACAAGAAAGTGGATGCGGCACTCGCCATGCTTGGGATTACCTTTTCCCAGCTCGGCTCGGACAGCGGTCACGCCTAAGGACCAAGCCCCATGACAGCAAAACCCCAAACCCTCATTGGCTTTGATTTTGGCCTGCGCTGGATCGGCTGTGCTGTGGGTCAAACCCTCACGGGCACCGCGTCACCCCAGGGCGCGGTAACGGCCAAAGATGGCATCCCTCGCTGGGACGATATCGACGAATTATTTTCAACATGGCAACCCGATGCCATTGTGGTCGGCCTACCACTGAATATGGATGGGAGTAAATCTGAGATGTCGCACCGCGCCCGCAAGTTTGGCAACCGCCTGCACGGACGTTTTGGCCTAGCCGTGCACTTTGCCGATGAACGCCTGTCCAGCTTTGAAGCCAAGGGCGATATCATTGCAGACAGCGGCTCTCGTGACTTTAAAGGCCAAGGCGTAGACAGCCGCAGCGCCGTGATTATTTTGGAAAGCTGGATGCGCAGTTAAAATTTAGCTAGCGCCGCCGGCTAGTGGTAATGCCTGAACTCGGACTATTGTCATTTTCGTCCTCCTGCATTTTAAAACCACCTGCCATAGAATGCATTTTCTCTGGGTCATTGTCCGCGCCAAGCTTAATGAGCAAGCGCAAATCATTAGCCGAGTCGGCATGGGCGATAGCATCTTGATAGGTGATTTCACCAGACTGGTACAGATCGTAAAGCGCCTGATCAAACGTCTGCATGCCCTGCTCGGTGGAATTGCGCATTAAGTCCTTAATGCCCGCCACATCACCCTTGCGTATCAAATCGGAGGCCAACGGAGTATTCAGCAACACTTCCACACAGGCCCGGCGCCCCTGACCATCGCGCGTGGGGACCAACTGCTGAGCAACCATGGCCTTGAGATTGAGCGACAGATCCATCCACAACTGCGGATGACGGTCGGCTGGGAAAAAGTGAATAATCCGATCCAGTGCTTGGTTGGCGTTGTTCGCGTGTAAAGTACACAAGCAGAGATGCCCCGTTTCAGCAAAGGTAATGGCCTGCTCCATCGCCTCCCGGGTTCTAACTTCGCCGATCATGATGACATCGGGCGCCTGCCGCAGCATATTTTTCAAGGCCACTTCAAACGACTCAGTGTCGATACCGACTTCCCGCTGCGTCACAATGCAGCCATGATGCTGGTGCACAAATTCAATGGGGTCCTCTACGGTAATGATATGACCCCGCGAGTTTTCATTGCGATGACCAATCATTGACGCCAGCGAGGTCGACTTACCCGTACCCGTCGCGCCAACAAATACAATCAGGCCGCGCTTGGTCATCGCCAGTTCTTTCACAATTTCTGGCAGGCCCAACTCATCGCTGCTAGGTATTTTTGTCTCAATTCGGCGCAACACCATGCCGACTAAATTGCGCTGGTAAAAAGCGCTGACTCGGAAACGGCCAATACCCCTAGAACTAATCGCGAAATTGCACTCTTTATCACGCACAAATTCGCGGCGCTGTTGATCGTTCATCACACCCAGCACCACTTCACGCGCTTGCTCAGGGCTCAGCGCATTGCTGCTCATGGGAATCATTTGACCATTAATCTTTATCGACGGCGCCACCCCCGCCGAAATAAAGAGATCCGAGGCGCCTTTATCCTGCATGATCTTTAGCAGTTTTTCTATTTCCACTTATTTTGTCCCCGGAAATCGCACTCAAATATCATTATTAAAAGTTTTCAGGAAAACGCGCTTTTAAGCGTGCCGCATCGCGGTTGATCAAGCGCTTCGCCAGCATGTTTTTCAGACATTGATCCATGGTCTGCATACCCAGCGCGGCGCCCGACTGAATCGCCGAATACATCTGCGCCACCTTGTCTTCGCGAATCAGGTTTCGAATCGCAGGTGTACCAATCATAATTTCGTGGGCTGCCACGCGACCGCCCTCTGGCTTCTTCAGCAGCGTTTGGGAAATAACCCCCTGCAAAGACTCCGACAACATTGAGCGCACCATGGATTTCTCATCACCCGGAAAAACGTCGACTATCCGGTCAATGGTCTTGGCCGCGGAGGTCGTGTGCAAGGTACCAAATACCAAGTGACCGGTTTCTGCCGCGGTTAGCGCCAGACGGATAGTCTCCAAATCACGTAATTCGCCAACAAGAATGATATCAGGATCTTCACGCAGCGCCGAGCGCAGGGCCTCGTTAAATCCATGAGTATCGCGATGCACCTCTCGCTGGTTAATCAGGCATTTTTTCGATTCATGAACAAATTCGATCGGGTCTTCAATGGTCAGAATGTGGTCAAATTTATTGTCATTAATATAGTCAATCATCGCCGCCAAGGTAGTCGATTTACCCGAACCAGTCGGTCCCGTTACCAACACCAAGCCCCGCGGCAGCATCGAAATATCTTTGAATACTTGGCCCATGCCAAGATCATCCATCGACAAAACCTTAGAGGGAATTGTCCGGAATACACCACCCGCACCACGATTATGGTTAAAGGCGTTAACCCGGAAGCGGGCCACCCCCGGCACATCAAAGGAAAAGTCGGTTTCCAGAAACTCTTCAAAATCCCGCCGCTGGCGGTCATTCATAATCTCGTAGATCAGGCTGTGAACTTCACGGTGTTCAAGAGGCGGTAGATTGATACGACGAACATCGCCATCAACCCTTATCATCGGCGGCAAGCCCGCCGACAGGTGCAAATCAGACGCATTTTGCTTAGCACTGAACGCCAATAATTCGGTAATATCCATGAAATTCCTCAAGCACATCAAAACTGCACAGGCAGCACCAGACTCAAAACTTTATAACGCGACGGCGGCGGCGTACAGCACAATGTTTTTATTTTGCCGACCGATCGGCTGGGATGCGACGCCTCGGCGGAGATCGGGCATAATTCCCCTATGACAGCATCCAATACCATCATACCTAATATAGCAGCGATTCAAGCGAGGATCGCCGCCGCCTATCAAATTTCTCACGCCGACGGGCCAGCACCGACCTTAATGGCGGTCAGTAAAACCCGCAGCGCGGCCGACATCCGGCTTGCTGTGAGCGCGGGTATTCACGATATTGGCGAAAACTATTTACAAGAAGCCCTAGGCAAACAAGACGCGCTGCGAGACTTAGCCATCTGCTGGCATTTCATTGGCCCGATCCAAAGTAATAAAACTCGCACCATTGCCGAACACTTCAGCTGGGTCCACAGCGTCGACCGCGCCAAGGTCATCAATCGCTTAAACGACCAGCGGCCCTCGCCGCTTGGGCCACTGAATATTTGCCTACAAGTGAATATCAACGACGAGGCCAGCAAAGCCGGGGCAAGCCTTGGCGATATTCCTGCGCTGGCCGAACTCGCCCTCAGCCAGCCTCACTTGCGCCTGCGTGGCTTAATGGCGATTCCTGCGAACACCACCAATACCGACGAGCAACGCCGCAATTTTGCCGCTGTGCGCGAATTGCTCATTACGCTGCGCCAGCGCTTTCCGAATGCGCAACTCGATACCTTGTCCATGGGCATGTCTGCCGATATGGAGTCCGCCATTGCCGAAGGGGCAAGCATATTGCGTATCGGCAGTGATATTTTTGGCCCACGCACAGCCACCACGCCCGATTGAAGCCGCATTCACTGCCAGTATCAAAACAGGGCTGATATACTGCCGTCGGCAAATTCCCCGCGCGGCGCAGCAACAGTCGTAGCGACGAGTATCAGCAAACAAGGATTAACGTTGTGAGTACAATGCGTATTGGCTTTATCGGCGGTGGCAATATGGCCTCCAGTATTATTGGCGGTCTGGTGGCCAGCGGCTTCGCCGCTGAGCAAATCTGGGCCAGCGACCCCAATGCCGACAGCCTAAACAAACTCCTCGCGGTCGCGCCGGTGAATACCGCAAGCGACAATAACGCCTTAATTACCGCCGTCGATATTGTAATTTTGGCGGTTAAACCCCAAATAATGAAAATCGTCGCCGGTGATATCGCCGCCAGCGTGCAAGATCGCAAGCCGCTGGTCATTACTATTGCCGCCGGTGTCACCAGCGCAAGCTTAGACGGCTGGTTAGGCGGCAATACTGCCATTGTGCGCTGCATGCCGAATACCCCGGCACTGGTGCGCAGCGGCGCAACGGGCCTGTTTGCCAACACCGAGGTAAACGCCACCCAACGCGCGCAGGCGGAGCAAATTCTGCAAGCAGTTGGCTTGGCCCTGTGGGTAGACAATGAAGCGCAATTAGACGCGGTTACCGCCTTGTCTGGCAGCGGCCCAGCGTATTTCTTTTTAGTGATGGAGGCCATGCAGGCGAAAGGACTGGAAATGGGCTTAAGCGCCGAGGTCGCCAAGCAGCTAACCCTG
This sequence comes from Zhongshania borealis, assembly GCF_039539625.1. Classification (NCBI taxonomy): domain Bacteria; kingdom Pseudomonadati; phylum Pseudomonadota; class Gammaproteobacteria; order Cellvibrionales; family Spongiibacteraceae; genus Zhongshania; species Zhongshania borealis. The sequence continues at coordinate 552,926 of NZ_BAABDM010000002.1, read as the reverse complement.
CAAACTGCGCTTGGCGCTGCACAAATGGCCCTTGGCAGCGACGTCGATGCCGCCGAGTTACGCCGCCGCGTGACCTCGCCAAACGGCACAACCGAGCGGGCAATTAATATTTTACAAGCCGGCGGCCTTGAAGCCTTGTTTGACCAAGCGCTAGAAGGCGCACGCCTTCGCGCCGAAGAGCTCGCAATTGAATTAGATGGAGAATAGTGCCAATGAGTGCTGTTAACGAAATTACGACACTGTTACTCAATACCGTAGTTAGCCTCGGCATTGCCGTGTTTTTACTGCGGATGATTTTACAGCTGGTGAAAGCCGACTATTACAACCCTATTTCCCAATTTTTAGTAAAAGTCAGCAACCCCTTGGTATTGCCACTGCGCAAAATTATTCCCAGTGTTGGCAAAGTCGACACCGCGTCCTTGCTACTCGCGCTGCTCGTTCAGGCCCTCGGCATCGCCATGTTACTGCAGATTTACGGCGCCGGACTGCCCAATATTGGTCAATTGCTAGTGTGGTCGGTTTTGGGTATTTGCAGCGCCCTGCTCAACCTCTACTTTTTCGCCATTATCGGTAACATCATCATGAGCTGGGTTGCCCAAGGCGGCAGTAATCCCGCCGCGCGCCTGCTCTACCAAATCACCGAACCGGTTATGGCGCCGTTTCGTAAAATAGTGCCGCCCATGGGTGGGCTCGATTTATCACCAATCTTTGTGTTTTTAATTATCAATGTGCTTGAGGTCCTGCTCCGGCACATGGCCGCCAGCGCCGGTCTGCACCCGGCCTTGGTGATGGGCTTATAAAAACGGCAATACGGTGACCGACGCTCAGTACTATCAGTGGCAAGATGACGATTTAATTTTATTCTGCCATATTCAGCCCAAAGCCAGCGCCAATGAGTTTTCCGGCCAACACGGTGATCGGCTTAAAATTAGGATCACCGCAGCGGCAACTGACGGCAAGGCCAACGCGGGCTTAATTGCCTTTGTCGCCGCGGAGTTTGGGGTCAGCAAGCAGCGGGTAAGGCTGAGCGCAGGCAGTCAAAGTCGGCAAAAAACCCTTAGGATTCAAGCGCCAACAAGTATTCCCGACGCCTTGAACAAGGTAATAAAATAAACAAACCAAGTCGCTACGCGGCACAAGCACAGCAAGGAAAACGGTCTCGATGACACAGCAAGTAAATGACAGCGTCGGCATTGTGATGCCACAAACCCTGCATTTCGATCAGCCGCTGACCTTGGCCTGCGGACGGTCGCTGCCCGAGCACGACATTGTTTATGAAACCTATGGTGAGCTCAACGCCGACAAATCCAATGGCATACTGATCTGCCACGCCCTGAGCGGCCACCATCACGCCGCAGGCATTCATCATCCCGACGACCGCAAACCCGGCTGGTGGGACAGCTGTATCGGCCCCGGTAAGCCCATCGACACCAATGTGTTTTTTGTTTTAAGCATTAATAATATTGGCGGCTGCAATGGCTCCACCGGCCCCACCGCCATCAACCCCGAGACCGGCAAGCCGTGGGGGCCAGACTTTCCCCCGCTGCGCTGTCGCGACTGGGTGGAGAGCCAATACTTAATGATGCAGCACTTTGGCATCAATCAGTGGGCAGCCATTATTGGCGGTAGCCTCGGCGGCATGCAGGCCATGCGCTGGGCGCTGGAGCACCCCGACGCCCTGCGCCACTGCATTGTTATTGCCTCGGCCATGAAATTATCGGCGCAGAATATTGCCTTCAACGAAATTGCCCGCCGCGCGATTACCTCAGACGCCAATTTTCATGAGGGTCGCTACCTAGAGCACGATACCCTGCCCCGTCAGGGCTTGGCATTAGCGCGCATGGTCGGCCACATCACGTATTTGTCTGAAGACGGCATGAAGCAGAAATTTGGTCGGGAGTTAAAAACCGGCAATCTGACCTTGGGCTCTGGCTCCGACAGCGATGTCGAATTTGAGGTCGAAAGCTATCTGCGCTATCAAGGCGAAGCCTTTTCCGGCAGTTTTGACGCCAACACCTATTTACTCATGACCAAGGCGCTGGATTATTACGACTTGGCGCGCGAGTACAACGACGATCCCGCACAGGCCTTTAGCAACGCCACCTGCTCGTTCATGGTGATCTCCTTCACTACCGACTGGCGTTTTGCCCCAGCCCGCTCACGGGAGATTGTCGACGCCCTCGTCGCCGCCAATAAGCCGGTCAGCTACGCCGAGATTGAAGCTGACCACGGCCATGACGCCTTTTTAATTCCCATTCCACGTTATATGGATGTATTTCACGCCTATATGAAACGACTCAAACAGGAGCTTGGCCATGCGCTTTGACCTCACCCTGATTCAGCCGTGGATTAAGGAAGGCTGCCGCGTGCTCGACCTTGGCTGCGGCGACGGCACCTTGCTGGCGACACTCGCCCAGCAAAAGAATGTATCCAGCATCGGCCTTGAAATAGATGCCGACAATATCAACCTCGCCCTCGCCAAAGGCGTGAACGTCATTGAACACGACCTTAACCTTGGCCTGGGTAATTTTCGCGACAATAGCTTTGACATGGTGGTGATGACCCTAGCACTGCAAACCCTGCGCTACCCACATTTGGTCATTGATGAAATGCTGCGGGTTGGTAAAGAGTGCATTGTCACCTTCCCTAATTTTGGTCATTGGCGCAGCCGTTGGTATTTAGGGCAGCGCGGCAGAATGCCGGTGTCTAAATTCCTGCCCTACACCTGGTACGACACCCCCAATATTCACTTTTGTACCGTGAAAGATTTCGAGGCGCTGTGCGCCGACAAGCAGATCCGCATTCTCAATAGCGCGGTAATTGGAGCCGAAAATAATCAAAGCCCGCTTGCCGATCGTTTCCCAAATTTACTTGGCGTTACAGCCGTTTACCACATCAGTAAATGAGCTGCCTAAAAGAGTATTTATTATGAATTTTACCTATCGCTTTTTCGCGGCCCTCGGCCTTAGCCTGCTATTCAGTTTTAGCGCAGCAAGCCAAGCGCAAGTACAAGAGACACCGCCAGTTACCGAAACCAGCAAGCAATTTGGCAATGACACGGTTCACTTCAGCGTATTGAACACCAGCTTTCTTAGCCCAAAGGTCGCGCGCAGCTACGGCATTGTGCGCGGTAAAAACAAATTCCTGGTTAATGTTTCGGTACGTCGCCAAAGCGATGGCAGCAACAGCGCCGTGCGCGCCGCGATCACCGGCACCCAGTCTGACTTAATTCACCGGACCCCGCTCGATTTCCGCGAAGTCATAGAGCAAGACGCCACCTACTATATTGCTGAGTTTGCTATTAGCAATGACGAGCGCCGCGACTTCCGCCTGCAAGTTAGCGTAGACGACAAATCCAGCTACGATATTCAATTTATTAAAATGCTCTACGTCGACAAGTAGGAAGTTTATAAAGTGACTCACACTCAAGCCGCCAACCACATCGTTGTGCTCGCCAGCGGAAATCGCGGCAAGCTACAAGAATTGAATGACCTGCTTGGCGGTCTCGGCATTGCGCTGCGCAGTCAAGCCGACTACCAAGTTGTTGAGGCCGAAGAAACCGGCCTGAGCTTCATTGAAAATGCTATCTTAAAAGCCCGCAACGCCGCCCGCCAAAGCGGCTGTGCGGCGCTTGCTGACGACTCTGGTCTCTGTGTCGACGCCCTTGGCGGTGCACCGGGCATCTATTCAGCACGCTATGCCGGCGCAGGCGCGAATGACGCCGCAAACAATGCCAAACTTCTTACCGAGCTGAACAACAAGCCTCAGCGTGGCGCTCACTTCCATTGTGCACTGGCGTTTGTGCGTCACGCCGACGACCCGGCGCCCATTGTTTGCGAAGGCCAATGGCAGGGTACTATTCTTGAGCAAGCGCGCGGCGAGAATGGCTTTGGTTACGACCCGCTATTTTATATTGCCGAATTAGAAAAAAGCTCCGCCGAACTCAGCAAAGCTGAGAAGAACCAAATCAGCCATCGCGCACTGGCGTTAAAGCAGTTATTACCTCGCCTGCAAACGGAATATTTGGCCAGGGCCTAATGACCACCCACTCTTTAACGGTGGCCGACACCGCACTCAACCTAGCCATTAACGACCGAGATAACCTGCTACAGCAATGCCTTGCCGCCAAGCTGCCCGTGGCTCGCAGTTGTCGCAATGGCAATTGTGGCCGCTGTGACTGCCAGCTAGAAGCGGGCTCAGTGACATTGCGCAACGGCACTCAGCTTAATGCCCCCAATAAAATCGCTCTTTGCATAAGCCACGCTCGCAGCAATCTGCAAATCGCGCATTTACCACTGATCAGCAGCCCTCAGCACTGGCGTTGCGAAGGCGTCAACGCAAGACAATTACGGCTTCCCGCTGGGCGCCAAAGCCCACCAAAGCCCGGTGATATTGTTGCCGTTTTACTCAACAATACCGTGCACATAAACAGCATCGGCGGAATTGATGGCAGAGTCATCACCCTGCAAGACGAGTGCATTGAGGTCGCGCAACACCCGCATAATCACCACAGTATTGCGCTCCTCAATATTGATCGCGAGCATAGCGGCGACTTTGCGCTATGGCACATCAGCAACCACCAGCAAACTTTGTTATGGCAGGGAATAAATCACACTACCGGCATCGCCGCGCAGGCCGCATACCGCAGCGGTGGTAACCCAGGGCGGTACCAGCTGCGAACCAATGATCGCGACTAAGCCCTTAATTTTTATGGCTTATTGCACTTATCAATACTACTGTGGTCTCAGCCTATCAACGTAAATTAGAAAACACCCTTGAGTAGTGCACACATTCGCAACTACCCTATGCAACATCATAAGTCTGGAGACACACTGGCATGTTCAAATGGATTCTTCGTGGCGTTCTCGCCCTACTGGCCGTCATAGTAATCGGCGTGGTTTTCGCGCTGGAGCCCATCGCTAAGTTCATGATTGAACACGAGGGCAGCAAGCAAGTAGGTGCCCGGGTTGATGTCGACAGCGTCGATATTCAGTTTTACCCAACCCACGTTGCCCTGCACGGACTCACCGTTGCCAATCCACAAGAGCCAATGCGCAACTTGCTGCAAAGCGAAACAGTCTCGGCTGATGTAGATACCAAAGCGCTGTTAAAAATGCAGCTGATCGCCGATCAGGTACTTCTGTCTGGCCTACAAATGTATACCGAGCGCACAACCCCCGGCACCTTGGACGGTAAATTGCCACCACCAAAACCCGAGAGCGACAGCGGCCTACCCGGTATAGCACTACCCGACCCCAGCGCCCTATTAGCTGAAGAACAAGCAACAATACAAGCCGAAGTCGACGCCATTCAAACTGGCTTTAGCGATATTGAAAGCCGTTGGGAGGGCAAAACCGATTCCCTACCAGACCAAGCCCAATTAGATACCTACCAGCAGCGCTGGAAAGAACTAAAGCAAAAGAACATGATCGAGCGCATTGCCGGTGCCAAGCAATTGCGCGACGACATCAAAGACGACCTGAAACAATTCAAAACTTTAAACGACGATATTAAAACCGACTCAGCCGAAGTAAAAAGCCTCACGCTGCGCGCGGCGAATTTACCCGCCGACCAATCTAAGCGCATGCTCTCTAAATACGGCCTTGATCAAGGCAGCGAAGGCATGCTCCGCTTTTTGCTTGGCGACGAAGTAAATACCTTTGTGCAACGTGGCCTCAGCCTCTACCAAGAAACCATGGGTAGCATGGCAGAAAAAGAACCCGCACCGAGCGAGGCACCGACTGAATTACCCGTAAAACTCCTCATTCGCCAAATACTCATCGACGGCTACCAAGTGATTGGCGGTGAAAAGCTCGCCTATTCTGGTGAAATTAATGACGTTACCGACCAGCAAGACTACTGGAATAAACCCATCACCATGGCCCTCCGCGGCGGCATGGAAGAAAAATCTCAGCTTGTCATCGACGGCATATTTGACCAGCGCAATAACACCCTAAAAAGTGTTTTCAATATGGCGTTGAAACAACTGGCACTGTCTGGCGTATCACTTTCGCAAAGCCCCGACCTGCCCCTGCAATTAGAAAAAGGCATTGCCGATATTAGCGCCAACTTTGGCATCGACGGCGACACCCTCAAAGGCTCCGCCAAAGGCCTCGTCAACCAAGCCAAACTCTTGGTTGCTAATGCTGCCGCCGATAACAAAACAGCCAACTTATTGGCCGCCGCGCTAGAAGACGTCAGCCGCCTAGTGATGGATTTAAGTGTTAACGGCACAGTTAACGAACCAGCCATTAAATTAAAATCCAACCTCGACAGTATACTGGGCGATGTTCTCGGCGCAGAACTTAAAGCCAAACTTGGCGAGGCAGAAAACGAACTCAAAGCCAAGCTCAGCAGCGACTACGGGCCACAAATGGCCAAGCTTCAAGAGAAGAAAAATATCCTTGGTGAATACCAAGAACTGCTCGGTAATCGCGAGGCCGCGCTGCAAGCCTTAATGAAGGAAATGCTTTAAGCCTTACCTACAAGCGGCGACCAACGGAAAAATCTAGGCCTCAGCAAATGTGCTAAAAAATATCGCCCGCTAGGCCTGCCCTGCACTAGACGCAAATCCAGTTAGGGCAGGCATTTTCTAGGCCTGCTGTACGTCTTCGCACACCGTAGCCAGCCGCTGCAGTTAGTGAATAAGATCACGCATGCTCAACGCAACAACACGCTTTTTAAAATAATTACCCCCCAGAAAACAGGCTAGCGCTAGCGACTTTACCCAGCCTATACCCTTTGGCTGCGACAATTAGCCGCATTTTCAGAAGCCTATTTTGTCGCTAGACTTCCTTGCATTTTCGAGGGGAAGAAAAATGAATCTATTGTCAAAACTAGGATTAATTGTATCCACATCGCTGACCTTAATTGCCTGTGGCGGCTCGTCAGGTAGCGGCGGTAGCAGCGAAGTGAGCATTCCCTTTGCTGCCAAGGCGAACAACACTGATATAAATTGCAATGCGCAACTGACCGGCCTAGGGACTGACGGCTCATCCGGCACGATTCGTGGTTTCGCCCTGTATATCCACGATGTGGTGTTAATCAATAGCGACGGCAGCGAAATGCCCCTCACCCTCGACGACAATGACTGGCAAAGTAGCAGCGTTGCGCTCTTAGACTACCAAGATAAACTAGATAACTGCGCCAGCGATACTGACAAACCTACCAATAAAGTAGTGCTTGGCAGCGTAGCGGGTGGCCTCAACAATGTTGATCGCATTCGCTTCACCGTCGGTGTTCCCGGCGATCTAAATCACCAAGACTTAACTGCTGCGACTTCACCCTTAAACCGCACCGATATGCATTGGTCATGGCAGTCTGGTTACAAACATTTGCGCATGGATTTTGCCCCCGATGGCGGCGTAATGAAACCAGACAATACCAGCACCACCACTTGGAATATTCACCTAGGCAGTACTGGTTGTGTCGGTAATCCGCAAAACGATGAAGCCGTCAGCTGCAGCGCAATTAATCGCCCAACAATTGAAATTGATGTTAGCGATATTGAGAATCAAACCATCGTCATTGATTATGGCAAACTAGTTGAAAACAATGCGCTTATGACTGACCAAGGCGGGGCGCCTGGCTGCATGTCGGGCAGCACTGATTTAGATTGCACAGATATTTTCGATTCTCTCGGCATGGGCCTTGGCGAAAATGATGAGCCCACGGATGGCCAAACTGTATTTAGCGCCCAATCGCTATAGAGCCCACCATGAAAAAAACCTATTCCATGGCCGCGTTTGCGGCCATTTTTGTTACCGTCTTATCAGCCTGTGGTGGCGGTAGCGAAACCCGCTACCAAACCGGTTCAAACACCGAAGCTCAGGTATTTAACTGGAATCTTCCCGAGCATGTCCCGCTACCGATCGTGCCAACCGACAACCCCGTAAGCGAGGGCATGTTTGCGCTAGGTCGCCACCTATTTTACGATCAGCGTTTATCAGGCAACGCCAGCCAGTCCTGCGCATCATGCCATCACCAAAACCTTGCTTTTGCTGAGTCCTTAGAGCGTTCAATTGGCTCTACCGGCGAACTCCATCCCCGCAATGCGCAAAGCTTGGTCAATGTCGCCTTCAACACCACATACACATGGGCAAACCCCGCACTAATAAGTTTAGAACAACAAATATTAGTGCCCCTGTTCGGTGAATTTCCGGTAGAACAAGGTATTAACGAAGACAACAAAGACTCGATTCTGGCAGAACTAAGCGATGACCCTGTATACCAAGAACTCGCTGCCGACATTCCAAATAATGACAGCAGCGAGCTACTCAATTTCGACATCATCGTCAAAGCCTTGGCGACCTTTGTGCGGGGGATCAACTCCTTTAGCAGCGATACAGACCGCTATGAAAATGGCGAGACCACTATACTCACCGACGCCGCAAAACGGGGCCGAAGCTTATTTTTTAGCGAAGGTTTAGAGTGCTTCCACTGCCATGGCGGCTATAACTTCAGCGATGCCACCGCAGATAGCAGCCAGCTGTTTGTGGATATGCCTTTTCATAACACCGGTCTTTATAATATCGATGGCGAAGGCGCCTACCCCGAGATCAGTCAGGGCATCATTGAAATCACCGGTAAAGCCAGTGATATGGGCAAATTTAAAGCACCCAGTTTACGCAACGTTAACCTTACAGCGCCGTATATGCACGATGGCAGTATAGCGACTCTTGGAGAAGTCATTCGCACCTACGCCGCCGGTGGCCGCAATATTAGCAATGGTCCAAATGCTGGCGATGGCAGAACAAATCCTTTTCGTGACGGCTTTATTTCAGGGTTTAATATCAGCGAAGATGATATTCAAAACCTGATCGCCTTTCTCGAAAGCCTCACGGATTTTGAGCTCATCAACAATCCTCGCTTTGCCGATCCTTGGGAAAACTAATCAATGAAGAAAATGAGCCTGTTGTTGGCGACATTGGCATTTAGTCACACTGCATTTAGTCACACTGTAAATTTTAATGACGAAGCGCTCATCGAAACTGAACTGGCGGTATCGCTTTCCTACAGCTATCGCAATAAAACCTATGTTGCACCAACCGCAGACTGGCAAATTCCCGGCACCCTAATGGGCGGGGAAGCGCTACCAGTAGACGATGACGCGGCACTGGACGACGCCACCGCCGATTATCGATATGCGCTTAGCCGCAATAACGGTTTCCAACTCAGCGCTGAAGCCCATGGTGGCCATGGCGAAACTGAATTTAAATTTTCGCACTACTGGTATATGCATCAATGGCGCACTGACAACAGCACCCTACGTTTAGAAGCGGGCAAAATGTTTGCGGCCTTCACGCCGCATGCCAATTGGCATGCAAGCCAAGATGCCTATAGCGAAGCCAGTCTGACGGGGGATATTCTCTGGGGCCGAAGCCTCGTCGACAAGGGTATACGCGCCAGCGAGCAACGCGGCGCATGGAGCTATGGGGTAGAGCTTTGGCAAGGCGATAGCTGGCTGGCCAACAATGGTCACGCCGGCGATCTATTTGCTCGCTACGACGGCCAATATCACAATCTCAAGTACCAGCTTGGCGCTTGGCTGTTAAGCGCAGAAGCAAATGAGCGCCGCGATACCCGCTACTTTGGCGGACATAGCCACGGCAATGTCGTTGTCACTAGCAACGATGCCTCATTTACCGGCGATATCTTGGCTGGCGGCATCGACGGTGAACTTGAAATTAGTATTGCCCACCATAACACCCTGCGTCTGGGGCTGAGCCTTACGCAGTTAGAATATGATGGTTTGGTGCAAGAGTCTCAACGCGAAGCGTCAATCAATAGCCAATACCAATCCACCCAGCTAGAAGCGACATGGCAAAATGGCCGTCATCAACTGAGTTCACGATACGAAAATTTGACATTAGATAATACCATGACCGGTGCGGCAGCCATCTTGGTAGGGCGTAATACAAGCTTAGACAACCCCGATGGAATTGATCCAAAGCGCACAACACTTAGCTACCGATTCCAATATAGTTCCAATCTAACATTACGTACCGAATGGATAGACGAAAGCTTTGGAAATATCGATCAACAACGATGGCTTGTAGGCTTTGTACTGCACGGCATTTTTAACTAAGTCGAAAATTCGTTTAGCGAGATTTTCCACACGTCTCACCATCGCGCGACAACAGTGAACAAAAATTGAATTTCCCAAGCACTTATTTAATATCGATTCCGATACGTCTAAATAATCATATTTGTTGCCATGCAATCTAAAACGCTAATGAATTAGTGAGACTGCAATAGCCACACTTTTTCCTGCGCTGGGCACCGGCCTTTAAGTCCGCCTTCCAGGATTTTATTTCTTAATAATGCTAGGTGATACGTGGATTGATAATGGCTTGCCAACTCTTCATCACTAATTGAGAACGGCGGCCCTGCTTGCTTGCTCTGATCGTAGTCGTAATTAATTAAAAGCTGCGGGGCCGATTTTGTTATTGTTCTAAGTAATACGGTGTAGTCGGCGCGAAGTGTATCTGGCAAAGCAACTAATGCAGCGCGGTCGTATATTGCGTCGACCGCACCGAGTACAGCTGGCGTTAGGTCGAAAATATCGCCCACGAAGATGTCTATGTTTTCTGCTTGGTAATGCACCAGGGAGCCTAACACTGAACGCTGCGGTATAAGGCCAAGCTCTGCAAATAGTTCATCTATTGCGATGGCGCTTAATTCCGCGCCCACCACGCGATAGCCTTGCTGCAGCAGCCAGCCAATATCCAGAGTTTTCCCGCACAGCGGTATAAACACTCTGGCTCCGCTAGCAAGACCGAGGCGATTGAAATACTGAGTCAATAAAGGGTTGGGGCTTGCAGCGTGAAAGGCGATTTCTTTACTTGCCCATTTTTTATGCCAAAAACTTGCTTCCATTTCTTTTCCCAAGTGCTTAGTGGAACTAGCTAGCTCGACTATTGTGTTTATGAAACGCGCAGATTCCTGCGTGCAGCCGCACGATAAACTCGATAGCCGATGGCTAATAAAAAGCAAATCATCGCGGGCAAACCTAAAGCAAAAAATTGCCACAGGCTAAACAAATAGGCGCCGAGTGTACCGCCTAAAATAAAGCCGAAGATGATCAATACAAATAGCAGCGCTTTGCGCTTGTCGAATTGACCTCCGCGCAATTTAGCGCCGAGCATCAATCCGAGATCCGTAAATATCCCCGTAACATGCGTGGTCCGCACCACCGCACCGCTATAACTAGACGCCAAGGCGTTCTGCAAGCCGCAGGCGGCTGAGGCGGTGTAATGGCCGAGCAATGAGCCGTTATTTAGAAAGTAAATTGAGGCAAGTAATAAGCTGCCTTCAAACACCAGCAAAGTATCGTAATGCCTGCCCAGCTTCAGGGAGTCACTTGAAAGAAATACACCAGATATTGCGGCGCCAAAGAGAAAACTGAGCAGGATCCCGAGCAAGTGAAGCGTGCTGCTCAATGTACCTTGGCTTAAGCCAGTTCCGAGTAGTGTTGCCGTACCGGAAAGGTGGGAAATAGACTGATGTTTAAACCCCATTAGACCGACTGCATTGACATTGCCCGCGACAAACGCCAGCACAAAAGCGCCGTACTCCACCCACCGAGGTAGCCTCGAAATCATTAAATCATCCCGCTAAGAGTATTGTGCAAAGCTCAACTAGTAGAGCGCACAAACACTATTTCTAGCACAATAACGCCGCTCACACTATCCACGTGTCACTACTGTCAAATTCCGCAAGTTGATTTAACCACGATTTTAACAAGACTTGCTGCGCGGGTCGGGCTTCGATCAGTTTAAAATAGAAATTTCGGCGTTCGGCCAACAAGGTTCGCATCAATCGCGATGAAAACTGTCGCGCCGCGGTCTCTGTCGCGCTGCGAGTATGAGGCCCCATTACACCATCTTCGTTCAGTGCTGGCTTCGCGCCCAATAAATTACAGCTGCGCTGCACAAACAGTAATGCCTGTTCGGGACCATGATTCACCGCGCTATCAAACACAAATCCCTGAATCATTGCGGGTAGCTGATCAATACCCGGCGCGAGGTAATAGTTCTGTCGGTAAATTTTGTGCGCGAGAGACTGATCTAGGTTTTCGATCTCAGCAGTGCTTGCATTCCGACCTAAGTAGATAGACAGCGTGTGCTGACTAATCCCAAAATGGGCGGGGCCACCACTATCAGCGGCATACTTAACGTAGCCACCAGCACGACGAATTAGCCCCGAAATAATACTTTCTATGTTCGACATCAGCTTACTCCCTGTAAACAAACACCTCAGCTCAATCGAACTTACTCCTTAAACGTTCGCTTCGTATTATTAAAGCGGCACAACGAGCTCCCTAGCGCTTGCTCAGCTTCTTTAAAAACACGGTGATTTCTCGTTCGGTTTGCTTGTCGCCTTTTTCTTGCGCTGCCGCTAAACCTTGCTGCCAAGCCGTTTCTGCTTCACTGGCATCGCCACCTTGCAAAAGCGCCTTTCCCAATAGCTTCCACGCCGCTGAATAACTGGGGTCCATGCCAACACAATGCCGAAAATGGCCAATGGCGATTTCGGCGTTTTGATCATCGAGATACGCTTTGCCAAGGCCAAAGCGCAGCATGGCGCTGTCATTGCCTTTGGCCAGCATTTTTTCAAGTGCAGTAATATTCACAGCCTAGGTTAATCCTTGAGCTTGCTTAATGACGGCTGCGGTAAGCTTGGCAGCGACTGGCCCTGAAGCTGCAGCGCTTCTTGGGCATAGCGCTCAGCCGCCGCTGGCTCGTCCAAATTGGCCATCAGCCGACCAAGTTCAAAGCACAGCTCAGCATTGGGACTAAGCTGGTAGCCTTGCTCAAAATACTCCCGGGCCTTACCCCAAAGCTCATTACGCAACGCTAAGCGACCAAGCGTTAAAAACAACACCGCATCATCGCCGTGATCTTTAATCCACGATTCCGCCGCACTGAGCTGGCGTGCAACGTCACTACCGGCAATTAGGCCGTACAGTTTCAGCAAGTCACTGTGCCAATATAGCTTTAACGACTGCCGCAGTAATTTTTCAGCGCTACCGGCGTCGCCAGCCGCGACAAGCACCCGGCAATACGCTAACAATAGGCCGCTGTCTCGATGCCAGGTGCGAGGCACATGCTTCCACCACTGCTGCAATGCGCCAATGTCACCTTGCTGAGCGGTGTGTTCGAGCTGGCCCATTAAGGCCTGACGCTCTAACTCCGCTAATCGTTCATCACTGAGGCCGCCGTGTTTACGCAAATCTGGCATTAAGGCCAGTAGGGAATTCCAGTCTCGTAACCCGATATACACTTTTTTAAGCAGCGTCAGCACCGAAGGATGCCGCTCGGCATTACGTCGCGCACGGGTTAATGTAGCGAGCGCCTCTTCCAAACTACCGCTTTCCACCTGCATTTCTGCCTGCGTTAACGCCACCGCAATACTGGCTTTATTCGTCGTCTCCTCGGCTAGCCCCAAATAATGCCGGCTGCCAGGTGTATCGCCAAGTGCGTGACTCGCACGCGCCGCCAACAAATAATTAATGAGTGGCGTTTCAGTGTCTTTTGCGGAGTCGGTGAGCAATTTGCGCGATTTCGCCCAATTACCTTCAATAAAGGCGATCATTCCTAAGGTGGTGTGGCTACGCCCCCGTTCCGCTCGGCGCACGCTCCAAAAGGAGCCAATGCTGTCGGATACTTTGGCGCCCCGTCGCAGACTCATAAAAATTAGCATGACCAGTATTAGGAACACGCTTAATACTGCCACGCCAACCCATATCGTCATTTCGACAGTGGTTTGACCGTAAGCAATTAAAATATAGCCCGAATCCTGCTGTATGGCCGCGGCCAGACCCGCGGCCAGCGCTAAGGCCAGCAGTACCGCAATGAAAATCTTCATTTACGTACCTCTTGCTGCCAGCGATGACTTTTTAAATACACTTTCAAACTGCGTAAGGAGCCGGAAATATCGGCCATTTCGGGACTGACCGGCATATCGCGAACAGTGGCAATTTGCTTTAACAAACCATCGCGATGGTCGTCGAGTTGGTAATATTCCTGAAGCCACACCGCGGCTTTATCTAAGGCGCGCTGGTAGAGCACCGGGCGATTCGCCAACAATGCCATTTGCGCCTGTTCAAACATGAGCCGCAAGCTCGCGCGCAGCGCAGCCTCCTGCTCCGGTGCCAGCTGAGCTTTAAATCCCTCATCGTGATGACGTATCCGGATATAACTGCGCAATTTGCTCCACGCGCGATCTAAACCATTCTGCAGCCGCTCCTGCCATTCGCCGGTCACTTCCTCAGTTTCTTCTGCAACAAAGCTTGGCGCTTGGTATAGCTGAAGCTTCGCCGCCTCGGTCGCCAAACCTTGAAGGGCCAGATATACGCCTTCGATGTCGATATCAGCGCTGTTTTGTAAGGCACTCATTTCCTTAGCCAGCTCAGCTCGCACCTGGTGTAAAGCGGTGTCGTCTAACTCTCTTAAGATGGCGTCGGCGCTACTCAGTAGTTGTGCGGCAGCGCGGGGGTCGTGGCTCAATTGTGCACGCTGATTCGCCAGCCGCAGCAAGTATTCAACTTCTGCCAATAGCCAGTCACGACGATCAACCGTGGCAAGTGACTGAAGTTTTGTTTCTACTTCTTGGCTGCGACGGTTCAGCGCGTTCAGCTGACCGTTGCTGTCGAGTCGCAATTGCGCCAGCGCTTCGCGCTGTGCCGACAAGCTAGCGACTAACTCGGCCTGCGAAGCTGAAAGACTTTGGATATCTGACCGCAAATCACTTACGGTGGTGTCCTTGGTCAGCGACGCTAAATAATCTTGTTGGTATAACCATGCCGATAGCGCCAAGGCCAAAACGGCAATTAGTAATGCCAGCAAGGCGATGACGACGCCGGTCCGCTTTGGTTTTACCTGTTCTGGTTTCGCCGCCGCAGCTTTTGGGGGTTCAGCCGGTTTTACTTCCGGCTTTTTCGCTGCAGCAGCGGGTGGAACGGGGGCCGCTGGAATCGACTCCGCCGCGACGTCTTTTTTATCTTCCGGTTTGTCACCGCTCATTATTGTCTCTCTGTTCAAATACACAGTTTAAAGGCGCTGTGGCTATATTTGCACAGCCCGCCTATTTACGCATATAGCGCCTTAGCGCGGCTAAGGTCGCCGCCGTTCCAGCGTTTTCAGCTTGAATTATTTGGGTAAAACCTAGCGATTCGGCTAAGCGAGCCACCCGTTCACCCGGTACTAATACGGTATAATTCAGCGCCAACTCTGCTAGCAAAGTACTAAAATAATGCAAGGTCTCGCCACTGTTTACGCAAACAATATTAATATTGTTTTGTAACAGTAAAGCGTGAAATTGGCGACTATCAAGTTCTGGGCTTTTACGCTGATAGCACTCAGCATAGTCTACCTGCGCACCGCGCGCCGAAATTTGCTCCGCCAAATACTCGCGGCCACCGAGCCCCCTGACTATAAGTACTTTCTGGCCTTGTAAGTGCTGCAAGGCTGGGGTAGCCAGTAAACTTTCACTGTTCATGGCAACATCGTCAGCCAGTTGCACGTCAATATCACGTGCCGCCAACGCCGCCGCGGTTGCCTGCCCGATGGCGTGCACCTGAACACCAAGCGGCCATTGCGGCCAAAATTGGTCAATAGCGTCTAACCCGTAATGCACCGCGTTCACACTGATAAAAATCAGATGTTGGTAGCTGTCTAAATTCATAAACAACTGTCGACAACGCTGCAATTCAGCACCGTGACTATCTGCTGCCAAGGGCGCGATATTCAACAGCGGTTGCGACAGCACTTCAGCACCCGCCACGGTTAACGCGGTGACTAATTCCGTGCTGCGATCTGATGGGCGGGTAACTAATACCCGCAAATCGGCAAGATCAGGCAGGCTTGCTGTTGCCATACACCGCCTGCAAGATGGCGCCCGCGCCCTGTGCCAACAAATCGTCGGCCACCGCAATGCCTAGCGCTTCAGCCTGATCTTTAGGTCCACGCGCCTGCGCAGTGAGTATTTTCTCACCGCTGGGCTCACCCACCAGTGCGCGCAACCAGAGCAGACTCGGGTCAGCTGGGTCGGCAATGGCATAGCCTGCGATGGGCACTTGGCAACCGCCTTCGAGTCGACGGTTCATCGCCCGCTCGGCCATTACCTGAGTGGCGCTAATACTATTGTGCAGTGGCTGCAACAACGCCTTAACGCGCTCATCGTCAATGCGGGTTTCAACGCCCACCGCACCCTGACCACAGGCTGGCAAACTAGTTTCTACCGGCATATAAGAGGCAATTCTCTCCTCCAACTTGAGGCGAATTAAGCCAGCCGAAGCGAGAATAATTGCGTCAAACTCACCGCCGTCGAGCTTGCGTAGGCGGGTTTGCACATTGCCGCGCAAACTGGAGATCTGCAAATCGGGGCGCAGTGCGCGCAATTGGCACTCTCTGCGCAGGCTCGAGGTGCCCACTCTGGCACCCTGAGGCAGGGATTCAACGGTTTCGAATTGATTGCTGACAAAGGCATCGCGAGGATCTTCGCGCTCGCAAATTATCGCGAGCCCTAGCCCCTCAGGGAATTCCATCGGCACGTCTTTCATTGAATGCACGGCAATATCGGCGCGACCTTCAAGTAATGCTTGCTCGAGTTCTTTTACAAACAGCGCTTTGCCGCCAATTTTAGACAAGGGCGAATCCAATAACTGATCGCCACGGGTCGTCATTCCCAGCAGTTCTACTTGTAAACCAGGGTGGGCTTTCTGTAATTCGGCTTTGATGAATTCCGCCTGCCAGAGGGCCAGCAAACTCTCGCGAGTGGCGATGCGGATAAGATTATCGGACATAAGGCATTCCGTAAGACAAGGTAGACTTCCATGATACGTCAGCAGCGGCGCTGACAAAACCATTTAAGGCGGTCTACTGCCGCCAGTAGTGGCGGGAAGCCAATAATATTCGCTAAGGCTTTCGGTTTAGCCTAGCCCGCAGCGCCGGCAAATGGCGGCGACTGATTTGCGGCCCCTCCTCTATGCCCTGCAGTCTCACCCGATATGCGCCAATGCCAGCCCGCTCTATGCCCTGCAGATACGCCAAGGCAACCAGTGCATTGCGATGAATGCGTACAAATTGCTCGGCAAACTCATCTTCCAATTCTTTAAGACTCTCGTCTAGCAGTAGTTCGCCCTCAGAATGCACCGCACTTACGTATTTATTGTCAGCGTAAAAATAGCGAACCGCCGATATCGGCAACAAGCTCATGCCCTGCGGGCTATTAGCACACAGCTGTTGGCGCGCTTCATTGCGCTCGTCATTCACCGTTAATTCTGCCAGCGCCGATAACTGGGCTTGATTTAAGCGGGCCAGCCGAGAAAAAACCGCCGCGAGCTTATCGCGTTGAATAGGTTTAAGCAGGTATCCCATTGCGTGACTTTCAAACGCGGCGATGGCGTATTCATCGTAAGCCGTGCAAAACACCACGGCCGGGGCGGGTTCGTATTCACTGAGCCGCTCGGCGAGTTCAATGCCACTCATACCGGGCATCGATATATCCAGCAGCACCACATCGGGGCTATTGCGCTCAAATTCGCTTAACGCCTGCTCTGCATTGGCGGCCTCGCCCACCACAGTAATATTGTCTAATTCAGCCAATAAGCGCGCGGCGCGCTGACGCGCGAGTGGCTCGTCGTCAACCAGCAGTACTCTCACCGCGCCATTGCCCTGCGCTCATAGGCCAAAGGAAAAGACGCGTGGGCGTGGTAGTGACCATTTGATTGGCTCGCGCTGAATTTTGCGCGATCACCAAACAACACTTGCAAACGCAGCCGGATATTTTCATTGGCCATGCCGTTGCCGCTGGCGCTCTCTGCAGTGCTCGCCAAGGGATTAATAATATCAATTTCAACCATATCGCCGTTTAGCCTGGCCTTCACCACGACCGATCCACCATCAGGCAGCTGTTGAATACCATGTAAAATGGCATTCTCTAAAAGGGGCTGCAATAACAGCGAAGGCACCAAAACTTTGTCGCCCAGCTCAGCTTGCTGCCAATCGACCTTTAAGCGATCCCCGAGCCGCGCGTTTTCAATGCGCAAATAACGCTCACACAAATCACGCTCCTCAACCCAGGGCACCATGCTCATACCGCCCTGTAGGTTGGCCCGAAATAAGGCAGCCAGATCTTCGACGGCCTGCTCTGCTTTCATTGGCTCGACACTAATCAAGCTGCTAATACTATTGAGGGTATTAAACAAAAAATGCGGGCGAATTCGCGAGTGCAGCGCGTCGAGGCGCGCGTGCAAAACACTTTGCTCACGCAATCTAAATTGCAGGCTGAGATAGGCGTAGCGCATGCCCACGCCGAGAATAAGACTCGCCACCGCGAGTGTGTCGGCCACCTGCCAAAAATCAATATTCCAAGCCTCACCCTGCATAACCCCGCTGGCCAGCCACTGGGCGGTGACCGTGACTACGGTGACCCAACACAAACCAATCACAAAACTGATGCCCGCAGTGTAGGCCGTGCTGGTCTTCTGAAAAAATGGTTTGCACCAGCTCAAAATGGTCGCCGCGCCAAGCAAACACCAAATGATGTACATGCCGGACATGCCCAGCAAAAACCAATCAAAGTTTTGCAAACCCGATTTCAAAATCGTCAACGACAGTGACAGGAGCACCGCCAACAACACAATTAACAGCAGTGATTGCGGCGTGAGAAGGTCGCCAATAAAAGAAATACGGCTAATTCGGTCGTTCAGAGGTTTATCTACTTCGCGTCGCTGCACAGTGCCTGCCTATGTCAATAATTTAGCTGGGTAAACTAAGAGCATAGCAGGCATACGGAAGAGCGCATATTCAAAAAATAGCGCGAATACAATCAGTTGAGGCCTTGCCCGCGAGCACGGCCCAAACCCGCAATCGCGTATCAGCCTCAGTTAATTGGGTAGGCCGTCCAACCCTCTGTCCACATCACATTCGCGCCCGGCCGGAACGCCCCGCGATAATTAGCAGCCTCATCCCAAAATTCACCCTGCGGAATTCCCTGGGAATGGTTTCTCGCCGGTGAACTCGCCGCGAGCCGATAGTCGTGGTCGGTTTCGCCCTGCAATCGATGAACGAATTGGGGGCTAGTCCCTAGATCCGCCTTTGCGCTAAAGTAGACCGCCTCATCAAAACCACCATCATCGTCTTGATCTCCCGTCTCAGCGGCGAAATAACTGCGACCACCACTACCGATGTCAGCAATAAGTATGCCGCCAAAACTAAGCTGACCGCTCTCAATACGCTCCACCGTGCTGCGATCTTTTATGTCGATGGCTTCACCCGAAAATCCATCAATAAGCATATTGTGGAAATGACCACCGGTTCCCCGCCGCAAGGTCATTGCGCGCTGGTGCTTGTCACCGCTCTGCATACTTTGCAAGGTGACATTGTAAAAGGTCGGTTCCGACACCGGTTCCGCGTAATAATTGCGAGCGTCATTGTCGGCCTCAAAAGCATTGTCGCCCACACCAGGGTATTGCTGAACTTGCAAAAACTGCACTCGACCGGTCCAGCCCATGTCCCAGTCTAGAGAGTCGTCCGCCGCACCAGTAATCAATATATGGCGGAGGTCGACATTGCCGCCAAAAATTTCGATTCCGTCATCCAAGGCACGGTGCACCTGCACATTACGAATAATGGTTTTACTGCCACAGCCACCCAAGGTTAGACCATTTAGCTCATTATTGGCGTATACCTCAAAGCCAGCGAATTCAATACGAGCAAACTCCAAAACACCGCAATTATCCGTGGCGTCTTGGCCGCCAAATAGGCCGCGGGTATCGCCCGCATCCAAGCCTTCTATATGCGCATCTGCATTATTTACCGGCGCATTGCCCAGTAAAACTAAACCGCCCCAATCACCAGCCTGACGCTTGCCCGGCGCCACCGCGCTGGTGAAGACGATTGGCGCACTCGCGGTTCCACGCGCGTGTATCGTTGCATCACGGGTTACCAGTAAAGCGCTAGCCGCGCGCCCCTGCACAACCGTGCCGGCTTCTATGACCAAGCGCCCGCCCGCTTCAAGGTACACAATGCCATCGAGCACCCAGGTCTTGTCAGCCGTCCACAACTGCTCACCCTGTAGCGAGCCACTCACTACTTGCGTACCGCTATACCGCGTTTTTAGCTCATCGCTAAAGATGCCCGCGCCCACCAAGCCGCCGAGCATTAGCACGGCGGCAATCAATAGAAATTTACGTAAAGAAGACGTAGTCGATGAGGACGGCGCTTTAAAACCAATGGTTTCGGCAATGTCCGGGTTCATAGTCGTCACCCGTCGTTCGTGACGCCCCTGCGTAAGCGCGGTATTGATATTAATACGACGCAGGGCCAAGCCCAGCTCGCTTATTTCGGCGTTGCTGCTCACCGCCGCCTGGTCAATTAACTCTTTGCGGTAGGCTGGGTCATTTAATAGGGTATTAAAGTGGATATAACGAACGCCCTTGTCGCCCTGTTTGTCGTATCCCAACTTCAGCTGCCAGAGCATTTCCACCAGTTTCGCGCGGGGGGAACTAATGTCGGTCATTGCGCACCCTTCTGTTATTAGCCTATTTTCAGGAAGCGCAGTATGGCGACGGCCTATGACAACTTTATTACATGACGGCCGCACAGGCGGCCGCCAACAAAACTGCTATAATGGCGGCTTTTCAACCGCTGACGGTCCCTACGGCGCAAAGCCAAAGAGTGTGTCCGCAGCTAAGTGATACAGGAACTACAGCGCAATGAGTGACAAAGATCCGAGCATTAAGCCCTGGGGCGGCCGTTTTACTGAGGCCACTGACCAGTTCGTAGAACGCTTTACGGCGTCCGTTAGCTTTGATCAGCGCCTGTATCATCACGATATTAATGGCTCACTCGCACACGCCGCCATGCTTGCCAAGGTCGGCGTATTAACCACCGACGAGCTCAGCAAAATTCAAGAAGGCCTAGAGGAGATTCGCGCCGAGATTCTCAGCGGTCGCTTTGAGTGGTCGATCAGTCTTGAAGACGTGCACATGAATATTGAGGCGCGGCTCACCGACAAAATCGGCATTACCGGTAAAAAGTTGCACACCGGCCGCTCTCGCAACGACCAAGTCGCCACCGATATCCGCCTCTATTTACGCGATGAGTTAGCGCTAATTGTTATCGAATTGAGCCGCCTGCAGCAGGGTCTAATTGAATTGGCGAAACGCGAAGCCAACACCATTATGCCGGGCTTCACCCATTTACAAACCGCCCAGCCAGTGACCTTTGGTCATCATATGTTAGCCTGGAACGAAATGCTTGAGCGGGATTATAGTCGCTTCCAAGATTGCGCCGCCCGCTTAAACCAATGCCCCCTTGGCGCCGCCGCATTAGCTGGCACCACTTACCCCATCGACCGCCACTACAGTGCCGAATTATTGGGTTTTGACCGCCCAACCGAGAACTCGCTGGACTCGGTCAGCGACCGCGACTTTGCCATTGAATTCGCCGCGGCAGCGAGTTTGCTTATGACGCATATGTCACGGTTCAGCGAAGAACTGGTGCTGTGGACCTCGGCCCAGTTCAAGTTTATTGAATTGCCAGACCGCTTCTGCACTGGCTCATCGATCATGCCCCAAAAGAAAAACCCAGACGTACCTGAACTCATTCGCGGCAAAGTCGGTCGGGTGAACGGCCATTTGATTAGTTTATTAACACTAATGAAATCACAGCCGCTGGCGTACAACAAAGACAACCAAGAAGACAAAGAGCCGCTGTTCGATATTATCGATACAGTTAAAGACTGCCTAAAAGCCTACGCTGACATGGTTCCCGCAATTACCGTGAACGCCGACGTTACCCGAGAAGCGGCTATGCGCGGTTTCTCGACTGCGACCGATCTCGCCGACTATTTAGTACGCAAAGGCTTGCCCTTCCGTGACGCTCACGAAGTTGTCGGCAAATCAGTTGCCTATGGCATAGCCGAAAACAAAGACCTATCGGAAATGAGTCTTGCTGAATTGCAAACCTTTAGCGCCGATATTGAACAAGACGTGTTTGACGTGCTGACTTTAGAAGGCTCGGTCAATGCCCGAGATCACATTGGCGGCACTGCCCCCAAGCAAGTACTTGCCGCAGGCGAGCGAGCTTTAGCACGGCTCGAGCTTCGCAAAAGCTAATTGCTACTGAGCAACGTAGTGAGGGTTGCCAACAAACTGGCAATCCTCACAGAACAGAACTATTCCCCTTGATCGTTAGCATTAAACTCTCGTTTTGGCCCGGTAAAATCGTCAAAAAGACGACGATGCGCCGAATAAGAAAATTCATCCGTCCGCTGATCGTATTGTTTTATCCATTCGATCAGCATTTCAAGATTCGCATCCTGCGCAGCTTTCGATTCGTATTTGTGTGATTCCCATGGCCGCGCCTTAGCATTGGCGATACATTCGGCAAGTGGCAAATTCATAAAAATTAATTCATCACAAAGCGGGAGCAACTGTTCTAGTAAATCGGCGTAACAACCCTCAACAACCCAACTCTCACTAGAATCGATAAATTCCCGTATTTGGCAAATAGATTCATCTAGCGACTTTCGTTGTGGAGGCACGGTGTTGTCCCACGCTAGCGTATCCATATCTAAGTGAGCCAAACCCTTGCTTTCACACAGCTTTTTTGCAAGCGTCGACTTTCCCGAGCCCGAATTTCCAAAAATTAAAATCCTTTTCACAATTTAATCTCTCGCTTAAATTATTCTATAGATTCCCTATGGCTAAGCCTCTCGCGCCAGTCCTACAGAGTAAGCTGGCAAGCTAGGGTATCACTTCAATATCAACATGTATCAGACCAGAAGTGCTATTGCCTATGGCATTAAACGCCGACTTGGAGAGATCAATAATTCGGCCTTTTACAAACGGGCCGCGATCATTAACTTTCACAACAACGCTTTTACCATTATCGCTGCTTGTCACTCTCACTACTGAACCGAATGGCAGCGTTTTATGCGCGGCTGTTTTTAAATCATGTTGATATCGCTCGCCGCTCGCGGTCTGACGGTTTACATATTCATCACCATAAAATGATGCCATACCTGATTCGCTATAACTGCGTCCACCACCATCACTTTGCTGAACCGAACTACAGGCTGAAGCAAACATGACGATACTAAAAACCGACAGACTTCTTAAGAAAATACGCATTTTATATCCATTTAGACGATTGATAAGTAACACAAAAAATCCACGTTTACGCCGCAATGACACATAAAGCCCTTGTACATCAGTCATGCTGTCTGACCAATCCAATTGAAAATACTTCTTATTAAGCTTTGAAAAATAACGTCTCAGCCGTTACATTAGCAGTCTATAGCAGTATTCACGCGCTAAATATTATTCTCAGTTATATCCACTACGTCATTCGCTAACGCGATCCATTTCAGGGAGAAAGGCACCGATGTTCGGCGTTGACCGCAGTCATTTTTTAAACGTAATCCTGCCCTACTTTAGCGTGTGCTCTCTCAGCATAAGCTTGATAGCCTGCCAACCCGCACCGGAGGCCGCCGCTAAAGCGCGACCCGCAACGCCAGTGAAAATACAGACCTTAAAACTTGAAACCGTGCAATCCCGGCTTCAAGCACTGGGCAGCTTGCTCGCACGGGAATCAGTAGATATCAGCAGCAATGTCACAGAGAAAATTCAAAGCCTACATTTTGACGACGGCCAGCGCGTTAAAACAGGGCAGCTATTGGTGACGCTAGAGCAAGCCGAAGAAGCCGCACAGCTGAAATCAGCGCAGGCCGATTTGGCAGAACATGAGCGAGAACTGAAACGCCTCAAAGGTTTACTCGCCAAACAATCTGCCGCACAAACTGAGTACGACCAGCGTCAAACTTCAAAGCTACGCGCTAAAAGTAAAATCGCCGAAATTACCGCGCTTATTGAAGAGCGCAGTATCCGCGCGCCCTTTAGTGGCGTAGTGGGTTTGCGCGAACTCAGTCCCGGCGCCTTACTCAGCCCCGGCACGCGGATTACCAGTCTTGATGATCTCAGCGTGATGCGTTTGGACTTTTCTATTCCAAGCTTAAATATCAGCGCTGTCGCCTTGGAGCAGCTGATTGTTGCCAAAAGCGAGGCCTTAAACGAAGACTTTAACGGCCAAATTTCAGCCATCGACAGCCGCATTGACCCGATCAACCGTAGCCTCAAGGTGCGTGCGCTGATCAAAAACCCGGACGGACGGCTAAAGCCCGGCATGCTAATGAAGATTGACCTTATTACCGCTGAGCGACAGGGTATTGTGGTGCCAGAATCTGCACTGCAAAGCGTGCAGTTAGAGCACTTTATTTGGCTCATGGACGGCGAGAATAAAGCAGAGCAGCGCAAAGTTGAAATTGGCATTCGCAAGCCCGGCTTTGTCGAGATTCGCAGCGGCGTTACGGTGGGCGATAAACTTATTTATGAAGGCTATGGCAGACTGCAACCCGGTATGGCAGTTGCACCACAGGAGCGCGATTAATTTATGTTGCTCAGTGATACCGCCATAAAACGACCGGTTTTTGCACTGGTCATCAGCCTACTTTTACTCGCCTTTGGCCTCCTCGCGTTTGAGCGGCTACCGCTGCGCGAATACCCCGACATCGACCCGCCTATCGTGTCGATACGCACCACTTATACTGGTGCGTCGGCAGAGGTGGTCGAGTCCCGTATTACGCAAATTATTGAAGATCGTATTGCCGGTATCGAAGGCATTAAAACGATTAATTCAAGCAGTCGCGATGGTTTTTCGTCGATCAATATTGAGTTTGAATTAACTCGTGACATTGATGCTGCCGCCAATGACGTGCGCGACCGCGTTTCTGGCGCCCTCGACAATCTTCCCGATGAAGCCGACATTCCCGAGGTTCGGAAAACCGATGCCGACGAACAGGTAATCATGTGGCATAACCTGACGTCAGAGAACCATAGCTCCGTGGAATTAGCCGACTATGCCCAGCGCTATTTGGTCGACCGATTTGCAGTTCTCGACGGCGTGGCGAGTGTTCGTGTCAGCGGCGGCCCCGCGTATGCGATGCGTATCTGGCTCGACCGCGAAGCCATGGCAGCCCGCAATTTAACCGTGGCCGATATTGAGACCGCACTGCGCAACGAGAACGTCGAGCTCCCCGCGGGGTTTTTAAAGTCAATCGACCGTGACTTTGTGGTTAAAATTAATCGTCACTACCTCAGTGCCAGCGACTTTGAAAATCTCGTCGTAAAGCGGGAAGACGATGGCTATCTATTACGGCTAAAGGAATTGGCCCGAGTTGAATTGGGCTCAGACGAAGAACGCAATCTATTCCGTGGTAACGGCGTGCCAATGGTCGGCCTCGGTATTGTAAAACAAAGTGTAGCGAACACCTTGGCGGTCGCTGTCGCGGTAAGGGCTGAGGCAGAGAATATACGCAAAATTCTGCCACCCGGCGTTGAATTACACTCGAGTTTTGACAGCTCGGTATTCATTGCGAGTGCAATCAGCGAGGTTTATAGCACCTTGTTCATTGCTGCCGCGCTAGTGGTTTTAGTCATCTTTTTATTCCTCGGTGATTTTCGCGCCATGCTGGTGCCCGCGCTCACGGTACCCATTTCGCTGATCGCCACTTTTACAGTCTTATACGCCCTTGGCTATACCGTAAACCTGCTGACCTTACTCGCCCTGGTATTGGCCATTGGACTGGTTGTTGACGACAGTATTGTTGTACTCGAAAACATCCACCGCCGCTTACTTAGCGGTGAGTCACCGCTGGTTGCCGCCTATCGAGGCAGTCGTCAAGTAGGTTTTGCGGTGCTAGCCACCACGGCAGTATTAGTCGCAGTATTTGTGCCTATCAGCTTTTTAGAGGGCAATGTCGGTCGACTGTTTGGTGAGTTCGCCGTGGCTATGGCCGTCGCTGTTATGTTTTCGAGCCTTGTAGCGCTGACATTGTCACCCGTGCTATGTGCATGGTTGCTCAGGCGCGAAGCCATTCACGGCGGCCTCGCCAACTTTGTCGAAGGCTTGCTACAAAGTATGGAAACCCACTATGGCAAGCTTTTAAGCCGTAGCCTGCGCCACCCTATCATTTCCGCTGGCGCCCTAGTCTTCACGTTTCTTGCCTGCGGGCTTTTGCTGCAAACCGTGCCCTCCGAATTCGCGCCAAAAGAAGATCGCGGCCTAGTTATTTTAGCAATACGCGCACCCGAGGGGTCTTCATTCAATTACACCACCCGGCAATTGGCTGAGGTCGAATCCAGATTGATGCCGCTGGTTGACGGTGGTGAGATTAAGCGCTTTTTGATACGGGCGCCCGGCGGCCGTGGTGGCGCAGACATCTACAATGAAGCCACCAGTATTATGGTGCTGGCCGATTGGTCTGAGCGCCGCCCCGTGTCAGAGATTGTCACGGATATTCGCAAGCGCCTAGCAGACTTCACCGGCTTGTCGGTGTTCCCAATTACACCTCAATCTCTGGGCGGCGGCTTTAACAAGCCAGTAGAATTCGTGCTCGGCGGCAGCGATTACCAAGAACTGGCCAAATGGCGAGATATTTTAATTAGCGAAGCCCGAAAGAACCCAGGCTTAGTGAGTATCGACAGCGACTACCGTGAAACTCAACCGCAACTGGCGATCAATATCAACCGTGACCGCGCCGCAACGCTTGGGGTCGACGCCACTGAAATAAATCGGACCTTAGAAACGTTACTCGGCTCACGCCGCGTAACGACCTTTATGATGGCCGGCGAAGAGTATGACGTTATTGTAGAGGGCGAGGCTGAAAATCAACGCAGCCCTGAGGACCTCAATAATATTTACGTGCGCTCAGCCACCACGGGCAGTTTAATTCCCCTCGCCAATCTAGTGACGGTGATCGAGCGTGGCGACGCGGCGGTGCTAAACCGTTACAACCGAATCCGCGCTATAACCATCGACGCCAGCTTAGCCGACGGCTATACCTTGGGCGAAGCACTTGCATCACTCGAGGCCATCGTCGCCGACAAAATTCCCACGGCGCTAATCGACTACAAAGGCCAATCATTAGATTATCATGACACCAGTGGCGGCATTTACTTTAGCTTTGCGCTGGCGCTGCTCGTCGTCTACTTAGTACTCGCCGCCCAGTTTGAAAGTTTTATTCACCCTTTCATTATCTTGCTCAGCGTTCCGCTTGCCATAGCTGGGGCATTGTTTGGCTTATATTTATTCGATCAAAGCTTAAATATTTACAGTCAAATAGCGCTCATCATGCTGGTGGGTTTGGCCGCTAAGAATGGTATTTTACTGGTGGAGTTTGCTAACCAACTGCGGGATCAAGGCATGGAATTTGACCGCGCTATTTTGCAGTCGGCCAAACAACGGCTACGACCTATTGCGATGACAGCGATCACAACGGTAATGGGTGCAGTGCCGCTATTACTGGCTTTTGGCGCAGGCAGCGAGGCCCGCTATGTAATTGGTATTGTTGTGGTGTTTGGGGTCAGCGCGGCGACGCTGCTCACCTTGTTTGTTATTCCGATGGCCTACAAACTACTCGCGGCGAATAGCGCTTCACCGCAGGCGGTAGCCCGGAAGTTAGCAAAGGAGTTGGCAGAAAACGAAGACAAAGAAAGCACTGAATATCTCTAGCGGCAAGCGCTAAGCGACGAGAGTTGTTCGTCGCTTAGCGCTCCAGACTTAAACCCGCACTCGGCTTTTTTCTGTAATATGCTCGGCCGCATCGACATCCAACATACAAACGTCTTTAAACAAACGATGCGCAGCGGTGTATTCCGTTAGTGCATCTGCCGCCAGTAATATCGCTGCGGCGGTCCAGGTTGGGCGCTCGTCTGGCCACAATAGATCTTCGGCAAATTGGTAGCCGGTCCAATACTCACCATTACTCTCGCGCCATTGATGCAGCCAGCTGTAGACCATAACGGCACGGGCATGATCTCCAGCAGCTAGCAGCGCCATGGTTAGTTCGCAAGACTCCGCCACCGTAACCCATGGTTCGTCTGACACACAGCGACACCCTAAGCCCTGCTCAACAAACTCATCCCAGCGCTTTTGCAGATGGGCCCCGGCCTTAGCTGGTGGTATCGCGCCGCTTAGTACTGGGTAAAACCAATCCATTGAGTAACGCGATTTACTTTCCCACGTACGGTCGAATCGCTCAGGCTTTTTACGCAGCGCCTCGCCCAGTGCCTGTCGCGCATCACGCCATATCGGCCGCGGCGAACCCAGCGCCACGGAGATATTCACCGCACACTCTAAGCTCTTATAAATCGAAGAACAGCCAGTTATCAATGCGTCGCACATGGCGTCGCCATTGGCATCTACCGCCCAATTGATCTCCCCATGCGCTGACTGCTGGGCCAATACAAATTCAATTGCGCCCTGCACACAGGGCCACATTTCGCGCAAAAATGCCCGGTTCTTACTAATTAAAAAGTGATGCCAAACCCCTGTAGCAACGTAGGCAACGAAATTGGTTTCACGGCGCTCGTGATTATCAACTTCTCCCTCGCGATAAGCCGCCCACCAGCTGCCGTCGTCGAGCTGGGTGTTTTTAAGCCAGCGATAAGCGTTTTCGGCGGCTTCAAATTCACCACCAATGCTCAGTCCCATCGCCGATTCAACGTGGTCCCATGGGTCAGCATGGCCGCCCTCAAACCATGGAATACTGCCGTCAGCCTGTTGCGCGCGAACCAAAAAGTCCACGGTCGGCTTAAAGAACTCCTGCGGAAACAGTCCCTTACTTAAAAATAAACCACTCATGCCGGGGTCGCCTTTTCAAAATACATCACCACAGACTTACCCAGTACCGGATTTAATCCCGCCTCTAAGGTGCGGGTGAACAGTGGGCGATCCATTAAATCCCAGACCAAAAACCGGTGATACTGCTTGATCAGCGGATTGCTGTCTTGGCCGTCCCAAAATGCACACTTCAACCACCAATAAGGGGAATGCAATGCATGTGCCCAATGGCGACGATAAAAGCGAAAGCCCAAGTTCTGGATTTGCTTACGCAATTGACTGGCCTTAAAAATGCGTAAATGACCACCCTCAACTTTATGGTAAGCCTCACTCAATGCCCAACAAATTTGCTCTGGCCAAGCCCGGGGGACGCTGGCGCAAAATAAACCGCCAGGTTTGAGGATGCGCTCGATTTCCTTGAGAACCGCCGCGTAATCCGGAATGTGCTCAAGCACCTCTGAGCAAATCACTTTATCGAAGCTATTGTCGGCAAAGGGCAGATTTAAGGCGTCTGCGTTGGCCAGGCCAAATGCTTTGTGCTCGTTCGCAGGCTCATTAAAGTCTGCAAAGCGCGTCTGTGCGGTTTGCAGATCATTCAGACACAAATCCACGCCAACCGCAGTGATATCACCTTCGACGTACGCCGAGATAACGTGACGGCCTTCGCCGCAGCCCAAGTCTAATACTCTATCGCCACGGTTCAGGTGGAAATGACGGAAATCAACTGTTTTCACGTTGTAGCACCTGCCAGTAATAATTGGTCATTTGCTGAGCCGCACGGCGCCAGCAAAATAGTTCTTCTATGCGTTGGCGGCCAGCCGCCGCTAATTGCTCGCGCATGTTGGGCGAGGCCAACAGCGTCTCCAAAGCCTCGGCAATTGCTGCGCTATCCCGCACCGGCACCTGCATAGCGGCGTCACCAACCACCTCTGGCAGCGCGCCACCGTCGGTGGAAATCAAGGCGGTTCCGCAAGCCATAGCCTCACCCGCAGGCAAGCCAAAACCTTCGTAAACTGAGGGCACAATAACCACCGACGCTTCGTTGTAGAAGCCCACTAAGTCCTCGGTGCTAATACCGCTAACGCAGCGAATATGTTTGCTTAAACCCAAGTCGTGGATGAGTTTGCTACTCTCGCCACCTTCTTTAGGCTGGCCAACCAGTAGCAATTCTAAATCGGGGTATTTCGGCAGTACTTTCGCTACGCCCTCAAGCAAATAGCGCATACCTTTTAAGGGCTGATCTGAGGACACCGCCGCCATTACCCTGTTGGGGTTTTTAACGACATCTGGCAGCGGGCGAAATTCTTCGGTATCAATGCCGTTTAATACCACGCTAATGCCCGCCGGTTGCATATCAAAGGCAACGGCAATGTCCTGCCGCGAGCGCTCCGACACTGTCACCACATGATGCAATTGACGCGCTACCTGGCGCTGCATGATCAAAAAACTGTGCCAGCGCTTGATCAAAACCCGTTCTCGCCAGTTTTTAGCGGCTTTTAAGGCAATTTTTAGATCACTGGTTATCGGGTGATGAATGGTGGTGATTAGCGGAAATTTGCGCTTTTGCAATTCTAGCATGCCATAGCTAAGACACTGATTATCATGAATAATATCGTAGTGCCGACCATGCTTATTGAGGTATTTAACCACCCGCCGACCAAAGCAATAGGGCTCAGAAAACGCACCCGTCAGTTTACCGCTCCACTCAATAATATTGGTCATTGAACGTAAGTGATGCGGGCGAATTGAGCCAAGGCCGGTTTCAAACAAATTCATGCCAGGCATCTTGATTAGCTTCACCCGAGGATCAAGATGCGGATACGGCTGGCCAGAGATCACGTCGACAGTATGCCCCGCCTCAACTAAGGCTTTACTCAGGTATTTGAGGTATATCCCTTGGCCGCCGCCAAAAGGCGCGCTTCGGTAGCCAAGTAAGCAAACTTTCAAAGCACGCTTTGGCCGCGCCTCGTCGAGTGGAATTACCTTGGCGCTAAAAGCGGAGTCAGAGGAAGAGGCTGCTGTGGGTGTTAACGCCATATCAGGGGTCGCTGTTATTCGTCTTTTATGGAAATTTGGGATTCTTCAGCGCTAACGCAGCGGCTTTTCAACAGCCTAGCCAGACGACGTTTAAGAACAAATAGCCCTTTTAGCTGTCATCTTATCGAAGAATGCCGCAATCGAGTAACAGGATTCTAACTTTGGCATGCCCATAAATCCACTCGCGATGCCCCATAGGCCCTGCAATGGCATTAAGACTTTGTCATGTTACACTCGCCAATGGCCAATCAACCCCTACAGAGACCCTGTTAGCAATGCATAGAATTGCTTTACGCCACTATAAAAAGACCAGCCTTATCGCATTATTTATCTTGTCTGCTTGCACAACGGGTGCGGGGCCAGAGGTCGGTTTATTGGACACTACGATTAAAGGCGACGACATTCGCCTCTTTCGCTATACCTTGCCGCTATTTAGAGAAAAACAAAAACCCCGCGCCGGTGGCGGCCAAAACCGCAACAATGACCGGGCCGAAGGCGAAGAAGCCCAGCTAAAACGGGCTGACTACTTTTTAAGTGAGCACCCACGTCTGAAAGAGTATTGCCCGAACGGCTATACGGTGATTGATAAATACGCGGTGTTGAACGAAATTATAATTCGCGGGGAATGCAAATATTCTGCGGAATGACATAGCTGAGCGCGATAAGCCACCCAGCTATATCAGAACAAATCAACGAACAGGTGTGGACCACTCGGGGAATTGCTCACGACGACCCTTAACTTGATCGAAGTACATGGTTTGCAGTTGCGTGGTAATCGGACCGCGCTTACCAGCGCCAATCACCCGACCATCTAATTCGCGAATCGGCAGTACTTCTGCCGCGGTGCCAGTGAAAAAAGCCTCATCTGCCACGTAAACTTCATCGCGAGTAATCCGCTTCTCCGCAACTTCCAGCCCTAACTCCTTGGCGAATTCAAAGATGGTATTACGGGTAATGCCATCTAAGCAGCTAGTGAGTTCTGGGGTAAAAATTTTACCGTTGCGGATAATAAAGATATTCTCGCCACTGCCTTCAGCAACATAACCTTCGTTATCTAGCAGCAAGGCCTCTTCACAACCGCTGTCGAGCGCTTCACGCAGCGCTAACATCGAGTTGATGTAGTGGCCGTTGGCCTTCGCCTTACACATGGAGATATTGACATGATGGCGGGTATAAGAAGAACACCGCACTTTAATACCATTGTCCCGCGCTTCAGGGCTCATATAGCTAGGCCAATCCCAAGCGGCAACAATAACGTGCATTTTTAAGTTATCGGCGCGCAGACCCATGCCTTCTGAGCCGTAAAAACACATTGGCCGCAGGTAGGCTTCTTCTAAACCGTTCTCACGCACCACCGCGCGTTGCGCTTCATTAACCTGTTCTTTGCTTACCGTCATTTGCATACGCATTATATGCGCCGAACGAAATAGGCGGTCAGTGTGTTCCTGCATACGGAAAATACAGGTGCCACGGTCTTCTGTTTTATAGGCGCGCACGCCTTCAAACACGCCCATGCCATAGTGCAAGGTGTGCGTTAATACGTGGACTTTGGCATCGCGCCAAGGAACCATTTCGCCGTCAAACCAAATCAGGCCATCACGATCAGCCATGGACATCGCGTGTTACTCCTCAAAATAAGCGGGCAAGCAAAAAAACAAAATTAAGTAGACAACATCAGTTGCTGCCAGAGTCGACTGACATTTTTCCGCTCCGCGCCCAATGCCGTAATGGCAATCCGCCCCTTCTGCTCTTGTAAGCTGAGGCGATGCGCCTGACTTCTAAACGCCTTGTAAGCGTCAATCAGTGCCTGGGTATCCGCGCTCGAAATCAGACCGTTATTATTCAGTGATTCCAGTATGCGGATGTTATCAGTGTAATGTGTAAGCGGTGGGTGCTGATGTGACCATGCTAAAACGGCATATTGCACCATAAATTCAATATCAACGATACCTCCCTCACCTTGTTTAAGGTCAAATTCGGCACTTTTATTCACTCCAGACAGCAAGTGATCGCGCATTTTCTGGCGCATGGCAATGACTTCGCTAACAAGCTCGTCCTGAGCTCGGG
The DNA here is from genome assembly GCF_039539625.1 of Zhongshania borealis. Lineage (NCBI taxonomy): Bacteria > Pseudomonadati > Pseudomonadota > Gammaproteobacteria > Cellvibrionales > Spongiibacteraceae > Zhongshania > Zhongshania borealis. The sequence goes on along the minus strand of NZ_BAABDM010000002.1, from coordinate 520,131 downwards.
GAATACACAAAATTTGCTGGCGCAATTTGGCAAATTTTTTCGCCAAAACGTCGTCGCCGGCAACGGCACGCACCCGCACCAATGCCTGATGCTCCCAGGTCCACGCTTGCTTATGCTGGTATTCGCTGAACGCAGTGAAAGATGATACTAGTAAGCCCGAATTACCCGAAGGTCGCAGACGCATATCAACCTCATACAGGTCACCGAGTCGCGTTGTCGCGGTAAGAATATGAATAATGCGTTGACCAAGGCGGGTGAAAAATGACCCCGCATCCACTGGTCTGGCGCCATCGGTCATCGCATTGGCCGGTAGATCATGTAAAAACACCAAGTCGAGGTCCGAACCGTAACTTAGCTCGATACCACCCAGCTTCCCGTAGCCCAACACCAAAAAGTGGCGGCGATCATCCCCCGCCGGCGCTGGGCTACCGTGTTTATCCACCAAGTTTTGCCAAGCGATATCCAATACCGCCGCCAACACCACTTCCGCTATCGCAGTGAGGTAATCACTCACTTTCATTAGCGGCAGGCTATCGGTGGCCTCCGAAGCGGCCACGCGCAATACGTGGGCAAGACGAAAATATCGCAAAGCCTCCATTTGGGCTTCCAGATCATCACTTTCGATACGCAATAACTGTTGGCGCAACTCGCTTTCCATCGCGCTTTGCTCGGGCACGGAATACAGGCTGCGCGCATCTAATAATTCATCCAACAGCACCGGATGGCCGGCAAGCTGACGTGCAATCCACGGGCTGGCGTCACACAATTCAACCAAACGCCCCCGGGCTCCGGGATTTTCGATGAGCAAAACCAAGTAGGCGGTGCGGCGCAGCACCGCTTCAATGAGGGGAATTAGGCGCAGCAAGGTCGCCGTTGGCGCCGACACTCCCCCTAAATCTTCTAGCAACAAGGGCAACAAGGCGTACAGTCGGTCGCGCCCACGCCCTTGCATACGCTGCACACTGGCGCCTTTTAACAGAGCTACCAATAAGCGCGCCGCCTCCTCCGCTGCGTCAAATCCTGCCTCTTCGAGGGTTTCTCGCACTGAATCTAGCTGCAGATCATCAAGCATCGTCCGCCAGCGGTCATGACTTAAACGCGGGTTTTCATGCTCGGTCTCGGCCGGCGCAATCACATTCGCAAAACAGCGGCTCACTCTACTGCGGTGCGCGCTTAACTCGCTTTCAAAAGCAGCCCAGTCGCCATCAAAACCCATTGCCAATGCTAGCGCACAGCGCTCATCATCTTCGCTCGGTAATTGTTGTGTTTGCTGATCGCGGGCCGCTTGGATACCATGTTCGGTATTACGCAAAAAGCGATAAGCATCGTGCAACTCGGCTACCACCTCGCCGGGCAAATACTGCTGGCGCGCCAGCTCACCTAAAATGGTCTGTAATTCCAATGCCTGCAGGGCCGGCTCCCGCCCGCCGCGAATCAGCTGAAAGCACTGGGCGATAAATTCGATTTCGCGAATCCCACCTGCGCCCAGCTTAATATTGTCCTGCAACTGACGGCGTAGTACCTCGCGCTGGATCATGGCCTTCATTTCCCGCAGCGATTCAATCGCGGAAAAATCCAAGTAACGTCGGTACACAAAGGGCCGTAGCTGATCTAATAATTGTTCCCCAGCCACGCGGTCACCGGCAATACAACGTGCCTTAATAAGGGCGTAGCGCTCCCAGTCCCGACCCTGGTCTTGGTAATACTCTTCAAGGGCATCAAAACTGATCACCAACGGGCCGCTCTGCCCATAGGGCCGTAGACGCATATCTACCCGAAACACAAAGCCATCGGCGGTGCGGGTATCCAGCGCTTTTATCAAACGCTGACCCAAACGGATAAAAAACTCCTGATTGTCCACACTGCGCGCCGCACCAACCGTGTTGCCGGGCTCTGGGTAGGTAAAAATAAGGTCAATATCCGAGGATAAATTCAGCTCACCAGCGCCTAATTTGCCCATGGCGATCACCACCAATTGCTGGGGATGTCCCGCTTTAGACTGCGGCTCTCCGCGCTCTTCACATAGCTGACGATGTAAAAAATCAAGCGCAACATCTACGCAGGCTTCAGCCAAATTCGATAAATCAGCAACGGTTTCTTCCATCTCTGCCAGGCGATTTAGGTCTCGCCAAACAATGCGCAGCCAGTGCCTATTACGAAACTGGCGGAGTATTTGCGCAAGTTCCTCAGCCGTCGCGCAATTTACACAGGCAGCGCGCAATTCCTCTCGCCAGCTATGTGGGGCGATAGAATTCTCGAGCAAGCCATTGGCTTCTAAGCTCGGCAGCCAATCTGGATGACGAGCACAAATTTCAAATAAGGCCGGACTACAGGCAAATGCTTGCAGCAGCTCTCCGCGTCGAGGTGAACCTATAAAGCGGCTATACCATTCGCCTTGTTCACGAAACTGCCCACTATCACAGTGCTCAAGCAAGCCCTGCCAACGCTGTTCAACACCGGCAAGCAGCGCCGCCGGCAACTCATCTGTTCGCAATCCCAGCTTATCTGCTGTCGTCATATTGCCTCTTCGTTCTAATTATTGGGTTTGCACTGGCGGCGCCACACGCAATACTTCGGCAATCGTCGTCTCGCCTCTGGCGACTTTTTGAGCGCCGCTAAGCCGCAAGGTGCGCATGCCATTTTTCATCGCTAAACGCCGTAAGTTATCCAGCTCTATATCGTCACCAATGGCCGCTTGTATCGAGCCTTCGACGGGTAAAATTTCGTATATACCCTGACGGCCATAAAACCCGGTATTCCGACACTCTAAACAGCCCGGCGCATGAAATACTTGTTTTGGCGGCGCGACTTTCCACGGCGCAGTCAGCGTGGTCCAGTCAGTCTCATTTAGCTCAGTGGCCACTTTGCAGTGGGGACACAAAGTTCGCACCAGGCGCTGCGCCATCACCCCAAGTACGGTGGCGCGAATCAAATACGCTGGCACACCCAACTCCAACAAGCGAGTGACGGCCGACGGCGCGTCGTTGGTGTGCAGGGTCGAGATGACCAAGTGGCCTGTAAGCGCTGCCTGTATCGCCATTTCGGCAGTCTCTAAATCGCGGATCTCGCCAATCATAATAATGTCGGGGTCTTGGCGCAGCAGTGCCCGCACCCCACCGGCAAAATCGAGATTGATATTGTGCTGCACCTGCATTTGGTTAAACGCGTCTTCAACCATCTCAATTGGGTCTTCAATAGTGCAGACATTCACCTCGGAGGTAGCAATTTGCTTGAGACTGGAATACAAGGTGGTGGTTTTGCCCGAGCCAGTGGGGCCGGTCACTAAAACTATGCCATGGGCGGCGCGAATCATGCCATCCCAGCGCTGACGGTCCTCACCGCGCAAACCCAACTCGTCGAAGCTGCGCAGCAATACCTCTGGGTCAAAGATCCGCATCACCATTTTTTCGCCAAAGGCGGTGGGCAACGTCGACAGACGCAGCTCAATTTCATCGCCGCCGGGATTCTTGGTTTTTAAGCGGCCATCTTGGGGCCTGCGTTTTTCAGCAACGTCCATACGGCCGAGGATTTTCAGACGACTCACCACGGCGGTCAGCACCGTCGCGGGTAGTTCGTAAACATTATAAAGGATACCGTCAATGCGAAAGCGGACATTGCCCTGCTCTCGGCGCGGTTCTATGTGTATATCACTGGCGCGCTGGTCATAGGCGTATTGCAGCAGCCAATCGACAATATTCACGACATGACCATCGTTGGCATCGAGGTCTTTTAAATTGCTGATTTCCAACAATTGCTCAAGATTGTTGCTGGCACTTCCCCGCCGATTATTGTCGCCACTGGCACCACGAACTGACTTCGCCAAGCTATAGAACTCGACGGTGAAGCGGTCAATTGACTCAGGGTCGGCAATCACCCGCCGAATAGGCTTACGCAAAACTTGCTGTAAATCTGCCTCCCAGGCATTCACAAATGGCTCGCCACCGGCAATGACTACCTCATTGGCGTTAACGGCGACCGCCAAAATACGATGGCGCTGGGCAAAGGCAAAGGACATGACTTCGGTGACCGCGGGCACATCGATTTTTAAGGGATCAATACGCATTGCCGCTTGGCCGCAGTGACCGGCCAGCCAATCTAGCAGATTATCGATGCTGAGCACTCGGCCCTGCCGGGACAGATCCGGTAATTGCTCACCGGCAATATAATTAAGTACATGTTGGATTTTGTCGCCGTTGCGCGGCGGACTCATTCGTAAACGCTTGGCACTACCAGCGTCAATAACGCCATCGGCTATTAACTGCCGCACCAGCCCTGTGGTTTCCAATGGCCCTGTTTTCACGATTTGGCTTTGCATTGCCGAGCTAACCCCTTGTTATATTTGGGCAGCGCTGAATAATTCACCGCAAGTGACGCGCATCCAGAACTACCTTTGCATTATGGCAAGTCCCAAGCAAATTACACCCCTGTAACAGCGCGTTGTTAAAAACTGGTTACCCGTGGCCGAGGTCAGTATAATCCGCCGAACTTATACGACTGACGATAAACAGGAGTCGCACTGTGCCATTAAATTCGCTGGGCCATCTGTTCGGAAAATCTCCATTCGAACCGATACAGGAACACATGAAACAGGCACAAGCCTGTGCTGCCGCACTCAAGCCCTTTATTGACGCTGTACTAGCCGACGACTGGGAGCGGGCTGAGAAGGCCCAACAAGTCATCGTTGACCTCGAAAACGAGGCCGACAAACTCAAAAAACAAGTGCGCCTGCAACTGCCAAATAACCTATTCCTACCCGTACCCCGTGCCGACCTGCTCGATTTGGTCAGTATGCAAGATCGCATCGCCAACTGCAGCAAGGATATTGCCGGCTTGATGCTCGGCCGCAAAATGCAGATCCCCATGTCGCTGGCGACGCCGCTAAGCGAATATGTTTCGCTGGCGATCGCCACCTCGGCCCAGGCCATGAAAGCCATAGAAGAGCTCGATGAACTGCTGGAAACCGGTTTCCGGGGCCGCGAAGTCAGCCTAGTTGAAACCATGATTGAAGAGCTGGATCGCCTAGAGCACTCCGCCGACAAATTACAAATTGAAATTCGCGGCGCACTCTATGTCATCGAAAAAGACCTGCCGCCGGTCGACGTGATGTTTATGTATAAAACCATCACGCTAATTGGCGAATTGTCTGATAAATCACAGAAAGTAGGCTCGCGTCTGCAAATTGTTATTGCTCGCTGAACAGCTGGCACAAGCTTACAGAAGGAAATTACATGTCAATTATTGCTGAACACGGGCAGTTATTGCTTATTTTAGCCTGCCTTTTTGGCTTTTTTATGGCTTGGGGCGTTGGCGCCAATGATGTTGCCAACGCAATGGGTACTTCGGTGGGCGCCAAAGCGCTCACTATTAAACAGGCGATTTTAATCGCCATGCTCTTTGAGTTTTGCGGCGCGTATCTCGCCGGTGGCGAAGTGACCGAAACAATTCGCAAAGGTATTATCGACCCCGCCTTCGTCGCCGACAGTCCCGACTTACTGGTCTTCGGCATGTTGTCATCATTGCTTGCCGCCGGTGTTTGGCTATTTGTTGCCAGTATGATGGGTTGGCCAGTCTCCACAACGCATTCGATTGTTGGCGCGCTGGTCGGCTTCGCCGCCGTAGGCATCGACAGCGATGCTGTAGTCTGGGGCAAGGTTGGCCAGATCGTCGCCAGCTGGGTTGTCTCGCCAGTAATGGCCGGGACCATCTCCTTTGGTATATTTCTTAGCGCTCAGCGCCTGATTCTGAACACCCAAAACCCCTTTGAAGCCGCCAAGAAGTACATCCCCTACTACCTCTTTCTCGTAGGTTTCATGATCTCCATGGTCACCATGACCAAAGGCCTTAAACACATTGGCTTAGGCTTAAATTTCCAGCAATGCCTAGGCTATTCCGCTATTGCAGGGATTATTGTTGCCGGTATAGGCCAACTGTTTTTACGCCGTATTAAGGATGTATCGACAGGCGATGGCCGCTTCCGCTTCGCTAGTGTGGAGCGTATGTTCGCAGTCTTAATGGTATTTACTGCCTGCGCCATGGCCTTTGCACACGGCTCAAACGATGTGGCCAATGCCATTGGCCCGGTTGCTGCAGTCGTTAGCGTAATTCAGTCTGGCGGCGAGATCGGCGCAAAATCGAGTTTGCCGAGCTGGATATTACTGGTCGGTGCCGGTGGTATTGTCTTTGGCTTGGCTACCTACGGCTTTAAGGTTATCGCTACCGTGGGTACTAAAATCACGGAACTCACGCCTAGCCGCGGCTTCGCTGCTGAGTTAGGCGCGGCGTCAACCGTGGTTATTGCTTCGGCGACCGGCCTCCCGATCTCAACCACGCACACCTTAGTGGGCGCGGTATTAGGTGTGGGCTTAGCGCGAGGTATCGCTGCGCTAAACCTCAGTGTTATTCGTAATATATTTATGTCGTGGATTATCACCCTGCCAGCCGGTGCCGGCTTGGCGATTGTGTTCTTTTTCATCTTTAAGGGAATCTTCCTCTAAGGTTTTTCTTTAGACGCCCCTGCAGAGCAAACAATATCAGTACAAACCGCTGCTATTGTTTGCTCGACTCGCTACAATATCCTCTCAATCGCCCTGCGGCGACAGCGATAAATGGCGAAATCTATGAGCACAAACAATGTTCTGTCGATGCTGACGGAGCTGGTCAAACTCCCCTCAGTAAGCTCTACTCTACCCAGCCGCGATATGGGCAACATCAAGGTTATTGAACGGCTGGCCAACTGGCTAGAGCCCCTCGGCTTCGCTATCCGTATTTTGCCTATCGCCGGAAACCCCAATAAAGCCAATTTGATCGCCACCCTCGGCAGCGGCAGTGGCGGCTTAGTGCTCGCTGGCCACACCGATACGGTACCCTGTGACGACTCACTTTGGCATAGCGACCCCTTTGCCTTAACTGAACGCGACGGTCGCTTATACGGCCTCGGAAGCACCGATATGAAGGGCTTCTTCGCTATCGTAATAGAAGCGCTAAAGCCCTTTTTGGAAAAGCCCCTAAATGCGCCGCTCATCATTCTGGCCACCGCCGATGAAGAGAGCAGTATGGACGGCGCGCGCTCCCTGGTTCACGCCGACGTATCCGGTGCTCGCTATGCCGTTGTTGGCGAACCCACCGGCCTTAAGCCTATGCGCGCCCATAAGGGCATTGTGATGAAGGGCATAACTATCACCGGCCGCTCTGGACACTCTTCCAATCCGCTGCTCGGCAACAATGCCATGGATGCCATGCATGAGGTTATGAGTGGCCTGATGCAACTGCGGCAAGAATTGGCGCTAAAATACCAACACCCCGGCTTTAGCGTACCAACCCCGACCTTGAACTTTGGCTGTATTCACGGCGGCGACAATCCCAACCGCATATGCGGGCAATGCGAACTGCATTTTGATATTCGCACCACCCCCGGCATGGACAACGGCGAACTCGACGCCTTGATTCAGAAAGTGCTCACCCCTGTGGCAGAACGCCGCGCCATTAATATCGGCTTACGCGCCTTAATGCCAGGCTTAGCGGCCTACGAAGAGCCGGAAAATTCCGACATAGTGACACTGGTAGAGCAACTGACCGGACAGCCTGCCGGCACTGTAGGTTTCGCCACAGAAGCGCCATTTTTTCAACAACTTGGCCTGCAAACTATTGTTATGGGGCCAGGCTCAATTGACCAAGCCCACCAGCCCGACGAATTTATGGCGCTAGATCAAATTCAGCCAACGATTGATGTATTGCAAGCGATGATCCAGCGCTACTGCGGCTAAGGCTTTGGCCAACTAATTCCTAGAAATACTTGAATTTGCCAAACTTAGCCGCTAAACCTTAATAGCGCTGAGGTGTTTTATCGCTCGCGAATAAAAATGTGTTTTCTTTTGATTGCTCATTGCTATTCCTCTTGATTACACCGCACCACTACTCATAAAAATCAATAATTACCTAGTCGACCAACGCGGACACATTGAAGTGTTAGTACTTTGGGCAGGAGTCCAATGTTTTATAGGGATGTTAACCGCAGTGACATACTGCCGACATAGGTAAACAAGGAGATGTTCCATGCGTCAAATTCCTAAGTTCCAAAAATTCCTACTTCCCTTGGCCATTGCCGCAAGCCTCGCTGCCTGCGGTAGCGACAGCAGCAAATCTACTGCGTCAAACAGCGTTGGCGGCACAACGTCCAAAGGCATTATTATTGGCGGCACCGTGAATGCCTACCCGATTGCTGCCGACGGCACAGTAGATAGGGCCACACCACTTGCCGAGCCAGCGGTGACCGCTGAAGATGGCACGTATAGCCTGACACTCAACAGTAGCTATACTGAAGGCACCCCACTCTTTATTGAAATTAGTGCCGTCGACGGCACAACGATGCGCTGCGACATCGCCGAGTGCGGCACCGTAAATGGCACTGCGGTACTTTTCGGCGACACCTACCCACTGGCCTCCACCTTCACCATGGCCGCGACATTGCCGCAAGCTGATTCAGGCTCGGTCACAGTCAACGTTACACCACTTACCGACATCGCGTCGCAGCTGACGCTACAAAAAGTAGCTAGTGGTGCCCAACCGTCAGCAGCCGCACTGGCATCTAATGCACAAATTGCCAACCGCCTAGGTATAAGCGGCGGCCTTATCAGTCAAGCGATTGTCGATATCACCAATGCCGATGCCGTCAGCAGCGCGTCAAAGGACGCACTTGCCTATAATTTAAAAGCCGCTGCCGCCATTGCCGCCACCTTAAATGGAAATTCTGGTCTATCACTCGAGGATGCAGTTGCGACATTAAGCAATCAATTTAAGAATGGGGGTATGGCCGACAAGGAGACCACTGCATCCACAGCAGTGACCATTGAAGAATTATTAGAAGTGGCACTGGGTCTTATCAACACAATGAATAACAATGGTATCAATAGCGAAGAACTGGAAAGCGCCGATACCGATATCACCGCAGCAGAACTCGATGCAGAACAAAATGGTAGCACCACCGCTAGCCAAGGCGATATTCCCGACGACCTCGGCAGCGACGGCCTTATTGCCACTAAAGCCTTTGTCAAGCAAGTGCGCGACCTTGCCAACGCTGGCGTTATCACTGAAAATCAAGCTGCTTTTGCTGATCAAGTTGAGCTTGCCGCACAGGTATTTGCCGATGATGGCGACATCGTCGCCGAAGCCATGGGCCTTGCTATAAACGCCATAGCCAATGCCGTTGCTGAATATGAGGATGCGGAAGGCACCAAGCCAAGCACATCGACTACCGATGGTATTACCGTCAGCATCAGTGTTTCCGGCGACACCGAAACCTATACGATTAACCAGGACGTGAGCGTAGGCGAAACCACTGTTGCACTTGCCTTAAACGCGGTGAACGGCACTATCATCAATGAAGAAGACCCCACCACGACTGAGAATACTGATGGCAGCACAACCTATGAAAGCGCCGGTACTGCCAGCTTTGATCTCAGCGTGTCTGGCAGTGCAGAAAGCAGTTCGGCCAAACTTTCAATTGAAGAAGGCTCATCACTAAACGGCTCATTTAGTTACAGCGACGAGAGCACGGAAACGGAGACGTTGACCAGCTACAACGAAACGTGGGACGACACTGTCACAGTAGAAGATGCTGCAGCCAATCTTATCGTGATTCTATCGCAAAAGAGTGGTGACAACCCTGTATCCTTTACCGGCGACATGAGTATTGAACTTGATCTCCTTAATTACTCTGACCAAGGTGAATATGACAACTCTTTTGGCGAGGTAAATTACAGCGATTCCGAAGAGTATACCGAAACCTTTATGATCGATGGCCTGGACATCACCCTTTCCGGTGAGTTTAGTGACAGCAGTAACAACGTTATCAGCGCCACACTAGCGGCCAGCTTAAGCAATATCGATGAAAGCTGTGAATCAATTGATAGCTATAACAATCAGAACGGTTTCACCTACACCTTCACTTACGAATGCAAGGAAGAGACCGAGCAAGACTATGCAATGGCTAGCTTAAGCATCATTTTTGATATCAATCTGACTGGGGTCGCGGATGACATCAATGTGAACTTTAGTGCCAACCGCACTGGGTTAGAGAGCGGCGCAGGCAGCCTCGATTTAATCTACGGTGGCAAGCAACTTAACTTGGCTTACGAGGGCGGCGATTCGGTAACCATCAGTAATCACAATGATGTGACGCTAGTATTGACTGAAACCGAAGTCGATAACGAAACCAGCGTAAGCGGCACCATTAGTGTCGATGATGAGAAGTTCGCTGATGTGGGTGACGATTCAGGTGCAGCGCTAGTTCGCTACTCGGACGGTAGCTTTGAAACGCTCATGTAAGTACGATTGGCATGCTTAAGGGAGGCTTTTGCCTCCCTTTTTTATCCCGTCACTTTAATTAAGATCCCTCGTGGAAATTCAGTATGCGCGCCGTTATCGCTCTTATTATTGGCAGTTATTCCCTACTAAGCTTTGCCACCACCTTAGACACTGAATATTACTCTCAGATCGAAAGTAGCAGTTACAGCCCCGCCGCACCCATAGAACAGATGATTCACGACCTTGATGGTGCGCCTTTAAAATCTGGCAAGTACGCCTTTACTCACAATCAAGCTGAAGTAGGTGTACGCAAAAATAATTTTGAATTTAGTTATTTTTATCGCTATGACTATTATTTGAAATTTAATAAAGACACCGGCCAGCTGACCTATTTACAGCGCAACGATTTGCCCCTGCCGCAAAACACGCATTACGATGTTTACCTGCGTCCCAACCACCTTCGTGCCTGGGGTTTAAGTGCCGCCTATTTTTACGAATTTAATGAGCAGCTCTCTTTAAAAACACGACTTAATTACTTGCGTGCAACCCATACCACCGACGGCTACTTAAAAGGCCAATTAAACACCCTTGAAGACGGCTATCAAGCTCAGCTCTACCTCAATTACGGCTATAGCCGTGACACTTTACTGGACCGACCTGAAGAGGACAGCGACGGCCACGGCGCTTCACTCGATATTGATCTTAACTGGCAATTAAATAAAACGATTGATATTAATTTTAGCGGCCGCGATATCCTGTCGTTCATCCAATACCGAGACCTTACCTACACCACGGCCACTGCAAATACCGACAACATTTCCTTTGACCAAAACGGCACAATCGACACCAAACCCACCGTCAGCGGCGTGGAGCGGTACCGCGATCAAACCCAGCGTTTGGCGGCGCGTTATACATTACGAGCCAGCTATCAGCTTAACGCTAGGGGCAAACTAAACAGTGAATTATTTTCCTATGATCGACACATTTTCCCGCGCATCGGCTATCAAACACGCTGGCAAAATAAAATTTGGCAGCTTAACTATGATTTGCGTAGCGCCGCCTGGGGCCTAGGGCTATCCGGTGAATATTTTAATATTGGCTTACGCAGCGATTCGCTCGATTGGGAGGAGGCTAAAGCATTGGAAATACAACTCGGTGTAAACCTCCTGTTGTAAACCGCGATATAATCCACACCACGTTTACACAGGTAGCCCTCATGACCAAGCCATATTCAGGCCGACTCTGCTTTGTCCGCCACGGCCAGACCTTTGCCAATATCAATAAGGTATGGCACGGCCACACCGATACAGCACTAACGGACGAAGGCTATAATCAAACGCAACTATTAGGCGCTTATTTCCCGCAATACCTTCGTGCCGATGTCATTTATACCAGCCCCCTGCAACGAGCGCGTATCACTGCCGAAGCCATTGCATCAACATTTAATCTGTCAGTTATACACGACCCGCGATTAATGGAGCTTCATCTAGGCGACTGGGAGGGTAAAACGTTTGTCGAATTGACAGAGGAAGGCAATGTCGTTCAGCAGCTTATTGACGACCCCCACTTCGCTGCGCCAAATGGTGAGTCTCAGGATATGGTCCGCGAGCGCATCGTTGCCGCAGTAGATGAGATTATCGCCAAGCACCCCAACGACAATGCGGTTATCGTTGCCCACGGCGTGACCATCAGCATTGCACTCGCGCACTACCTTGATGGCGACACGCGTCTGTGGCCCAAATACAGCAAGAGCAATACTGCCTTTACGGAAATCTGTTTAAACACCAAGCAACTAATCAGCTTTAACTTGAGCAAACACCTTGAAGATTCATCCGCCGCGCAGACCTAATCGCTTCGGCTCGTCTTGTGATTTTTCATAATAACAGCCGTTTGGCCTGAGTACTTGCTCCACAAGTGCGATCAGTATGCGGCGGCAAATCACGCCACGTCGCGTTTATGCTGCTAGGTCTGAGCGCCTCCTTGTACAATCAGTTCACAAACCTAAACCCTCTCCAGCGCCAAACGCAGCCAACAGATACGCTGGTATCCAAAAGTTTGCGACGATAGCGCAGAGATCGCCGACGAAGCACCTACCGGTATTGTTGTCGGCTAATTTTTTGCGTTAAACGCTGAACCACTGCTACCTGTGATTTTCTCAGCGAGATCAATGTCTTCATGTCCGCACACTGCTGCGCCATCGACATTTTTATGATTATTTTCTGAGTAAAAATAACTCGACAATTTGATATTTCCCACATCAATGTCTCCGACATTTTTAAATAATTTAGAAATTTCGACAGCAACGAGAAATATAAGATTTTTTATTATTTGAAAAATGTTTTTTTGAACTAAGCCCACCACGATGGTCAGAGTTACTACAACAAATAATATTTTGTTTATTAATACTGCAATAAAACAGGAGTCACTATGCTGCAATGGTCACTCATTTTTTTAGTCATCGCCCTTATTTCAGCTGCGCTAGGCTTTAGCGGCATTGCTGGCGCAGCAACGGGCATCGCCAAAATATTATTTTTTGTTTTCTTGGCATTACTTGCTATTTCAATGATTGCTCAGGTACTACGGGGAAAACCTCCCCGTTTCTAGCGGTTTTTCGTTTACATTAATAACGAAATACCTTTCACCAACTGGAGAAAATTATGAATCACGATATCACAGAAGGTAAGTGGAAGCAGTTGAAGGGTCATATCAAGGAAAAATGGGCCGATTTAACTGACGACGAAATCGGTCAGGCACAAGCAAATAACGAGCGCTTTATCGGCGCTATACAGGAACGATACGGAATAGCAAAAGACGAGGCCGAACGTCAGTTTTATGAATTGAAAAATAAATTATCATAAGTACGTCTCAAATACGTAACCCGGAAATCAAGGAGAAAAATATGAATTTTAAAAAGACACTTGCGAGCGCCATTGTTCTTTCTACAGTTAGTATTACTCCCGTATTAGCCAACGACTGGCAGGGAAAAACGAATGATGCTTGGCTAGACGGAAAAATCGAAACCGCACTCATGCTCAATAACGAACTCAATAATTTCGAGATCGACACCACCGTTAATAAGTCTGCGGCTATATTGAGCGGCACCGTAAGCAGCGAAATAGAAAAAGATCTGGCCGGGCAAATTTCTGAAAATGTCGACGGCGTAAAATCAGTCGACAATAGAATTGAAGTCGACCCTAAATACACCAGCAAAACCGCGCGCGCTGGTCAAAAATTTAGCCGCACTTGGCACGACCTGAGCACGACAGCAGGCATTAATATTAAGTACGCGGCCAACGATAACATTGAAGCCACTGCCATCGATGTAGACACCAAAAATGGTAAAGTGATGCTCACTGGCACAGTTAGGAGCGACACAGCCCACGACTTAGCAATCGAAATTGCCAAGGGTTTTGACTATGTTAGCAATGTTGAAGACAATCTACGGGTGATCAACTAAGCTGCACCGAAACAACAATATATCGGCAGCAATAAAAAAACCGCGCAATGCGCGGTTTTTTCGAATACTAAAAATCAACTCAATAACGAGTTACTTGATTTTAGCTTCTTTGTACATCACGTGCTTACGTACCACTGGATCGTATTTTGAAAATTCAAATTTATCCGGGGTGTTACGCTTGTTTTTAGTGGTCGTGTAGAAGTGACCTGTGCCCGCGCTGGAAACCAGACGGATTTTGTCGCTTGCGCCTTTCTTAGCCATGAGCAGACTCCTTAGAATTTTTCGCCACGGGCGCTAAGGTCAGCTAAAACGACCTCAATACCCTTTTTGTCAATGATACGCATGCCTTTGCTAGAAACGCGCAAAGTGACAAAACGCTTCTCTGCTTCAACCCAAAAACGGTGGCTGTGCAGGTTTGGCAAAAAACGACGACGGGTGCGGTTTTTTGCGTGTGATACATTGTTTCCGGTTACCGGACGCTTGCCAGTAACTTGACATACTCTAGACATGATAGTCGCCTCTTCAACCTTTATCCGCATGCGCGGTGCAAAAGGTTTATAAAATCAGGTTCAAACCGGGCCGCCGCGCGTTTACCTATACTCGGGAGTCCTAAGAAGATGTGAATCCCGGACACGGCCCAAATGGAGCGCGACTTTATACCAGAAGGGGCCTAAGCACGCAAGTTTTACTGTAAAATTTTACTCAGAGCAAGCCCCGCTCAGCCAAGGAAATCACCTCTGGACCGGCCACCACACAGTGGTCTAATAGGCGGATATCCAGTAATGCTAGGGCCTCGCGGATTCTTTTGGTGATCCGCACATCGGCGTCGCTAGGCTCGGCCACGCCGGAGGGGTGATTATGGGCCACAATCAACGCCGCCGCGTGCAGCTCCAAAGCGCGACGGGCGATTTCTCGCGGATACACCGCAGCGCCATCGATCGTTCCGTAGAAGAGCGGCTCGTAAAGAAGCAGGCCATGCTGGTTATCTAGGTACAATACTGCAAAGACTTCCCGTACCTCTTGGCGGAGCTGAGCCAATAGGAACTGGCGCGTGGTCGCTGCACTGGCAAAGACCGGCCGCTGACGCAGATCCTCTGCCAAATAACGGCGCGACATCTCGACAACAGCCTGCAGCTGTACAAATTTAGCATCACCCAAACCGTGGGAGCGGCAAAAGCGCTCTTGGCTAGCGGCCATTAACGCACTTAAACCGCCATGATCAGCTAACAGCTCCCGCGCCAAATCAACTGCTGACTTGCCTTTCACACCGGTGCGTAAAAATATTGCCAGCAACTCCGCGTCAGCGAGGGCATGCGCACCTCGTTGCAATAGCTTTTCCCGAGGCCGCTCATCTGCAGGCCAATCCGTGATCGCCATATCACCCTCCTTGGTGAGCATACGATTTATTGCACTGGTGGTCGCCAGCGCCGATAATCTTCATAATACCGGCAAACACAGCGATGACGACACCGCAACATGAAACAACTGAGCAACCGACATATTCTATTGGGCGTCACCGGCGGCATAGCCGCCTATAAAAGCGCAGAGCTGATCCGCCGTTTAAAAGACCATGGCGCCGACGTGCGGGTGGTGATGACGGCCGCCGCAATGGAATTTATTACGCCGCTCACCCTGCAGGCACTATCAGGGAATCCGGTGCATACCACTATGCTCGACCCCGCCGCCGAAGCCGGTATGGGCCATATTGAACTAGCACGCTGGGCAGATCTTATTCTTGTCGCCCCGGCCACGGCGGACTTTATGGCCCGACTCGCCAATGGCCGCGGCGACGACTTACTTACCACCTTATGCCTTGCCACCCCCGCCGCTATCGCGCTTGCACCAGCAATGAATCAGGGCATGTGGCGGGACGCCGCCACCCAAGCCAACGTCAAAACACTACAAGACCGCAGCATTACGCTTTTGGGCCCTGCCGCCGGCGAGCAGGCCTGCGGGGATATCGGCCCCGGCCGTATGCTAGAAGCCGAAGACTTGGCCCGACACTGCGCAGGCCTGTTTAATAGCCGCCTATTGGACCGCGTACAGCTAACCATTACTGCAGGCCCAACCCGGGAAGCAATTGACCCAGTGCGCTATATTAGCAACCACAGCTCCGGCAAGATGGGCTACGCCTTAGCCAGCGCCGCTGCCGACGCCGGCGCACAGGTGACGTTAATAAGTGGCCCCACCAACCTGCCCTGCCCAGATCGCGTTAAACGAATTGATGTTATCAGCGCAGCAGATATGCATGGCGCCGCGATGGCGATGATGGGCGAGTGCCAGATTTTTATTGCCTGCGCTGCCGTTGCCGATTACCGGCCAAATAATTGCGCCGATCAAAAGATTAAAAAAGACAATGACAGTATGCGCATTGATTTAGTCCGGAATCCCGACATAGTCAGCGCTGTTGCAAGTCACAGCCTGCGCCCGTTTACCATTGGCTTTGCCGCCGAGACCCAAGATTTGCTCCGCTATGCGCGAGGCAAGCTCGAACGTAAAAAGCTTGATATGATCGTGGCCAATGACGTTGCTAACACCAGTATCGGCTTCAATGCCAACGACAATGCCGTGACGGTTTTAACCGCTAACGGCGAGCAGAACATTGCGCAAATGGGCAAGAACCAATTGGCCGCACAGCTGATCCAGCTGATAGCTCAGCAATTTCTTAACGTACAGAGCTAGACAGCTTGCCTGTAGCCTTCCATTATAAGTATTAAAACCATCAGGACGACACCAAAGCTGCGATGAGTAAAAAAGCATCAAAAACGATTCCAGAAACACTTAAAAATGCATCGCGGTTTTCAGTACTACAACGCGACATCGTTATCTCGGCCATCCTCAGCATTAGCGCCGTTGGCGCCGCATTTTATTGGATTCAAAATTTTGAGGAGCCACGGGCCCTAAGCCAGCGCATAACTACCGTGACCGCCAATAGTGCCGATCATCAGCGCGTCATTATTCGTGAAGTAATAGCCCAGCTCAGCGCTCGCATCACCCAGCAAACTGACAATACCGAACTCAGCAAAGCCCTTAACGCCAAGGACCTCGCCGCGCGAAGCGAGTTTGAGCAGGCACTGCAACGCGCCTTCCCCGAAGCCGTCGACAGCAAAATTATTATTATTGGCCCCCAGGGTATCGCCGACGAACGCAGCGAGACTGCACGGCTGCGCAACAATATCGAAATAGATATGCTGCGCAAAAGCCTGAATAGCGACGGCATTGTAATTGAGGCCTACAGTCATAAAAAAGACTGGTTTATTTCCTTCGTTGCCAAGGTCGACAAACACGGCGCGATTATCGTTAGCTTTAGCACCAAATATTTTGAGAAAATGCTGAAAAGCCTTGCCGGCAATACCGTCACCAACGAACTGATTCAAACTTACAAAACCCGGCGTGATGTTGTTATTCGACCAGCAAACCGGGATTACCCTGAGTCAATGCAAAGCAGGGCTTTATCTGTTCCAGGCTGGACCCTACAGGTATATCCACAGCCGCAAACAGTGCAGCATTTACGCTCAGACAGCACACTTTTATGGCTGGTCTGCATGTTTTGTATTGCCGCTATATCGGCAAGCCATGCCGTCTTTTTTGTTCGCGGCTTCCGCATGCCAAAGCCCGCAGTGCCTGCACCCAAAAAAATCAGTCCAGAAGAATCTGCACAAACTGAGATTATTGACTTAGAAAAGGCGCTAGCGAAAAAATTAGCGGCTAATCGCGGCAATGTCGCGGTTCATCGTCACAACTTCCCTGCGCCAGACAGCTCGCCACCACTTGCAGAAATACAGCAAGGCGTTAAAAGAAAGTCCAAGCCGCTCGCAGTCAACTGCTTCCGTGCTTACGATATACGCGGCATTGCCGATACCGAACTCGATGACAGCAGCTGCGAAGCCATTGGCCGCGCGGTCGCGAGCGAAGCGCTAAGTCGCGCGCAAAGTAAAATTCTACTTGGTCGCGATGGCCGGCTAAGCAGCCCGCGAATTCACCAAGCGGTCGTGAAAGGCCTACTCAATAGCGGCGTAGACGTCATTGACCTCGGTCTGCTCGCCACCCCTATGCTTCACTATGCCTGCCAATACTTTAATATTGGCAACGCCATAATGATCACGGGGAGCCACAACCCCAGTCACTACAATGGCATGAAAATCAGCCTCGATTTCCAAAGTTTAAGCGCCCAAGATATTCAAGGCCTGCGCCAGCGCATCGAAAGCCAAGACTTTGAACAGGGTCAAGGCGGTTTAACTAACGACAGTATCGAGCAGCGCTACATCGATCGTATTTGCGGTGACGTCGTCATCGCCCAAACCCTGAAGGTCGTCATCGACGCCGGCAATGGCGCTACAGCCCACATTGCACCCGCGCTATTTGAAGAGTTAGGGTGTGAAGTTATCCCGCTATTTTGCGAAACCGATGGCAACTTCCCCAACCACCCGCCGGATCCTACTGTATTCGAAAACCTCGCCGCGCTGCGCGCCGCCGTAGCAGAAAATCACGCCGATATCGGCATCGCCTTTGACGGCGACGGCGACCGCGTTGCCGTGGTAACCGCAAGAGGAAAATGCCCGCAGGCCGACCAACTAATGATGGTCTTGGCCCAAGACATGGTGGTACGCAACCCCGGCGCCGAAATACTGTTCGACGTCAAATGCTCAAGGCTATTACCTGAACTCATTATTGAGCACGGCGGCCAACCTACCATGTGGAAATGCGGCCACTCCTATATGAAGCGCAAAATGTCCGAGACTGGCGCGCTTTTGGGTGGAGAATTCTCTGGCCATATTTTCTTCAAAGAGCGCTGGTATGGCTTTGACGACGGCATGTACACCGCCGCGCGCTTATTAGAAATACTCACCCTTGCTGGACGCAGCATGGACGACTCTCTCAACACCCAACGCTCCATGCTCAGTAGTCCAGAGATTATTATTCCGGTCGACGACGACCGCAAATTTGCCATTGTTGAAACCTTTGCCGAAAACCAGGATTTTGCTGAGGTAACCCTCACTGAAATCGACGGACTGCGCGCCGACTTTCGCCACGGCTGGGGCTTAATACGCGCCTCCAACACCGGTCCGGCCATTACACTACGGTTTGAAGCCGACAGCGAGGCCGCACTGGGCCGAATCCAGAATGATTTCAAGGATTTGCTGGCAAGGATTGATCCCAAGCTGGCAGATAGTCTTTAATAGGCGTCTTTTTCCGCCACCGACCGCAAGAGATTCCGCTATGTCTATGAGTCGCACCGCCGCAGGGGATGTCGCCCGCGTACTTACTGAAGCACTTCCGTACATCCAGCGCTTCACCAACAAAACGATTGTGGTCAAATTTGGCGGCAACGCCATGATCGACGACAAGCTCAAAGAGCAGTTTGCGCGCGACATCGTGTTAATGAAGTTGGTCGGCATGAACCCTATCGTGGTTCACGGCGGCGGCCCACAGATTGGCGACTTGCTGAAACGCCTAGCCATTGAATCCCACTTTGTTGACGGGATGCGCGTCACCGATACCCCCACCATGGACGTGGTCGAAATGGTCTTAGGCGGCTCGGTAAACAAAGAAATTGTGTCTCTGCTCAACCGCAATGGCGGCAAGGCCATCGGCCTTACCGGCAAAGATGGTCAGCTCATTCGCGCCAAAAAACTCAAAGTTACTCAGCGCACCCCAGACTTAGCTAAAACTGAAATTATTGATATCGGCCACGTCGGCGAAGTCGAAAAAATCAACACTGAAGTTTTGGATATGCTGGTGAATAGCGATTTCATCCCGGTTATCGCGCCGATTGGCGTAGGTGCAGACGGCGCCTCTTACAATATCAATGCCGACTTGGTAGCAGGCAAAGTTGCCGAAGTACTCAAAGCCGAAAAGCTGATGTTACTCACCAATATCGAAGGGCTTCTCGATAAGTCTGGCAAGGTATTAACTGGCCTGAGCACCGAACAGGTTGATGCACTTATTGCTGACGGCACCATTTATGGTGGCATGCTACCGAAAATCGGCTGTGCACTGTCGGCGGTTAACGCGGGTGTGGTAAGCGCGCATATTATTGACGGTCGCGTACCGCATGCCGTTTTGCTGGAAATCTTCACCGACACCGGCGTTGGCACCCTGATCACCAATACCCAGAGTGAACTCGATTAAACCCGGGGTCACTTAACCCAGCATCACAAGGTCATCTACACCCTATGAATAAACGTCCATCCCGACGCGAAGAAATCCTTCAAGCACTTGCCAAAATGCTCGAAACCCAGCCCGGTACCCGCATAACCACAGCTAAGTTAGCGGCAGAAGTGGGGGTGTCTGAGGCGGCACTGTATCGGCATTTTCCGAGCAAGGCCAAAATGTTCGAGGGTTTAATAGAATTTGTCGAAGACGCCGTGTTCAGCCGGGTCAGTATGATCCTGAACGAGGAAGCACAAGCCCTCGCGCAGATCGCCAAGATACTGCAACTGCTCCTCACCTTCACCGAGCGCAATCCTGGCATTACGCGCATTTTTAATGGCGATGCCTTGGCAGGCGAAAACGAGCGCCTACGGGGCCGAGTCGTGCAGTTTTACGACCGTCTCGAGACCCAGCTAAAACAAATTTTACGCGAAGCAGAAATCCGTGAAGGCCTACGCACCCGGATCACTGCGAATAGCACGGCCAATATCCTAATTGCCGCCGCCGAAGGTCGTATAGGCCAATTTGTGCGCAGCGACTTTAAACGCCTACCCACTGACAATTGGGACGAGCAGTGGCAACTGCTGAGTGAAACGATATTTCGCTAAACCTAAAAGCCAGATTCAGGACGGAGTGAATTCAATACTAGATTAATGCGGGTGATATCGCATTAATCTATCTCGTCGGCGCGTGGCGGCTACTTCTTGGGTTTAGCGTAATAGTGCCGACGCAACTCCACCTGTTCTTGCAAATCTGCAAAGCGCGCTTTGTCGCGCTCATAGTTGGTGGCAACCTGCTCTAACTCCTCTTGGCGCGCCGTGATGTGCTGCTCTGTGGTAGTCAGTTCGCGACGCAGAGACGCGAGCGTGTCGGTAAGCTCGCTGGGCACCTTATGTCCGCGGCGTTCCAGCTCGGCAGCCTCGGCCTGATTGCTATAAACCTGCTGCTTAATTACCGAGAGATTACTCTTTAAGATCGAAATCCTTACTTTTATATCGTTAAGCGCACGCTTTTTTGCGACGTCGATATCTTGGGTATTGCTATAACGCAATAAAAGCGACTCGTCCCACTTACGCGTTTTAGCATCGGCTGCCGCTCTGGCCTCTTCAATGCCAAATTCCAATTCGCGGGCTTTGCGCTCAGCCTCGCTCAATTTTGGCGCAATGGTTTTAACGACGGTGCCATCGAGACGAATAATGTCATAACCCCGGGGCACGGCATCAGGCGGAACACTGGTATCGATCACCACGGTTCCATCTGGGCCAGGATAGCGATAGTAAATACTCTGAGCTTCGGCTTGAACCGCATAGAAGCCAGACCAGCACAGCGCTAATACCATTAAAAAGCGGGCCACAATCACTATACTTTTATCCCCCGAGGACACTACGTCACTAAATACGCTATTTATATAGCAACACCATAACGTTCACGATACGCATTGATACGTGCAACTAGATCATCGTCGCCAGCCGACTGCGACAAATAAGCCACAATATCGTTTAATCCGACAATACTTACCACTGCCAGTTCGGCATCTTGCTCAAGCTCTTGGATTGCTGAGCGCTCACCCTGCCCCCGTTCCTGACGGTCAAGGCCAATAGCTACACCCGAAACACTCGCGCCTTCGGCGGTAATCATAGCAATAGCTTCGCGAATGGCCGTACCCGCAGTAATAACGTCGTCAATAATCAGTACCCGTCCAACGAGCGGAGCACCAACAAGACTGCCACCCTCACCGTGGTCTTTCTTTTCTTTGCGGTTGTAGGCATACGGTACATCACGCTGATGATACTCGGCCAGCGCACAAGCCGTTGCCGCCGCCAAGGGAATACCTTTATAAGCGGGGCCAAAGAGCACATCGAACTGAATTCCAGACGCGATGATGGCGTCGGCATAGCAACGACCCAGTGCGGCCAGCGCCCCGCCACTGCTAAAACGTCCGGCATTAAAGAAATAGGGACTAACACGCCCAGATTTAAGCGTGTATTCGCCAAAGCACAGGGCTTGGCTGGCAATTGCCTGCTGAATAAATTGTTGCTGATAGGGTTTAATGCTCATCAATACGTCCAATAGCCAATAGTTCGAGTAGGTAGCCGGCTATTTTACCCAGCTATGAGGAAAACCTCACCTACGACACGAAATGCCGGCAAAAGTCCTTAAAAATACTGAACCTCGGCTATCAATCCGGTGTTTTTTTACAGATATTCCCTACTGTGATTGTTGTCAATAGGGTTTCATTGTAGTCTAACACCTTGTTTATATCGAAAATTCAGCCACGCTATTGCTGAACGCCACTTTTGTATTGAGGTTTGGCGTATTGACTCGCTATAACGACTTACCTCAATGCTAAAAGCTTGGTCACCACGGCCTCGTTATCGACACGATAGGAAACACATGAGAATCATCAGCTTTTGCGCTGACAGCATTGTAGATGCTGCAAAAAAAGGCTTTTTCGACTGGGTCGTTAAACAGGATGCCGACATTATATGCATCCAGAATCTGGGCATTGCCGAATACAAATTACGCGACGACGTTTACTTTCCGCGCGACTACAACCCCTACTTCTTTGATGCTGCCGACGGCAAACACAACGGTGTAGCCATTTATTGTCGCAAACTCCCTAAAGCAATCATGACGGGTTTGGGGTTTTTAGACTTTGACATGGACGGCCTCTATATTCAGGCCGACTTCGACAATATCAGCATTGGTAGCTTACTGGCTCCCACCGCCGAAGAAGGCGACAGCGCTGGTCTAATTCGTAAAAATCAGTTTTTCGAGCAATTCGGCAATCACCTGACGAAAGTGCGCAATAAACGCCGTGACTTCATCATCTGCGGCAACTGGAATATCGCCCATCGCGGCATCGATATCCAAGATATTCGCGGTAATCACGGCAAGCCCGGTAGTCTGGCAGAAGAACAACAGTGGCTGGATCGCCTGTTTCGCGAACAGCAATACTCAGATGCTTTCCGCCTAATTAACAATGATCCCGACGAATTTAGCTGGTGGCCCGATGGCGAGCCCGGCACTAACGGCTGGCGGGTAGACTACCAAATAACTTCTGAGCACATGACACCGCGCGTAGAGTACGGCGCCATTTACAAGGTTCAGCAGTTTGGCAAACACGCACCCGTGATTATGGATTATGACTTTGAATTGCCAGAGAGCCCCTTTTAAAGGCTCTCTGCATCAATCAGACCAGCGCCGCTCGCTGAGCGGCAATAAGCTCTGCAATACCCTTTTCTGCTAGATCCATCATCGCATTCATCTCAGCGCGGCTAAACGTTGCGCCTTCGGCTGTGCCCTGCACCTCAATCACCCCACCTTTATCGTCCATCACCACATTCATATCGGTTTCGGCATTGGAGTCCTCGGCGTAATCCAAGTCCAGTACCGGCAAACCCTGATAAACCCCTACCGAAATTGCGGCCACTTGCTGCTGCAGAGGGTTACCGGTGATCAAACCCTGCTTTTGCAGGCTTGCCACGGCATCCGACAATGCTACGTAGGCACCGGTAATAGACGCCGTACGGGTACCGCCATCGGCTTGAATAACGTCGCAATCTAAGTAAATAGTGTTCTCGCCCAGCATCTTCAAATCGATCGAGGCACGCAGTGAGCGGCCGATCAAACGCTGAATCTCTTGCGTGCGGCCGCTTTGTTTGCCTCGCGCCGCCTCACGATCCATACGGCTGCCGGTTGAACGCGGCAACATGCCGTACTCTGCCGTTACCCAGCCCTGGCCGCTACCACGCAAAAAGCCCGGCACACTGTTTTGTACAGACGCGGTGCAAATCACCTTGGTATTGCCCATTTCAATTAGCACAGAGCCTTCCGCGTGGCAGGTGTAATTGCGAGTAATTGTAACCTGACGTTTTTCATCGCTGGCGCGCTGGCTCGGTCGTGTCATCATCATATTCCATTGGCGTTTATAAGAGTGACGCGGATTATACCTGCCAACCCAGCCCCGCCCCAAACTTCTCACCGACCAACACAAGCAACAAAAGTAAATCGCTACTGAAGAACAACGCTAAAAAGTTTAGAATGGTGATTCTAATTATTCGCAAGGGGAAGACATTGACTACCTGCAGCATGACCGCTTTTGCCCACCAGCAATCCGACTACCCTTGGGGCAGTGCCACCTGGGAGCTGCGCTCAGTCAATCATCGCTACCTGGAACTGTCGTTTAAACTACCTGAGAGCTGGCGCAACCTCGAACCCAGCCTCCGCGATGCACTCCGCAAAGGCCTGCAACGCGGCAAAGTCGAGTGCGCCCTAAAAATCCAACTTCACAGCCAGCAACAGGAGCTACAACTCAACAATGTGCTCGCAGGCCAAATCCTCGACGCCGCCAATAAACTCAAATCCGATATCGCCCACGCTGCGCCTATAAATGTCTTTGAACTACTGCGCTGGCCCGGTGTACTAGAACCTCAAAGCGTTGACGGCGACGCCATTAGCAGTCAGCTGCTTGAAGGATTTCAACAAGCTCTCGCCGAACACATTGCCAATCGCGAGCGCGAAGGTCAGGCCCTCGCCGACCTCATCACCTTGCGCCTAGACAACATCAGCGCCATCGTCGGCGATATTCGCAGCAAAATGCCCAGCATCGTTATCGCCCAACGCGAAAAACTCCAGCAGCGCCTAGCCGAACTCCAAGTTGAACTCGACCCCGAGCGCCTAGAAGCAGAAATTGCCCTTATCGCCCAAAAAGCTGACGTAGATGAAGAGCTCGACCGCCTCGACACCCACGTAACAGAAGTGCGCCGCGTACTTAGCAAAGGCGGCGCCAGCGGCCGCCGCCTCGACTTCTTAATGCAAGAGCTCAACCGCGAAGCCAATACCTTGTCATCAAAGGCGGTGGTATCTGAAAGCACACAGGCTGCCGTAGAGTTAAAGGTGTTGATTGAACAGATGCGGGAACAGATCCAGAACATCGAGTGAAAATTAAATGCCGAAATGACCGACTTCCTACAGCGACTTAATTTCACTAAACTGCAGCTCCCGCTTCCGCTAAGCTTTGCTAAACTGGCCGTATAATCTAAAACCTAACGAGCGCGGCAGCACCGCGAACACAATAAAGAGGACAACCCCGTCGCTATGCACAGTCAAGGCACGCTCTATACCATTTCAGCGCCCTCTGGGGCCGGCAAAACCAGTTTGGTCGCGGAGCTGCTCAAGCGGACTGCACAACTTAGTGTGTCGGTATCGCACACCACGCGTCCCATGCGCCCCGGCGAACAAGATGGCGTGAATTATCACTTTATCAGCCACGATACGTTTCACGAGATGCTGGGCAAGGCGGCTTTTTTAGAACACGCTCAGGTATTTGATAATTTTTATGGCACCTCGCAGCAGTGGGTTGAGTCTGAGCTGGCCCGCGGCGAAGACGTTATTTTGGAGATCGACTGGCAAGGTGCGCAGCAAGTACGCCGCTTAATGCCGGAAACGATCGCTATTTTCATTCTGCCGCCGTCACGAGAGGCCCTAAATGAGCGCCTTACTGATCGCGGCCAGGACGACGACAGCGTGATTCAGCGTCGCATGGACGCCGCTGTGGCGGAGATGTCGCACTACGTTGAGGGGGATTACGTGGTGATTAACGATGATTTTGATGTGGCACTCGCCGACTTAGAGTCAATTATCCGCGCCCGACGCCTGCAATTAGATAAACAGCAGGACCGTCATGCCAAGCTACTTCGCGCGCTACTGTCATAAGCCACTTCTTTTTGTTAGACTGCAAAGTAATTAACAGCGCGCAATTTGTGCGCTGATTTTGTTTAGTCTGTAGGAAACACATCATGGCTCGAATTACTGTTGAAGACTGCTTACAAGCTGTCGATAACCGCTTTGAATTAGTGATGGTCGCGAGCAAACGTGCTCACGCCCTCGCAACTGGCGGCAAGGCTGCACTGGTCGCGGAAGAAGGCGACAAACCAACAGTGATTGCGCTCCGTGAGCTAGCCGAAGGCAAAATCACTCGCGAGCAGGTGATGGCCGCCAACCCCCAAGACGACGATCCAGAAATCGATCTGGGCGCTGAATTGGGCGCCGCGTCACTGTAATTCGCGTCTGAAAGGGGCGTCGATGCATCAATACAGTTTTTTCAATCCGAATAGCGCTAGCAAAGTGCCGGCTGGATCGATTGACGCCCTTACTATTTCCCTTGCTGAATATCTCACCGTCGACCAAGTCAACCAGGTTCGGCGCGCTTACTATTACGCCGAGCAAGCCCACGAAGGTCAAAACCGCCGCAGCGGCGAGCCTTATGTAACTCACCCCCTAGCGGTTGCCGGTATTCTTGCCGAAATGCACATGGACGTTCAAAGCCTGATGGCCGCGATGCTCCACGATGTTATTGAAGACACCCACGTTACCAAACAGGGCCTGAGCGACCAATTTGGCGAAGTTGTCGCCGAGCTTGTCGACGGTGTTTCTAAGCTGACCCGTATTGAGTTTCAATCTAAAGCTGAGCAACAAGCCGAAAATTTTCAAAAAATGGCCCTCGCTATGGCCAAAGATATCCGCGTTATTTTGGTTAAGCTTGCCGATCGTTTGCACAATATGCGCACGCTTGGCGCCATGCCTCAAGATAAACGCCGCCGCATCGCCAGAGAAACCTTAGAGATTTACGCGCCCATCGCCCAGCGTTTGGGTATGCACAATATTCGCGTTGAATTTGAAGACCTGGGCTTTATGTCCATGTACCCGATGCGCGCCCGGCGCATCCGCAAGGCCATCACCACCCGCTTTGGCGACCGCAAAAAGACCATCACCAGTATTAAAGAAAGTATTGAGAACTGCCTGACGGAAGAAGGCCATAACGCCAATGTTATCGGCCGCGAAAAGCACTTGTTCAGCATTTACACAAAAATGCGCAACAAGCGAAAGTCGCTAAAAGAGATCATGGATCTCTACGCCTTCCGCATTGTGGTCGACTCCGTCGACAGCTGCTATCGGGTATTGGGCTGTGTACACAGCTTATATAAACCAGTGCCAGGACAGTTTAAAGATTACATCGCCATCCCCAAAGCCAACGGCTACCAGTCGTTGCACACGGTATTATTTGGTCTAGAAGGCGTGCCGATCGAGATTCAGATCCGCACCCACGAAATGGAAGAAATGGCCAACAACGGCATTGCCGCGCACTGGCTCTATAAAAGCAACGACCAAGAACCCAAGCGTAATTCCAGTCATGCCCGCGCTCGCCAATGGGTGCAAGGCCTACTGGAAATGCAGGAACGGGCTGGCGATTCCTTGGAGTTTATCGAGAACGTAAAAATAGACCTCTTCCCCGACGAGGTTTATGTCTTTACCCCTCGCGGCGACATTATGGAGCTGCCAGCTGGCGCTACCGCCGTCGACTTTGCCTATGCAGTACACAGCGACATCGGCAATAGCTGTGTTGCCTGCCGGATTAACCGCCGTTTAGCGCCCTTATCCGAAGCCTTGCAAAGCGGCCAAACAGTCGAAGTTATCACCACCCCCGGCGCACAACCAAATCCCGCATGGTTACATTTTGTGGTCACCGCCAAGGCCCGCACCGGTATTCGTCACCACCTTAAATACCAGCGTAAAAACGAAGCGCTCACCCTAGGCAAGCGCATGTTAGAACGCGCGTTGGCCAGCATGAACGAAGATCTTGTTAACTTTGAAGACAAGTATATACAACAGTTAGTTGACACCACCCACGCCAAAACCCCAGATAATGTCTACGAACAAATTGGCATGGGTAACCGTGTTGCCTATTTAACCGCGCGTCAACTCCTCAATCTGCGAGACAATATTGCCGATGGCGATGCCCTGCGACCACCGCCAACACGTCATTCTATGGTGATACATGGTACCGAAGGCTTTTTGGTCAACTTCGCTCGCTGCTGTTACCCCATTCCCGGCGACCACATTATTGGCATCGTTAGCTCCGAGAAGGGCGTGGTCGTCCACTGCGAAAACTGCCACAACAGCATTGAATTAAGCAGCCAGCCCGAGCGCGTGGTGCCACTGAGCTGGGCCGAAAATATCGACCGCGACTTCTCCGTGGAGATGAAGATAGAATTAAGCAAACAGCGCGGCATAATTGCTGTGTTGGCTACCCGGGTTAACGGTGCTGACGGCAGCATAGAAAAAATTAGTGTGGAAGACGAAAACGCCAAAATCAGCACCATTCACCTTGTGGTTGGTGTGCGCTCACGAGTGCATTTAGCCAATATTATGCGCCGCATTAGAAACATTCCGGCGGTGATCAAGGTAACGCGGGAAAGGCATTAAGGAAAGTCGGACGTCTGGGGTCTGATGTCAGACGCATCCGCACGGTCTGGTTTTTCATCAGACACCCGACTCCCGACATCTGACTAAATAACTAGGAGCTATCATGAGCACCAAAGAATACATCAACACCCTGCACGCCCCAGAGGCCATCGGTACTTATTCCCAAGCCGTGAAGGTGGGCAATACTGTTTATATGTCGGGTCAAATTCCTTTAGTTCCCGAGACCATGACCATGGTTGAAGGCGGGATTGTTGAGCAAGCTACCCAAGTTTTCCACAATCTTTCAGCTGTGGCGGACGCCAGTGGCGGTAGCTTGAACAACACCGTTAAAGTGAATATTTCTTTAACTGACCTCAGCGTATTTGCCCAAGTTAACGAGGTGATGGCTAAGTTTTTTACCGAGCCTTATCCCGCTCGCGCCTGTGTGCAGGTTGCCGCCTTACCGCGCGACGCACTGATTGAAGTCGAAGTTATACTCGCACTTTAATCAGTGCGTTTTTATCGGTACTGACTCGCCAGGCGCGCAGTACCGGTTCAAAGCCACTGCGATATGTGGGGTATTTTAGAACGTAGCCGCTATCGCGAAGGCGATGATTTAGACAGCGCTTGCTGCCGGTGCGCGCAATAGGTTCACCTGTACTCGCGTAGTCCACACCCATTTCTGCAGCTAGCCACGCTTGTACATCTTGAATACTCGCAGCCTCATCGTCTACCCCAACATAGCAATTTTCTAGCGTCTCTCCCGCCTCCGCCGCCTCAATCAAATGCGCGATAAAGCCGACACAATCATCACGGTGAATACGGTTGGTGTAGTGCAGCGGCTCCGCTGGTGCGCAACCGCCAGCCAATACTTTGTTCAACATATAAAATCGACCAGTGCCGTAAATGCCGCCGAAGCGAATATTGCTAAACGACCAAGTACTGGCGGCAATCGCCTGCTCACCCTTTAAAAGACTTTGGCCTGAGAAACGATCGGGCAGGGTTTGGCTGTTCTCGTCGATAATTTCGTGATCGCATTGGGCGTACACCCCGGTGCTAGAAACAAAGAAAATTCGCTTTGGCGGTCTCGTAATCGCGGCCAGCACATTCGCCACGCCCTGCTCAAAAACCGCAGCGTAGCCCGCTGCACTGTTTCCGGCAGGCGTTAATGTCACCACAATATAATCAGCCTGCAGTGGACCAAGTGCGGCCAAGCTCGCGGGATCACAAACATCCGCCGCCAAACCAGTAACCCCTTTCGCAAGCTTTGCGGTATTACGTCGCAGACCTTGCACCTGCCAGCCGAGTGGCAAAAACCGCTCGGCTAGACCATTGCCAATATCGCCACAGCCCACAATAAGCAGCGTTTTTTCTCCGCTCATTTCGTCATTTAGAACCATGCCATTGTCACCTTCAGTAGATATTCGCCCAGCGACAGCAGTCTTCGCTATACTGGCCTCACTTATTTTTTTGCTGGTTTTGCGTGGCCATTATCTGGCTCGTTGCAGAGCTTAGCACTTTGACACCGAGGACTACCATGCCAAGGATTCCCGCCCAGCGACGTATTGTCGCAGTGAATCAAGAAGACCACCATTTGAGTGTCGACACCGAGGCGATGCCGGTGGCCGCAGCCAATGAAGTTCTTATCCGCGTTGTTGGCGCCGGCGTGAACCGCCCAGACTTAATGCAGCGTTATGGCCTGTATCCACCACCGGTAGGTGCCAGCCCTGTATTGGGTTTAGAAGTTTCTGGCGAAGTGGTTGCGGTCGGCGCCGAAGTTAGTCGCTGGAAGGTAGGCGATATGATTTGCGCCCTGTGCAATGGCGGCGGCTACGCGGATTACACCGTGGCGCCGGCAAGCCAATGCCTGCCAATTCCCAAGGGTGTATCAGTACTCGACGCGGCCGCGCTACCCGAGGCTTTATTCACCGTTTGGCACAATGTTTTTCAGCGCGCAAAACTGCAAGCTGGCGAGCACTTTCTTGTTCACGGCGGCAGCAGCGGTATTGGTACCACCGCGATAAGCTTGGCAACGGCTATGGGCGCAAAAGTCTATACCACCGCCGGCAGCGAAGCTAAATGCATTGCCTGTGAGGATCTCGGTGCCATCAAGGCCGTCAATTACAAAACTGAAGCCTTTGAAACCCTCCTCGCGGACGCATCTAACGAGCACGGTATGGATGTTATTCT
Organism: Zhongshania borealis; assembly: GCF_039539625.1. Lineage (NCBI taxonomy): Bacteria > Pseudomonadati > Pseudomonadota > Gammaproteobacteria > Cellvibrionales > Spongiibacteraceae > Zhongshania > Zhongshania borealis. Next base: position 489,782 of record NZ_BAABDM010000002.1, on the reverse strand, counting down.
CGATATGGTTGGCGGCGATTATGTGCAAAAAGACATTAAGCTGGCCGCCGCTGATGGCCGAATAGTCTTTATTGCCTTTCAAGCCGGTTTTAATGCCGAGCTAAATTTTTTGCCGGTACTGATGAAACGGCTAACCCTAACCGCGTCTACGCTGCGCGCCCAAAGTGCTGAGCAAAAGGCGAAAATGGCCACAGAAATCGAAGAACAGGTGCTACCGCTATACAGCAAGGGGGCGATAAAGCCGGTTATCGACCAGGTATTCCCGTTTGAAGATATTGCCGCCGCCCACGCCCGCATGGAAAGTGGCGCCCATATTGGCAAATTGCTATTGCGGCTGCCGGAGTAATGTAAGCGCCGGAGTCAAAAGTATAAATTGCCTTTTTAGCGCGGCAGGGTAGTATTGAGCGTCATAGCTATTAACTATTAAACTCGGCAACTAACCGCTGTTTTTTAAAAGAAGGTTTTTTTATGACGCTTACCGAATTGCGCTACATACTTGCCCTGAAAGATTCAGGGCATTTTGGCAAAGCCGCGGAAAAATGCTTTGTTAGCCAACCCACCTTAAGCGTCGCCATTAAAAAATTAGAAGACGAACTTGGCATCTCCTTGTTTGAACGTAATCGCGGCCAAATTAAAACCACGCCGGTCGGTGAACAAGTCATTCGTCAAGCCCGCTACGTGCTTGAACAGGCCGACCATATCCGCGAGCTGGCAAACCAAGGTCGCGACCCCTTAGGCACACCACTGGCAATTGGCGCCATTCACACTGTTGGGCCGTACCTCTACCCTCGCTGCATTCCGCTTATTCGCGAATATGCACCGGCAATGCCACTGTATATTGAAGAGAATCTCACCGGCGTGTTACGAGAACGACTGCGCGCCTCCCAGCTCGACGCGATTATTGTCGCCCTGCCATTTAATGAGCCGGATGTTGTCACCCAGCCGCTCTATGAAGAACCCTTTGTGGTATTACTGCCCTGCGACCATCCACTCGCGAGTAAAACAGCGCTACACCAAGACGACTTACTCAACGAGAATGTATTGCTACTGGGCGAGGGCCACTGCTTCCGCGATCAAGTCATGGCCGCCTGCCCGGGCCTACGTCAAACCTTTGCCAATGGCGATCGCCTGCTGCAATCGGTGGTGGAAGGCAGCTCCTTAGAGACCCTAAAGCACATGGTGGTATCAAAGCTGGGGATAACAATCTTACCCCTGTCGGCCGCCCAAGTGGCGCCTTATGGCGACGGCGTATTATGTACCCGCCCCTTTGTTGATCCCGCACCAACACGCACCGTCGCCTTAGCGTGGCGAGCTAGCTTCCCTCGCCACCAAGCGGTGGATGTCGTCAGCCGGGCCATCAAAACCGCGGCAACGGCGCTAACAAACCTGCCCGCTGCGCAAACACCCGCTAAACCGAAAGCCAAGGCCAAAAAGCGCGGATGAACCAGCCACCGAGCAAATCTCAGCCCGCCACCGTCGCGCTGCATCAACTCGGTATTGCCGTTTTAAAAGGCGTTGGCCCCAAACTCAAGGAAAAACTCGCCGCACTGGGCATAAATAGTATCCAGGATTTACTGTTCCATTTACCACTGCGCTACCAAGATCGCACGCGCATTACCCCTATTGGTGCACTGCAACTCAGTACCGACGTGGTAATTGAGGGTAAAGTGTTGGTCGCCGATATCGCCTTTGGTCGCCGGCGCAGCTTGGTGTGCCGTATCCAAGATGGCAGCGGCACCACAACCCTCCGCTTTTTCCATTTTAGCGCTGCCCAAAAAGCCCAACTCATCCCCGGCGCCCGTCTGCGCTGTTTTGGGGAACCCCGGCGCGGCAGTGGCGGCCTAGAGTTTTATCACCCCGAATACCGCGTACTCGGGGGCGACGAACCAGTTGCCGTTGAGGAACGCCTCACACCTATTTACCCTAGCACCGAAGGCTTTGCCCAAACCAGTTGGCGCAAACTCTGCGATCAAGCGCTACAGTATCTGGACCACCACCCCGTAACCGAATGGCTGCCCAGTCAATCACTGCCTTATCCACTGAGCAGCAGCCCGTGGACCTTGGCCCAGGCGCTGCGCTATTTACATCACCCCCCCAGCGACGCGTCCATTAGCCAATTGCAGGAAGGCCTTCACCCCAGCCAACGTCGCCTCGCCTTTGAAGAGCTACTCGCCCACAATTTGGCGCTGCAGGAACTACGACGAGAAACCCAGCGCGGCGGCGGGCCAGCATTAAACGGCCCGACAAACTTACAGCGCGATTTTTTGAAAGGTTTAGGGTTTACGCTAACAGGTGCACAACAGCGCGTGGCGAAAGAAATTGCCAAGGACCTTCGCAGCCACACCCCCATGCTGCGTTTGGTACAAGGCGACGTTGGCAGTGGCAAAACGGCTGTCGCAGCACTGGCCGCACTGCGCGCGGTGAGCAGCGGCTATCAAGTTGCGATAATGGCGCCCACCGAAATATTAGCCGAACAGCACTACCACAGCTTTAGTCAGTGGTTTGAACCACTGGGTTTAAACGTAGCGTGGCTTACCGGCAAATTAAAAGGCAAGGCGCGTCAATCGCAAAGCGAGGCGATTGCCGATCATAGCGCCCACGTTGCGGTTGGCACCCACGCTTTATTTCAAGCAGATGTCGCCTTTGCCCGCCTCGGCCTTGTTATTATCGACGAGCAACACCGCTTTGGTGTTCACCAACGCTTGGCGCTTAAGCAAAAAGCTGCGGCCAATGTAGGTCAGCCACATCAGCTCATCATGACCGCCACCCCTATCCCACGCACTTTAGCCATGACCGCCTACGCCGATCTCGACACCTCGGTTATCGACGAATTGCCACCGGGCCGTAGCCCAGTCAATACCGTGGTATTAGCCAATGACCGGCGCGGCGATGTGATGGAAAGACTGCGCGGCGTTTGCACCAGCGGACAACAAGCCTATTGGGTGTGCACCCTTATAGAGGAATCCGACAAACTCCAAGCCCAGGCTGCGGAAGCAAGTTGGGAGCTGCTTAAAGAAACCCTGCCAGAGCTGCGTATTGGCTTAGTACATGGCCGCATGAAACCCAAAGAAAAAGCCGCGGTTATGGCTGAGTTCAAAGCAGCCGATCTCGATTTAATCGTGGCAACCACGGTTATCGAAGTCGGTGTCGACGTGCCCAATGCCTCACTAATGATTATTGAAAACGCCGAGCGCCTCGGCCTCGCTCAGCTGCATCAATTACGTGGTCGCGTCGGCCGCGGCAGTCAGCAAAGTTTTTGCGTATTGCTCTATCAAACGCCGCTGTCGCGAAATGGTCGCGAACGCTTAGCCGCCCTGCGCGACAGCAACGACGGCTTTGTAATTGCTGAGCAAGATTTAGCATTGCGCGGCCCCGGCGAGGTGCTGGGCACCCGCCAAACGGGTCTAATGAATTTTAGAATTGCCGACTTGCAACGCGACGACGATCTCTTAGATGCTGTGCGCGAGCAAGCCCAAATCATACTCAAAAAACACCCGCAGCATGTCGACCCGCTGATTCAGCGCTGGTTGTCTGGACGCAGTGTATACGCCTCGGTGTAGGGTAAGGGACAAACAAGCATTGCCAAAATAGTCGACACCGGCAGAAAAATCGACTACAAAAGTATCATGAATGATAAAATGAAAAATCTTAGACGTTTCTTCCGGCTGCCCTACCCAAGAGCGGCGCAACCGCCCTTAACCGTCGACAAAGACACCGCGTACCAAGTGCTCGAAATCTCAGAGCAGGGGCTTTTAATCGCGCCAAAGCCGAGTGTACCACTGGAAATCGGTGAAACCATCAGTGGCAATATTCTGTTTCATGACCATCACAGCGAGGAAATTGAAGGCGAGGTATATCGCATTGAACCCCGCGGCGTAATACTTAAATTAAGCCGCGGGGTTAGCCCAAAGTATATGATGCAGGAACAAATTTACGTCAAGAATACCTTTCCAGTATTTTTCCGCTATACCGTGCGCGAAAACTTTAAGGCAACTCAGTAAAACCGAGTCGCCTTACAAATTCAGTGATAATCAGCCATTACGCCAGCTATAGCTCAAGGCTATTCAATCGCGAGTACCGGCCCGTACTCATTATCGCCAACACTTTCCTGACAAAGAAATACGAGCATCACAATGATACCGATTAGCGGTACAATATAAATTAATTGCCACCAACCCGAGCGGCCCGTGTCGTGAAGACGCCGCGCAGTAATACTGATACTTGGCAATAACACAACTAAAGAAAACAAAGATGCCAGCCATACCGTGCCCAACACATAATCTACTACTGCAATCGCGATATAAATAAGAAAATAAACCAGAATAAACATCCAATATTCTTTTCGGCTCGCCCGCCCCGAAAACTCGGCGTATTTTCTGAATGCTTCGGTAAAGTATTCCATTGTAAATTCCTATTCTGCCGCCTTATGTAGTGGAACAACCAAGATTAGCTGTTTTCCCACTAGTCTTTTTTCTCAATTGTGATCTCAATAGATTGACTACTTCCAGCAAACCACTTCTGGACATACAAAGTGCCAACGATGGGAGCGGTTCCTTCATCGGGGACTTCTTTATAACGAACACTGTTTTTTGTTTCTTTCTCGTATTCAAATTGCAGTACTTTCTTCGACATAGTATTGTTCCGACAAACTATCATTGTGACCATCAGCGGTCTTCTTCATCTTGCCTTATTAGGCTACTAGGGAAGCAGGATGCATTCAATCCACCAACTCAATTTCGAGACTATCCAAAAGTCGAACAGCCTCGTAACGACTAAATTTGGCGTTTTTAATGGTGTTGTGGTAGATATCGATATCGTAGTCAGTCGCTTCGGAGAAATTCGCGCCCGTTAAATTTGTCTTGGCAAAGAAACACCCAGAGAGATCACTGTAAGTGAAATTCGCATTAGTGAAATCACCGTCGCGAAAGTCAACATTATGCGCTCTACACTCCTCTAAGACTAAATCGGGTAGCGACAGCCCGTGAAACGAACAGTCATTAAGTATCGACTTATAAAACTTGACCGGCGAACTAAAGAGCAAGCGAGGCCAAGCCACTTTGGTCCAATCAATACCAACTAGCTTTGAATCACGAAAGCAAACATCAGAAAACTTGCTGTACTCCATTTTAACAACACTTAAATTGCAATTAGTAAACTCGCAATTAACAAAATTGCATCGACTGAAGATCGCGCCGCTAAAATTACATTGCTCAAATGTACAGCCATCAAATTCAACCGTTTGTACTTGTATGTCTGAAAAATCTAAACCTTTAAAACTTTTTGACCAGTGTTCACTATTTTTTTCAAATTCCATAGCTTATCTCTAAATACCCAAGTAAAAATTACTGGTCCATTATTTTCAATGCGAGATACGGTGCCACGAAAAACACCAAGGTCATAATCTTATAGCTACTCAGAAAGTCAAAATATTTTTCGTTAAGATCAAAATCATTAATCTTAAATAATTTGCTATGAATAAGCGCTATTTTACCCCCTAGTCCTGCAATAACTATCGTCGCCAATAACAGATAAACTATATTGATTAGCGATGCCCAACCTAGAAATTCGCATAGCTGTGAAAGAGTCATCATGGCACTATCCTTATTGTTGAGCATACTACCGAGCAGTAGTCGTTGCCTACTTGCTACACGAGTAGTCTTTATATTCTTTAGAAAACAGCGTTGCCTGTTACTGCTGATTGCAACCGATATCTGCTAATAAAATTCATACTCCAGCTTAAAACGTACCGTATAATCCGCACTACTTTCATTTAGGCCCACAATACTACCGATTTCCCAGCGCACGCTATCGGTGGTGCTTAAGCGTGTCATGCCCGCCAATACCGGGCCAATACCGCGATAATCTTCCGCGGCGTAAAATTCCAGCGCCGGCTCCAAATAGGCCTGATAGCGGTAGCGGGCCTGAACCGAGAAGCTGGTTTCAAACTCATCGCCAGTGACCTGACTGTCTTCGTAAATTAAACCGCCATTTGCTGTGAAGATACAGCTGCGCCACTCTCGCAACGCCAGTAACTTAACCGCGACTTCTTCAACGTCGCTATCGCGGCTGTTTTCGTATTCGAGTAGCACACCCCAGTCTACCGGATACTCACCTTGCTCCGTGAGTTGCCAGCGGGCTTCAAGTTCATAGCCACTAAAACTAGCGGCATCGTCGTCGCCGCGACCAATTATGTAAGCTTCCAAGGCGAGGGTATCGCTGACTGCTGCGCCAAAACCGAGGCGTTGAATTAGAACGCCATCTGGCGCTTGCACGCCACCCTCGGCGCGACTTATTCGATACTCTACTTCCTTCTCTAGTAAGTTCACGTAGGGCGCGTAAATTTTATCAACAGCCAAACCATCAGCCAGTATCGGGCCACTGAGCACGCAGAGCAGCGTGATTACCATCCCACTCCAATACGGTATTTTTCTGCTAGCGGCTGTCATTACTTCCCTTCCATATTAACGCTGGCGCCGGCCCGATAGCGCAGAAATAGCGCCAGCAACATGAGGCTAAGCGATAAAAGGTAGATCGCTACTTGCACTGGTGCTGGCGATGCTTCATACCCTACCATGGCGTAAAGCAGTTGACCCAGTAATCCGTCTTCTGGAAGAAAAGCACTGCTGTCCCAAAGCTGGCCGTCTGGCAGGTAGTCGGCCTGAATTAACATTTTTCCGCCTTGTAAAATCATGCCGCCGGCCACCAAACTGAGTAATACACTACCCAATACGACAGCGCGACGCGGCTTAAAACTCAGTAGCCAGTAATAGAATAAGGCGCAGAAACTAAAGCCAATACCAAACCCTATTGCAGAGCCGCTGTACAAGCCGAGACGAGATTCTTGCTTGCCCTGAAATGCCGAAAGATAAATGTAGATTTCTGAACCTTCGCGAATCACCGCTAGTGCGATGGCAGTGGCCATGGCGACGTATAACACCGGCGTTGCCTGCTGACGGCTATGGTAAAGAAAAACCAATTTCTGACAGCAATACAGTAAACAGAGATAGATGAGTATTTGAATTCCAGCATCACTCAACTCCTGCCCTACGCCATCCATAGCAGAGGAGATGGTAGCCATTTGCCGACCATACACCACTGAACCAAGCAAACCCGCTAACAATCCCCATTTAAACCAAGCTTGACTAAGCCCGAGCTGCCTACACATCGACAGTAAAATACTCACGAGCAGAGCAGCCTCGAGTACTTCGCGAATTACAATAACGACGCTGGTCAATAACATGCCAATTTACTCGTTGTGTTTTTCATTCTGCAATGATCTTTCCCTGGGCGCTCTTGGGATTAAATTCACCAAAAAATGGGTAAGTCCCCGGCTGTAAAGGCCCAATAAATATCAGGGCTTTTTGACCACCAAGGATCACTTTCTCGCGATTCAACTCATAGCTTTCGAACTCTTCGGGTGTTGTATCGTGGTTACGTACCCAGAGTTTTATTTTGGTATTTGCCGGCACGTGCAATTCCGACGGTATAAATAAATGCTCGCGAATTCCCAAATCAAAGCTTGGCTTGTCTGCCTTCGCCGGCGAGCCCGACGCCAAAAGTAACAGTGTAACTGCCTGGCCTAGCACAAAGCCTCTCCATGTTGTCATTGGGCCTCCTCCCTACTTCCACGTCGCAGTGACTTTCCTGCACCTAAGCTTGCTTGCGAATTTTTGCCTGCAGTGAGAGACACTGGAAAAACAATGGAGACCGCTAAGCCCCGTTCATCCAAACCTGTTGCCATCACTATTTTTGCCCCGTGCAATTCCGCAATATGTTCGACAATAGACAGACCCAAACCACACCCTGCGGCCCCAGAGCTATGGCGATCACCTCCTAATCGATAGAATCGTTCAAACACTCTGCGCTGCGCCTCGGTCGAAATACCCGGCCCATTATCCGCGACGGTAAGCCACACTTGCGCGCCCCTGGTTTGTGTAATCAGTTCAATGCGGCCACCCTGCTGAGTATATTTACTGGCGTTGTTCAGCAGGTTTTGCAACAAAATTCCCAACGCAAATCGATCGCCGTCGACCCTCGCGACGTCACCGTCAAGCTCGATGGTTTGTTGCTTTTGCGCAAAGTCGGTATAGCATTCAGCAATGGCCTCGCGCGCTAAATTTTCCAAAGAAATTTGCTCAAATTTAGCGGGATAGTGATCTGGCGTTGTACGATGCAATAGCAACATTTGGTCCACTAAATGCGCTAAGCGATCGACATCTTTGCTTAGGCTACCCAAAGATTCACTACCACTGGGTAATTCTTCGCGAATATTGTGAAGATGCATTTTTATTGCACTAATTGGCGTACGTAGTTCATGTGCAGCGTCGGCGGAGAAGCGCCGCTCCCGCTCAAAGGACGCACTTAAGCGGCTCAACATCGAGTTTACCGATTGGATAACGGGCTGAAGTTCAACTGGCGCGCCGTCTACCTTGACCGCACCAAAATCATCTGGGGATTTGCGACGAAGAATTTTGGCCAACACATCTAAGCTTTTTAGACCGTGGCCGATAATAAGCCAAATTAAAATTCCTGCCACCGGCAAAATCAATACCACTGGCACAATAGATTCTAATATCACGCTCTCGGCCAAACGATAACGCTGGTCTACTCGCTCGGCGACGACTACCCGCCGTCCACTATCTGGGTTTTCGTAGACCAATGTTCGCCAGCGATAATCATTAAAATTATGTTCGCCAAATCCAAGCTCGTCACTAATTATTTCCGCTGGCGCATGGCTGGAGCGCCATAGTAATTTGGCCTTGGCGCTAAATATCTGGAACACCATTTGCTGGTCATCGGCCGACGGCGGCGACTCAAAATCTGGCAAGGGCATGGCCGCAAACTGGGCGGCCATTTCACTGAGTTTTTGATCAAATAGACTTTCGGCCTCGGCCATGCTGGCCCGGTAGCCGTGTAAGGCAGCGATAAAGTTCACCAGCATCAGCGCCGACAAAACGCTGATCACCAAAAAGCGGCGCAGCGATGTCATTCGCTATCGCCCAAAATAAAACCTACCCCGCGAATCGTTTTAATTACCGAGTGGCCTAATTTTTTTCTTAAATTATGCACGTGTACATCAACTGTATTACTGCTCACTTCGTCGCCCCAACTATAGAGTTTTTCTTCTAATTGCTCGCGACTAAACACTTGGCCTGGACGGTCGGCTAGGGCCCGCAATATTGCAAACTCCCGACGGGAAACCTTTTGCACTTCGCCATTGAGTTGCACTTCGTGGCTAGCAATATTCAAACTAACATTGCCTATGTGCATTTCAGTCTCGCGCAGTTGCCCACTGCGCCGGGACAATACGCGAATACGGGCTAGCAATTCTTCAAAGGCAAAGGGCTTGGTGAGGTAGTCGTCAGCGCCAGCATCGAGGCCAGCAATTTTGTCACTTAAGGCATCCCGAGCAGTGAGAATAAGTACCGGTATACCGGCCTGAATTTTACGCAAATCGACTAAGAGACTGAGACCATCGATATCGGGCAAGCCTAAATCCAAAATAACCAGATCCAGCTGACCTGCTTCATAAAAGCGCCGCGCAACGGCGCCGCTAGCCGCATGGTCAACGGCGTAGCCGGCACGATGCAGGGCGGTCAACATACCTTGGGCGAGTGATTCGTCATCTTCTATTAGCAGTAAACGCATTATTGGAACTCACTCTTGGCAAGCGTTGCATAATCGGTGTAGCCATACTAACACTAGCCGAATTAGGCCGACCCGACATCACTCTGTAGCTTGGCGTAGCGTTTTATTATTGGCAGCTGCTTTTTTAGGGCGTTCGCCACCACATTCGGAAATAGGCTATTTAAACGGATAAACAATTTTTCCGGCCAACCGAGATAGCGGCTACTGCTGTGGCGCTGAGTGAGCAATTGCAATACGGCACGGGCGACCAGCTCCGGCTCATCCTCGCTATTACCCAACTCGGTATTCATGGCGACCACAGCGGCGCTATTCATCGCGGTACGCACCGCCCGTGGCGCAAGATAGTGTACCGCGATTGCCTGGTCCGCCAGCTCCCTTTGTAGCGCCTCAGTGAATCCTCGCAAACCAAATTTACTGGCGCAGTAAGCACTAAATCCAGCGTAGCCAATACTGCCAAAGCTGGAGCCAATATTAATAATACAGGCATGGGGGCTCACGCTTAGCATCGGTAGAATAGCCCGACATAAGCGCATTGGTGCCAATAAATTTAGCTGCAGCATGTGCTCCAAGACGTCGTCCTGCTGATCGCTAAATAAACCAAACCCCGCGACACCCGCATTGTTAATCAATACGTCCACCGGACCAATTGCCGCCACGTCAGCGGCGAGCCCAGCAATCGCTGTTCCGCTGCTTAAATCAGCAAGTAAAATGTGATGGCGCTCAGGCTGCACTAAGCTATTGCGCAAGGAAGCTAATGCATCAGTATTTCGGCCCAATAAGATTAGACTATGACCCGCATTCGCGAAATTCAGCGCCATGGCGCGACCAATACCGCCGGTGGCACCACTTAAAACAATGTTGAGCGCTGTCATGGTTAATCCCTTTTTGAAAGACGGATCTTAGGCGGCATTAGCCAGCGGCGCGATATTACCCAGTTCACGGAAAATATTGCCGTAGAGGCGGTAAAACATTTTTGCGCTTCGAATAATCTCAGCCTGATCTTCAGGCTTGTCGATACGGTTCATGAGATCCTTAAAAAACTCAACATGACTCACGTCCAAGGCGCCGTGGGATTTTAAATAACTAAAGGCTTTGCTCGGTAACGCCAATGTCGCTTGAATGGCGTCGGCGGCCTGATCAGCAACGGCAATACTCGTCCCTTCAAGCACTTGGACCATGCCGAAGAATCCAATTGGATTAACGCGATTTATCTTGTCGTAGGCGTAGGCAACCATCAATTCCGTCGCTGGTGCCGGCGCACTGTGGCGAACACCTTCGCTGTCGCCACCACAGGCGCGAATATCGTTGAGTATCCATTCTTGATGCCCCAGTTCTTCCTCAATGTATTCCGCCACCGCCGCACGCAACCACTCATAATCGGCCGGCAAACGGCCGCCACAGGCCATCAGCAAGGGCACCGTGTGTTTAACATGGTGGTAGGCCTGACTTAAAAACGCGATGTACTCGCGCAGGCTCAGTTCACCAGCCGCGCCGCGCTGCATAAATTGAACCTTGTACAGCGCCTCGCGGTCATCTCGGGTTTCTGCTTGCAAGCGATCATAGAAATTCATACTACTCTCCACTGCCACGGTCTTAGGTATCGATATCAGTTTGGCTGTTCATTGTTTGGGTGGGGGTAAAAGCACGCTGAGATCCGCCTATGGGGTAAACAATACCGGGGTAACAATGTGCCACCAATTCTGGGTAGGTATGTAATATGACATCTCTTTTGATCCGGCCATTGGCGGTCAGCATGCCGTCTGCGACAGTCAACCGTTTAGGCAGAGCCGCCCAGCGACGAATTTGCGCATAATCTGGTAGGCGCTGATTACACTCGCGGATGTAGCGACCAATATCCTCGTAGCTATAGCCGGGTGTAACAAAAATTAGCGCGCTGCAGTAGGCCTCGGCGTCACCAATCACAAGACACTGACCAACACCCGCATACGCCAGTAATTCACTTTCGGGCCACTCCGGCGATATATTTCGGCCATAACTGCTCACCAGCAGGTTTTTGCTGCGCCCCTTGAGCCACAAGAATCCCTCGTCATCTAATTCACCTATGTCGCCAGTGGCCAATATATCGTTGGAATCAAGCTCAGCGCCGCCGAGATAGCCAAGGTAAACATTGCCCTTAACCATTACCTGGCCATCACTAATGTCCACATCGCAGTGAGACAAAATTTTACCCGCCGACCCAGCTCGCTCGGCGGCGGGGGTGTTTAAACTGACCACGGAGCCGCACTCCGACAAGCCGTAACCTTCGTAAACTGGTAAACCGAGGTCCCGCGCTTGGCTTATTTGTTCGGGTGCCACTCGCGCGCCGCCCACGGCCAAGTACTGCAAACTCGTTGGCGGCTGCCAATGGCCTTGTTCTGCTATGGCGATCAATCCCTTGAGTATTTGTGGCAAAAGAACAGCGCTGTCGGGCTGCCAATGATCTATACAGCTGGTCAAATCGCTAATCTCCATCCCGGAGCTACCCGCCCAACCCAAACTTTGCACGCGCGGCAAAATCACCTCCGCACCCCGCAGTAAGCCGGCGTAGACCCCGGCCACATTTTCTAACAAAGTTGCCAGTGGCAACACCGCCAAATGGCGCTGCAATGGCGTCGCCAATAAAGCCGTATTAAGCGCCGCCGCTGTAGCGAACAACTTGTCTGCAGAGAGGCACACCCCTTTTGGCGCACCGGTGGAGCCAGAGGTATAAGTCAGCTTCACTGTACCTAGGGGCAAGCTGGCCGCTTGATCTGCCACTGCTAGCGACCAAAGCCGAAACTGCGGCTGACTTTCAAACGCACTCGTCGCCGTCGACCCAGCCAGTACCGACGCTATTTGCGCATCACTTGCCCGGCGATCACTTATCAAAGTGTCTGCCCCGCAGCTCGTCAAGGTATGTTCTAGTTGTTCCGCACTAAAAAAGGCAGGAATGGGAATAAGTGCCACGCCAGCCTGCAAGCATGCCAAATCAACAGCTATCCATGCTGGGCTATTGTCGGCAATTAACGCGGCCCGGCGCACCCCGCGCTGGCTTAGCTCCTCGGCCAAGTTGTCAACCGCGACAATTAAACCAGTGTAGGTGAATTGCTCGTGTTCGCCGGAAAGTGCCACACGGTCACCCGCAACAAGGGCAGTGCGCCGTAATTCGCTTATCAATTTATTCATATAAAGAGCCTATGTTATTTCTGTTGCAGCTGGTTTGAATTTGGTACTTGCAGCTGGCTAATAACATACTCGACATGGGCTGGCGGGCAAAAATATTCAATGCATGTACGGCGTTTACTGCCACCAATGAGGGCGAGCTTTGGTAGTAAGTTCCCCAGTCAGCCAACTGCTCACCGAGTTTACTGCCCTCTGCCTTGCCTAATACATACTGTTTTACACCTAGACGGGCTAATAGCTTTTGCACTTCTGGGGTGGCGGTAAAAACAGCCCACTCTGCTCCGACCTGAACAATTAGGGCTGCAAGTGCAATAAACAGCATCTGACTACTTCCCCGCCACGTGGCAACCAAGTTGCCAATCTCGACCATACTGCCGCGCTCAACTGGACTGGCAAGTAAATCACCCAATATACCTTCGGCCGGCGCATCTAAATATCGCTCTAAAAACAAGGGCTGGCCGGGAGTGGCGCGGCGCATGCCGAGCGCGCCACCTAGGCCGCTAGCAGTGCGCAGTTCCAACAAATAGGGTAAAAACTCGCGCAATATTGCGCCATAACTACTTGCAAACTTCTGGGCAATATAGCTTTCGGTGTCGGGTCGTGACAGCGCGCGACGACCAATGACACTGAGGCGCGGCGCACTATCTTCAGAGGACTCACCATGCTGGCTAGTCGCTGCTGCGCTGAATTCGGTATTGGTCAAAGCTGATTGAGTTGAGTACATATTTGCGCCCTCACATCACAATTTCATGCTTGTAGCGTAATGACCAATTTTTAAGGAACACTTAAGAAAATTAACTTAGCGACTCAACGCATAAAATATAGCATCCCCAAAACTATTTCATATTGGAAATAGTTTCCTGTTGACACTATAGACCGAAGCGTTAGTATTGAGATCGGCAGCATCGCTGTTACAGCCAAATAAATAACAATAAAGTGACTCGGAGAGCGAGATGGAAACCACTTACACGGTATGTGGCATTTGCGAGCAGGCCTGCGGTCTGAAGGTAAGTTCTGAGAATAATCAAGTCATTAAAATTGAACCTGATAAGGACAATACCTTTAGCTGGCGGGACTATTGTATTAAAGGTGCCAAATCGCATCTGGCCTTACGGCACCCCAAGCGCATCACCAAACCCATGAAACGAGTTGGTGACCGCTATGTGGAAAAAAGCTATGAGGAAGCTATTGCCGATATCAGTAGCCGCTTTAACACCATCGTCGATCAGCACGGCGCCAATGCGCTTGGCAGCTATACCGGCAACCCCAATGGCTTTAATTTTGGCAGTGCCTTATTCCAGACCATGCTGTTAGACGCTATTGGCACTGAAAATCGGTTTTGGGTTGGCTCGGTGGATCAAAATGCACTGCATGTGGTATCTGAAAATATGTACGGCAACCCCTGGGTTAGCCTGCAAGCCGATATCGACTACTGCGACTACTTTCTGCTGATCGGCACCAACCCACAAATTAGTGGCATGTGCTGGATCGGCTACGCCCCCGACGGCTGGAAGCGCGTATTGGCACGCAAAAATGCTGGCGCCAAATTAGTAGTCGTCGACCCCCGCACTACCGAATGTGCCGCCAAAGCCAGTCAACATATCGCACCGCTACCTGAGTCGGATTGGGCTCTGGTACTGGCCATGATTAAAATTATCTTCGACGAAGGCTGGGACAACATCGGTCAGGCCCAACAACTGGACGGCTTAGCGAAGATAAAGGCGCTGGCACAGAGCGCTGACGTAAACGCGCTCAGCCGTCGTTGCGATGTCGACCCAGACACCATTTATCATCTCGCCGAACAATTCGCCAAAGCGCCCCGCGCCATGGCGGTTGGCCGCACCGGCATTAGCCAGGGTCGCAATGGGGTACTGGGCCTATGGCTGGTGCAAATTTTAAACCTCATTAGCAATCGAATTGAGGCTGAAGGCGGCCTTTACTATTCCGTCGGTATTCTGGATTTTCTCTCGGCTGGCGATGCGCTATTTCCAAAATCCAATGCTCACAGCCGGGTCCGCAACAACAAAAACGTGGCGGGCTCGCATAGCTTAGCCGAGCTACCCGATGAAATTACCACGCCGGGCGATGGTCAAATCCGCGCGCTTATTATGAATAGCGGCAACCCGGTGATATCTGGGCCAGACGGCGACAAACTCGACGCCGCATTAGCGCAGTTAGAGTGCTTTGTGGTAATTGACCAATTCCAGCGTGAAAGCCATCGCCACGCCGACTGGTTGATTCCCGGTGACCATTTTTTAGAGCGCACCGAAATAAACCCTCTGCTGCAGTCACTGAGTCCCGCCCCGCGTGCCCAGATGATGCGTGCGGCGGTGCCCCTCGCCGAGGGTATGCGCTTTGAATGGGAGTTTTTGCGCGACCTCTGCCTCGCCATGAACAAACCCTTTGTCATGGGCAAAAGTTGGCTAAACCCAGTGGTTAAGGCCAGCGTCAAATTATCGAAATGGACTGGTAACAAGAACCACGGTTTGTCTCCGCTGTGGCTATCACGCGCTCTAGTTCACTCGGGCGGTATGTTCAAATGGAAAGACATACAAAATGCCGAACACGGCATAGGAGATGTGTTAACAAGGCCGAAATTCGGCACGCTCTTCAAACAACTCACCACTGAGAACGGCAAGGTTAATACCGCACCACAAATATTTATGGCCACACTGAGTGAACGCCTCAACGAAATCGATGACGACCACGCCGAGTTCCCCTTGCAACTTATCGGTCGCCGCCGGATGAAAATGATGAATTCCTGGTCAGTAGAAACCAGCATGACCGGCATGAAAGAACATGAGATGTGTGGCGACACCATTGAGCTAAACCGTGCCGATGGCAAGACTTTTGGCGTGAACGACGGCGAAACCGTTATCGTATCCTCAGCAACGGCTAGCCTCACCGCCAAGGTCAAATTATCTGAGGATATTCGCTGTGGTGTCGCGATAATGGAGCACGGCTGGGGCTACCGCACCTTTGATCCCATAACGGGAGAGGGGACATACAATGGTGGTGTAAACCGCAATCGTTTAGTTTCAAACACTGACGTGGACCCTCTGTCGCGGGTACCGCGCTTAAACGGCACGCGGGTCAACATAGCTGCCAGCCCTAACGATTCTTAGCACTGACGCCGAACCGACGTCTTAAACAACTTCCAACAACAAACGGCCCGCCCTTTCTACGTTGGCGCCGGTTTATTATTCCCGCCCAAAATTAAGCCGCACAATAGCGTCTAATAGACTGGCCGACCCTCGGGAACTACCTATACTCTCAATGACTGGGGTACGTATACTTAAAGGTCGTCTGTAAATTATTTTGGCAGATGATGTTATTTTCAACATCGAACGCTTTCACGGTCGAACCGTATCACGACCCCGAAATGCGATACTAATCGCCCTCACGCCAAGTAGCACAACAAGCAGGGCTGCGACACTGGCGTAAACACGCGCAGCGTCGTTAGCAAATACATGGCCTAGCCCAGCGGATTCACAGCACCAAAGTCTGCGGTTTTCTGCTATCGGTGGTGGACTACACCGGCAACATCAAGGTAGATAAAATGCAAAAGGACACGGAAACCACCAAATCCAAGGATTTAGCCCCGCCAACCGCGGCTAAACCTTTGACAGTTGTTGGCGTCGGCTCTAGTGCAGGTGGGCTCGAAGCCCTGCAGATTATGATCGCCAATCTGCCTGACGACACCAATATGAGCTTTATTGTGGCGCAGCATCTGTCTCCATCACACAAAAGCATGATGGTTGATTTACTGGTGAAAGACGCACCCATTCCGGTATTTACCGCCGTCGATGGCGAGGCCCTCCGCGCCAATGCCCTCTATATCTGCCCGCCCAACCACAATATTGAGATATCTCGCGACAATAAGATCGTGCTAACCAGCTATGTTGAAGCCCGGCGCACCCCGCGGCCGTCGATCGACATGTTGTTTGAGTCAATTGCCACCCACAAAGGCGATGATGCTATTGGCATTATTCTGTCTGGCACCGGCAGCGATGGCAGCCGCGGTATACGCGCGATTAAAGCCGAAAATGGCTTTGGCATTGTTCAAGATCCCAATACCGCCAAATACGACGGCATGCCCAATTCTGCGATCAATTCTGGCAATGTCGACCTTATTGTGTCGCCAGAGCAGATCGGCGCAGAGCTGAAAAGTATTGTTATGTTTCCGCGGGACCGGACGCTTATTGACGACAAAAACATTCCCCGCGAAACCTATATCGGCATAATCCGCCAACTAAAATTACACTCCAAAGTCGATTTCAGTCTCTATAAAGAAAACACCATATTGCGGCGAATTGATCGGCGCATGACCTCGCTCAAAATAGCCAAGTCCGAAGACTACCTTCAGCATCTGAGCAATCATCGAGAAGAAGTTACTTTTCTCTTCAACGATATGCTAATCGGTGTTACCTCCTTCTTTCGAGATATCCGCGCCTACGAAACCTTGCGCCGTGAGCTGCAACTGTATCTAGCCACCAAAACAGATAAAATTATTCGAGTGTGGTCGGCGGGCTGCTCTACAGGCGAGGAGCCCTATACGCTGGCAATGATCATCAGCGACATCCTTGGCGACAAGAAAAACGAATATAAAATTCAGATTTTTGCGACCGACATCGACGAACAGGCCATTAGTTTTGCCCGAGAAGCTTCATACCCCGAAAGCGCACTGCAAAATTTACCTAAAGAAATTAAAACCCGGTTTTTTACCGTTAACGGCGACCAGTACGAGGTCATAAAGTCGATTAAAGCGATGGTGATTTTCTCGCTTCACGACATTAACAAAGATCCACCGTTTCTACGGCTAGATTTGATTACCTGCCGCAATCTGATGATATATTTCACTGCCGAATTGCAGCGAATGTTATTGCCCACCTTTCACTACGCCCTTAATCCTGGTGGTCTTTTGCTTTTGGGTATTTCGGAATCCATAGGCTTATTCCAAGAACAGTACCGAGTAATATCAAAGGCTGCCAAACTTTATCAGGCAGTACTGATCAATAAATCCTTGCCCCCCGAGCGAGTTAGACCCAGCCGCCGAATTCCCGATTATATCGAGCCCACACCGGCGGTAGAGCGCCAGTCCTTAACGCCAGCAAAACGCCTAGACCTGGATTACAGTGCGCTAATCATGGACGCGCTTAAAGACCGCGTACTGCCAAATGCCCTTCTAATAAATGAAAATCAAGATATTATATTCAGCGAGGGCAACAATGAATTACTGGTGCGAAGCCAGGGCATTCCGAGCAATAATGTTTTCAAAAATTTTCACCCGAAATTGGGAATTGAACTGCGCTCTTCACTTCACGAAATCGACACAGGCAAGTCTTTTGTCGACACAGGCTATCAGAACATTAAGCTCAAAGACGACAATGTTTGGGTAAGAATGATGCTGGTCAGGGTCGATCGCAGTCCGCCGCTGGGCAGACTCACCGTTATCTTTACCGATATTGAACGTCCCTTTGCCCTGCCTAGTATCAAGGATATAGAAGGAAATGTGAGTACCGAGGTTGTAAAGGAGCAGGAACGCCTACTCAACCGCACCCGTGACCAATTGCAAAACGTGATCGAGGAGCTAGAAACCTCAAACGAAGAAATGCAAGCAATGAATGAGGAGCTGCAAAGCTCCAATGAAGAGCTGCAAAGCTCTAACGAAGAACTGGAAACCACCAACGAAGAATTACAATCTACCAATGAAGAGCTGCAGACCGCCTACGCCGAACTGCGCATGGCCTATGAGGAAAAAGAACAACAGCAAAGCGAACTTCAGGTACTGCGTACAGACCTAATGCAAGCCAATAACCTGTTACACGAAGCAGAAAAAATTGGCCTCAGTGGATCTTGGATGTGGGACATTGAAAATCGCCGACTTACCTGGAGTAAGGGCTGTTTTGCCTTATTTGATCTCGACGACAACGACTACCAGCCCTCCTTCGAGGCTTTTATCGGCCTGGTTCACGCCGATGATCGCAATCGCCTCGAAACCCAGATGAAAGAAATGCTAATCAAACAGGTGAAGCTACCTATCACCTTTAAAGTTGGCGGCACTGATCAAGTGGTTAAGGTAATTTCCCTCGACGCCGTGGTGTCGTTTAATGAATTGAAACAGGCAACCAAGGTCATGGGTACCATGACTGACATTACCGAAAAAACCCACTACGAGAAAAACACCAGCGCCTACAAGGATAAGATCAATTACATTCTTACCAGTAGCTTGAATTGCGCCTACATTTACAATTTCATTGACGAGCACATTGAATACGTCAATCCAACTCTCACTCAGCAGTTTGGCTTTAGCCTAGCCGATTTAGAAGACTTTAGCGGTGAAGCTTTCTTCAACCTTTTTGCTGGCGACGAAGTAGCGAAAATAAAACAGCATTTTGACCGCGTTAGAACCGGATCACCGGGTGCGACTTACCCCAGCAAGTATGCCTTTAAGAAGCGAGACCCCAATGGTTTTACACCGGTGTACGCCAACCATACCGTTTACGATCTCGACGACACCACCGGCTATGCCAGCAAAATGCTGGTGACGTTTTTCGCGGCGGAATAGGAATATATGATGCGACAGAACCCTGTCTTTAATCGGCGTATAGGAGATCGCAAAGGTCTGCGCCTTGCATCTTCTACCATCGGCGCTGATGGCAACCACAATCGCTACCCTACTCCGTATCTTATTATTGATGAAAAATACTGGATCTTGTATGCCAATACGGCCGCCTTACGGGAAATAAATCCGAAACTACTAAGTGGTGAAGAAGGAAAAAACAGAGCAAATCTGCTTCGTTATATCAAACGGGGTACCACCGAATTTTTGGACTGGATAGACGCCTCCGGCCATGAGCCGCTGGAGCTACGCGTGGTATGTCTAAACAAGGCTCGGCGCTGTTTACTCTACAAAGAAACTTTCTTTGAAAATGGTGTTCGTCAGTTTCATCTCAACCTTCTTATCGTTGACGCTCAGAATTTCGCCGATGCCGACTTCAATACCCATCGCCTCGTCTTTACCAATACTCAACAAGCTATTTACGTCTCGAATAGTGCAGGCAAAATTACTGCGGTAAACCCGGCTTTCTGCCGGATGTTCAAATACGCTGAACAACAAATCGTCGGATGTGATGAGATCACCCTTTACGACAACCCCAGCAAAACTCTACGCCAAGACGAAATAAAGCTTAATTTGGAGCAATTGGGTTCATGGACCGGCCGGGTTGCGAACGTGGCTCATTCTGGAGAGGTATTTTACACATCATTAAACTCCAGCACCGTCGCGAAGGAAAACAGCGACGATTATTTTGTGGTCAATATCATTGAAGATATAAGCCATCAACTGATCCTTGAGGCCCAACTCAAAGAAAGTGCAGAGATCGACTCCCTCACCAATCTCCACAATCGATTGGCATTCAATCGCTACTTTTCTGAAATATTCGCAGAGACGCAGCGCAATGGCGAAAAATTGAATTTACTCTTTATCGACCTCGATAAATTTAAAGAACTCAACGACCAATATGGCCACGATTACGGAGACGAGTTGCTGGTCAATGTCAGCAGAAGATTGCAGAACACCTTAAAAGCGACTGACTTTGTCGCGCGGCTCGGAGGAGATGAATTCGTAGTACTGCTACGCGGGAATCTGCAAAAAGAAACCTTAACTGTATTAAGCAATAAATTGATTAACGCGCTCGCAGAACCCTTCAAACTGAAGGACCTCAGCTACCAGTGCACTTCGAGTATTGGTATTGCCCGTTACCCTGAAGATGCTGTCTCCGCAGAGAAGCTTCTTCAGGCCGCCGACAGTGCAATGTATTTGGCGAAAAAAGCGGGGCGAAATTGCTGCTGCTTTTATAATGAGGAAGTTCAACAGCAAGCTTATTCATTAGTGGAACAACGCCGTCAGATAGCGCGAGCCATTGCCGACGGTGATATCAAAACCTATTTCCAACCTATTCACAATTTACTCACTGGCAAGGTTATTTCCTTTGAAGCCTTAGCCAGATGGGTAGTGAGCGAACACGATATTCGCCTACCCGGCAACTTTCTGTCGGTGATAGAAAACGATCCACTGATGATAAAATTAGGGATGCAGGTCGCAACACAAGTCTATCAATTGTGCGGTATTCTCAACCGCATGCATTCAACAACTGAAGTAGCCATGAATATGTCGGCGATTCAACTGCGCTCCGATGAGTTAATCACCCATATCGAGACACTTTTTGCGAAGCGAGACGCTGATTTTCGTAATCTATTGCATATTGAAATTGCCGAACCACTGGTTTTTGACCGCGACCCCGTAATTCTCAGCAATCTCAAACGCTTAACTGATCTCGGCTTTCACTTAGCACTGGATAATTTCGGCAAGGGGAACTCATCAATCTACACGCTGAAGCGAATTGAGTTTTCGACAGTCAAAATTGACGGCGTATTTCTGGAATCGATCACCAAGGACGACTCCCAAGATGCGCAGATTCTTACCGGACTAATTCAACTCCTGCACAATCTAAATGTGCGGATTATCTGTGAAGGTGTTGAATCACAAGAGTATGTTCACTTTCTACTTGATCGCGGCTGTGTTCTGGCTCAAGGTTGGTTGTTTTCAGAAGCGATGCCCAAGGATAAAGTCCTGCAATACCACCGAAAACACGCTTAAAGGGACCAGTCTTACGGAACGCTAAAAATCGACTATAATCACAGGCGAAGGCGATAGTAAACGAGCAACCCTCGTTTGATCCCTATTCAAGAGGTTTACGTGACAAAACAAGGTGCGAACATTCTCATCGTCGATGACGAGCCGGCTTCACTGGAATCACTGTGTGTAATTTTGGAGCATGGCTGCCAATTATTTATGGCGGAAACTGCGCGAGCTGGCCTAGATTGCCTCGCAAAGAATAATATCGATCTGATACTGCTGGATGTCGATCTGCCTGATCAGTCAGGTTTTGAAGTTTGCAAAGCCATAAAATTCCGCGAAGAAACCAAACACATTCCCGTGATATTTTTAACCGGATTTGAAGGTTTGGTCTTTGAGGCGCAAGCCTTCCAAGCTGGCGCGGTCGATTTTATAACCAAGCCCGCCAGTCCGTATCGCGTATTGATGCGGGTAAATGCGCACATTAAAACCGAGCATCATATCAATCTTCGCGGCGACACGGCGCCCACCTAAGCTGAAGATCGGCTGACCTCATGTTTCTTCGCCAATAATATCAAGATAGCGCCGCAGTATTTTTATAGTGTGATCAATCGCCTCAAACAAAGGTGCTATTGAGGTATTGGGTTCCTCGGCAATTCGCTGGCTCAATTCCGCATTAAGCTTGGCCAGTGTCGTCGCCCCCACTGAAGCCGCGGCGCCCTTTAATCGATGTAAAAATCGCTGTTGGTCTTCACTACTCATGGTCGTCGCCGACGAAAACCGCGCCAGTTCACTTTCCATGTCTTTCACAAATGCCGTCGCAACCCGTCGGTACCCGGAAGGCCCAATTTGTTGATAAATCGCATTCTCTGAATCAAACTCAGCAAGTTCGAACAAGCCACTTATAGCGTCGTTGTTTTCATTAGTTTTGCTAGTCGAGCTATTTTCAATCAGCGGTGAGTTCGCAATGGGTACCCAATACTGCAAAATTAAACTCAACAGATTCTCAACATTAATTGGCTTAGCGATATGCGCATTGAAGCCCGCCGCCTTCGCAGCGTCAATATCACTCTCAAATGTTGCTGCCGACACGGCAAACACAGGTAGAGCCTCTGCAGAGTAATGGCTTCGAATTCTCCTTGTCGCAGTTAAACCATCCATGACTGGCATCTGGATATCCAGAAAAACTAAGTCAAAGCCACCTTCCAGTACTTTATTCAGGGCCTCGAGGCCATCGTTAACCAAAACCACAGTCAGACCAAAGCTGCCAAAAAGTAATTCCAGTAAAACCCGATTATACGAATTATCATCGGCAAGCAAAATTCTTGGTGGTCGTGCGGACTTCAACTTCACTGCTAAACTGGCGATGAGCATAGCGACTACATCGGGCTCCGCTTCGCCGCCCACCACCGAGATAACGTTCTGACCACCCAGTGCTTCCAGTAAACGTGACATGGTCACCGGCTTCTGCAAAACGGATACGCCTTCTAATTCAGGAATGCCGGCAATGGACTGACGGTCCGCCTCTAGCGCCATCAGAATCTCTGGAGGTCGCGCATGGCCCTTAGCATCCAAACAGCTATTGATACGCTCAATGAGTTCAACACCTTCTAATTTACTCAAGTGCTTATCTACGATAAGTAGGCCAAAGGGTTCACCGCCGTCCGCGCCTTCAACAACTGCATAGTAGGCTTCGTCGCTGCTGTGCAGCGCCGTTGTCTGGCAACCCCAATAAGAAAACATTTTGTCGAGAACTTCGCAAATTCGAGGATTCTCATCAACGATTAAAATTTTCTTCGGTACTTCCTGACGCAATTTACCTACTTCAGCATTTCTCTCTGCAGCCACGGGCAGTTTTAACACGAAGCTAAAGCTAGACCCCGCATCAAGCTGGCTTTTAACCTGAAGCTGGCTAGTCATTAGATCGAGCAAATGCTTGGTAATGGATAAGCCTAGGCCACTGCCACCGTAGCGACGCGTTACCGATACATCAGACTGTACAAAGGGTTCGCAGAGTCGATCAAGCTCTGCAGCGTCGATACCTATCCCCGTATCGCTAACGCAGAAACGCACTGTTGCGATATTGTCAGATATCTCACAGAGCTCAACTCGTATATTTACGCCACCTTTGGCGGTAAATTTTACCCCATTGCCAATTAAATTATTTAGTAATTGTTGGATGCGCAGAGCATCACCTGTAAAACTCAAACTTGACAGTTCAGGGTCAACTTCCGAGATTAATTCAAGCTTTTTAGTTTCGGCCTCGCTCGCGAATAACCCCACGGAATGATCTACCAGTGCATCTATTTGTAACTCGCCTATTTCAAGATGCAGATGACCAGACTCAATCCGAGTCAAATCAAGAATGTCATTAATCAATAACAGTAAATTTCGTGCCGCGGTACTCACTAAAGCTAGGTTTTGGTTGAGGCCCTCGCCATCGGGATTTCGGCGGATAATATCGAGGAGGCCGATAACCGAGGTTAACGGTGTGCGAATTTCATGACTCATATTCGCAAGGAATGTTGATTTGTAGAGGTTTACCTTTTCCACTTCTTCAATCTGCAACTGAAGCTTTGCATTAAGATTTTGGAGCCTGCGATCATAAGTATAGACATAAACAGCAACACCCGCGGAGAACAGCAGAAGCAAAAGCAATACTGGCAGTCGCCAAATCAATGCCTCGCGACTTATACCTTTTAGAAAATTATCACTGAGGTAGGTGTGGATGTAATAAGTACGCTGACCGGAGTTAAGCAAGCCACTCAGACGCTCAAGGGTTTCGTCGGGACCGACGTATTTACCTGCGATATTTGCATCGGCGCGCGTTATCAGACTCTTTAGATGGGTATCACGGACCCCTTGAGCAGATGCCGACATCCCCAGCAATGAAGCCCAGGCTTCATCCGGGCTATCTGTGTCTATTATCAGACTTCCTAATGAGTCAACAACGCGGAACACCATGCCCTCGCGAGTTGAAGCGTATATTTTTTCAAAAATTGTTGTTAAATCGATGTTTAATACAATAATGCCGTCCTTCAGGCCTTCTTCATTGCGCGTGGGAATCACCATTCGAAGTGTCGGCTGAAAAGGCTGTACTACACGCCCTTGCTCAATATTCAAATCAATGGGCGAAATATAGATAATATCTGTCGCAGCTGAATTAGCTTCTGAGACGTAATAACGTGAGGACTTATCTTGTAAAACTTCTGCCGAAGTAAACTTTGAGCCCGCTCTGGTAAGGCGATCCAGCCGCGCCCTTTCCATACCCTTTTCATCTATCCAACGAATCTGGGAGATAAGGCTGTTCTTAGCGGTGTAGCCAAGCAAAAAATCTTCTACATTTTTGCGATTAAGTGCCTGTGGCGGCGCCAGTAGATGGTGGCGAATAATACCTAATTTTATATCAAAAAGAACGAAGCCCAGCTGATCAATCTCGTGACTTAAGACACTGATATTCCGGTCACTAATTGTTTCCAAATCATTTAAGCTACTATCGTGTAAGTTATTTTTATAATGGCTGTATAACAGCCCGCTCACTATTAGCGAAAAAAGGGATAATGTTATAAACAAAAAAACAGCACGAGATTTTTGCTTGTGTTGCATTTTCGTCATCGCAGTGGGTCCCCCTTTTCTTAGCGTATGGCTGCGATAAGGCTCCGCACCGTGAATTTTAGTATATGGCTAACGATTACATAAAGCCGCTTATATACATTAGATAACTAAGCACACGCAGAAATAAAGTGTGCTTAGTGTTGATCTGCACTGCACTATTTCACAATACTAATACCAAGGGCCTTTGCGATGTGCGATTACCAACTTACTGATTTCGCCGAGCCACGTTTTACAATCGGGGTTTCGCCTTCCCAAATCGCCAAGCCTGATTTTATCTCGGTCAAGCTCAACTGAAAGAAGTACTCCACTTGGGTTTTATTGCGACCCATCGCGTGATTGCGCTGTAAAATTTTCCCGGTTAAAGACAAATCCGGCGCTTGGAGCTGGCCCTTGGCGGCAATCCCACTCTGATCAAATTCACTGTTACCGCGCAACTCTCTAGCAGTATAGCTCATTTCATCTTCGGGGCCATTGAAGGCCACTGCCGTGGTTACCATAACCTTCCCGGAGTTAAGCAGTTCAATCCGGATTTTTTTGACTAATTGGTCGGTATCAATACGCTGCATGGTGTCGTTAATCATACGACCAATTGCCAATATGTAGCGGCCACCACCGGGCTTGCTTACCGAGCCACTGGCGATCATCGATTGCACCGCTTCACCTGCCGCCTTTTCAAAATCGCGGTATTCCAAACCCATTACTGAGTCGGCGGTGTCATTAGTTGTATCAACAATCTGTACGCCGCTAGCGCAACCCGATAGTACCAACGCCATAGCGCAGGCTTTGAATAAATTCTTCATGTATTTACCCCTTTATTTTTCGGTGATTTCAAAACGATAATCAACAGCTTCTGGCCCCGGAGCGCTCTGCACAATCTCTACCGTTTGACCTGGTTCAATGGTGCGTTCCTGCCATTTGCCCAGCACGGTTGTTATTGGCTGACCGTCGTCCTGGTACCACAGCACTCGGAATGAAATTCGCACGGTGCTCATGGCTTTTGATTCAGCGCGCAGCATCAACTTGGTCCCAGTTTCAGCATCAGGCCATTCTCGGAGGTCGACGATGTCCAGGTATCGACCGTCATAGGCGACGTGTGCAGCCCACGGCGGCGCATTATCGCCGTAACGCAAGCCACCGCATGCCGAAAGCATTAAGGCCACACTTATAACCACCATAATCCGTTTCAATATTGTCATCGATGATTCCTCTTATAAGTAAAACAACTCAACATAGGGCGCGGCGTTGGAGCTTGGCTGCTTAATATAGATCAGCACATCTTTATTGGCGGGCAAACTTATCGTCGTCGCCATTCCACTACCGTAGGGTATTCGCAGTTCTGCTATTTGGGTGGCGGGCATCTTCGCCAGTGACCACTGCTCAGGCATCGCGTGCCAACCGCGGGTGTCTGCCGAGGCGCTAGCATTGGCGTATATCATGCCCGCGAAATTACCCAGTGGTCCAAATTCCTTTGCCATACGATCTTGCAGTATTGCTTTGCTGGCCGCAGACACCACTGCGCGGCTTACCGTTGCCGCCCAACGCTTTTGAAATTCGGTTTGCATGATTCTGTCCATGCGCGCCAAGGGCAAAAATTCAACGGTCTGATTCGCCAACGCCACACCGTTTACGGTGCCTCGGCTAGTCCGGTTGACTAATTCAGGTAGCGCCACCGTCACCTGAATAAACGCATTCATCGTAAACCACGGAATCGAAAATCGCTTCTCGCCATATACAGGGCTTAAGCCACTCTCAAAAACAATCCAGCGCTGCGGCACGCCGCCGCGCAAACGCCCGCGCTCACGTATATTTAATAAATCTTGGGCGATGATTGGGTGGCCACCCACCATGCCATTGACCCGCGTTAATAAGGTCTCCGCTTGGCCAATATCACTGCCACTGCCCGCCGCCAGAAACATGGCGTTCATATACGCCACTGCGGGATTTACAAAGCTATCGTAAACCTGCCACTGATCCATATTCGGGAAATTCTGGCGCAGGGCATTTTTCACTCCCGACGACTGCAGATTGCGATAGGCGTCGCCGCTGCGTTCGCGGTTTTCCCGCTCGGCTTCGTTAATCATGTCTTGGTAGCGCTCTACCGCTATACGCGCCCGCTCATTAGCACGATTAAATTCAACGCGGGCATTGTCTTTTTCACCCAGCGACCAAAATGCTAGCGCCTTATAGAAATTAGTGAGAATTCGCTCGGCAGGTGGCGGCTCATAAGAGCGAACTGCATCGTTCACCAAGGCCGCGCCGACATTTTCGCCAAGCTTGCGCGCGCTGCCCTGCACGTCTTTGTCTTTGAATAGGTTTTCTAGCGCGTCGTAGTGGGCAATTGCCCGCCGCGGATTACCTGCCAAGCGCCAGTTTTCAGCCGCTTCCAAGTGCAATAAGACCTCGCCCGAGCGCGCCACTACCGGCTGCAATTCCCCCGTTTTAACATCCATAAAGCCCAATTGCTGCTCAACGGCCTCGGCCGCAGCCAGGTATTGCCCTGCTTGGTAACGCTGATCAATATTTTGGACAAAATCGCTGCTTTGATAACTCACGCAGCCGCTAATCAGCAATGGCAAGACTAAACACCAGGCACGAAGATATCGTGGCCACTGTCGATTACGCCTTGTTACTCGATCTAGCACTGAATAGCCTACTCCCAAAACCAAACCAGCAATCCATCCTGAGGCAGTGCTATAGACCACCGTTTTTAGATTCCGTGCGCAGCGCCTGCAAGCCTTTTTCAATTGTCGTTAAATGCTCCCTAACACCCGCTTTGCTGCGCGAGATACCCACCGCGAGAATATCCAAAACCGCCATATGGGCAAGCCGCGATGGCAGCGGTGTGTAGTCACCATCGTCTTTATCGACATCAATCGCAATGGCCAGATCAGCAAGCGCCGCCACTGGCGAGCCCGACGGTGCCAAAGCGATCACCGGTGCACCACTTTGCTGAGCTAAGGCAATGGCCTCCAGCAGCGCGCGAGTACGACCGGACTGGGAAATTGCCACCACCACATCATTTTTCTGCAAAGACATCGCCGACATGGCCTGCACATGAGGGTCGGAATACACGCTGGCCGAAATTTGCAGACGAAATAGATTGTGCTGGGCGTCGGTAGCGACCGCCGCCGAGGCGCCAAAACCGTAAAATTCCACGCGCCGCGCCGCACTGAGTAATGCCACGGCCTCCTCAATCGCCGTAATCTCAATATTGTCGCGAACCTTTTTAAAGGCTTCCATGGTGGCATCGAAGACCTTAAAGGTGTATTGCCGCGCCGAGTCTTCGTCGCCAAAGCTAAATTCTTCGTAGTCTGGGCTGTGCGCAATATGTTGGGCTAACGATACCTTAAAATTCTGAAAGCCATCGCAGCCCACCGCCCGGCAAAAGCGCACCACAGTTGGCTCGCTAACATGCGCTTCCTGGGCCAGATCGACAATCCGCATATGAATAACTTCTTTGCGGTTTTTAAGAATATAGTCCGCTACTTTGCGCTCAGAACGGCGCATTTGCTCGCGGCTGCTTTCCATGGCCCGGATGATATTTCTCGGTCGCAAATTTAACTCCGACAGCTCAGTTTTATTGATTTAAGCCCTTCATTGTAACTCAGCCTAAGCGTATTGGTGGCTTTTCACCGCTAAGCCACACAAGCAACAACAATATAGCGCCTCCCCCCAATATTGGGGAGGCCATCTCGAGCAATAGACCTTAGTCTCATACTTGACACAAATTATGCGTGTTCATTTAGTTCTGATCTAAAAACATAAGGCTATGGGGTAGCTACAATGAAATTAAAATTGCTTGGTTTAAACTGTATATTTCTTGTCACCGCGTGTGGTGGTGGTGGCGGTGGCTCCGGCACGCCCAGCGACAGCCTTACAGGTATTTTCACAGACAGCCCGGTATACGGCGTTAAATACCAAACTGATAGCTTGCAGGGCCTGACCAACGCCTTAGGTGAATTCGACTACCGCGAGGGCGAGTCCATTGTATTCTCCATTGGCGACCTCCAGTTCCCCAGCATCAGCGCAACGCAACAAATCACCCCAACTGACCTCGCCCAAGGTAGTAGTGAAGTTCGCACTAATATCTTGCAGCTATTGCAATCGCTAGACGACGACAATAATCCCGACAATGGCATTTCAATCTCTGCTGAAGCGGAAAACGCGTTCAAAGACAGCACCCTAGATTTAGAAAGCGCCAACTTCGACAGCGAAGCGCAAGCAATACTGGATACCATTGGAGATGGTATCCAACTCGTCAGCGCAGAGCAGGCTGAAGCACACTTCCAAAGCGCACAAGAAGCACAAATTCTCGGCAGCTGGCTATACAGTGAAGGCGAGGGCAAACGCAATGTGCTGACATTCGTCGAAGGAAACGAATACGTCATTATTCATGAGCATACTGACGACGGTGACCAAGTCGCAGGGTCAGTCGAATATGGTACTTACACTTGGGATATTGAGAGCGGTGCATTCAGCACTTCGTTGATCGACGAGTCCGATAATTCAGGTGGGCTTTACGATGAGGGAAGTTCAGTATCAAAGGCCAGCGTCACCGGCGACACTCTAACGCTCAATTTTACCGACACCGATAGCGGCACAGTCGCGTTTAGTCGTGTTAAAAATCTGAACAACTCGCTAGAAGGTGCATGGCAGCTATATGAAGCCGACATAGATAGCCTAAATGTACTAACCTTTCTATCTAACACCGAGTACGTTATCGCTCACACCAATAACCAAGAAAGCTATGACGATGATGATGGTGGTCCCGCAAGCCCACAAGCCCTATCAGGTGAGTTTGGTACTTTCTCCACCACTGAAAATAGCTCTACCTTCACCGCCAGTGTGGAAAGCAACGGTGATGGCGGCCTATATAATAAAACCGACCCGAGCGACAACATCATTACATTAGAGGTAAAACGTTGGGGTGATTTAAAGATAATAGACTTAGATGGTGAATTCTTTTTAAGCAGAGTAGGAACCTTTGCAACCACCCTCGTTGGTGACGGTGAAAACCTAGTCGATATCCTAGTGAACCGTGGCGTCGGTTTTGATGAGGCAGATTTAGTTGGCAATTGGCAGGTCACCACGACCTCGCCGTCTTATCACGACAAAGTGGGTTTCGTTGAAAGTTTCAGCGTCCAGCTCAAGGCAGATCGCACCGGCACCGTGACCTTTGAAGAAGATGACGTTACCACCTTAGTTTGGGAGGTGAACTCTGCGGGCACCCTGTATTACACCGAGACCGATGAATTTGACGACAAGTGGTTTCTCAACATCGCACCCGTTAAAGGAGCGGCAAATAGTGTGTTAATTGATAGCAAAAGCCCCGCCGGCCAAGAAGATTTCGCCGATGTACTCGTTGAAGCTAGCTTTACGCGTATTGCAGATGAAGGACCAATTAGTGAGGAAATAGCCGTTAAAAAATGACCTCATAGGGCCGAGCCCACAATAAGCTCATAACGATATCTGTACCACTGAGCCGCTAGATATTATGTCCCAGCAGACATGGTGCCTAGCGGCTTCTTATTTCTCAGCGACAATATCGCTCGCCGCTACACCATCATTTAATCCCGCCAAAATAGCGTTCATCACTAATATTGCTGCTCACTCGTCGCTAATCTCATTTTAGCGGTGCCAGCGGCGGCTAATCCCAGTAGAATACCGCGCCATGGACGTATCTTATATTCTTGATGAACTCAATGACGCTCAGCGCGACGCGGTGACCGCCGACAGCCCTGGCACCCTCGTACTTGCCGGTGCTGGCAGCGGCAAAACCCGGGTACTGGTGCACCGTATTGCCTGGAAAATTAAGGTAGAGGGGCTGTCGACCCACAGTATTATGGCGGTAACCTTTACCAATAAGGCCGCCAAAGAGATGCGCGGGCGCATTGAAAACTTGCTGGGCAGCAGCTTAAACCACGGCATGTGGGTAGGCACTTTTCACGGTCTAGCGCATCGCCTGCTCAAGGCGCACGCTAGTGAAGCGGGCCTACCCGACAACTTCCAGATTTTGGACAGCGACGACCAGCTCCGCCAACTCAAGCGTATTCACCGCGAGCTGACGTTGGACGACAGCCGCTGGCCGCCCCGCCAATCGCAATACTTTATCAATGGCCACAAAGATGAGGGCCGCCGCGCCGCGCACATCGATGATTTTGGTGGCGACCTTTATCTAACAACCATGCTTAAGGTCTACCGCCGCTACGAGGAGATCTGCCGCCAGCAAGGCGTGATCGACTTTGCCGAGCTATTGTTACGGGCGCTGGAGCTATGGCGGGACAATCCAGCAATTCTTGATCATTATCAGCAGCGCTTTAAGCACGTATTGGTGGACGAGTTTCAAGACACCAACGCCGTGCAATACGCGTGGTTGCGCCTACTCGCCAGCAAGGGTATGGCCATGACCGCCGTGGGCGATGACGATCAGTCGATTTACGGCTGGCGCGGCGCCCGCATTGAAAATATTCAGCAGTTTTCGAAAGACATTGAAAACACCCATATCGTGCGGCTTGAACAGAACTACCGCTCTACTGGCACCATTCTTAAAGCCGCAAATGCGCTGATCGCCAATAATAGCCAGCGCCTAGGCAAAGAGCTGTGGACCGAGGGCGATGACGGCGACAAAATCTCCCTGTTTGCCGCCTTTAATGAACAAGACGAAGCGCGCTTCCTCACCGACCGCATTGCCGAGCTAGTTCGCGACGACTACCGGCGCAGCGATATTGGCGTCTTATACCGCAGCAATGCTCAGTCGCGGATACTGGAAGAGTATCTGATTCGTGCCGGCCTGCCCTATCGCATCTACGGCGGCCAGCGTTTCTACGATCGTCTTGAAATCAAAAACGCCCTTGCCTATTTACGCATTGTTGAACTGCGCGACGATGACACCGCCATTGAACGAGTCATCAATACCCCCACTCGCGGCATAGGCACGCGTACCGTGGAGATTCTACGAGAGTACGCGCGCGAGCATCAGACCTCGTTGTGGCGTGCGGCCTTAGCAATTATCGAAAATGGTCTGCTGCCCGCCCGTGCCGGCAACGCCCTGCGCGGCTTCCTAGCCCTGATCGAAGATTTAGCCGAACAGTGCCGGGATCAGCCCCTTGATGAACAGATTAATATCGCCATTGATCGCTCGGGCTTGCTGGCCTTTCACGAAAAAGAGAAAGGCGAAAAAGGTCAGGCCCGGGTTGAAAACTTACACGAGTTAATCACCGCTGCCGCTGCCTTTGAGCCGGAAGAAGAAGACGTTGAGCCACTGCGCGCCTTTCTCGACAGAGCTGCGCTAGATGCCGGCGACCAACAAGCCGATGAGCACGAAGACAGCGTGCAATTGATGACCTTACACTCGGCCAAAGGTCTGGAGTTTCCCGCGGTATTTATTGTCGGCGTAGAAGAAAATCTCTTCCCTCACAAAATGTCGATGGAAGATCCTGAACGACTCGAAGAAGAGCGGCGTTTAGCCTATGTGGGCATTACCCGCGCCGAGCAAAAACTGTTTTTAAGCTACGCCGAGTCTCGCCGCCTCCACGGTCAGGAAAGCTTTAACAGCCTCTCGCGGTTTATTCGTGAGATTCCCAACGAGCTGATAGATGAGGTGCGAATTAATAACACCGTTAGCCGCCCCAGCAGTTATGCACAAAGCGGCGCAACGACGTCTCAACAGGCTTCGGCCGCGGCGATGGGCATTGCCCTCGGCCAGCGGGTATTGCACAGTATTTTTGGCGCCGGCGTGGTTCTCAGCTTTGAAGGTCAAGGCGCCAGCGCCCGCGTGCAAGTTAATTTTGAAGACGAGGGCAGCAAATGGCTGGTGCTGCAATACGCCAATTTGCAGCTTTTGTGAGATATTTTGTAAGACAGATTTATAAATAGGGAAGACCATGAAGCCCAATAATAATTATACGCCGCTGATCATTCTCGTACTGCTTGCTGCGCTGGTCAGCATGAGCTGGCTGTATGTAGGTGAACGCAGCCGTGATCACAGCCGCAGTGAACTTCAAAAGAGTAGCAGCGGCCAACAAGTTTTTCACTGGAAGCTGGTTACCACTTGGCCCAAAAACTTTCCTGGCCTTGGCACGGCGCCAGAAAAATTTGCCACCATTGTGAATGCCATGAGCCAAGGGCGCCTACTCATTAAAGTTTATGGCGCCGGCGAACTCGTTCCTGCTATGGGTGTGTTTGACGCCGTCTCCGCCGGCAGCGCCCAAGCCGGACATGGCGCCGCCTATTATTGGAAGGGCAAGCTACCTTCGTCAATTTTCTTCACCGCCGTACCCTTTGGCATGACCGCACAAGAAATGAACGGCTGGCTCTACCATGGCGGCGGCATGGAACTGTGGCGCGAAGCCTATGCGCCGTTCAACTTAATACCCATGGCCGGCGGCAACACTGGTGTGCAAATGGCCGGTTGGTTTAATAAAGAAATTAATTCCATTGAGGACGTAAAGGGCCTGAAGATGCGCATTCCCGGCTCCGGCGGGGAAGTCTGGAACCGCCTTGGCGGCAGCGCTGTAACCCTGCCCGGCGGCGAGCTTTATACCTCGCTGCAAACTGGGGTGATCGACGCCACTGAATGGGTAGCACCGTCAAATGATATGGCCTTTGGCTTTCACGAAGTGGCTAAGTATTATTATTATCCCGGCTGGCATGAGCCGGGCTCGACCCTTGAGTTGATTATCAACAAGGGCGCGTTTGAGGCATTACCCAAAGATTTGCAGACCATTGTTGAAGCCGCAGCCCGCTATGCCAATGCGGATATGCTCGACGAATACACCGCACGCAATAATACCGCGCTCAAAGAATTAGTGGGAAAGCATAAAGTGCAACTGCGCAAATTACCCGACGACGTGCTTCGCGAACTGCATACGGTATCGGACGAATATCTATTGGAATTATCAAAAACCGACGAGCTAACTGGCCGAGTGTACAAAAGCTGGAAGCAGTTTATGGAAGATGCCAAAGAGTATCACCACATCTCGGAACAAGCGTATATCAACGCGCGGGATCTCTGATCACCGCGCAAGTTCAGCACGGACTTAGGCGATTTTTACGTATTCTTTGCTGATTTCCCATAGACGCTCAGCCGCGACATCGTCCTTGGCCCAGCGTTTAATTTTGCCCGGTTTACAATCAGCAAAATACACGCCACTGGTCTTATCTAAGCTTGGTGAGGTGGCGACGAAAATGGAGGTTTTCGCTCCCTGCTCCGGCGTTTTAAAAAATAACTTCGTGATGCCGCCGACAATTTTACCCATCAAGACATTGTCCTGATGGCCGAGATGCGTAGCGACTGCACCCGGGTGAACGCAATTGGCTGTTACACCGCTGCCCTCGAGTTTTTTCGACAATAAGCGCGTCCAAAGAATATTGCATAGTTTGGAGTGGCCGTACACTTTGAATATTTTGTAAGGCGTGGTTTTATATTCAATATCGTCAAATTGCACGCCCTTCACAAACGCGTGCGCCTCTGACGCCACACTAACAATACGCGCTGGCGCACTTTCTTTAATTCGCTCAAGCAGCAAATCTGTAAGTAAAAAATACGCTAGGTGATTTACCGCAAAGGTTTCTTCAATGCCCTCGGCAGTGGTCTTGCGCTTGGTATTCATTACCCCGGCATTATTTAATAAGAGGTGCAGCGGTTTACCTGTATCTAAGAAGGACTGCGCTACCCGGCGAATATCCTGCTGACTGGCAAGATCGCCTACGAGCAGCGTTGCTTTGCTCTCCGGCGACTGAGCGGCAATTTCTGCCAATACCGCCTCGCCCTTTTGGCGGTTGCGGCACAGCAAAAATAATTCTGCACCCTCTGCCGCCAAGGCCAGCGCCGTGACTTTGCCAATACCACTACTGGCACCGGTAATTAAGCAGACCTTATTCAGCATCGACATTATTATTCTCCATTATTGTCGTAAGCTAGCAGGCCGAGATGGCGTTATTTGTGTTCTAAAACAAGGCGGTATTAATCAACCACTCTTGTGCGGCCATTACCATCAATTGCCACGAACACAAATTCACCCTCGGTTACTTTGGCTGGCTCGTATTGGTGTTTATTGGTGACCCAGACTTCGACCCGAACCCGAATAGAACTACGTCCCACATCGACGATATCGGTGTAGCAACTGACTGCCGCACCCACATTAACAGGCGTCATAAATGCCATTGAATCGACTGCCACGGTAGCCACCCGGCCGCCGGCGCGACGCGCTGCAGTTTGACTGCCAGCAAGGTCCATTTGCGACATAAGCCAACCACCAAAGATATCACCGCTGGCGTTGGTGTCAGCCGGCATGGCGATAGTCAGTAGGGCGAGTTCACCCGCGGGCTTTGGCGTGTCGTCGATGTCACGCATAAAATTGTCTCTCTAAAATTGGAATTATTTAAAGCCGCATAGTTAACGTGCACTATTCGGCATTGTCAATGACGTGTATAGCATTATTAAAGCCACGGGTATAGCGGGCAAACCCCTTATTGCCCGCGAACAAAGGCCGGTAGCCAGGTCGCTAACGCCGGCCACCAGGCCAATAAAAATAGCATAAGCAATTGCAAACCAATATACGGCGCCACGCCGCGATAAATATCCGCGGTGGATACTGACGGTGGCGCCACACCACGCAAGTAGAAAAGCGCAAAACCAAATGGCGGTGTTAAGAATGAGGTTTGTAAATTGAGGGCAATCATAATACCCAACCAAATTGGGTCGACGCCCATCGCCAGTAGTATCGGCCCCACGATTGGCACCACCACAAAGGTGATCTCAATAAAGTCGAGAATGAACCCAAGTAAAAATATCACCACCATGACAATAAGCGTGGCGGTAACGACCCCGCCGGGCAGTCCATCAAAAAAGTGCTGAATGAGTTCGTCACCACCGAAACCGCGAAACACCAGAGAGAACACTGCGGCACCAATAAGAATCATAAACACCATGCAGGTGACTTTTAATGTGTCGCGAGCCACTTCACCTAAGCGCGCCCAGTTCAACTGGCCTTTAGCCGCCGCCATCAGTGCTGCGCCCAACGCGCCCACCCCCGCCGCTTCGGTGGGGGTGGCAGCACCTACCAGAATTGACCCCAATACCGTCATAATGAGTCCAATCGGGGGTAGCAAACCTTTAATTAACGCACCAAGTGGTGGCGGGTTTAAGTCCTCGGCGGCGGGAGCCCGCTCCGGCTGACGGATGGCAACAAAGCCCATATAGAGCAAATACAAACACACCAATAACAAACCCGGCACCAAAGCACCTATAAATAAATCGCCAACCGACAGAGTCTTGGGACTGAAGACACCCAAGTCCAACTGCGCCTGCTGATATGCACTCGATAAAGTATCGCCTAATAAAACCAAGGCAATAGACGGCGGGATGATCTGACCCAAAGTGCCCGTCGCGCAAATTGTGCCTGTTGCCAGTTTGGGGTCATAGCCACGGCTGAGCATCGTCGGCAATGACATCAATCCCATGGTGACCACGGTGGCACCAACAATCCCAGTGCTGGCTGCCAATAGCATTCCCACCAAAATAACAGAAAAGCCCAAGCCCCCACGACGGCGACCAAATAGCGCCGCCATATTGTCGAGCAACTCTTCCGCTAGGCGACTTTTCTCTAACAACACACCCATAAGCACAAATAACGGCACGGCAATGAGCGTGACATTACTTATGGTGCCATACAGGCGGTTAGGCAGCGCCGATAAAAACGAGGCGTCAAAATGGCCCAACGCAATACCAATACCAGCGAATATCATGGCGGTACCCGCCAAGCTAAACGCCACTGGGTAGCCGAGCATCAACACCAAGCAAATAACCACAAACATTAAAATAGGCAGCAGCTCAATCAGCATGGTGGCTTGCCTCCTGACTGATCAGCACTTGGATATTTCGCAACAACTCGGCAATGCCCTGCAACGCGAGGTTAATCGCCATGAGCGGCAACAAGGATTTCAATAAATAGACAAATGGCAAACCGCCCGGCTCCACCGAGGTTTCACGAATCGCCCAAGCATTCCCGGCAAACTCCCAGCTGGTAATTAAAATAAGACCGCAGAGCGGCAAAAGGAAAACGATACAACCAATGCTGTCGACCCATGCCTTGCTACGGCTAGAATAGCGTTGATAGAAAATATCGACCCGCACATGGCCGCCGTGCTTAAGGGTGTAAGCTGCCCCCAGCATGAACACCGTGCCGTGCAAATAATTTACCGACTCCTGCAACGCCGTCATGCCCTGACCAAAGCCATAGCGCATAATGACTACCGCGGCGGTACCCAACATCATGAGGGGAATTAAATACGCCAATAGGCGTCCAAAACGTTCGGTAAACGAATCGATTAAAATTACACACTGTTTCACTGACTGGCATCCCTGAATAAGCGCCTCATTATAGCCATTCTAATGCCGCTGCCGCGAATTTCGACCTGGAGAATCTATGCGCTCTATTATTCTTAGTCTTGTTTTGGCGACCAGCGCGAGCGTTTGCAGCGCCGACATTATTGCCCGCTATGCCATGGGCTCTGAAACCGTGGTCCTCAGCTACCGCGACGATGAACATATCCGCGTTGACCGTGGCTCGCAGGGGTATTCCATTATCAACGGCGACCAAGCCACCGCGATTATCAGCCAAGGCAGTGCGCAAGTCGTGATGAATGTCGACGATATGGCCGAGGTAATCGCCAGTGCCCAGCAAGGCCAAACCATCGATATTCCCGACACCCACGCGGTCAGCCTCAAGCCCACCAAGGAATTTAGCGATATTGCTGGTTTCAAAGGACGCCTTTATATTGCCGGCGATGGCGCGAACACCTATCGCACCGTGTTAACTGACAGTCCCGTGGTGATACAAGCTAGCGACGCCCTGCGCCAGTTCTTTCGCCGCTTTGCCAGCGCCATGAAAAATGATCGCGGCAATAAACTGCTCGCCTTAGAGAACAGTTTCAAAGACCAGCCAGACCGCGGCGTACTCTATGTTCAGGGCGGTTTTAAGCTGATCAGTATTGGTCAGGCAGAACGCCCAAACAGCCACTACATTCCACCGCCAATTGGCATTCAGTTTTCAATGCCCGCCGCCAGTCGCTGAGATCGGCCTATTACAATCCGCCCCAAGGTCCAGATCATACCGTGATCTGGGCACGTAAAATCGGTATCATTGCCTCCCCATGCTAATGTGAATTCCAAAGCGCTATGACAGATCAGGCCCCCTTCGCCGACCAAGAAACCCTGCTAGAATTATTTGCCGGCATCCATCCCGGAAATAACCAGCCGATTTTTGAGAAAGTCCTCGCCACACCGCTAACGAATGCTGGTGAATACCGACTCCTCAAATCGCCGCTTTTTGTTCGCGGACTCGCGGCGCTCGACACCGTAAAAATCAACGAAGATGCACGCGGCCGGTTTAGCTTAATTGAACACAGCGGCAATCTTTGTGTGCGGGTATTTTTACGTCAGCCCAATGAAGATCTTGAAGTCCAGCTCACCGCAGAAATAGAAAAGCTTGGCGGAAGCATGGACATTAAAACCGATCGCGCAATTGCCTATAGCATTCACTTCGGCGTTGGGTTTAGCAGTATTGAAGAATTGCTGAATAAATGGGCCAACAGTGATCAAGCCAAGTGGGTCTACGGCAATGTCTACGATCCCGAGACCGGCGACCCACTCAATTGGTGGCAGGCACTGCTACAGGTTTGAACTTAGCTTCACAGGACACCCTATGTTATTGCTTATTTCTCCAGCCAAAACCCTGGATTTTGAAAACCCCGCGCACACCAAAAAATTTACGCAAGCTGATTTTTTGCCGCGCTCGCAAGTGCTGATCGAGCAGTTACAAACACTCAGCCCCGACGATATATCCGGTTTAATGAAAATCAGTCCCAAGCTTGGGGAGCTCAACCATCAGCGCTTCATGAACTGGCAGCTGCCTTTTAGCCCAGACAATGCCAAGGCTGCTGTACTGGCATTTCGCGGCGATGTTTATACCGGCCTCGACGCCGACAGCTTTAGCGCAAGTGATTTCACCTTTGCCCAACAGCATTTGCGTATTCTGTCTGGGCTGTATGGTTTATTGCGCCCACTGGATTTGATCCAGCCCTATAGACTGGAAATGGGTACCAAATTCGAAAACAACGCCGGT
Source organism: Zhongshania borealis (assembly GCF_039539625.1). Taxonomy (NCBI): domain Bacteria; kingdom Pseudomonadati; phylum Pseudomonadota; class Gammaproteobacteria; order Cellvibrionales; family Spongiibacteraceae; genus Zhongshania; species Zhongshania borealis. The sequence continues at coordinate 450,590 of NZ_BAABDM010000002.1, read as the reverse complement.
AAAAATCTCTACCAATTCTGGGACACTCAGATTACCGACGCGGTAAATCTCCAACTGGCCGCCGTTAAATCCCAGATCTTGGTCAACCTTGCTTCAAATGAATACTTTAGCGCGATCAAACCCAAGGCTTTAAACGCCGACATCATCACCCCAGTTTTTAAAGATTTTAAGAACGGAAAGCACAAAATCATCAGTTTTTACGCCAAAAAAGCACGCGGCTTAATGGCGAACTATGTGATCAAAAATCGCATTAAAAACGTCGACAGGCTTAAACAGTTTGACTGCGATGGCTATTATTTTAGCCCAGAGCAGTCTACGGCCAGAGAATGGGTTTTTCTAAGAGACGGTGCCGAGTAGTCGGCGCTACTCCATCGATAAGATTTGACGCCACTCCTCGGCGGTAACCGGCATAATCGACAGGCGACTGCCCTTCTGGACCAATTTCATTTCACCTAACGCTGGCTCTGCTTTTAAGTCTGCCAGCGAGATCACGCGCTTAAATTTTCGTTCAAACCGGACGTCGACCATATACCAGCGCGGCTCGTCCGGGCTGGCTTTGGGATCAAAATAGCGCGACTCTGGATTTTGCGCGCTATCGTCGGGATAGGCCTCGGCAACAACCTCGGCAATACCTGCAATACCGGGTTGTGGGCAGGAGGAGTGATAAAAGAATACCTTGTCGCCCATCTTCATTTGATCGCGCATCATATTGCGCGCCTGATAGTTTCTAACGCCGTCCCAATGTTCCGTGCCATTTGGTCGCTCACGCAGATCGTCGATACTGAAGGTATCTGGTTCCGATTTCATCAACCAATAGGCCATTGTTGTACTCCTGAAAAAGCCGTTACACTTGGCGGCACGAGGATAAGCTGCCAATGTCCGCCACGCGACGATTTAAGCATAATTCAAAGGGAATTAACCATGAATCAAGCCAAGCCATTCTCACAAGCCTGTGAAAACAACCAGTCCTTTATCTTAGACATACTCTCACCACTGCTAAGCCCTGATCAACGAGTACTGGAGGTTGGCAGCGGCACTGGACAGCACGCCGTATATTTTTCCGCGAATATGCCCGCCGTTCAGTGGCAATGCAGTGATCGCCGCGAGAACTTAGACGGCATAAACGCCTGGCTAAACGATGCCGAGCTCGACAATCTCGCGCCGCCATTGGCGCTAGACGCCAGAGACGTAGACTGGCCGCAACCCGCTTTTGACGCCATCTATTCGGCCAATACCTTACATATTATGAGCTGGCATGAAGTGGAATTGCTATTTACGCATTTGCGCAAAAGCTTGAAGGAGACCGGCTTGCTTTGCGTATACGGCCCCTTTAATTATCACGGCGAGTACACCTCACCGAGTAATGCCGGTTTTGACCAATGGCTTAAACAGCGCAACCCCCAGAGCGGAATTCGCGATTTTGAGGCAGTTAACACCTTGGCGGAAAAAATCGGATTGGTCTTGCAGGCCGACCACGCGATGCCCGCAAATAATCGCCTATTAGTTTGGCAATCTCAGGCTGCCTGAGCCACCGGCGCTATACATAAACAAAAAATACAGGCATAAAAAAACCCGGCGCATTGGCCGGGTTTTTTCTAGACTATTAAGCGTCAATAATAAGCTTAGTAGTCAGTTTCTTCAGAAGCGTCGTACTCGTACTCATCTTCTACTACAGGCTCTTCGCTCATGTAGTCGTCTTCCATTGCCGCTGCTTCAGCCGCTGGCTCCTCGTCCATCATGGGGTCTTCCATCATGACTTCGTCAACCATTGGCTCATCCAGTATTGGCTCTTCAACCATTGCGTCTTCAACCATAGGCTCGTCATACATCATCGGCTCAACTGAAACATCGCTATTGTCACCAACCACTTTCAGTTCAACACGGCGGTTTTCTGCACGGCCAACTTTAGTGTCATTGCTAGCAATAGGCTGCTCTTCACCGTAGCCACGAGCGGTCAGACGGTTGGCTTCAACACCACTGCTAACCAAGTAGCTTTTTACTGATTTAGCGCGGTTTTGCGACAGGTTCATGTTGTAGCTGTCACTGCCAGTGCTATCGGTGTGACCCTGAAGTTCAACCTCAAAACCAGGTGAACTTACCAAGGTCTCTGCAACACCATTCAGAATGGTTTCAGCATTCATGGTCAACTGTGCGCTGTTTAGCTCAAAGTTTACGCCACGTAGAATTACTGCCTGATCTTTCGCGCAGCCATTAGACATTACCGCTTGACCCGCTGGAGTGTCAGGGCATGCATCGTCAGCATCAACAACACCGTCGTTATCGCCGTCTAGTGGGCAGCCACTCGCATTAACTTGGGCGCCAGCTGGGGTGTTAGGGCAACGATCAAGGTAGTCTGCAACACCGTCGTTGTCACCGTCGAGTGGGCAGCCAACGCTGTCTACTTGAACGCCACGTGGCGTGCCTGGGCACTGATCAAGTTCATCAGAAACGCCATCGCCATCCGCATCTTTTACGCCGTACTGGGCATCAAAGAAGTTATAGCGTAAGCCCACGAGCAGGCTTTGTGCGCTGTATTCAGTTTCAGTTTTAGTTGAGCCCGATGAGAAAGTCGCATCTTCTGAAACACTGTAGCGGTAACCCGCATCAAGCGCCAAACGGGGGCTTAGGAAATAAGTAACACCTGCACCCAACTGACCAATCATCACGTCATCATCAGCATCACCCACATCGAGGTTGGCTTGACCCAAACCAAAACCGATATAAGGACGCAGACGCTCGCCGGCAGAGAAGTCATACCAGAGGTTACCCATCATGGAAGTCACTTCAAGTGAACCATTGGCAGAAGCTGATGCGCCGCCAGCACTGATGCTGTCGATGTCATTCTCGCCTACGCGGTATTCAAACTCTACGCGGTATGGGCTTTCAAATTTATAACCGAAAGTTAAACCATAGCTAAAGTCGTCGTCATAGCTTGTTTCAAAGTTAGTGCTCGCTGCACCACCGCCGGCACCGAGCAAACCAGTGAGCAGATCACCAACAACTGGAATATCACCAAGTGGGCCAAGACCACCAGCACTAGTAGTTGTCGCGGTACCGTCAGCATCGAATACATTGTTGTAAAAAGCATTACCACCAAGGTAGTAACCTTTTTCCTTTTCGGCTTCAGCCATTGCCACACCAGTTGCCGATGCTAAAATCACACCCGCAGCCAGAGCAGATTTCCATTGCTTACTCATAAACATCCCCTGATCATTAAAGTTATACCTCTCGCCGGAAACCGAGCAGTTTCAGCGAGTGGGTTTTCTCACTTGCGCAATACTAGTCCATAGTAGTGCAAAATATCATTAAAAAAGCGTGCACAATTAACGATTACGCAGACCTACATGCTAAACCGGCACTGCATTTCGGTAAAGCGCCGACCTGTTAAAACCCCCTATTTGGGGCGAATTACCCTAAACGCCACCCGCCTATTGCGAGCGCGTCCCTCGCTGTTGCCATTATCTGCAAGCGGCATGCTCGCGCCAAAGGCATGAATATCAATGCGCTCCGCGGCAACCCCCAAACTAATTAATGCATCTCGCACCACCAGTGCACGGGCGCGGGATACACGGTAATTCACCTCGTCACCGCCACGGTCGTCGCTATGGCCTTGAACTGCCAAGCGATATTCCGGCGACGTGGTCATTACCGCCGATATAGCCATTAAATGAGCTCGCGCTTCGGCGCTAAGCTCAGTCCCGCCGGCCGCAAATCGAATGCTCTCCAAGCCAACGCTTTGCCGGGCCGCACAGCCGTTACGCAATACCCGCTCACCCGGTTCACTATTGGGGCAACGATCCGCACTATTTTTGACCCCATCGTTATCGCTGTCCATGCAGCCATTGCTGTCGACCTCGCTTCCCGGTGGCGTATTCGCGCAGCGATCAAGTGAGTCAATAATGCCGTCACCATCGCTATCGGCGCAGCCATAAAGGTCAGTTTCCGCGCCAAGGAATGTCTGTGGACAGCGATCATTCACATCGGCGACGCCATCACCATCGCTGTCTGCAATTTTTGGCGCGCGCGGCGCAAACTGATAACGCAAACCCAACTGCCAGCGCTGGGCCCGCAATCCGCTATCAAACGCTTCGTCTGCAGTTTCAATATCGATATCTTGAGAAAATTCATACCCGTAAGACAAATCCAACAGCCAATGTGGCGACAAGACCAGCGCCACCCCCGCCGACATGTGCAGCGTCCACTGGCGTTGCGTTTCTCCAGCCAGGCTGGCGCGTGCGGCGCCCAGCCCTGCGCCGAGGTAAGGCTGCACGAGCGGCGTCAACAGGCTAAAATCGCGCAACAACGACAGGTTCACGCCGCGACGATCTAATTTTTTGATGCGTGTGCCTGCGCTGCCTTTAAGGCCAAGCCCCTCATCAAAATAACCACCCTCTAGCCGCCAATGCTCGGCAACGCCTCGGCCTATCGCGATTTGATACGCACTATCAGCGCTATAGTCGAGATGATAGCGATCGCCCGTGCTGGGCTGAGGAAACAACAAGCCTGAATCGCCACTGCTACGCTCATCGACTACGGCCTTGCTCGACGACCACACGCCGCCCAGCCCCGCTTTGAGGTAATAGTGTCCGTCGACGTCTGCCGCGCCACTCACAATCGGAAATAGACCGGTCAAAAACACTAAACCCTGCCAACCACAACTTTTTTGCAAATTCACGCCCCGCCGCACCTCAAATACCCAGCATGAGTGTATCCTCCGCTGGCACTTTGACCAATAGCGCAGAAAAAGGCGCTTTGCGATACCATACACACTCTGATTTCACTCTCTAGCCCAAGGCAGTCACCACCATGATCCCTGAACTCCTGTCTCCCGCCGGCAGTTTGCGCAATATGCGTTACGCCTTCGCCTACGGCGCCGATGCCGTGTACGCCGGACAGCCCCGCTACAGCCTGCGGGTGCGCAATAATGAATTTAAGGATCTAGACACGCTGCGCACGGGTATGGAAGAAGCCCACAGCCAGGGTAAGAAATTCTATCTCGCCTCAAACATTTCCCCGCACAATGACAAAATTCGCAGTTATTTGCGCGATTTAGAGCCGGTGATTGAAATGGGCCCAGATGCACTCATTATGGCCGACCCCGGCCTTATGATGCTGGTGCGCGAAAAATGGCCTGAACAAGTCATCCACCTCTCGGTACAAGCCAATGCCGTTAACTGGGCGGCGGTTAAGTTTTGGCATCAAAATGGTATTCAGCGGGTGATACTGTCCCGCGAATTGGCACTGGATGAAATTGAAGAAATTCGCCAGCGCGTGCCAGAAATGGAGATTGAAGTCTTTGTTCACGGCGCCCTGTGCATTGCCTATTCCGGCCGCTGCCTGTTATCCGGCTATATGAATCACCGCGATCCCAATCAAGGCGCCTGCACCAATGCCTGCCGCTGGAAGTATCAAGCCCACGAGGCCAAGGAAGACGAAACGGGTGACATCGTCGCAGTGCGCCCTCCTGAGCCTGTGCAAACTTTCATCCCAGAACCTCAGCCAGCCATTGTCACCGAACCAGTTTTATTGCAGCAGGCCCAACGGCCCGGCGAATTCATGCCCGCCTACGAGGACGAGCACGGCACCTATATTATGAACTCTAAGGATTTGCGCGCAGTGCAGCACGTTGAACGCCTTGCCGCGATGGGCGTGCACTCCTTAAAAATTGAAGGTCGCACCAAGTCCCACTATTACGTGGCCCGCACCGCCCAAGTTTATCGCCGCGCCATTGACGACGCCGCCCACGGCAAACCCTTCGATATGCATCTAATGGACGAGCTCGACACCCTCGCCAACCGTGGTTATACCGAAGGCTTTTACCGCCGTCACCCGCCAAAGGAATATCAAAACTACGAAATGGGCCTGAACAATGCCCAGCAACAACAGTTTGTTGGCGAAGTGGTCGACGCCAAAGACTCGGTGATTACCGTAGATGTTAAAAACCGTTTTGTTACTGGCGACACCTTGGAACTCATGCTCCCCGGCGGCAATACCCGCTTCCAGCTTAAAACCCTTAGCGACAAACACGGTAAAGCCATCGATGCCGCGCCGGGTTCCGGCCACCGCGTGCAAATTCCACTGGATCAACCCTTACCGGAGTCGGCACTAAAATACGGGCTTTTGGTCAAAGACATTAACGCCTAGCGAATGAATGACCACCAAGTATGGTTTAAAGCCCTAGGCTACACTGTAAAAACGAATAGAAAATAATTGGACGGAATATGGAACGGCAAAAGCTGCGTAATTTACGGGCACTCGTCAACATCAGCTTACTGAGTATGGTGTTCGGCGCTATCTTAAATTTGCTGGGTGATCTGCTCGGCAATAACTACGTGCTCGTTATTGGTATTTTAGTGGTACTGATAACCTTTTATTGCTACCGCCGCGCCGACAGCGAAGCCGCCTCCAGTATGGCCTATTATTTATGGCGCTATCTTCCCACGCTTATTTTTGTTGCCATGCCCATTATGTTCTATTGGGTCAGCAGCGACGCTCAGTGGTCACTAACTGAAATCATCGTGCTCACACAAATCGGCACCAGTTATATCCTGCCCATACTGTGCTTACTCTATGTTGAGCGCGTCCTTAAGAACGCCCAACAATAACCCCGATCGTGGCGGCGAGCTTAATCGTCGCCACGTCGAAATGGCAACATTTCACTGGCCTCACGCAAATACTGAGCAATGTGCAGCTTTTCATCTTTGAGAAACTTCGCCACCGCAACAGAGAAGTCCGCATCGGCCAGCCAATGATTTGAGTACGTTGAAATCGGCGTAAATCCGCGCTGAATTTTATGCTCGCCCTGCGCGCCGGGATCAAAATGGCGTAAGCCTTCGCGCAGACAATATTCAATGCCCTGGTAGTAACAGGCCTCAAAATGCAGAAATTCATATTCCCGCACGCAGCCCCAGTAACGTCCATACAAAGTGTGCTGGTCGCGAAAATTTAGCGCCACAGCCACCGCTTCGCCCTCATGGCTAGCGAGCACCATCACCAAATGCTCTGGCATGGTTTCCGCCAATTGTGTGAAAAAGGCTTCGGGTAAATAACCGCCGTGGCCGCTGCGCTTGGCATAGGTCATTTGATAGCAGTGGAAAAAGAAACGCCACTGCGCCGAACTGATTTCACTGCCGACTAAAACCTGCAAATCAAGATTCTGGTCGGCAACCACCCGCCGCTCTTTGCGCAAGGTTTTGCGCTTACGCGAGCTAAAACTCGCTAAAAACCCCTCAAAATCCCCATACTCCTGATCAAACCAATGGTATTGCGGCCCACTGCGTTGCATAAACCCCTGCTGCTGCCACAACGCCGATATCTCAGGTTTAGAAAATAAAATATGGACCGATGAAGCATTCATTTCCTTTGCGTGTGCGGGCAGCACCGAGGCGAGGGCCTGCATCACTTCTTCACGCTCGGCCTCGTCGGCCACACAAAGCCGAGGCCCAGTCGCCGGCGTAAAAGGAATTGCAGCTAATAATTTGGGATAGTAAGGACGGCCATGGCGCTGATATGCCTCAGCCCACGACCAATCAAAAACGTATTCGCCATAGCTATGGGTTTTAATATACAGCGGCATCACCGCGATAATATCCGCCTCGCGCCGCACGACAATATGGTGGGGCTGCCAGCCTTTGTCGGCGGCCACCGCACCACTGGTTTCCAAAGCATGTAAAAATTCATAGCGGGTAAAGGGGTAGTCAAGGCCGGCAATGGCATTCCACTGCGCTGACCCCAGCACAGAAATCGCGCTGATAAACTCGACATCAAGCATCAAATAACTCTCATGTGGCGAGCATAAAGTGCAGCACAATACCCGCAAAAATAACGGCGCCCACCCAGTTGTTATTTAAAAAGGCCTTAAAACAGTCATCGGCAACGCGATAGCGAATAAGCCGCTGCTGGTAGACAAACAGACCGCTGGCGGCGATTAAACTGGCGTAGTAAATAAAACTCATACCAAAGCGCACACCCACCATTAACATGACAATGATTACGCAGACTTGCAGCATCGCGGTGATGGTAATGTCGTCGTCGCCAAACAAAATTGCCGTCGATTTAACGCCAATTTTCAGGTCATCTTCGCGGTCAACCATGGCGTAGAAGGTGTCGTAGCACAGGGTCCAAATCAGCACAGCGATATACAGCAGCCACAGCGCTGGCGGCAAGGCTCCAGTCTGTGCAGCAAATGCCATGGGAATACCCCAGGCAAACGCCGCGCCCAAAGCCAGCTGGGGCAAATGGGTGTAACGCTTCATAAAGGGGTAGCAAGCGGCCAACAAGACCGCGCCCAAAGACAGCAATACCGTTAATTGATTCGTAAACAACACCAGCACAAAGGCCAGCAAACACAAACTCGCAAATAAAATCAGCGCCTCTTTCTCGCTCACCAAGCCTTGGGCAAAAGGCCGAAGTTTGGTGCGACTCACATGCGCGTCGATCTTGCGGTCAGCGTAATCATTTATAACACAGCCCGCTGAGCGCATCAGAAAGGTGCCCGCAATGAAAATAAACAGGACATGCCAGCTTGGCAAGCCCTCGGCAGCGAGCCACAGTGCCCACAGTGTTGGCCAAAGTACCAGATAGGTACCTATCGGGCGGTCGACCCGCATCAAGGCAAGGTATTGGGGATATTGTTTTTGAATGTGGCTAGTTAGCTGCTGCATAATTCAATCGCTCGGACTTTATACTGAGTATACCAGCACCAAGCGTCCATACCGTAAGTGCTACCAGGGGCAAAAAGCTGGCAAAAATATTTCGCTAACCATGATAGGGCGTTGGCTCAATAAAAACCGTGATCGGCGTCCCCACAGCATTACCTCTGACCCCGGACTTATACCTACAGGCAGGCTAGCGGCGGGCAATTGACAAATTTCATAGGGGTCGCGAGACATCGAGCGATCGGTAAACAGCAAATGGCCTAAGGGCCGATTATCGAGATGTCGCAGTCGCGCAAGGCGCCCAACCAACGATGTAGCTGGCAGTACACTGCGGGCAAAGACCCAGGGCTCGTTTCTACAGCAGAGCACAACTTCGCGAATCAAACCCCAGTTGCGGTCGCCCATACCCAGTAACCGTCGCTCAGACAAACGCGGCAACGCCCAGCGCTGAGACAAGACCTCTACGTGAAATTGGCCGGCTGAAACGCGCTGCAAATGCGCCGTCAGCGAACCGGTGTCCAGCAGCCACCGAGCATCGCTTGCAGGCAATTTAACGCCCGCAATATGCTTACAGCTCAACCAATGTGGCTCAGCGGTCTGGAATCGAGTTGCTTGAAAAGCGTACAATAGCGGCCTTCCAGTATTGTGAATAAGAAATTATACGGATTCGGCCGTAAATTATGCAGCACTATTTACTAAAGTGTGGCGGCAGAATGCGTGATTCACCTGCGACTTGCAAGTTCCAATATCAGCCAAATGGACCATGATATATAGGGACTTTTAACTTAAGCTTCGCCAATTAGAAGCGCTGTGCTTAGAGGATGTATACGAATGAGTAAATGGGAATGTATTGTTTGCGGCTGGGTCTACGACGAAGCCACGGGTGACCCGGATTCCGGAATCGCCGCGGGCACCCGCTGGGAAGACATTCCCGATGACTGGCTATGCCCGGACTGCGGTGTAGGTAAAGAAGACTTTGAAATGATCGAAAAGTCGGAGGAAAGCGACCTGCCACACCATGACGAGCCCGCCTCAGCCAGCGCTGAAGCGGCAATCGTCGTGATTGGCACCGGCTTAGCGGGCTATGGCTTAGTTCGCGAAATTCGCAAACACGACAAAGAAAGCCCGATCATTATGATAAGCGCCGACGACGGCCGCGCCTACTCTAAGCCCATGTTGTCTACCGGCTTTACCAAAAACATGGACGCCGATGGCCTCGCACAGAAAGACGCCGGCGGCATGGGTGAAGATCTTAACGCCAGTGTGTGGACGCTGACCAAAGTCACTGCCATCGATACCGCAGCGCAAACAATTACTATTGGCGACAAAGCCACCCAAGTTCACTACAAAAAATTAGTACTGGCGCTCGGTGCTGACGTTATTCGTCCACCCATCAAAGGTGACGCCCTCGAGTATGTTTATTCAGTTAACGATTTGCTGGACTATGACGACTTCCGCACTGCCGTTGCCAAAAACAACGTCAAAAAAGTCTGCATTATTGGCGGCGGTTTGATTGGTTGTGAATTTACCAATGACCTGCTCAACGGTGGCATCGAGATCGAGACGGTTGACCCACTCGGTTACTGTATTCCGACCCTGCTACCTGAAGCAGCAGGCAAAGCGGTGCAAGCCGGACTCGAAGCCAAAGGCGCGAAATTCCATTTTGGCCCGCTGGTCACCGAAGTGAACAAAGCTGGCAGCGCACTGGCGGTTAGCCTAAACAATGGCGACACCATTAGCTGCGACTTGGTTTTATCCGCTGTTGGCGTTCGCCCACAAATCGCCTTGGCGCAGGAATCCGGCATTGCCGTGAACCGCGGTATAGTGACCAACCGCCTACTCGAAACCAGTGCACCTAATGTTTACGCCATGGGTGATTGCGCGGAAGTGGCAGGCCACGTTCTGGTTTACGTTGCCCCGCTTATGGCCCAAGCACGCGCCTTGGCAAAAACCCTGACCGGCGAAGCAACTGAAGTTAGCTACCCCGCTATGCCAGTAACCATCAAAACCCCAGCTTGCCCAGTGACTGTTAGCCCTGCCCCCCGCGATGCGGAAGGTAGCTGGGAAATTGAGCAAGACGGCCTGAACGTGGTTGCGCGCTTTGTCGCCAGCAATGGCGACTTGTTGGGCTTCGCCTTAACGGGTGAAGGCACCAAGCAAAAAATGGCCCTGCAAAAGCAATTGCCAGCGATTATGCCTTAGTAAAATACCTTAAGGTTTTTACTTGTAGCGGCTGCCTCCTAGGCAGCCGCTAGTTTATCCATTCTTTAAATATATAGCGCGCTTAACCAGTTCACCCAAATTGAACGGGGATCCGCTCTGAGGATTAGCACAAGGGGAAAACGCCGGCTTAATCTGATCGGTACGACGTAGAATTCACTCCGTACATTCCAAACTCACCACCCATGGCATAAAAAATATCGGGGGGTAATTTACCTAAAAACGAATCCAATTCCACAACGACTTCTTTATTCCTATCGATAAGCAATTTTAATTCATCATTGATCTGATCGTGCTGATTGGACAAAGCCAATCCACGCGCTCGCTCGCTATTGTATTTAGATTCTATATCTTCCAACTTCTCTTTAGCCCAATCCCGTTCATCAATACACTCGTCAATTTGTTCATTGAGATCATCTGTCGCACGTCGTTCCTGATAGTTGCAACTCTCTAAACACTGCCTATCCGGTTCATTTCGATAAGTGCCAAAAATGGGATCTTTAACTCTTTGTTCACATCGGTTTCCACAATCAAAATCAACCGGCTCTGCCCTACAATTTAAGTTCGCATCGTCCATATACGATTCTGCTTTAGCTTGGTATTCATTCATATTTTCAATAATAGGCGCCATGCTCTGCTTTATGCTTTCGCGCTCTGCCGCTAGCACCTGTAACTTGGCATGCCTCGCATTAAAGGATTTAACTTGCTCGTAAATGCGTTCTAAGTCGGCAGATTCTGTTTTCGCCATTTTTGTTGTTATTTCTCCAAGGGTAATGACACCCTCTTGGTATACCACTATTTTTTCTCGCTCACCGTCTGCATTCCATATCCTACTTTCAACGCGATCTTCATATTCTGAGCAGGGACTACTCTTAAAAATGACTGACCTTTTTTTATACCGCTTAAATATGTTACTGCACCTTGAATACAGCTCATAAAATTGGCTGCGTAAATTCTCCACGTCGCCGTCCTCACCCTTAGCATCTTCAGCAACCTGAGGAGATGCCTTCAACTGCGCAATCTCTTCCTCTAGCGAAGCAAGCCCGTTTTCAATATCCGCTAAGGTCTTTTCGAGTTGATCATCGGCAATATTCGCTACATAGGTGCGCAGTGTATTTATCATTACAGGGTCCGGCGCGTCGCCGCTTAACTCTCCCCTCTCAATCAAGGCCTGAATAATCAACTCGTTCTTGCGCTCTAAGTTCGCCCTCATATCGCTACTGTCTGCATAGGTAGAGCTTGTGTACGCTGAAATAAAAGTCAGGCACAGCACACAGAATAAAACACGCACCAACGGCTTGGTTTTCAAGAGAAAAACTGGCATTTAAATGAGGACTCTATTAAAAGTGAAGCAAAAAAACTGAGTTTTAACTTTACCGCGCGGTGTAAACGCGGTCAATTTCACACGGCGAGCGACAAGCAAACGTAAAAAGGAGAGCTAGATAGCTCCCCTTTTTTTTATGTCTTCACGGTTTTATTAATAGCCCGCGAGGTACTATTCTGGCCGCAACTCAAAACCCAAGCGGGTATTGGCGATTTCCAAGGTGTCGCCATGCTCTAATTTTCGTGGCTGTAAACCAATCTGCACACCGTTAATAATCGGGGTACGGCCGTCTTGGCCTTCGATATGCTCCAAATAGTAATCTTGCTGACGTCGACTAATTGCCGCGACTTGCAAGCCCGCTTTACCTAATTTGGTCTGCGCTTTGCTCAGTACCATTTCTCGGCCGGCAGCCCCACCATTTTGCACCCGCAAATACCCAAGCATGGCAACTGGCGCCGGTTCGGTGCTGCGCATCGCGGGGCGAATTGCGATGGTTTTTTCGACCTCATCGTCTACTTCTGCAGGACGTTGGACGCCGTGATAGGTAAGTGAATGCTTACCAATAGTGATGTAGTCGCCGCTGCGCAGAGCATGGCGCGTGACGGGGTTGCCGTTCACTGTCGTGCCATTGGTGCTGCCTAGATCGACCAAAAAACTATCATTATTAAAGGTTTCTACGGCCGCATGGCGGCCACTCACCGCAAGATTTTCAATGCAGATATCGTTGTCAGCCGCCCGGCCAATCGTGACCCGCTCTTTGTCGAGAGGAAAATCCTCAATCACTCTACCCTGAAAACTGAGAACCAGCTTTGCCATAATTCCTATCCGTTACTGAGCTATTTACCTAGTCGAACCAGTCAAGCGTTTCGTCTGACGCTTCGTCTTGCCCGGCGACCACCTCGTCGACACACACTATAATAATAGAAATATTATCCTTGCCGCCGGCTGCATTCGCCATGTTTAGCAGGAACATTGTTGCCGTTTCCGGTTCCTTGCCATGCTCACCGAGCACCTTGGCAATTTCATCGTCTTCGAGCATACCGCTCAGGCCATCTGAGCACAGCAGGTATACATCGTTACTGCGAACCAGTTCTTCCAATAAATCGACTTCTAGGTCTTCAACCAAGCCAAGCGCCCGCGTAATCACGTTTTTGTTCTTGGCGTTACGCGCTTCTTCTTCGGTGTACAGCTTACGCGTCAGCCACTCTTGAACCAGAGTGTGGTCAGTGGTGAGTTGATCCAAAAACCCTTCACGAAAGCGGTATAAGCGCGAATCCCCAACATGGGCAATGGCCGCGCGATTACCGCTAAACTGCATCCCCACAAGGGTTGTACCCATGCCTTTGCGCGCGTCGTCGCGCTTGGCTGCCTCAAGTATCGCGTTATTCGCAGTAATCACCGCGTCGCGCAGATGGAGGGTTTCGAGGGAATAGATAGCATTTTCGGCGCTAGGCTCAGGTCGGCTAGCAAGGGAAAGATATTGGCGTACTTCATCAATCGCGATCGCACTCGCAACTTCACCGGCATTGTGACCGCCCATGCCATCGGCGACGACCATATAGCCCTGCTCTACCACAAGGCCGATAGCGTCTTCATTGTGTTCGCGCACTTGACCGACATCAGTAATGCCAAAGGCACGAAAATGTATACTCTCATCCATGAACTGGCGCCAAAATTGGGGACTATTAAAAACTGAGTATAGTCACCGACTTTTAGCGCGGTCAATGAAGTTACAAAATAAGCGCTGTACCCATTTAAAGGCTCAGCGCTTATTCATTGGCGGTATTAAGGCTGTGCTTGATCTACAACACAGCTGTCTGTGGGTATATTCGGGTCAATCACGCACTCAAAATACGGCACTGTTTCGTTGTAGGTGCCGTCGAGCATCTTGCGCATATTCTCAAACGCCACTCGCATCACCGGGTGGTATGCCTGAGCTTCAGAGCCATGACCCGCTAGATTTAGGTAGGGATCGAGGTCACCCGCGCCCAAGGTACCGGTGCCTGTAGTACCCGGATCTTGGTACTCGGGAATACCAACAACGGTAAAAAATTGCGTTGGAATACCAGCCGTAGTCAAACCCGAGGCCATTACTCGGCCCTGATTGTGGGGAACCAGGCCGTCGTTTATCGCGTGCACGACGGTAGCCGCACGCAATCCGCCCAGCTGCATTTCTGCCACGTGATATGCGGGTGAGCGACGCTGATACGCCAGCGGGCACAACAGCGGATTACCACCGGTTTCGCGCTCAATTCCAGCTTGCGCCTGCGCAGCAGTTTCCGACATTGACGCCACCGCGGCCGCTTCGGTATAGGTCTCGATCAACTGGCTTACGCCCTCAACATCCAGCCAATAATCGTATAGCGAGCTGCCATCCTCCGTCACGGCGGTCGACTCGACAATCGCGGTCCCAGAAATGGAGCCACCCATCGACACGCCGAACATATATACCGTTTCGATACTGGGGAACTTCTTCATGGCATGCAGGGTGGCAGCAATGGTGTCGTGAGCGCCACGCAGAGTGGGAAAGCCCAAATTGTCACGATAATCCGTGGCAACAAAGGCAACGCCACCAGGACTATTCTCAAATTTTTGCGCGAGACGAATTTCGCGGGTCATGTGTGGCAACCAACTTTGGCGCACCGTGTGGCCAATACCGTGAGCAAATACCACGAGCTTCGTTGGCTCTTCGCCCGACTTATACACCAGCAAACCTTCCGGCAGGGGCAAATTAGACGCGGTGTCTTGCACGCACATAGGGTTAATGTCCATTGGCCCAGCAATCTCAAAGGCGGCCAAATCCGTTGCGGCGTCAGTCGTAAAAGCTTCCGTTACGTAGGTCGACGCGCTCGATGAACCCGACGACGAACTACTGGAACCACCGCAGGCAGCAAGAGAAGCCGCAAGGCCCAGCACAAGAATACGAGGATATTTCATTGATTCACCACTAATAAGAAACCGATATGACTCCCCGGCAAAGACATTCGTCGAGAATTCATCTAAAAACACATTTATTAATATTTGTGCAGTTATGTTCACAATGAAAACATATCTTGTCAATCTGCGATATTGTGGAATACTCGCATATCAATTTTAGGCAGCGCCGAAATGCGCTATAGGAAGAACAATATGGGTTTCTACGAGAATAAAATACTTCCCTTCGTCATCGACAAAGTGTGCTCAATCCCACCCGTCATGGCGCTTCGTGCCAAAATCGTGCCGCTCGCAACCGGCGTAGTACTTGAGGTAGGCATGGGCAGCGGGATCAACCTCGCCTTTTATAAAGCCGAAAACGTCGACTTTGTGTGGGGCCTCGAACCCTCGGAAGGCATGCGTAAAAAGGCCCAAGGCAATCTTAAAAAAGCCGACGTTAAAGTAAAATGGCTAACGTTAAACGGCGAAGACATCTCTTTGGAAGACAATAGCGTCGACACGGTATTGCTCACTTACACCCTCTGTACTATTCCCGACTGGCAGCAGGCCTTGCAGCAGATGCGTCGCGTACTCAAGCCCGGAGGTAAATTACTGTTCTGCGAGCACGGCTTGGCGCCAGACCGCAATATTCAAAATTGGCAAAACCGCGTCACCCCAGTGTGGAAGAAACTGGCCGGTGGCTGTCACCTCAATCGCCCCATCCCCGATCTCATCACCAGTTGCGGCTTTAAAATAGAGACCCTAGAGCAGTGCTATGTTGATGACGCACCGCGAATCGCTGGCTATATGTACTATGGAACAGCGACAAAGGCTTAATTTATTCGTCCCGCTGCCACTTAACATCGCGCGAAAAATAGAAAACCACATTACACTCAAGTTTTGAGTGTAATGTGGTGTCAGGGACGCAACTTCTGACATAGCCATGCTAAAGTTAAACGCTATACACTCAGTCACTGATAACAAAGAGTAAATAGCCCATGCGCAATATTCCTCTGCACTGGCAAATTGCCATCGCGATTCTCCTTGCAGTCTTGGCCGGAGTTTTAGGCGGCCCCAGCGCAAATATTGGCGGCCTGTCGTTTATTGCCGTATACACCTTCCTCGGCACCATTTTTCTCAACGCCTTAAAAATGCTAATCGTGCCATTGGTGGTGTCGTCTATTATTAGCGGCATGGCGGGTGTTGGCGGCGATAAGCTCGAAAAACTCGGTGGAAAAACCCTGCTGTTTTACGCCAGTAGCAGCTTAATCGCCATTCTTATCGGCTTGGCAGTGGTCAATGTCATTGCCCCCGGCAGTGGCGACAATCAGGCCTTGGCCGCCTCTATTAGCACAAGTGACCCAGAACTCACCGACACCTTAGCCAAGGTCGAAGGCCGCGGTATGAGCGATGTTGTGCAAGTATTTGTGCGCATGGTGCCGACCAATGTGGTGGCCGCCGCCGCCGACGGGCAAATGCTTGGATTGATCTTTTTTAGCTTATTGTTTGGCTTTTTCTTGGCCCGCAGCAAATCGGAACACGCGTCCACCCTGATGCATTTCTGGCAGGGCGTCATGGATATTATGACCGCCATCACCATGTGGGTAATGAAATTCGCGCCCCTCGGCGTGTTTGGTCTGGTCGCCAAAACCGTTGCTATTACTGGGTTTGCCGCCTTCAAACCCATGCTGCTGTTTTTCTTTACCGCGCTACTGGCACTGATGATTCACGCCTTTGTCGCCCTGCCATTGCTGCTCCGCTATGTGGGCGGCGTTAGCCCCAAAAAACACTATGCCGCCATGACGCCCGCGCTGCTGACCGCGTTTTCAACGGCATCCAGCTCAGCAACCCTGCCGCTCACCTTAAAAAGTATTCAGGAAGAGTCCGGTGTTTCCAAACAAGTTAGCGGCTTTGTCTTGCCGCTGGGCGCGACGGTCAATATGGACGGCACCGCGCTTTATGAATGCGTCGCCGCCATGTTTATTGCCCAGGTGTATGGTTTAGAACTTGGCTTTGTTCAGCAATTCACCATTGTTATGATCGCCTTGCTCACGTCCATTGGCGTTGCCGGTATTCCCGCCGCGAGCTTAGTCGCGATCTCGGTTATTCTCGGCGCAATTGGCCTGCCTTTGGAAGGCATTGGCCTGCTCTTAGTTACCGACCGTGTACTCGATATGCTGCGGACAGCCGTAAACGTATTCAGTGACTCCTGCGCAGCAGTAATTATTGCCCGCAGCGAAGGAGAAACCACCAAGATTGCCGCTTAAGTCGGAAGTCGGAAGTCGGAAGTCGGAAGTCGGAAGTCGGAAGTCGGAAGTCGGAAGTCGGAAGTCGGAAAATTGCCTCCCACCGATAATCTGCTGACAAGTCAGTTATTAATTTTCGACTGACACCAGAACCGGACTTCCGTTTATCACCGTCGACTTTTCACAATAATAAGAGAAACAAACATGAGCATACGCAAACCCATACCTCGCATAAAAGACGATAATTATTCCGAAGCCGCAGCCAAACAACGGCGGGAATTTATTGAGGCCGAAACCGGCGTCAGCCTCAAACACACCGGCCATTATTCTATTGACCCAAGCCTTGTCGAAGGCAATGCCGAAAACTTTATTGGCGTGGTGCAAATGCCCGTTGGTGTCGCCGGCCCATTTTTAATTAACGGCGAACATGCGCAAGGGGTCTTTTACGTGCCCATGGCGACCACTGAAGGCACTTTAATTGCCTCGTATAGCCGAGGCATGCGCGTAATTTCAGAATCCGGTGGCGCCACCGTAACGGTCACTGGCGAATCCATGCAGCGCGCGCCGTTGTTCGAGTTTGCCAGCGCTCGTGAAGCCCTGCACTTCTCAGGATGGCTCGAACAAGAGTTAGCCGCAATTCGCGCACAGGCAGAGAGCACCACCTCGATTGGTAAGCTACAAAACATTCAATCCTGGGTTATCGCCAATAAATTATTTACGCGCTTTAACTACAGCACCGGCGACGCCGCTGGGCAGAATATGACCGGCAAGGCCACCCATAAAGCCTGTCAGTGGATACTGGGTAACTACCCTGGCGTTATTGAAAATTTCTCGCTTTCCTGTGGAATCGAAACCGACAAAAAACACTCTCACATGAACCTGTTGCACAGTCGCGGTAAAAAAGTGGTTGCGGAAGCGACGATCAGTAAAGACGTACTTAAAGACCTGATGCGCGCCGACCCTGAGCGCATGGTACGCCTGCGCCAGCGCACTATCCTTGGCTCGATACTGGCGGGCTCCGCCTATAACGGCCCGCACTCAGCCAATGGCATAGCCTCAATGTTTATTGCCACCGGCCAAGACGAAGCCAACGTTGTGGAATCCCACACTGGCATTGCCTTTATGGACCTCACCCCTGCCGGTGACTTGTATTACTCAGTCACCCTGCCCTCGATTATCTGTGCCAGCTATGGTGGCGGCACCGGCCTGCCAACCCAGCGCGAATGCCTAGAGATCATGGACTGCTATGGCCAGGGTAAAGCCCGTAAATTAACAGAAATAATTGGCGCCACCGTACTGGCTGGTGACCTCTCCCTCGCCGCGGCCATCGTCTCTGACGAATGGGTTTCCAGCCACGATCAGCTCGGCCGCAACCGCCCATAACAAGAGCAACACAATGACAGAAGTAAATACCAACACCGGCCCGCTTCAGGGCATTCGCATTCTAGAACTCGGACAACTCATCGCCGGCCCTTTCACCACCGCCATGCTCGCCTACTTTGGCGCCGAGGTTATAAAAATAGAACCACCAGGTATTGGCGACCCTATTCGCCGCTGGCGCAGCATGAAGGGCGACACCTCGCTGTGGTGGTATAGCATTGGCCGCAACAAAAAATCCCTTACCGTCGACTTACGTCACCCCGATGGCCAAGCACTGGTGCGCGGTCTTGCTGAACACTGCGACGTATTAGTGGAGAACTTCCGACCCGGTGTGATGGAAGAATGGCATCTCGGCCCCGACGACTTAAAAGCCAAGAATCCCGATTTGGTTTACACCCGCATCTCTGGCTACGGCCAAACCGGCCCCTATGCCGACAAACCCGGTTTTGCCTCGGTGTGCGAAGGCATTAGCGGATTTCGTCACTTAAATGGTTTTCCCGGCGAAGCGCCGGTACGGCCCAACCTCAGCTTGGGCGACAGCATTGCCTCGCTGCATGCCATTATCGGTATACTCATGGCACTCAATGCCAAAGAGCGCGGCGTACACAAAGGCCAAGTTGTCGATGTTGCCCTCTACGAAACCATGTTCAATATGCTGGAATCGGTGGTGCCCGAATACGCCGCCGAAGGCATTATCCGCGAAGCTTCTGGCACCACCCTCACCGGCATTGTGCCCACCAATACCTACCGCTGTAGCGACGATAAATACGTCATTATTGGTGGCAACGGCGACTCCATCTTTAAGCGGCTAATGACCACTATTGGCCGCGACGACTTTGCCAACGATCCCGCCATGAGCGACAACGCCGGTCGGGTTATTCACCAAGTGAAGATCGACACCGCCATTGCCGATTGGTGTTCACAGCATTCAATACAAGCCGTCATCGACCAGCTAGAAGCCGTGCGCGTCCCCGTTGGCCCAATTTACAATGCCCAAGACATGGCCGAAGATCCGCATTTTCAGGCGCGGGGTTTATTTGAAAAAATCGACGTCGACGGCGACTCGGTGACCATTCCCGGCATGGCGCCAAAATTAGTCGGCACCCCCGGCGGCACCCAATGGCCGGGGCCAAAACTCGGGCAACACACCGATGAAATTTTAAGGACACTGCTTGGAATAACGAATGATCGCCTAGTAGAACTGAAAGAAGATGCCGTGATTTAAATACGGCATGACCGCCTCATCACAACAGAAGCCAGATGCCACAGCATCAATCTGCACTAAATACAGAATCTAATACCAACCAAGCCGTTCACGCTTACCAAAGCAGATGCCGGATCAAGTCCGGCATGACGAGTTACTTTGCTCATGGAAATTTATAATAAGCGCATTGCATCGGCCACACAGTGTGTTGGTGGCGTTGAATATCGCTGAACTTGAAACGTCTACCTGAGACTTAGCGATGATTTCTGGGAGTAAGTGAGAGGAGCCTAAATTATCACATTGCTCGCAAAACGCACGACACAGATCGCAGCTAAGCCCGATACCGTATGGGGCCTTGTCTCAGATATTCAGAACGCGGCATCGGAAATCTCCGCTATCAGAATGATTGACGCACCGACTTATGACACTAATGATGGTCATGCGGCACTGGGGGCGCAGAACCCGCATCCGCAGGGGCTGGTCCTGCGCCGCGCGGAGGCCTACCACCAGGAGGGCCACCGCGCGGCGGCTCGCCCTGGGCACCCTGAACAATCGCCCCCATATAGCAACTTAAGACGCCATTGAGTTCAGCGGGACGGGCATGATAATGATAGCCATATTCCTCAGTGGTGTGCCCGTTACACGCGTCTAAGTCATCACGGTCTTGGCCGCTGTGAATCAGGTAGCCGTCCATCGCGATCGCGAACGCTGGCGTTTCACCTTGTAGCGCTTCACCTACCTCTCCGCAACCGGTTGCCGCATGCACATGATAACCCTCAAAGGGATTCACGTGGCCTCCACAGTCGTCGAATGCAGCGATGGTGTACGCACCAAGAATTGCATCGACGGGGGCAGCCGCGTCAATGCGAACGCCGTTGAAGGTCACCCCGAGTGGCGCTCTGGCTGGGGTAGGAACGTCCATCGCTACCGGAGAAATAGGGATCTGCACGGTGGTCGTGACGGGCTTTCCGCCTTCGAGCCATTCCATGCGTCCTTCAACGCAGTAATTCTCATACTCTTCAGCTACATCAGGCCGTGCAGCCGCCTCAAACGCCTCCTTGGTCTTGGTTACGCGAACATCTCCCTGGGCGTCGTGGAGCATCCAATGATCGTCGTTGTAGATTGTGGGCAGATTAAGAATAAATTCGCCGGTTACGTCGTAGAGCTTTTCACCGTCCAGCCAGATACCGACCTCATCCGCTGTCGCCGAGGTGGTTCTCGGGCAAAAAGGCCCCACCTTGTGGTCAGTGGGTGTGCCTACCACGGTGATCTTGTAGCAAGACGTGAGCGTTCCATCCGACAGAGTGCAATCCACAATCTCAACGTCTTGTGCAAGCGCGCCGGGCATAAATAAGTCAACCGGCGATTTCTGCACACGGTGCTCTGCAGGCTCATCTACAGACTTGTTCGAACAACCAGCCAATACCAAGAGAGTGAGCGTACAAACGACAAAAAATGATAGGTGTAAGGATTTCATTTTATCGAGGGAAACTTGTTCATTTGAATAGGATTCCATAATTCAGACCACAAAATTAATTTGGTATTCCTTCGACCGCTGTAGGAACGAAACTCTGAGTGGGCATTTAATTCAGCCATCAGCGATCGGGCTTCACAACGGTAAGAGTAGAGAAACATATTAGCCTGTATTGCAATATCAATATAGCGATAAACAAACTGTGGATTGCCTACTAAATTTCTATCTTTATTTATCCATGTAAATAACTGTGTGCTTAGTCTTTATAAACCGTCTACCTGATAACGCACAATCACTTCATTGTCGAGTACCACGTTTGATGACCAAATAAACAGCGCATCTAATTGGGTGTCATCAAAAATGTCAGTGAAATTGGTGTACGCAGGTTTATTATCTACACCAATCTCGTTATTAGTATAGCTCGTGGCACTTGGCCAGTTAGAATCATCAAAGTCTTTTTGCTGCCAATTTTCGGGCAATGCCCAGTGCAATGCATAATCGGCAGACCCATTTTGCTCACGGCTAGGAGTTGTACTGCAATTATTAGATAGACGTTTTGAGCCAGACTCGCTAACACAGGCTAAATCGCGAATGGGCGCGGTGTAAAAAGTTTGTGCTTTCCAATTTTCATCTGTTTTAGCAATTATTTTGCCACCCTCATTTTTGATAACAGCGACGACACCACCGTCACCGGCGTGGAATTGTGAGCCTCTATTACTTTCTGAACCTATGCCTAGATTTTCTTCCCAATCTACTAAGTGCATGGCAACAGTGAACGGTGGCTTTGCCTTGAAACGTATAATATTGGAATTAAATTGAGTGAAAGGAACGGGGTCACGGCCAACGGCAATGCCATTGATATACATTTCGAAATAGTTATCTGCAAAGATATAGGCGGTGTACACCTCGCCGTCAGCATTCACTTCGATAATATCTGAACCATCAAGCTTGCCTAGGGCCTCGATTGCGGTGTGGTATGAATTGCCATTACAGGGATTATTTAAATCAGACGCGATAGGAAATTCCGTATCTAATAAATGTGTTGCCGCTGGCACAGTCCACGTTTTACCATCACTTGAGTTTATCGAGCCAATGTCGGTTTTACGACCTCGCTCACACACATACACATTTTCTATTTCTGTTTTGGCAAGCCCACGGCTAAGACTCGCGCTGCCCTCATAGCTATTTGTGGCTACGGTAGCAGCTAGATCTGTTTGGCTGCACGCGGCAATAAAGGCAGCGGTTAATATAGTGGCTATCAGTGGAAGCTTCATTCTGTTTCCCTAAATTTCTTAAATTAGCGTAGATCCCTAGCCTATTTGCGGCGATAGGTTTCAGTGCGTGTACCATTTGGACCAACAAAATCAAAGGTATAATTTTTACTGCTTTCGCCCTCGCCCCAACTGTAATTAAGCTGATACGGATTACCATTTTGCGTATAACTTAGGCTGTACTGTCTTGGACTAATAATCTTAAAACCGGTAATCACGGCACCTCTTAAGGGCTGTAAGTCTGGACGAACACCACGCGTATGCGCTTGCGGGGCAATTTCGTTTTCAGGCGCTTTGGTCCGTGGATTAATATCGACTTTGCCGCGCAAACCGGCAATGAGATACGGGAATTCAGAGACTGCGTGGTACTCATAACTACCGTCTTCTGCAAACTTACCTAGATATTCATCTAGCTCTCCGCGAGGCACGCCATCGACAGGGCCGTATACAGGAAAGCCGTCTAGCGCATAAGCAATGGGCTTACCTTCACCAACTTGTGACTGTAAGTGAGTTGGTGCAATGTGGTAATGGTAATCGTCAGCTCGCCCAGAATGACCGCCCCAGTTATCCAGCTCGCCAAACGCCAAGGCATCTTCACCACGATTATTGAGTGGATTAAAAATGGGGATGCCATTCACACCGATTGCGATCGCACCTTTCATAAAGTTTTTTTGCGTTGATAATGGCTTTTCTGCCAATTCTGGACGCAGTGGTATGGCCCAGCTGTTATCACCGGAATAGTCATGATCAATTGGCACTTGTTGTTGCCAGCTGGTAATACCGGTCATCATTTCATGAGTGGGAATGCCATTGGATTCAATATAGAAATATTTATTGTCATGACGCGTTGTTACATTTTCAAATTTAGAGAATATCGACGTTAGAAACGCAATATCATTGGCGGGGACGCTGGTTTTATTAATATTACTTGTTAAATCAGCGCTATGGGCGGTCGTCATGTTTTGCCTTGCTGGTACTCGACTTAATGCCAACTGATTAATCGCTTTAATTTGCTCATTCTTGTGTAAAATATAGTCTTGATCAGCACGTGAAAACTCAGACAAATCAAAAGACAAAAGCTGATGATGATTGTCAGCCAAATAGACTTTGTCCTTATCGAATTTAATAAAATCAGCTGACACGCTTAATTGCTCAGACAAGCGCCATTCTTTTGCAGGAATACGCTGTTCGCTAATGTCGTGGGCATGTACAGGTGTGAATATAAAGGTGACCGGCATCGCCAACGCTAGCAAGACGAAACCACGTGTTAATTTGAAGGTGGCCATACTATTTCCTAGTGGCTGTAGTAGTGCTCAACACGAGAACTACGTCGATCGCCAAATTCGAAATGACATTTCTCCTATGCAGCGGGTCTTAGACAATAAAATCCAGCGCTTGACTCACACTTTAGTCCATACCAAAAAATCGGGCACAGCGCTTATCGCCATGCCCGAATTTTTCTCCCTAATAATTAAGCTAGATCAAAGCGATCAGCATCCATCACCTTCGCCCAAGCGGCGACAAAGTCCTGCACAAACCGCGCTTGAGAATCGCTGCTGCCATAGACTTCTGCCGTTGCTCGCAGCTGTGAGTTAGAGCCGAACACCAAGTCGACGCGGCTTGCGGTCCACTTCACTGCGCCGGTTTTACGATCACGGCCCTCGAAGACATTTGCATCTTCTGTTGGCGTCCAAGTGGTTTGGATATCCAGCAGGTTCACAAAGAAGTCGTTGCTCAAGGTTTCAGGCTTGTCGGTAAATACGCCGTGCTGCGCTTGTTCAATATTGGCGTTAAGCACCCGCATACCACCCACCAGCACGGTCATTTCCGGCGCGCTCAAGTTCAGTAATTGCGCTTTATCGACCAGCAGTTCCTCGGCACTGACGCTGTACTGCTTTTTAAGGTAATTACGGAAGCCGTCGGCGACCGGCTCTAATGGTGCAAAAGAGTCGACATCGGTTTGCTCCTGCGACGCATCACTGCGGCCCGGTGTAAAGGGCACGCTGACACTGTGTCCAGCGCGTTGTGCCGCCGCCTCAATCGCCGCCACGCCGCCCAGTACAATTAGATCAGCAATCGCCACCTGCTTGTTGCCCGACTGCGCCGCATTAAATGCGCTTTGCACAGCTTCGAGCTGGCGCAAGACCTTCGCTAATTGCGTGGGCTGATTTACCGCCCAATCTTTTTGCGGCGCTAAACGAACCCGACCGCCATTGGCACCGCCGCGCATATCAGAGCCACGGAAGGTAGACGCGGAAGCCCATGCGGTTGCAACCAGTTCAGACACCGACAAACCCGTAGCCAAAATACTGCTTTTTAACTCGGCAATATCGGCGCTGTTCACCAGTTCATACTCTACCGCTGGCAGTGGGTCTTGCCAAATCAGTTCCTCGGCGGGTACTTCGCTGCCGAGGTAGCGCGCCACGGGGCCCATATCGCGGTGTGTTAATTTAAACCACGCGCGGGCAAAGGCGTCGGCAAACTCCGCCGGATTTTCATGGAAGTGCTTCGATATTTTGCGGTACGCGGGGTCTTCGCGCAGTGCAATATCCGCCGTCGACATCATTGGTGCGTGACGTTTTTCTGGGTCATGCGCATCAGGCACGGTATTTTTGGCGGCGTCACCTTTTGGGGTCCACTGCTGGGCACCCGCAGGGCTTTTGGTCAGTTCCCACTCATAGCCGAACAAGGTATCAAAATAGCTGTTATCCCATTCGATTGGCGTTGGCGTCCACGCGCCCTCTAAACCACTGGTGGTGGTATCGCCCGCTTTGCCGGTGCCATGGCTATTTTTCCAGCCTAGGCCCTGCTCTTCAATCGCTGCCGCTTCTGGCTCAGGGCCCATTTTGTCTGGGTCACCGGCGCCGTGGGTTTTACCAAAGGTATGACCACCGGCAACGAGGGCAACGGTTTCATAATCGTCCATGGCCATGCGCGCAAAGGTATCGCGAATATCCCGCGCTGAGCCAAGGGGGTCGGGCTGACCATTGGGGCCTTCTGGATTGACATAGATCAAACCCATTTGCACTGCAGCAAGGGGGTTTTCTAGATCGCGCTCGCCGCTATAACGTTTGTCACCCAGCCACTCACGCTCGGCACCCCAGTTGATGTCTTCCTCTGGCTCAAAGATATCGGCACGGCCACCCGCAAAACCAAAAGTCTCGAAACCCATGGATTCCAGCCCCACGTTGCCGGTCAAAATCATCAGGTCGGCCCAGGAGATTTTATTGCCGTACTTCTGCTTTATAGGCCACAGCAATCTGCGCGCTTTATCTAAGTTGCCGTTGTCGGGCCAGCTGTTCAGTGGCGCAAACCGCTGGGCACCTGCGCCCGCACCGCCACGGCCGTCGCCTATACGGTAGGTGCCTGCGCTGTGCCAGGCCATACGGATAAAGAATGGCCCGTAGTGACCGTAATCGGCTGGCCACCAGTCTTGGGAGTCCGTCATGAGATTGGTGAGATCGCGCTTGATCTCGGCTAGATCGAGCTTATTAAACTCATCAGCGTAGTTAAAGTCGGCACCCAGCGGGTTGCTCTTGGGGGCGTGCTGGTGGAGGATTTTGATATTAAGTTGATTCGGCCACCAGTCTTGATTTGCGGTGCTCTCGCCGCCAACTTGCGTTCGCGAACCGTGCATAAAGGGACATTTACCCGTGCTGCCAGAATCATTGTTATTTGCGCTCATAGTTCTCTCCAATGTATTGGTGTTGGTCTTTAACTCCTCGGCTGTATACGCCCACCGAGGGAGAAGTGATCAGGGAATAAGCCCTGTGGTTCTTACTATCGCAAAGGCGCATGTCATCTCTGACCACGCCTAAGGCATTTGTTTCGGTACAGCACCACCATAACAACATCAGACAATAGTCTAAAATCATAATATTCGATTGGCATGATAGTTTTACTGTATTGATGCTCTCTATTGACAGTAGTCATAGAAATGCCGGAGCGCAAATCAGCGTCCTATACCCCACGCAATTCCCGTCGTGACTGATTAACAGAGCTAGCACTGAAAGATATTTCGACTGCCGCGCCTTAGCCTGTCAAACTAGCGGGTTATTATTTGTATACCGCACAGCCCGGTTCCGGCTCACTGACGACATCGATTTATTATGACGAAGACCGCATCGAGAGGTATTTTTACTTCTTTCCAGAATCCTCGGTATCGCTGGCTCTTCGCCAGTAATATGACGTTTATGCTCGCCATGCAGGGACAAATATTGGTGCGCTCAATGATTACCTACGAGTTGACGCAAAGCGCCTTTTACCTCGGATTAGTCAGTTTTACCGTCGCCATACCCATGTTTTTGCTGTCGCCGTTTGGCGGCGTAATGGCAGACCGCTTTGAGCGCCGACGCCTCATTATGTGTGGCCGAAGTGTATTAATACTCGCTGAGCTAAGCATACTCAGCCTGTTTGTCACCGGCAATTTAGAGTTTTGGCAACTGCTCTGCAGCTCCGCGTTAATGGGCTGCGTAATCCCTCTAACCATGCCCGCGCAAACAGCCATTGTGGTTGACGTTGTTGGCAAGCAAGGATTGCAAAACGCCATGGCGCTATCCATGGGCGGCATGGCCGCTACCCGTATTTTGGGGCCGACTTTGGCCGGTGTTATCGTCGCTATTACCAGCCTTGCTGGCGCATATACAGCAGGCGTTATTCTTTATATCGTCGCGCTATGCTGTCTGTTTGGCGTGCAGCACAGCCAGTCTCACCACGGAAAAGTACAAAAATCAGTGGTGAACGATTTGATGGAGGGCTTTCGCTACGTTACCGATAACCGCCTCATCCTGAGCATGCTGTTATTTGGTATTGTTCCGATGTTTCTCGCCCTGCCCTTTCAATCACTATTGGTTGTCTTCAGTAATGAAGTTTGGCCAGTTGGCCCCTCTGGCTTAGGGCTAATGTACGCGGTAGGCGGCGCGGGCAGCCTATTTGGCGCACTCTATGTTGCCGGCCTCGGCAAAACCAAACCACGACTCCCCAGAATGATGACCTCGATCATCTGCTTTGGTATCGCCCTGTTTGCCTTTGCCAACAGCCCCTGGTTTTTACTGGCGCTGCCAATGATATTTCTCGCCGATGGCTTTGCCAGCGTATTCAATACCTTAAACAACTCCTCGATCCAGATGATGGTTCCCGACGAAGTGCGCGGCCGCATCTCTAGTTTTATGATGATGTCGTTCAGCGTAACGCCAATGGGTACCCTCCCCATGTCGATGGTCGCCGACGCCTACGGGGTAACCACTGCCGTTTCACTGGCCAGTGTTTTAGTGATCTTGGTCGCCATCGCATTTTTTATCTTCTGCAAACCACTGCGATTGCTCGACCCACGACTGCGAGAAAATCATCAAGCGCTGAATTCCTAGGGATTCAGCCATTCTCAGCGCCGCGGGTGATTGACGGATTATTTCTCAGAGACTAGGAATATGGACCCGAACATACTTGGTAAAAAATACGACAATATTGCCCAGTGGTGGCATACCCAGCACCACGGTTCACATTACGGCATAGCACAGCTCGAACGGGCACTCGGATTTCGTGCCGATGGCGGGAAAGCACTGGATGTTGGCTGTGGGGCGGGCGGGCGATTTATTCGCATCTTGGAGAACAAAAACTATTCGGTGCAGGGATTAGATGTATCCGCCGAGATGATTAAAATCGCACGCCAAAACCACCCTCAACAACCCTTTATACATACTGACATTAATGAATGGGAAAGTAGCGAGGCCTTCGACTTCATCGTCGCGTGGGATAGCTTGTTTCATTTACCCTTTCACATGCACACGCCCGTGCTCAAAAAATTGTGTGGGAAATTAAATCCACAAGGCGTACTAATTTACAGTTTTGGTGATGACTACGGCGAGCATACTGACCAATGGCATAACGACACCTTTTACTACAGCTCAATTGGTATCCAAGAGAACTGCCAAACACTGTTAACCATGGGGCTTTCGATTATGCATCTTGAACTTGATCAATTCCCAGAGAACCACGTTTACGTCATTGCACAAAGGCGCGATTAGATTCGTGAAAAACGAGTATTAATCTTCTGAGTTCAGCCACAGTTCGGCTCGCTCAAAATCATTAAACTCAAACGCCTTGATCTCGATATTGGGAAACAACTTCCCCTCAATTTCACTGAGTTGTCTAAGCCATTTTTTGTCGCTAAGTACCGCGCAGCGTTTGAACCTTTTCATTAGCTTTAGCATTTTTGGCATTCGCGCAAATTCTACTGCAATCGCTGCGATCGATGGGAATTGAAAATCTTCGATGCGGTATAGCATTACGCCGTCCTCAATATTTTCGGATTCTTTAATCAAGGCATCTAAGGCAGCTGTCATTCCGTCGGCGTCAATTTTGCCGTTGAGAGCGATATCAATACGATTTCCAGAATTGTGAATAACTTCAAGCATAATAGCTCCAAAAAGCTCGGCGTATCAGGGTAAAAATCGCGGCACACTCATCAACAGCAAGCCCACAATCGCAACAGTAATAACACTACTAAACAGATAAGGATATAGCACTAGGGCGACACCAGAATACAGAACAACCTTATTGCCCTGCTTGCGGCCATAAATAAAATACCCTAAGCCAATGGAGCCAAACAACAAGTTACACAACAGCATTGCCTCGCTGTACATGACCAGCTACCTCTTTATTCTAATCATCTAACGTAAGAACTGTGGTTTTTCGTGGTTATGCCACGTCAGGGTAGTTTTCCGAATTTCCTTGCACACATGCAATTCAAGCCGATTGAAATTATCGCCAATCGGCACGCCAGTAGACGCGCTCAAGCGCAGTAATTTCTGGCCGTTAAGCCAAATGCCTTCCACCTGATCTAAATAGACTGACACGCCATACTTAGAGTGTAGCAGAGCGCTCACGCAGGCCTCAGGAAACACTTGAACAAATTCTTCTTCGGCAACATCTTCATTGTCGGCCACAATATAGGAACTCACATCAATCTCTAACGCCGCGTGTTCGGTGATTGCGCTGATCGGCTCGGCGAGCTGAATGAGTGTTGTGCTATCAACTAAGTCAACCAGCTTTGGGGTAAGCAAGCTTGCGCCGCCAAAAAATAGAATTTTAATTAAGGTAATCATCTATCCCTGCACCCGCAAATATATCCCGTTAGATTTTGTAATTTAGTCGCCACGCACTAAATCTAATTTCCGGTAAAATGACCGTAGACTAATCCCCGCAATCTTCGCCGCCTGCGCTTTATTGCCCTGGCAATGACTGAGTAAGTCATTTAAGTAACGCGCCTCTTGGGTTTTCAAATCTTGCCAAACGACGGATTCTGCTATTTTGTTACGCGGCGCCGTGTCTAATAAGCACCGCTCAAGTACCTTAAGATCAATAATATTGGAGTTCGCAAAAATAGTGGCGCGCTCCAAAACATTACGCAATTCTCGAACATTGCCTGCAAAGTGACAAGCACTGAGCATTTTAATACCCGAGTCGGTCAGGCGGTATTTTTCATCGGGACTCAGCTTGCCTAAAATGGATTTTGCTATTATGCCAACATCTTCGCTACGCTCTCGCAGCGGGGGTAATACAATCGGAAATGCGTTAATTCGGTAGTAGAGATCTTCACGAAAGCTGCCCTGCGCAACTTGCTCCATCAAGTTTTTGTGAGTGGCGCAAATAAGACGAAAGTGCGCACGCTTAAGCTGGGTACTACCCACCGCGCGATAGCTGCCGGTTTCAATCAAACGCAATAACTTTACCTGCATGCCCAGCGGCACATCACCGATTTCATCTAAGAATAAAGTGCCACCCTCGGCGTTCTCTAACAAGCCTGGCTTATTTGTTACCGCACCGGTAAACGCGCCTTTAACATGGCCGAACAACTCGCTTTCGAACAAGGTGTCGGTAAGGCCCGCGCACTCGACCGTCACTAGCGGCCGACTTCGTCGTGGACTGGCGTCGTGAATTGCCTTGGCCGCCAACTCTTTACCGGTGCCAGACTCACCCAATAGCAACACCGAGGTATCGCGACTGGCGACCAAATTAATCATTTCTACTAATTTATTAAACGCCGGGCTTCGACCCACCATATTCTCGGTGCTGAACTCGGCACTGGCAATATTGACGGGTTTTAAAATCTCGACAAAATATTGCAGCGCACCGTCTTCGCCATTGATAGGCAGCATTTCAACATCGACATATTCTTTGCCCCGCGAAGTGGTGTGAATGTGCATAACCCGCTCTTTTACCCCCGAGCTTTTGCACGCCGCCAAGGGGCAGCTTTCACCGGCCTGATCACAGGGCACTCGGTAACCGTGAGACACTTCATAACAGCGCGAGCCACGATCGCGAGGTATCTCGCCAAACGTGGTGGCGTAGAGCTCATTGGTCGCCAAAATTTCATACTCGGCCGACACCAGAATCGCGGGATAGGCGAAGCCGTCCAGCATATGGGCGACATTTTTATCAGTATCTTTTGCGATCAACTGCATAGTTTTGTCAATTTTGTCTAAGTATTTTGCCAATAATGACAATTAATACTGGGCATTACTAGCGCAAAGCTACTGAGCTCACCTAGAAATAATACTTTATTGATATAAAACAATATCTTATAAATCAGCATGATCGACCGCCACGATCTGGCACCGGCCTTGCTCTCCATCATGTAATTGTCAGTATTGGACGGCATACAGGCCACATAGCGCACGCCCGAGGCCTGCCACATAATCCAGGAGGATGAATATGGATTTCGATCCCTTTGTTTTGGCGCGTATTCAGTTTGCCACCAACATCAGTTTTCACATTTTGTTTCCCGCTATTTCCATTGGCTTGGCGTGGATACTGTTGTTTTTTCGCCTGCGCTTTACACAAACTGGCGACAAAGCATGGGAATACGCCTATCTCTTTTGGGTAAAAATCTTCGCCCTCACCTTCGCCATGGGTGTGGTATCTGGCATTACCATGAGCTTTCAATTTGGCACCAACTGGCCGGGATTTATGGAAAAAGCCGGTAACGTCGCCGGCCCCCTTTTAGGTTATGAAGTATTGAGCGCATTTTTCCTCGAGGCCTCGTTCCTCGGCATCATGCTATTCGGCAAAGATCGCGTGTCTAACCGCATGCATTTAATCAGTTCTTTTCTGGTGGCCTTTGGCACCACCTTGTCGGCCTTTTGGATTCTCAGCCTTAACTCGTGGATGCAAACCCCTACCGGCTACTACCTAGAAGATGGCGTGGTCATGGTCGACAGCTGGATGGAGGTTATCTTCAACCCGTCCTTCCCTTACCGCTTTTTCCACATGCTCATTGCCTGCATGCTGACCTCCGCCTTTGTGGTTGCCGGTGTAAGCGCATGGCGCGCCTTGCGCAATGTCGACGGCCCAGCCACGTGGAAGGTAATGAAAACCGGCGTCATGATGGCCGCTGTACTTGCGCCCATTCAAATCCTCGTCGGTGACTTTCACGGCTTAAATACCCTTGAACATCAGCCCGCTAAAATCGCGGCAATGGAAGCGGTGTGGGAAACCGAGAACGGCGCGCCGTTTACAATTTTTGCCCTGCCCGATGAACAAAGCAAATCCAACCGTTACGCGATTGAAGTGCCCTACGCGGCAAGCCTTATCCTAACCCACGACCCCCAAGGCGAAGTTAGAGGCCTGAATGAATTTGAAGGCGAGCATCCGCCGGTTGCTATTGTGTTTTGGTCCTTCCGGGTGATGCTGGCAGTGGGTGGCCTAATGCTGCTTGTTTCCTGGTGGGGTGCGTGGCAAATGCGGGGTAAAAACATCCCGACCAAGCCACTGCTATACGCCCTATCGGCCATGACCTTTTCAGGCTGGGTCGCGGTTTTGGCCGGCTGGTATGTTACCGAAATTGGCCGCCAACCGTGGATTGTTAGCGGCGTGCTCAAAGTCCAAGACGTGGTTGCTGATCACAGCAGCGCCACTGTCGGCGGGACCTTGGTCGGCTATATATTGCTCTACGGCTTTTTGCTGGCCTCGTATATTGGCGCAGTACGCAATTTGTCACGCAAACCCGCCGCGTCGTTAAGCCTAAACGCTATCGGCACACCCCAAGCCAACAACAAGGAGGCCTGAGCAATGGAATATTGGCTACCAATAATTTACATGGGCATTATGGGATTGGCACTGCTGATCTATGTCATTCTCGACGGCTACGATCTTGGCGTGGGCCTCTTGGTGCCACTGGCCGAAGAAGATGAAAAAGACATGATGATCGCGTCCATCGGACCGTTCTGGGACGCCAACGAAACATGGATTGTACTTGGCGTTGGCGTATTGCTCATCGCCTTTCCGGTTGCCCACGGCATCATTCTCACCAGCCTGTATTTGCCCGTTACCATCATGTTGATGGGTTTAATCTTGCGCGGCGTGGCCTTTGATCTGCGCGTTAAAGCGGGCGATCACCGGCGCGGCCTGTGGAATAAGGCATTTTTTGCAGGCTCGCTCATTGCCTCGCTTGCACAGGGCTGGATGCTTGGCGCCTATATCACCGGCTTACAAAACAGCACCACTAGCTTATTGTTCTCGGCCCTCATCGCCATGACCTTGCCCGCGCTCTACTTAATTCTCGGCTCCGGCTGGCTGCTGATGAAAACCGACGGCGCCTTACGCGAAAAAGCCATTGGATGGGCGCGCATGGCCATTTGGCCAATGGGCCTGGGCCTCTTTGTGGTGTCGATCGCCACACCGCTGGTAAGCAGCAGTATTGCCGAAAAATGGTTCACCCTACCCAATGCTCTGTTCTTAATGCCGATTCCACTGATTTCTGCCCTGTGCTATGGCGCGATCGTAATCACGCTAAACAAACCCAAAATACTTATCAACGGCTATAGTTGGCTTATCTACGCCTGCACGGTAGCGATTTGTTTAATGGCGAGTTTGGGTTTGGCTTACAGTATTTTCCCCGACATTATTATTGGCGGACTGACTATTTGGGAGTCAGCGGCGTCGGTGAAATCACTGCAGTTCACCTTAGTTGGCGTGGTGATTACCTTGCCTGCCATTTTGGTTTACACCTTTTTTGTTTACCGAATATTTCATGGCAAGGCGACAGCCTTGTCGTATGAATAATATTTAGAATGGAGATTAATATTATGTCGAAGTTACCGTTTAAAGCTGAGCTTTCAGTTAAGCCCAACGTGTTGGCGTTTTTTGATGAACCCACCAACACCTTTTCCTACGTGGTAAAAGACCCAGCAAGCAACGCCTGCGCGGTGGTCGATTCGGTAATGGAAATCGACTACGCAGCAGGACGTCTCAGCCTGCATGGCGCAGATAAAATCATTAACTACATTCGCAGCCAAAACCTAGAACTGCAGTGGATCATTGAAACCCACGTGCACGCCGATCACCTATCTGCAGCACCTTATATTCAAGAAAAACTCGGTGGTAAAATCGGTATTGGCGCGGAGATAACCACCGTGCAAAACACCTTTGGCAAAATCTTTAACGAAGGCACCGACTTCTGCCGCGACGGCTCTCAGTTCGACCAACTGTTTAACGACGGCGACGAATATATGGTTGGCGAGTTGCGCTGTCACGCCTTACACACACCGGGCCATACCCCCGCCTGCATGACTCACATCATGGGTGACGCCGGCTTTATTGGCGACACCTTGTTTATGCCCGACGGTGGCAGTGCGCGAGCCGACTTCCCCGGCGGCGACGCCAAAATTCTTTATCAATCGATTCAACGCATTTTGTCGATGCCCGATGATCTCCGCCTCTTTATGTGCCACGACTACATGCCCAATGGCCGCGACGTTGAATATCAAACTACGGTAAAAAAACAGCGCGAACACAATATTCACGTTCACCAAGGTGTAAGCGAAGCTGATTTTGTTGCCATGCGCGAAAAACGCGACGCCACCTTAGGCATGCCCAGGCTGATCTTACCATCGCTACAAATAAATATGCGCGCCGGTCACTTGCCTAACGCTGACACCAATGATGTTGTCTATTTAAAGCTGCCCTTGAACTTACTTTAAAGCCGCCAATACTCGCCCTCACGAACAGGAGTTACGATGAACATTAAAATCTTAAACCCAAATTTAAGTGTCTCTGCGCAACTGCTAAGCAGCGAGATTGGCGAGCTCTCAGAGCGTGGCGTCCGCGCTATTATTTGCAATCGCCCAGACGGCGAAGGCGCCGATCAACCGTTGTTTTCTGAAATACAAAAGGCCGCCGCAGAATACGACATTCAATGCCACTACCTGCCAGTGACAACCGGCAAGGTAAGCGATAAAGACGCGACAACCTTTGGCCACTTACTCAATAATGGCGGCGCTATTCACGCCTACTGCCGCAGCGGTATGCGCTCGACCACGCTCTGGGCACTTAGTCAGGCCGAGAAGTTAGCACTCGCCGACATCGTCGCCACCGCCAAAGCGGCAGGCTACGATATGAGCGGTGTTGCCGCACGCATCGCCGGCAAAGCTGGCGATTTAGACGCACTGCGCAGCTACGATGTTGTTATTGTTGGTGGCGGCGCAGCGGGTATATCCACCGCCGCCAGCTTGCTAAGCCGCGACGCCTCGCTGTCGATTGCAATCATTGATCCCGCCGACAAGCATTACTACCAACCCGGTTGGACCTTGGTAGGCGCAGGCGTATTTACACCTGAGCAAACGATGCGCGACATGGCTTCGCTCATACCCAAGGGGACCGAATGGATCAAAGCGGCAGTTGCCGCCTTCGACCCAGAGAGCAATACCGTCACCTTGGAAGGCTGTCGCCTCATAAAATACACCCGGCTTGTGGTTGCTGCTGGCATTAAACTGAACTGGGACGGCATCGAAGGCTTGAGCGAAACCATAGGTCGCAATGGCGTAACTTCAAATTACCGCTACGACCTAGCGCCCTATACCTGGGAATTGGTACGCAACTTACAAGGCGGTCGCGCCCTATTTACCCAACCGCCCATGCCGATTAAATGCGCTGGCGCGCCGCAAAAAGCCATGTACCTGTCTGGCGATCATTGGTTTAGAAATCAGCGTTTACACAAAATTAACATTGAGTTCTACAATGCCGGTGCCGTGCTCTTTGGTGTCGCCGCCTATGTGCCTGCACTCATGAAATACGTGGAGAAATACCAATCCGCACTCAAGTTTAACCACAAACTAGTACGCATCGACGGCGACAAAAAAACCGCTTACTTTGAAACTAGCACTGCCGACGGCAATACTGAAATTGTCAGCCGTGAATTCGATATGATCCACGTTTGCCCACCGCAAACTGCGCCAGACTTTATTCGCAGCAGCCCGCTGGTCGACGACGCCGGTTGGGTAGACGTCGATCAAAATACCTTGCGCCATAAACGTTACAGCAATATTTGGTCGCTAGGTGATGTTGCCAACGCGCCCAATGCGAAAACGGCTGCTGCAGCGCGGATGCAAGCGCCTGTTGTGGCCGCCAATATCATTGCAGATATACGCGGCAATCACCAAGTTGCCCACTACAATGGCTATGGCTCCTGCCCACTGACAGTAGAGCGCGGCAAAATTGTATTGGCGGAATTTGGCTACGGCGGAAAATTATTGCCCAGCTTTCCTAAATGGCTTGTCGACGGCACAAAACCAAGCCGCGCAGCGTGGTTCCTAAAAGAGAAATTGCTGCCACCCATCTATTGGCAAGGTATGCTCAAGGGCAAAGAGTGGTTGGTAAAACCCACCATGAATGACGAAGCCTAGGGGAATGGCATTGAATTTGACTGCGCTTAAAAACTACTTACCCATTCTTACATGGGCAAAAGAGTACGATCGCGAGGTGCTATTCAGTGATTTGCTGGCGGCACTGATCGTCACCATTATGCTTATTCCCCAGTCGCTCGCCTACGCGCTACTCGCAGGCTTGCCGCCGCAAATGGGTTTGTACGCCAGCATGTTGCCACTGGTCGCCTACGGCGTATTTGGCACCAGTCGCACCTTGTCGGTTGGTCCGGTTGCCGTAGTGTCCCTGATGACCGCCTCAGCCATTGGCCACATTGCCAGCGCGGGTAGTGTGAGCTATATCGAAGCTGCGCTCTTGCTGGCGTTCTTGTCGGGTATGTTCCTGCTTGGTATGGGCATATTGCGCATGGGCTTTTTGGCTAATTTTTTATCCCATCCCGTAATAGCCGGTTTTATTACCGCCTCGGGTATTATCATTGCCTTTAGTCAGCTCAAACATATTCTTGGTATAAAAGCCGACGGCGAAAATCTATTCGCCCTGCTGCATTCTTTATACGAATCATTGGGCACTACCAACCTCACCACCGTCGCGGTGGGGCTACCCACCCTGATCTTTTTATTCTGGGTACGTAGCGGCCTTAAGCCGGTACTCATGCGCACGGGCCTTAGCGACAAAGCCGCAGGCATGTTAGCCAAAACTGGCCCGGTGTTAGGGATTATCGCCACCAGCTACGCCGCATATTATTTCGACCTCGGCAGTAGAGGCGTGGTGTTAGTCGGTGAAGTGCCCACCGGCTTGCCAAGTTTTCAAATGCCCAAGCTGGGCCACGATGCCTGGCGGGAGTTAATGATGTCGGCGGTATTTATTTCAATCATCGGTTTCGTTGAATCGGTTTCCGTCGGTCACACCTTGGCGGCGAAACGACGCCAGCGGATTACCCCTAATCAGGAACTCATTGGCCTCGGCGCCGCGAATATTGCGGCGTCTTTTTCTGGTGGCTACCCCGTTACCGGCGGCTTCGCCCGCTCAGTTGTTAACTTTGACGCTGGCGCCGTTACACCTGCGGCAGGTATGTTTACCGCCGTGGGCATCGGTGCCGCCGCCATGTATTTCACGCCCTACTTGGCGTTTTTACCCAAGGCCACATTGGCGGCCACGATTATTGTGGCGGTGCTGTCGTTGGTCGATTTTTCCATCCTTAAAAAATCCTGGGGTTATGCCCGCAGTGACTTTATCGCCGTAATGACCACCCTACTAGTGACCTTATTACTGGGTGTAGAAACCGGCGTTGCCTGTGGCGTATTTGCCTCGCTGGCTTTGCATTTATACAAAACATCTGTACCCCATATGGCCGTTGTTGGCGAAGTGCCCGGCACCGAGCATTATCGCAATATCAACCGCCACAAAGTCATCACCCACAGCAATATTCTGTCGCTACGTATTGATGAAAGCCTGTACTTTGCCAACGCCGGTTTTATCGAAGACCGAATCTACGAGTTAGTCGACGCCAATGCCGGTATCCAGCACGTCATCCTGATGTGTACCGCCGTTAACGAAGTCGATCTCAGCGCCCTAGAGGTACTGGAGTCCATTAACCTGCGCCTCAAAGACAGCGGCATTGAACTGCATTTGTCAGAAGTGAAAGGCCCGGTCATGGATGTACTCGCCCACACCGAGTTTATAAAACACCTCAGCGGGCATGTTTTTCTATCGCATCATCTCGGTGTGCAAAGCATTGTCACAGCGAGTGAAGAGAAGAAAGTAAGCTCAACGCCGAGTTGGGATATTTAGAGAGCGGGGCAGACCTCAAGCGTCTGAGATCTGATGCGGAATGCACCCGACCTCAGACCTTCAGCTTGCCCTCAGCCCGCTGCCAACTGCAAAACCGCTACACACAACGCCAAGCCAAAAATATACGTCCCGCCTGCGCCTATTTGGCGAATGGGGTTCGGGCGCGACATCGTGCTGGGAAAGATTAAACCCGCGACCAAGAAAAAGCGGCACACGGTAACGAGAATAATTGACCACAGCACCCAAGCGGCCATTTGTGATTGGCTCAGAATATACATAAGCACCATAAGTACCGGTGCAAACTCGATGGTATTGGCATGAGCACGAATGTATTTGTGCAAGGAATCTTTGGGGTCTGTGGGGCAACCTGAACCCTGTTTTTTCTTGATTCGCTGCACCGTCACCGCTATTCCCATAAAAATACACAATGCACCAAGCAAGCCAATGCACATAATTGCAATATTCATTTACCACTCTCCAAATAGAAATTTCTGTTCAATAACATAATAATTTAACGAGTAATAAACACCGCGAGAACAATGTAGTAACCCAAAATACTCACCAAGCCGATACCAAAAAGATTTAATAGGAATCCAGCGTGCATCATATCTTTTATGCGTAACTCACCGCTGCCAAACACCACAGCGTTGGGCGGCGTTGCCACCGGCATCATAAAGGCGCAAGACGCCGCAATCGCCGCGGGCACCACAAACAACATTGGCGACACCGACTGCGCCACCGCTAGCGCGCCAAGCAGCGGTAAAAAAGTGGCGGTGGTTGCGGTATTACTGGTGATCTCCGTTAAGAAAATAATCACCGTGACAATCACAAGCACCACCGCAAATAGAGGCCACGCGTTGAGCAGCGAAAAGTTCTGCGCCAGCCAGCTCGCCAAACCCGAGCTTTTAATCATGGTGGCTAAAGCTAAGCCCCCCCCAAATAACAACAATACGCCCCAAGGTAATTTTTCAGCGCTTTCCCAGTCGAGCAGGGCCGTAGAATCCGTTCCCCCAGAACGCACGGTGAACAGGAGCAGCCCCGCCGTCATCGCAATAACCGTATCACTCACACCCGGCAAATAGTCATTTACCAGCGGCCGAAAAATCCACGCCGCCGCCGTGGCTAAAAAGATTAACAACACCCGCGCCTCAGCGCCGCTCAGGGGGCCAAGCTTTTGCAATTCAGCGTAAAGTAAATCGCGACTGCCGCTGGTTTCTAAACCAGCAAAGCCCTTGCGGCACAGCCACCACCACGTAAACAACAACATACCCACCGCCACCGGCAGACCAATCATCATCCATTGACCAAAACCGATGCTGATATCATGATTCTCTTTTAAATATGCCGCCAGCATGGCATTGGGTGGCGTGCCGATTAAGGTTGCTATACCGCCAATACTGGCGCTGTACGCAATGGCCAACAGCAATGCCACCGCAAAGCGACGGCGCTCACCGCCATTGCCCTCAGGCAAAAAGCTAATCACCGACAAACCAATGGGCAGCATCATAATGCTGGTGGCCGTGTTGCTCACCCACATACTCAAAAATGCCGTGGCAATCATAAAGCCCGCGATCTGACGCTTAGCCTGTTGACCCACCGCCAGTAAAATATTCAAGGCAATACGGCGGTGCAAAGCCCAGCGCTGCATGGCCAAACCCAGTAAAAAGCCACCCAAAAATAGGAAGATAATTCCATTAGCATAGGCATCGGCCAAATCTCCGACCTTGCCTATACCCAACACCGGCACCAAGACCAAGGGCAATAACGCCGTCGCCGGAATCGGCACAGCCTCCGTGGCCCACCAAATCGCCATCCACAGCGCCGCCCCAAGGGCTAGCCACGCCTCTGGGTTCATACCCGCGGGCGCGGGTAGCAACACTGTTAGGGCGAGTATAGCCGGCCCTATGATTAAGGCTATAAGCGAGGGCGTGCTGGTTTGCGGAGTTTGATTAGTAGTCATAGAGATTCTGGTCGTTAAGATCAATAGCAATGGCAGGCTTGCAGTATAGACTAGATGCCATTGAGGAGCGTTTCCTGCAAAATCACTCTCGCAAACTTCCACCCGCTTTTTTGCAACATCAACTAATAAAATGCCCTCATTACTGCTGTCGCTAAAGCCGCGCTATAATAACGCCATAACTCAACCCTAGCTTATCGACACTGAACGAATATTACTGTGTAAACCCTATGAAAAAAAACTACGTCTGTATTGGCCTATTCAACCCCAAGTCACCTGAGAATATTGGCTCAGTAATGCGCGCCTCGGGTTGTTATGGTGTTAACTCAGTGTTTTACACTGGCACGCGCTACGACTACGCCAAGCCATTTTACACCGACACTCAGCGCGCCTATGAAACTATTCCCCTTATTGGCGTCAAGGATCTTAAAGAGGTCATTCCACTAGGCTGTGTGCCGGTGGCCGTTGAGTTAATCGATGGCGCTAAGCCGCTGACCACCTATAAGCACCCCGCTCAGGCTTTTTATATATTTGGACCAGAAGACGGCACGCTTAAAAAAGAGATCACCGATTTTTGCGAAGACATCGTTTATATACCCACTGAGGGTTGCATGAATTTGGCCGCCACGGTCAATGTGGTGCTCTACGACCGCCTCGCCAAGGGTGATAATTTCTCGCATCATCAGCATGTTTTGCGTAAAAAACCAAAGTAATCACCTGAATTCAATAACCTAACGATTTAATTTAGCGTTATTTTAAAAAATGGTGATTGTCTCGTTTTCCTATGGCGTGGGCCTTTCGCCGCTGTTATGGGGCAATCAATATGCTAAACGTTTGGGATCGTCCCTTAATGATTGCGGTCACTGCGTATAGTCGGCATGATGTCAGTCTCTGTATGATCATTTATACAATGGCCGCCGAAAGGAATACTCGGTGGTGTCATTCTTCAGTTTTCGCGCTCGCAAAGAGCCCTATGCGGTAATGTGTACCGACTTCCATCCTAGTACCACTTTTCCATGATTTGCATGGAGCCACGTTATAAGGATAGTAAATGTCTTTAGCGGCGACACCACTGGGTGACGACGCGGAGTACAATTGTGAATATCAAAAGTAGTAAGCCACGTTCAGCAAAACTCGCCTCTGCCAACGCAGCGTTGGCCATCGCCAATTCATTACTGGCTTTTCAAAACAAAGAAAAAGATAAGCGCGCCGCGGAACTCGACATCGCCAATTCCGAGCTAGCCTTTCAGAATAAAGAAAAAGGTAAACGCGCCGCCGAGCTGGCTACAGCCAACGCTGAGTTGGCGTTTCAGAACAAAGAAAAAGACAAGCGCGCAGTAGAGTTGGCAACAGCCAATACCGAGTTGGCCTTTCAAAATGCCGAAAAAGGGAAACGTGCTGCCGAACTGGCGATTGCCAATGCCGAACTCGCGTTTCAAAATGCCGAGAAAGGTCGGCGCGCTGCCGAGCTGGCCATAGCCAATGCTGAACTCGCGTTTCAGAACGCCGAGAAAGGCAAGCGCGCCGCCGAGCTCGCTACTGCGAACACTGAGCTCGCATTTCAGAATGAGGAAAAAGGCAAGCGTGCCGCCGAACTGGCCACCGCCAACACCGAACTCGCATTTCAGAATGAAGAAAAAGGCAAGCGCGCTGCTGAGCTGACCATTGCCAACGCAGAGCTGGCGTTTCAAAACGAAGAGAAAGATAAGCGCGCCGCCGAATTCAACACCCTCGCATTTTATGATCCACTGACGGGATTGCCCAACCGTCGTCTATTGGTAGATCGACTCCAGCACGCGCTAGCAGCGAGTTTACGCAAAGGTGCCCAGAGCGCGGTTATTTTTATCAATTTAGATAATTTTAAAGACCTTAACGACACCCTTGGCTATGGCCACGGTGACTTGCTTCTGGAGCAGACTGCACAGCGCTTGGCAGCTTGCTTGAACGACGGCGATACACTGGCCAGAGTTAGGGATGATGAGTTTGTTCTAATTCTGGAAGATCTCCACGAATGCGCGATCGAAGCAGCGGCGAAGACAAAGACCGTAAGCGACAACATCTTTGCCGCCCTAAAAAAGCCTTACCAGCTCTACCTTCATAAATACCGTGGCACCGTGAGTATGGGTGCGGTTTTCTTTGGGCATGAGGCGACTTCAGCTGAAGAGCTGCTAAAACAGGCCGGAATAGCCATTCATCACGCCAAGCAAACCGGCCGCAATACGCTGCGCTTCTTTAACCAAGATATGCAGGACATTATCAATGTGCGAGCCAGCCTTGAGCATGAGTTGCGCATTGCCGTCGAACATTCGCGCTTTGAATTGCATTACCAGATCCAGATGAACGACGCCAAGCAGGTTGTTGGCGCAGAGGCCTTACTTCGTTGGCCGCACCGCAAGCGCGGACTCATCCCGCCAGCTACATTCATTCCGCTAGCCGAGATTACCGGCCTTATCGTACCGATAGGTCGATGGGTAGTGGATGCGGCCTGCGCGCAGCTAGGCGAGTGGCAGAATGATGAGCTTACACGTGACTTGAGCCTTGCCATCAATGTGAGCGCGCTGCAGTTTCGTCAGAGCGACTTTGTCGGGCAAGTGCAGGCCGCCGTGGAACGTCACGGCATTGCTGCAAACTTATTGAAACTGGAATTAACTGAGAGCCTCCTGCAAGAAGACATTGATATTACGGTGGCCACAATGAACGCCTTGAAAAACGTTGGCGTTCAGTTCTCACTGGACGACTTCGGCACTGGCTATTCGTCGCTGCAATACCTAAAGCAATTACCTCTCAACCAATTCAAAATTGACCAGTCGTTCGTGAGCGATATTGTGAACAACAGCAGTGACAAAACCATTGTGAAAACCATCATTTCCATGGCACACAGTCTGAACATAGAAGTTATCGCTGAGGGCGTTGAGACAGAGGAACAACACCAGTTGCTTTTATCCTACGGCTGCGAAGCCTTCCAAGGCTATTTATTCAGCAAACCAGTACCGATAGAACAGTTTGAGTCCTTGCTCCGCAAAGGCGTGTGTACCAGTAACACCCTGTAGCAACTTCAGCGGACTGAGCTATTTCACTGAATTTGTCTGCTGCAGCAATTCCCCCAAAGCTTAATAAATCCGAACCTCTGTGATTTGCCGGGTCGCTTGCACGAATTAGCCTTAGCTTGTTCAAAGCAAGCAAGCCTTGGTGTATAACAACGTTAACATCTAGACCAAATTGCTACGGCGACCGACATTAGGCACAGCTATAATTCGCGAGGAAATAATGGAAGTAAATAATAAGACCATTTGGGTAACCGGTGCGAGCTCAGGTATTGGCATGGAGCTATGCAAACAGCTCGCTGAGCGCGGCGCACGAATGGTGCTGTCTGCTCGCAGCAAAGATACCTTGATTGCCTTAGCAGAGTCACTGCCTGGTGGACTCGGCCGTCATTGGGTTGTGCCCTTAGATTTAGCTGATGCAGACAATCTGCTAGACGCGGTCGCAGCGCAATTAGCCGAGATCGGTCCCGTGCATGTTTTAATTAATAACGGCGGTATCTCCCAGCGCTCACTCTTTGTGGATACCGAGCTGTCGGTGTACCGGCAGCTAATGGAAGTAAATTATCTTGGCACAGTGGCGATGACCAAAGCGCTGTTACCGAGCATGATTGCACAGCAACAGGGGATGATTGTTAGTATTAGCAGCGTTGCTGGTAAAGTCGGTTCTAAACTGCGCACCGGTTATTCTGGCTCTAAATACGCGGTAGTCGGTTTTATGGATTGCCTGCGCGCAGAAACCGCCCAGCAGGGTATTCAATGTCTTACTGTTTGCCCCGGTTCAATTAAAACCAATATCGCGGTTAATGCCTTGAATGGCAGTGGCGAGGCCCAGAATAAGGACGACGAGTCGATTATCAACGGCATGCCCGTAGAGCAGTGCGTGCAAGATATTATTAAAGCCATGCTTAAAGATCAGGACGAAATTGTCGTTGGCAAGGGTATTAGCGCGCTTGCACCCACCATAAAACGCTTCTTTCCCCGTTTGTTTAACCGGATGTCCGCGCGAATGGAGTATCGCTAGCGATCTAGCTATGCCGCCAATTCACGGGGCGGCATAGCTAGATTCAATCACGCATTAAAACCTAGCGGCGGTTTGTCTGCCCTTGTACTAGGCTTTATGTTTCACTGGCCGCCAATAAGGGGCTATCTGTATGGAATTCTTGCTTGATTATCCGTTTTTACTAGTACCGTTAATCTTTTTTGCTCGGGTTGCGGATGTTTCACTTGGTACGTTTCGCACCATTGTTGTTTTTCGCGGCAACAAACTGCTGGCCTCCTTCATCGGCTTTTTCGAAATCATGATCTGGTTAATCGCCGCAAGACAGGTGTTAACCAATCTCGACCACTGGTATCTTGCGGTGGCTTACGCCAGCGGTTTTGCAGTGGGTAACTATGT
The DNA here is from genome assembly GCF_039539625.1 of Zhongshania borealis. Classification (NCBI taxonomy): domain Bacteria; kingdom Pseudomonadati; phylum Pseudomonadota; class Gammaproteobacteria; order Cellvibrionales; family Spongiibacteraceae; genus Zhongshania; species Zhongshania borealis. Next base: position 406,054 of record NZ_BAABDM010000002.1, on the reverse strand, counting down.
CGGTATTACCATTGAAAGTCGCTTTGCGATTGGCAAAGAACTTATTCGCTGTATTTCATTCAACCGCGATGTTTTGGCCGATAAATTACGTGAGACAGGATTCAAAGTTGTTTCGGTTGACGGTGATATGGGTGAAGCCCACCCAATTGAAGTGCTGTTTATTATAGAGAAGCGACGCAATATCGCATCGCTTATTAGCTTAATAACCAAACTTGATCCGAGCGCAGTCTATTCGGTATCTGATATAAAAAGCGTGTACGACGGACCGGACCTTTTGCCGCGCCATCGGTTTTTAAAGAAATAGCGTATTCAATATTGGCAATGGCAGAATTCGGTCAGCTCTTTGAACTATGTTAGTTTAGGCAATTATGAAAATAGATTTGAGCCACGTAGCTCGTTAGGACATATTCACCATGCCCCTTTTATTTGAAGAAATTGATAGCCAAGACTCGCCTCTAGGCGAAATCTCACTGCGTAAACGTCGTATGCCTGCGTTCGGCGACCGAGACATTTACGAGGTGAAGTTAGGCGACGAATTTTTGATGTCGAGTATGTTTGTCGACGCCGAGGAGGCTTTATCTACCTTGGGCTTAGCCGCTACAGAAGGCGAGGCACTTAGCGTTGTTGTTGGCGGTTTGGGCTTAGGCTATACCGCAGTGGCTGCATTAAAAGACCCGCGAATCAGCGAACTGTTGGTGGTAGACGCCCTCGACACGGTTATCGGCTGGCATAAAGATGAATTGGTGCCCTTGGGAAAAATACTCAACGCCGATGCACGCAACCGCTATGTGCTCGGCAGTTTCTTTGATCTAGCCACCGATCCTCGTTCGAGCTTTGACCCAGACAATACTGACAGAAAGTTTGACGCCATACTGCTCGACATAGACCACTCCCCCACCGAATTCCTGAACGCTGCCAACGCGAGCTTTTACACTACCGAAAATCTCGCACAGATGGCTGACCAACTGAAACCCAAGGGCGTGTTTGCCATGTGGTCGCAAAATCTGCCAGAAGCCAATTTCGAAGCCTTACTGAAAACCGTGTTTGGAAGCGTCGCCTCTCATGTCGTTTCTTTTTATAACCCTTTTCAAAATAACGAGTCGACTAACTCTGTTTATGTTTGTGTAAAAGCAGAATAGCGGCAGTGGCGCTACTGTAGCCATTCGCATCAAAATCAAAATGGATACCGGATCAAGTCCGGTATGACGGCTGTGGTACACCGGCGTTATGAGCGTGACTCAGAATCGAATGCCGCTGCAAGGCTGCACCGCGAAATCAATATGGGTAGCAGATCAAATCCGGGATGACGGCGGCGGCACACCTCCGTTCGCCGTGTTATTCAATAAGAAATATCACACGGATGAGTGGTGGCTCATAAAACGATATCAGCGTACACCTCTCGTCATGCCGGACTTGATCCGGCATCCATTTTCAGCGAACCCTAGCAAAACCACAGGCTCTAACAACGCGCGCATGGACACTTTAACTGGACTACAGTGAAACCAATAGCCGAAAATTTCGTCAGAACATGCGGTAGTATTATTCAGAACTTTCCCTGTTAAAACAGGGAGCTTAAGCTCACATGTGGGATAGCTCATGGCCGGTAGAATCAGAATAGGGCGATTTATAGGACGCATTTTATTGGTCTTGGTGCTGTTCAGCGTCGCCGTGGTTTTACCGTTTCGCTGGATCGATCCGCCAATAAGTATGGTGATGCTAGAACGCAGCTGGGATCAGCGTGGCACGGGCTATCGCCTAAATAAGCAGTGGCTGAATTGGGATCAAATACCCCACCATGCGGCGCTCGCAGCGGTGGTATCTGAGGATCAAAATTTCCCTAAGCATTACGGTTTCGATTTAAAAGCTATTCAGAAAGCCTTTGCCGAGCGTGAACGTCGTGGCAGCTTGCGCGGCGCGAGTACCATTAGCCAGCAAGTTGCTCGCAATATGTATCTGTGGACCGGCCGCAGCTGGCTGCGCAAAGGTTTAGAGGTTTGGTTCACCGGACTGGTGGAGCTGTGCTGGCCCAAGCAGCGTATCTTAGAAGTCTATTTAAATATCGCCGAATGGGGCGACGGGGTATTTGGCGTGGGCGCCGCCAGCCGTCATCATTTTGGCGTTCCCGCCGCGCAATTGTCTAACTGGCAGTCAGCGCTGCTGGCCTCTAGTCTACCCAGCCCTCTTAAATACAATCCGGCCGCACCAGCGCCGCATTTAATCGAGCGCGCGAATTGGAACCTAAGCCAGCAGCGGAGATTGGGTGGCCGCACCTGGCTCGCTAGCCTAGAGTAGTTTGTTACCCGCTAATATGTACCTTTAAATTCCCGCTTGGGCAAACACCTGCAAAAACACCTCGGGTTCCGGTCTAACGCGGTAGTTGTCGGTAAGGTCTGCAAACAATATTTTGCCCGCCGCGTTGGTCATGATAACGGTGGGCATTACGGTGTCGCTGTCGTAGCCGAGTACTTGTAAACCTGAGGGCAGGCCGTTCTCGGCGGCTATGCCAAGGCGTTTGGCCATGGCGTTGTCTTGATCGACCAGAAAGCTCATGGGGGCTTCAAAACGTTGCGCTAAGCTCACGGTGTGGCTTTGGGACTGTGGGCTGATCAGCATGATCTCCACGCCTTTTTCGGCCAGTTCACGATATTGCCCGGCAATCTCTTTAATCTGGGCCATACACAATGGGCACCAGTTGCCGCGATAAAAAATCATGAGCATTGGTTTATTCAATGACTCGGTTTTGATCGCGGCGCCATCGGCGTTGGTAAATTCCAATGCCGGCAGTGTTTGGCCGACACGGAGGATGTCGGTACTTCTGCCGCCAAAGCTGGAATACCACCACTCATACAATGCCGTGCCAATAACCCCAACAACGAGAACCCAAGCCAGTGCCTCTGGGCTCGCGCCTGTGGATAAAACGGTAGCGATTAGCGCCAGGATTGTTATGCCAAAAATAACTTTGGTGGCAGTTTGAGTGCGTGCTACGTTGGCGCCAAATACCCAGGCAAAAAACAGTAAGGGGGCAAGCATGCCGAGTAACACCCAGTACCACGCGGTGAGGCTTGGGTCTTTATATAGAAGCCACCCACTGCGTGCGGCACCCACCATAAGTATGCTCATCCACGCCGAAATAAAAACTGATTTTAAACGGTCCATTGCCATTTCCTGTTGAGTGTTAATGACGGTTTTTAGCTCGGCATCAACATAGTTAGTAAGGGGGTAATACTCTGACGCAGATGCGCTTCACTCGCGCCACCTCGGCTCTGCACGCGCAAGCCGATCATGGTGTTCATTAACATTTTGCCGGCGTCGTCTGCGCTTACGGCTTTGCTCATTTGATTTTGGGCCTGAGCGCGTGCGCAGGCGTTAATGAAGGCCTGCTCTACCAAGGCCAATTTTGCGGAGGCAAGATTACTCAGCTCAATATCGATAGGCGAAAGTTCATTTACGGTGTTAACCAATAAGCAGCCCAAGGCCATTGCGTCTTCTGGTAAACAAAACAAGGTAACTTCAAATACATCACGAATACCCTGCGCTGGGTCGTCCTCATTATTCAATAGCTCAAATACCACCGCCTGCATAGTGCATTGATACTTATCAATCACCTCTTTGAACAGCCCGACCTTATCGCCAAAGGCGGCATAGAGACTACCGCGATTGATCTCCATAGCGGTGAGTAACTGCTGCAGGGAGCTAGAGCAAAAGCCATGCAACCAGAATACCTGCATGGCGGCATCCAGTGCTTGTTGGCGGTCAAATTGTAACGGTCTAGCCATCGCGGTCTCCTCAACGTTGCGCCAGCCTATATGTTTTGGAACGGTCGGTCAATAACTCGCGATTTTCAGAAACAAACGCAGCCTTACCACGCTTGCACACGCTATCGGCGGCTGATAGCGTTGAATCGCTAGCGTGTGAAGGGATCAAGGGCAATTCAAAAAATCCTGTCTAGGCATTTGCGATCGCCCTGAAAGCGTCGCCACTGGGCGCCAAGCAAGGTTGAAGGAAGATTGAAGGAAGATTGAAGGAAGGAGAGCATCATGGACAAATACCTCGTTACCAAAGAAGAAATAGCGCAACTTAGTGGCATCTCTAAAACTCACTTTTTGAACAACAACGCCAAGCGCGTAAATAAATCACCTGGCGATCTAACTGGGCTAAAGGGATTTAGCTTTCATATTATTGAAATTGAGCCTGGCCACGAGTCCACTGAGTTCCACAGGCACTACCACGAAGACGAATGTATTTTTGTTCTAGAAGGGAGCGCTGAAGCGCAAATTGGCGACGAAACATTTGCGATAGCGGCAGGTGATTTTATCGGTTATCGCGCCGGTGGCAAGGCACATACCTTGCGCAACAATGGCACTGCTATTTTAAAATGCATTGTTGTTGGTCAACGCCTAGACCACGATGTTGGCGATTATCCAAATCTCAAAAAACGCATCTACCGTCACAAAGATATGCCATGGAATCTCGTTGATCTAAACAATATAGAGACACCGAGCGCAGGCAAAAAAGCCTAGAGACGTGCAAGTGACTATACATAAAGCGGGATTTATCCGCTGCACCGCAACGTCGATCATTATGCGTATGGAATATAAACTATGAGTAATACCCCAGAAGGATTTGAGCCAATTTTCAGAAGCAGTCCATACTTGGAATTATTAGGCCCAATATATAATAAGAAAACGGAGAATGGATTAGTAATAGGGTTACGAGCTGAAGATAAGCATTGTAATGCCAGAGGGCTAGTACATGGCGGTGTTTTTAGTAGTCTCGCCGATATTGCGCTTGGCTACAACGCCGCTTTTTCAGGCGATACGCCCGTACCAATCGTGACGGCAAGTCTCACTATAGATTATGCTGGATCAGCTAAACTGGGTGATTGGATTATCATAGAAACCGACGTACAAAAAGTGGGTCGTAAAATGGCGTTCGCGAATTGCTATTTTATTGTCAATACAAAACGTATTGCGCGAGCTAGCGGTGTATTTACGGTCATCAGTACTTAACAAGCGTCTTAAACGGACATATTCACGGCGCGCCGAACGTCGGCTTCTTCCCCAGGCCTCAACACCACAATTTAGCGCATTGAGACCGCCGATTTCGAGCCAGCATCAGCGGTGCGCGGCAGTGGTTGCTAGTAACGCCACAAAACGAATAACATGGTTTACTCACAATCAACGTTTCTCCAGCGCAGTACACCAGCTTTCTAATTTCATAATATTTTGGTGACTTGGGAATTTTACAATGGCAAAAGAAATAGAGTTCTTTTTTGATCTGTCTTCACCGTGGACCTGTTTGGCCTTTCACAATATTCAGCCACTTGCCAAACGAAACGGCGCAACTATTATTTGGCGGCCATTTTTAGTCGGTGGTGTTCACAACAATGTGAATGAGGCCTATGTCGAAGCCCGGGCAAATAATATGGCCAGCCCAAAGTGGCAGCAATTAGGCCAGTCGCTAATGGATTGGTCTGCTTGGTCCGGCGTTACCATGAACTTTCCCTCAGTCCATCACCCGCTACGCTCAGTGAATGCCATGCGGTTTTGCTGTGCTTTAGAGGGTAAACAAACGGACTTATTTCGGTTTATGACGGCGGCGTTTGACGCTTATTATACTGAGCAACGCAATATAGATGACCCCAATGTTCTGACCGAGATCGCCAATGAACTCGGCCTCGATGGCAAGACCCTGCTGGCGCTCTCACAAAACCCAAACATAAAAGACCAACTACGAAGCAACACGGATGAGGCGATATCCCGGGGCGCCTTTGGCTCACCGAGTATTTTTGTTCCCTTTGGCGACGGCCAACGTCTGTATTTTGGCAACGATCAATTGCCCTTAGTTGAGTGGGCATTGAAAGACGGCGTGGCCTAGTATCATCTCTACCGAACTTGGCCTAGTCGTTTAAAAGGACGTAATCGCCACATTTAAAATTAGGACGGATAAAGCAATGCATCAGCTTAAATGTAAGTGCGGCGCCCTACGCGGCCAAATTGATAGCTCAGGTATTAGTAGCCGCATAAGCTGTTACTGCAGCGATTGCCGCGCCTTTGCTCACTATCTCGGTGGCGACGGTATTATAGATTCGCAAGGCGGTACCGAGATCCTACAAATGGCGCAACAGCACCTGAGCATTAGCCAAGGACAGGAGCATCTGGCGATAGTGCGCTTAAGTGAGAAAGGCCTGTTCCGCTGGTATGCCTCGTGCTGCAACACACCAATTGGCAATACCCTTAGCAATCCAAAACTGTGTTTTGTCGGTATCGCTCACGCCTGCCTAGATCGATCTAAGATGGACGCGGATTTTGGTAAAGACATCGCTATTGTCAATGTGAATACAGCGCTCGGTGAGCCCAAGCCTAAGCAGAGTGGCTTAGCAGGCGTATTGTTTCGTTTTGCTGGGATCTTGCTCTCTGGGCGAATCGGCGGCAAATATAAACACTCCCCGCTGTTCACCGCAGATGGCGAACCAATTGTGATTCCAATGGTGCTTTCTGTAAAAGAGCGCGCTAGTCTGTAATCTTTGGCGCGGTCCTCTATACTCCCCGCTTTCTGCATCTCAACGCTAGCTAATTTGGAGTACACAATGCCGCCCCTGCGATTATTGCTGCTAACCACCATTACCATGTTAGCGTTTGCAGCCAACTCAATACTATGCCGGGTGGCATTAGCTGAAGATCACATCGGCGCGGCAAGTTTCACATTCATTCGAATAGCCTCCGGCGCAGTTTTTCTTGCCTTGTTGCTGCTCATTAGAACCCGTAGTTACCGTTTGGGGGGCAGTTGGTTATCTGGCGCCGCCTTATTTGGCTATGCCGCCGCCTTTTCATTTGCCTATATCAGCCTCAGTGCCGCAACCGGCGCATTGCTTTTATTTGCCGCCGTGCAAGCCACAATGATCACCTATGGCCTGTGGTCCGGCGAGCGCCTTAGCGCCCGCCAGTTCATTGGTATTGCCGTCGCTTTTGCTGGTCTGGTATGGCTTATGCTGCCAGGCATTGAGGCACCGCCACTACTCGGCGCGGTTATCATGATCGGCTCGGGCGTATGCTGGGGGCTGTACTCATTGCTTGGTCGGCAAGCCAGCGAACCAACAATCGCGACCGCCGGGAATTTTATTCGTGCCATTCCCTTCGCCTTATTGCTCTTTTTACTGCTGGGTAACAGCGAAAACACCAGCAGTTTAGGGCTAGTCTATGCAGTGGCATCTGGCGCCTTAGCCTCTGGGCTAGGCTATGCCTTGTGGTATTTGGTATTGCCCCAATTACCCGCGACCAGCGCGGCAACAATTCAACTAAGCGTACCCATAATCGCCGCCCTCGGCGGCGTGCTGCTTTTAGACGAAGCCGTAACACTGCGCTTTGCCCTAGCATCACTTGCGGTGCTGGGCGGTATATCCCTCTTTATACTGAGCAAACGTCGTGTATAGGCTGTCTCATATACATCGCTGCGTTGCGGCGCTCCGCTAATACGGAAATAACAGTCAACAAGGCTTAGCAATGGGAATGAACACCAAGGTCAAAAACCGCGCGATTTTTAGTAGCCGAGTGTTCTCTATTAATTATGTCACCTACCCCACAAACCACAGCGTACGAGACCACATAGATCCGGTACAGCAGGGCCGATACTACAAACTCAATTTTGTCTTGCGTACCCCTCGCGCCGGTGGCGTATTTAGCTGCGCACATTGCATTATTAATTTGCGGGACCGAATTTATTTATTCCGCCCCGATATGCACGCCCACAGCGTGTCGAGAATTGACTCCGGTAAACGGGTTTTATTAAGTTTTGCCCTGAACATATAACGCGCTTTTTAAATCAATTTCCGTTTCTTTGCTTTAAGCCACGCCGATTACCCTATACTTAGCGTATATCTCGAAATAATACGTTTGACCGTAAGTAGCAATTTTGGTGAATAGTGATGATCTCTGTTTTTCTGATAAATACTTTTGTTGTTGCGATATCCGTTATTGTTCACTATGAATTTCTGTATCGCATAACACTGTTTATTCCAAAAATGGGCATACAGCACCGCTACAGAATAGTGGTGGGTGTTTTCGGCGCATTGATCGCACATTCCCTAGAAATTTGGATATTCGCAATTGCCTATTATTTAATGAACCGCGCAGATGCGTGGGGACATTTAGAAGGTAATTTTAACGGCTCATTAATGGACTGCGGCTATTTCTCATTCACCGTGTTTACTACCCTCGGGTTTGGCGATATTCAACCCAATGGCGGCTTACGTTATTTAACCGGCGTTGAGTCTTTAACCGGATTGGTGCTAATCACCTGGACGGCATCATTTCTATACTTTGAGATGCAGCGCCACTGGGGCGATAAAACACAGAAGTAGCTCTCACCACGTAGCGACGCTCCGGCTCATCAAGCTTAGCTCGCTACATCGGTATTAAGTGCGTCTATATCTTCGGCAGCTTCCTCTGCGTTTTCAGGATTTCGCTGACGAGTGTCACACTCTAAACGTGCCAATATTTTGATCGCTTTGTACCACTGCTCATTGAGTTGCTTAATCTCGGTGATAAAGTCGATAGCATTAATCATTTGCTCTAAACTAATTAAACCGCGCGTGCCGGTAGTCAGCAGATTTTCTTTTAGTACATCGCGCTCACTTTTAAGCTCGTGATAATTATTCTCTAATTTTTCAAAATACAGCTCTGAGTCGGCACTAATCGCGGAATTTAGAAACTCACTAGATTTATTTCTGTAGGCCTCTATTTCCCGCTCCAAATTCACATTTGGCAAACGCCCGAGCTTGCTTCGCATTTCGAGCGCGGCTTCTAAAACGACCGCACAACTCATAAAGTACTGGTCAACACGCATCAAGCCAGACAATTGCTGAGTAATTTCGTCGCTTAAAGAAGCCCGCTCTAAGTTCACAATAAAATTAGAGATGGTGTTTGAAAGCTGATGAATCGCATTTATTTTCTGTTCAAGGGCGTCATTCGAAATATTCGTATCTAAGGTTTGCTTTACCGCATCACCAATATTGCCAGCGGCGCGCTGGAGCTCGAGTATTAAGGCATTCACCGCAAGCATTGGCGCGGCAGCGGTGGTTTTATCAAGGTATCTTGGCTTGGCGAGGGATTCCCCCACCGTAACAAAGCGCTTCTCTAAAAAAGTGGCCAGTAAATTATTAAACGGCAGTACAAGTAAAACACCGAGGCAATTAAACACCGTGTGAAACAACGCCAGTGACACGCCAATATTGGGCGCAAGTTTCATCATATCTCGCGCGGCTTCAACCGCGTAAAACAACACCGGTAAGAGCAACAGTGCGACGATAGCGGTGCCAATATTAAAAATTACTTGGGCGGTCGCCAGTCGCTTGGCATTCGGGGTTGCGCCAAGCGATGCCAATACCGCAGTAGACGTTGTGCCAACATTGGCGCCAATTACCATTGCAGCGGCGGCGTAGATACCGATCATATTCGCCGACGCGGCAGATATAGTGATGGCAATTGCCGCACTGGATGATTGCGTAAGGATGGTCATCACAATACCGATTAACAGATAGCCCGCGACTTCGGCATTGCCCGCCAGTGTTAAGGTAGCAAGGTCGAAATTAGCAACGATCCCTTCAAAGCCCTGCTGTAAGGTAGAGATGCCAAGGAAGAACAAACCAAAGCCCACCATCGCGCGGCCAATTCCTAAGCGCGGGCCCTTGCCTTTTGCCAGCATAATAAATGCACCAATCCCGATGGCGGGTAAGGCAAAGGCATGAACATCGAGCTTAAAGCCAACGATCGCCACCAACCAGGCGGTCATGGTGGTACCAATGTTCGCCCCATAAATAATGCCCAAGGCTTGACGCATTTTAAGCAGCTCGGCGTTTACAAAGCCTAACGCAGCAACCGTCACGGCGCTGGATGACTGCACGATTGCGGTCATCAATATGCCAGAGAACACCCCTCGAATCAGCGTGTTAGTCCAATTGCTCAACAGCCGCCGCAGCGACTTGCCGGCGGCAAGCGTGAGGCCGTCGGTCATTAATTCCATTGCGAGCAAAAACAGGCCAAGACCGCCCAATAGCGTTGCAATAACGGTATAGCTCTCTGACATAATTTGCCCTTTTCAGGTATTTTCTACGGTAACAATTCAGCTTAGTCGAAAATTTCGCCGCAGCACTTACGCTAGATCAAGTAGATCGCAATCCGCGCCACCGAAACACTTGACTTTGCTGCCCCCTAATGCGGCAATCTAGTCCTGTTTAATCGCTGGTATTAGTATGATTTTATTGCTGGTTTATATTGGTATTGCCTTAGGGGTGTCTTTTCTGTGCTCAGTATTAGAGGCGGTATTACTGAGTGTTACACCTTCATATATCGCCGCCGAAGAACGGCGCGGTAGTCGCAATGGCATGCTGTGGCGCGGATATAAAACTGACATCGACCGACCACTTGCGGCGATACTAAGCTTAAACACCATTGCCCACACGGTGGGTGCTGCCGGGGCTGGCGCGCAAGCAACGATGTTGTTTGGCGAAGTCTATTTCGGCCTTATTTCCGCAGTATTAACCCTGCTGATCTTGATTATCTCTGAAATTATTCCAAAAACCCTCGGTGCATCGTACTGGCGAAAACTTGCGCCACTGTGCGCTGGTATTCTGCGCGTTGTGGTGTGGTCGATGTATCCACTGGTCGTAATGGCCAAGGGAATCACCCAATTAATGTCACGGAGTGCGCACACACATTCGATTAGCCGTGAAGAATTTGTCGCCCTCGCCGAAGTCGCGGTGAGCGAAGGTATTCTGGATCAGGAAGAATCGGACGCGGTGACCAGCTTAATTCGCTTTCGCTCACTGCAAGCCAAAGACGTCATGACGCCGCGACTGGTCATTTTCAGCTTGGAAGAAAACACCAGTGTGAAAGCCATACTCGACGGCGACGAAGACATTCCCTTTTCACGGATTCCGATTTATAGCGAAGACGCCGACAATATTAGCGGCTATATACGCAAAGATGAGCTGATGCAGGCAATGACGCGCACCCCTGATGCGCCGCTGAGCAGCTTGCGACGGGATTTGCTCGTTGTACCCGAAACCCTACTGACATCCGAGCTACTGCAAAATCTCATCGAAACCCGTGTGCAAATGGCGCTGGTGGTTAACGAATACGGCAGTGTTATGGGCCTGGTCACCGTCGAAGATCTCATCGAAACCATGATCGGCATGCAAATTGTTGATGAGACCGACACCAATGAACATATGCAAACCCTTGCCCGGGAGTTATGGGCGAAGCGAGCGCGGCGTTTAGGGGTGTTTGACGACGAGAAGATAAGCGCGGCAGCCGGTGCCAATACCCCAGACTCAAAGCCTTAAACTGAACGTTAGTGCCGCGCCGTACCGGCTTATTGCCGACGGTATTTGCGGCACCTCGCCATGCAGGCTAACATTAGCACCGATACTAATAATGCCTCAGGACACACCATGCGCGTATTAATGCTACTGCTTACCATCACTGCCATGATCTCCGTCAGCGGCTGTGAATCCACCTATTACAACGCCATGGAGAAAGTGGGTGTTCACAAACGTGATATTTTGGTCAATCGCGTTGGCGAAGCCAAAGAGGCCCAAGAAGAAGCCCAGGAACAATTCAAAGACGCGCTAACGGAGTTTAGATCTGTGGTGAGCTTTGACGGCGGCAATTTAGAGAACCACTACAATCGCCTGAATAGCGAATTTGAAGACAGCGAAGCCGCCGCCGAAGAAGTGACCGAGCGCATTAACAAAGTAGAGTCCGTCGCCGAAGCCCTGTTTGACGAGTGGCAAGACGAACTGCAGCTCTACAGCAATGCCCGTCTTCGCGCAGACAGCGCCAACAAACTGCAAGCCACCAAGCGCCAGTACACCGCGCTGATCAAATCCATGCGCGGCGCCGAGAAAACCATCGCGCCGGTCCTCAACGCACTGCGCGACAATGTCTTGTACCTCAAACACAATTTGAACGCCTCGGCGATTGGCGCCCTTAAAGGTGAACTTGCCGGTATCGACCGTGATGTTCAGCAGTTAATTGGCGCCATGGAAAAAGCCATCAAAGAGTCTGATGCGTTTATTAAGCAGCTGAAGTAATTCAGAAGACGCTGGGCGATATACGCATTATCGACCAGCAAGACTTTTTAAAACGACAACCGTAAAACTCACCTTCGCTTAACTAGATACCTACCCCTATCTCACTGTTTTAACTCACTGCCATTAAATGGATGCCAGCTCGGCGGCCGGTATGACGTTAAACCTTAGGTTGCCCTATTTTGCTCTGGCCAGAGCAAATGTCCGAAATTCTACAGTTATGTCCGTAAGGCGCATGGTGCTTATTTTGCCCGGCGCTAAGATGGACGCTTAAGATTCCCTATACGCCCGAACAATAATAGGCCGCCGATATGACCCAATCTGCACGAGAAAACGCTGACAACTGTTTAGAAACCCGCATTGTGATTGTCGGGACTGGTTTTGCCGGTTTGGGCATGGCAATTCGCTTAAAAGAGATGGGGATTGAGGACTTTGTCATTATTGAGCGGGCCACCGATGTTGGCGGTACCTGGCGAGACAATCGCTACCCCGGCGCGGCCTGTGATGTGCCCTCGCACCTCTACTCATTTTCTTTTGAACCCAATACCGAGTGGTCGCGGGTTTACCCAACGCAGCCCGAGTTAGAAGCCTATTTACAGAATGTCGCCGACAAATGGAATCTGCGCCCCCATATCCGCTTCTCTCATACCCTCACCGCAGCTCACTACCAGCAGGACAGCGGCCAGTGGATTATTAACACCAGCGGCGGCAATTTCCGCTCACAATTTGTTATTTGCGGTAACGGCGGCTTGGCCGAACCTAAGCTGCCAGACATTCCCGGCGTAGAGCGCTTTGCCGGGCATCACTTTCACTCCGCGACTTGGGACCATAATTACTCGCTCGCGGGAAAGCGTGTTGCGGTAATTGGCACAGGCGCGTCTGCCATTCAATTTGTACCCAAAATTGCCGACGCACCCGAGCAACTTTCCGTTTATCAACGCACGCCAAACTGGATTCTTCCGCGTAAAGACCGCGCCTACCACCGCTTTGAAAAGTGGTTGTTTAAACGCCTGCCCATTACCCGTAAATTGCTGCGCGGAAAAATTTACTGCCAGAACGAGATGCGGGTGCTAGGTATGGTGTTGCATCCCGCGCTCATGAAACTGTTTCGCATTACCGCGAGCTGGAATATTCGGCGGCAGGTCGCCGACCCTACCTTGCGCACCCTACTCACACCGACTTTTCCAATTGGCTGCAAGCGTATATTAATTTCCAATGACTGGTATCCCGCGCTACAAAAACCCAATGTTGAAGTAGTGGGCACAGGTATTAAGGAAATTACGCCGAACAGTATTATTAACAAAGACGGCAGCGAGCGTGAGGTGGATTGCATTATCTTTGGCACCGGATTTTACGCCACTGAAAACCCCATTGCCGCAATGATTCACGGTCGCGATGGCCGGGTACTCGCTGATGTCTGGGCCGATGGCGAAGAAGCCTACCTTGGCTCCAGCGTGCATGGCTTTCCGAACTTTTTCTTTATTGTTGGCCCCAATGTCACCTTGGGCCATAGCTCCATGGTGTACATGATAGAAACGCAGATTGCAGCGATAAGCCGCGTTTTAGCGGCGGCAAGCGAGGTATCTGCAACGGCGGTTGAAGTTCGCGAAGACGTGCAACAAGCCTATAATCAAGATTTGCAAACGCGCCTTGGTGGCTCGGTATGGGCCACCGGTTGCGATAGCTGGTATAAGCACCGCTCAGGGAAAATAACCCAGCTTTGGCCGGGATTTACCTTTAGCTTTCGGCGTCGAAATCGCGACTTTAAAAAGTCGGATTACCTCTTTTCTAAATCAAGCGTAGAGGCAGGTACATGAGTCAGCACTACGATTACGATGTGATTATTATCGGTTCTGGTTTTGGCGGCAGTGTCTCGGCACTGCGCTTAAGCGAGAAAGGCTATCGTGTTGGCGTTATGGAAATGGGCCGACGCTGGAGCCCAGAGAATATACCCTCAACAAACTGGAAGGTGTGGAATTTTCTGTGGCGGCCTTTACTGGGACTACGCGGTTTTTTCAGCCTACGATTTTTCCGTCACGTGATGGTGTTGCACGGCAATGCCGTTGGTGGCGGATCAGTCACCTATGCCAACACCTTGTTAGTGCCGCCTGAATCGGTGTGGACCGACGGCAGTTGGCGTGGCCTAGATGAATGGCAACGCGTTATGCCATCGCACTACGCAACAGCTAAAAAGATGCTTGGCGTAAACAAAAACCAGCGCCTCGCGGCAGCCGATCACGCCCTTAAAGAAATGGCTGAGCATCAGGGCCGCGGCGACACTTTTTACACCACCGATGTTGGTGTGTTCTTTGGCGACGCCGACGATACTCAAGGCGGCAAGCGCTACCCAGACCCCTACTTCAACGGCGAAGGTCCTGAGCGCCACAGCTGCATAGGCTGTGGTAGTTGCATGACCGGCTGTGTGCATAACGCCAAAAATTCCCTAGACAAAAATTATCTCTACCTTGCAGAGGCCAAGGGCACCAAGGTTCATGAGCAAACACGGGTTAGCGATGTTCGGCCCTTGAACAATAGTGATGGCAAAGACGGCTTTGAGGTATTTACGCAACATGGCACGGCGATTTTTGCAAAAAATCGTAACCGCTTTACTGCTAAAAAAGTTATTTTTGCCGCCAGCTCTTTGGGCACCCAAGAATTATTGTTTAAGCTGAAACAGTCCGGCGCCATGCCTAAAATTTCTGACGAGCTTGGCAATCGAGTGCGCACCAATGCGGAATCGCTACTGGCACTGCGTTTCCCCGGTGGTAAAGACATGTCGAAGGGCGTTGCCATTGGCTCAGGGTTTTACCTAGATGAGTTCACTCACATCGAAGCCACCCGCTACGGTAAAGGTCACGACTTGCTGAGCTTATTATTTACCCCGCTTACTGGCGGTACACCGGGCATTGGCCGCACCTTCCTGTGGTTTTTTACCTTATTGGGTTCACTGCTGCGCCACCCCATAAAAACCCTGCGCGGTTGTAATCCCTTCGGTTTTGCCAAGCAAACCATTATCTTTTTGTGCATGCAAACCATCGACGGTCATTTAAATATGCGCTATCGCCGGCCGTGGTATTTTCCTTTTACCAAGGTTTTACAAACTGAGGGGCAGCCCATTCCGTCCTTCATTCCCGCGGCCAATAAATTTGTGGCGGACAGTGCCAAGCAACTCGATGGCATTGGCGCGAGTATGGTGTCGGAATTATTTTTTAATATTCCCACCACCGCCCATTGCATGGGTGGCTGTGGCATGGGCAGCTCGGCAGAGACGGGTGTGATCGATAGTCAAAATCGTTTGTTCGGCTACGACAATGCCTATGTTTGCGACGGCTCAATGCTCGGTGCAAATCTCGGCGTAAACCCAAGCCTCACGATTACCGCGTTAGCAGAACGTGCAATGAGTTTTATTCCCGTGAAAGATGCCATTCCGACGACGGCGGAAACCGACGCCTAATTATGACGGCAAACTTTCGCCCTGCTTGCGCAGCATGCCGGGCGTTTGCCCGCTCATGCGTTTAAAGGCCTGCGAAAAACTCGATGCGTCTGCGTAGTTAAGGCGTTCTGCAATTTGTTCAACACTGAGCCGCGTTCCGCTGAGCATTTCTTCGGCAAGACTGAGTCTGACTTCGTCGACCAGCTGGCGAAACGAGGTTTTTTCTAGCGCCAATTTACGGCGTAAGGTGCGCGAGGTCATACACAGCGCGTCCGCCACCAGCTCCATGTCCATCGACATCGGCCTTTGCCGCAACACAATATCGCGAACCTTGCCAGACAAACCCCGCCGCGCGCTGCGTTTAGCAATAAGTTCTGAGCATTGTTTGTCGAGCAAACTCGCCGTAGTTAGATTGCCAAAGGTTCGGGGTTTGTCGAGTGCACTGCGCGGAAACCGCAGCTCATTACGCTCAGCAGAAAATTCCACACGGCCATGAAAACACTGTTCATATACGTCTGCGTTTTCAGGCCGGGGATGTTGGAATTTAACCCACTCCTCGCCCATCGCGTCGCCAATCAATTCGCGGATAATAATCATTGCCGCGTGGAGTTCGCGCTCAATTGAAAACAGGCTGAGGTCAGCAGGTACATCTGAATTATCAAATACCAAAATGGCGTATTCGCCCTGCTCTTCTACTGTAAAACCAGAAAAAACAAAGGTCAGCTCTTGGTAGGTTTGCGATAGCTCTACCGCTTTGCGCGCGGTGGGGCTGCTGGCCAAGGCAAAGCCCCAAATGCCATAAGCAGAAAGCAGGTAGCGTTCACCCGCGAGCAGACCTAAGTTCGGCACATGGGGTAACTCGCGGAGTAGATTGCGCACCACCGCCATTTCGGCACTGGCCTCGACCACGATTTCGGGGTTGCTTAGGCTCTGTTGGTCTAAGGCGGTATTCAACAGCAGGCGATCCAAAGGCGCGCCGTACTCCTGGCCAAGCGCCACCAAGATTTGAACACTGGTGATACTCCGGCAAAAATCCCAACTTTTCATATTTATACTCACCTAGGGAATCTGCGTACGCCTTAGCGACGTATGGATGGCAGATAAGGTAATGAATTCCGTTCCTGTACGCCGCGCGTTGATATTGTCCGCGAGGCGCTATAAATGTCCGAAATTCTACATAGCTTATCAATTACACTGTGCTTCGCCTACACTAATGTCGCCAGCCCCGAGGCTTGCAGCTAAATGATGATAAATAATAAATAGGCAGAACTGGCAGTATCGCGCGTGGCGACTAGGTCGTTTTTGCACTCGCGCACTATTCCAATGCTATTCCGAGGAGAAATCTGTGGCTCGTTACAATCACGCTCGTCCTTTTTATACCCGTCTTTTAATCAATAGTAGCGTTAGCGCCATCGCGATGCTCGCCGCTGGCCAAGCCGCTGCAGCGCCAGCACTAGAAGAAGTGCTGGTCACCGCGCAAAAGCGCAGTGAGAGCGCCCAAGACATCCCCATTGCGGTAACCGGCGTTACTGCCGACATGCTCGATAAGCTCGGCTTTGAAAACGCCAATGACGTGTCTGCGCAAGTGCCAAATATGCAGGTTAGTGGTCCCTACGGTGATGTGCAGCCGATTTTTTCTATTCGCGGCGTTAGCATGTCGGACTACAGTTCTAACCAAGCCAGCCCGATTGGGGTCTATGTAGACGAAGCCTACTTAGCGCCGGTATACAGCCACGGTGCCAGCTTTTTTGATATTGAACGCCTCGAAGTACTGCGCGGCCCACAGGGTACACTCTACGGTAAAAACACCACTGGCGGCGCGATTAATATTATTACCCGCACCCCAGGCTTTGACGACGCCCCCGCAAGCTTTGTAAAAGGCGGGCTAGGCAGCTACGGCGCCACCTCGCTAGAGGCGGGTACCGAAGGCGTGTTAATCGACAATGTATTAGCAGCGCGCATAGCCGGCAGCATGAAGCGCGACGACGGCTATGTGAACGTGGTTGGCCAAGATACCAACGCCGCTCAAACTGACTTTAAAGGCCTGCGCTTAAGTTTAAATTGGATTGTGAATGACAAGATCGATGCGATCTTGAAAATTACCCGATCGCAAAACGACGCCCTGAGCACCCCGCCGCGCAATGAAGCCCGCACCGATTTACGAGGCACCGGCCTAGAGGGTGATTCTAACGGCTTTATCGACTACACCGGCTATTCTCGCGGCAGCCGCAACCTCGACTTTCACGAGACTGAATCGAATGCCGTGGGCGCGCTAATTACCAATAGCGATCTCGCAGTATTAACCGTGAATTACAACAGCGACAGCTACACACTTACCTCGGTGAGCTCCTATCTCGACGCCGACTATTACCAAATGGCAGACACCGACGGCAGCCCCAACGGCCTGCTCGAAATCAAGTGGTCGTCAGACTCCTTAAGCTTTAGCCAAGATTTGCGTTTTACCTCTAATTTTGACGGTATGTTTAATATTATCGCCGGCGTTTATTACGGCAGCGAAGATTTATACATGCAAAATATCTACGATATTTTTAACCAAATACCCGATGCCCGTGTCGGTTTAGCCAAGCCCGACACCATCCCCATTTTTCCCTACTTGATTGACTTTGGCATGATTGATCAGCGTCTTGAAACTGAGAAAACCAGCGCCGCCGCCTATACCCAAATGCGCTTTGATTTTAGCGCCGACTTTGGCATGGACATTGGCCTGCGCTACACCCGCGACGAAAGTAAATTAAGCTATTTAAATATCTCCCGGCTCGCCAACGACGGCACCCCCAGAGGCAGCTATGTGCCAGGCAATACCACTGGCGTCGACAACGCTTGGATCACCCTACCCATTACGGTGTTTGATATTCAAAACCTGCTGTCTAACCCCGGTGATTTAGCCACCTACCTGAGTGCGGGTTACACCCACGGCGCGTATACGCTAGATTCGGCACCGGAATTAAACGCCCCAGAAAAAGAAGTGACCGGCAAAATAGGTCTGGATTACCGCTTTAACGACGACTTTATGGTGTACGGTAGCGCCAGCCGCGGCTACCGCGCCGGCAGTTATAACGGCGGTGTGTATTACCAACCACGCCCACTGGAAACCGCCTACGCCTCACCCGAATATATTGACGCCTATGAAGTGGGTTTTAAGGCCGACCTGAACGACGGTAGCATGCGCTTAAATGCCGCCGCGTTTTTATACGACTACACCAATCAACAATTTATAAACGTAGTGGGCATTTCCAACTTTTTAGAGAACGCCGGTGGCTCGCAAATAATGGGCATGGAAGCGGAGTTCTGGGCACGCCTCACTGAGCGCCTAACCGTACAATCGGCCATTGGCTTGCTCGACACCGAATACACCGAGCTTACCCTCGCCAATACCGAAACCATTGCCGACCAAGAAGACCGCGTGGACCTTTCTGGCAATGAATTAATTTCGGCGCCAAAACTCAATTTCAGTATCTCGGCCGACTACGACCTACTGATTACTGAGTACGGCTATTTAAGCGTGAATGGCAATGCCAACTTCCAAGACGATCAGTGGTATAGCGCCTATAACGATCAGTACGGCTACGACAATATTCGTCAAGACGCCTATTGGCTGTATAACGGCCGCCTGAGCTGGTACGCCAACGATGGCAGCTATAGCGTGTCCGTGTGGGGTAAAAACCTACTGGAGGAAGAGTACGACAGCTACGCGATTAACCTGCAAGCGGGCTTTGGATTTGACCAATACCTTGCCGGACAGCCGCGGACTTATGGCCTAGAAGTGCAAGTTAAATTCTGAGCCTGTCCACCACGCGCTAGGCCTCACTGCTCGGCGACGCCGGGCAGCAAGAACTGGGCAACGGCCGCTTTCACGCCGGGATCTACGGAGAGTGAGAAGTGGTCGGCGCCTGGCACCTCAAGGTATTGCCCTTTGCCAAGGGCCTGCGCCAACGCGGGGCCTCGGCCAAGGACCAAATCGTCTTGACCACTAATAACCAACGTCGGGACCCGTATCGCCGAGGCATCTTCCTTCGATAAAGGCGGATAGTTAGACTGTGCTAGTGCCCGTAATGCTTGCCAATCGCCAGCCGTTCCAGCAACAAAGTTCCAGTACATTGCCAAGTGCTTGGGCAGGTCCTTGGGGAATTCGGTTCGAATAAGTACCTCCTGCAAGGCAGGAAGAATATTGGCGAAGGTGTAGGGAAGATGCCCAATCAGTCCATCTCCTGTCGCGATGAGCGCGGCGCTATCGAATCGATCAGGCGCGGATTGCAGCAAGTGCAGGGCAACCGCCGTGCCGATTGAGTAGCCAACAAGAGACGCACGCGGCAATGAAAGTTGGTCAAGAACGGCGATAACATCGCTGGCAAGATTCGCCGTGCCGTAGGACTCAAAATCATGCGGTTTGCCACTCTGACCATGCCCGCGAAGATCAAGGCCAATCACTTGCAGTCCAGCACCGGTCAGCGATTCGATCCAGCCGAAATCAGCATAGTTATGCTTAAAACTTACGGTGGCGCCGTGGATAAGCACAACAGGGTGTCCGCTGCCGTGAACTTCATAGTGAATTTGAATACCGCGGTTATCTACTGTGGGCACAACGAACTCCTTGGCGATGTGGCAGGCCGGATGTTTTGTGAAGCCGAATACTCGCGCTACACGGCGCCAGTAACGCTGGCATCTGTTTTGAGGGATTTGTTACGGAACACAGTGGCTTATTCCGCCGCGAGGGAATAACCCGCGCGCGGAAAGTGAACATGCAGTGTTCCAAACTCGCTACTCTGGCGAGCGACAATAATTCGAGTCTCAGTTACCGCCGCTAGCGATCCGGTGACTGGCACCACGCCGTAGTCCATTGGCGCAATCTGCACCACTTGGCCAATTTGCAGCAGACCATGCTCCGTACTGCTGGGCAGTGCCCGAGGCTCCGCTGATCTGGCCACGTCAAACGCCTCCGCCTGTGTTATTTCCTTACGTTGGCCGTGCCCCAACTCTTCGACTGCTTTGTACCAGCGCTGAACGTTTGCACCGGCCGCCAAGGGCTTTCGGTTGCAACTCACATGAAGCCACAGCGGGTGGTAGCACGCGAAATCCGCGACCGTTGGCGCATCGCCCCCGACCCAGGGATATTCCGCTAACCTCGCCTCTAGGGCATCGAGCAAAGACTGCAGAATACCCGCCGCCTTGGCCGCCGCTGGTGGCCGACGTGTACCGCCGCGTAATAAGCTAGACCTGTCCTTGGCAAATCGGTAAGTGCCGATGGGGCCGAAGCTTCTGAGCATGGTGCCCAGCAGGCGCAGCGGCGGCACCGCTCCGACCGCCGCAAAAAATGCCTCCTCTTCCGCCTGTTTCATCAAGGCCAAAGCATCGCCTTCGGCTGATGCGGGATCGAGGGGTGAGCAACCCGTTAAAGCCGCCACTTCCTGAGCAATCAGTGCGGTATCACAAAAAATGTCGGCACCAATCTGCGCTACCGGAATTCGGCGGTAACCACCCGTTAAAGGATCGACATTCGGCCGGGGCGGATAAACAGGTGACTGTAGTGAATGCCAGCGGGTATTAGTAAAACCGAACATCAGCCGAATTTTTTCCGCGTAAGGCGAGTTCTCATAGTGATGCAGAATGATCGTATCCGTCATATTTTCGCTCGATGGCTTAATGAATAAACGGCTACTCGCCAACTAGTAAGTAGAGTTAGGCGTATTCTCTGGGTTTATTTCGCCATAAACCTCGTCAGGGTCAACGTCGTTAATCAGCAAAATTTCTCTCACTGTTTCAATGTGATCTAATACTTTCTGGTAGCCATCACCATACTCATATTTAGTGACTTCAATCGATTTTGGCATATAGGTAAACGCGATTTTTAATGCGTTTAAAGCAGAGGGGCTTAGTTTTTCAGTCATTATAATTCTCAGTATTTAATTGTTTTCACTCAACACCTCAAGCAGCGGCGTGCAGCGTCCGCTGCCTTGACTTGCTAGCTGCTAGCTGGTGCCTTTTTTTAATGTAGGATACTCGCTGTGTAATCTTCTCTTGCCATACTGCTGTATTAGCTGATGGTTTTGGATACTTTAACCTAGCCATTATTGAAATGACCTGATCCTCAGAAGCAAGTCGAAGATCACTTCCGACCAGCTTAGCAATTCCAGTAGTGCCTTCGCAATTATAGCCATAATAAGCGATAGCCAAATATACTTTTGCTATATCAATTTTAGTTTTCTTCTTCGCAAGAAATACTGCCAATAGTTGCTCTCTAAATTTTCTTTGGAGAGAGTGAGAGTAGTCGCCTGTTACGACACGAACAAACTGCTGTTCAATAGTACTAGCACCCTGTATTTCGACGGTAAACAATCTCTTATAAATGGCTCTAAGTATACCAACTTGATCAATCCCACAATGGAACCTTGACCGGTGATCCTCTGCCACAACCAGATATTCGGTATAGAATTCAGGAATTTCAATACTTTTTTGGTCTACTACTTCAGCATATTTCTCTAATTTATTTTTTAACTGAAAAAAATTTAATACCAACAAGATCCGGCCTATAAACTCAATAGGGATGGTTATAAGAAAATAAACTAATTTCAAAATGGTTCCCTTTGACACCTTGCCGTACCGTCTTGATTAGCAACCATTGAATTATAAGCCCCGATCATTTCTGACTCAGATTTAACCAATAGATCATAGAAATTCGTGGATTCACGACCATGTCCATTCTCGACAGAGTGAAGATATACCCTATCCTTGCCAAGGTAGTTTTTTCTATATACCCTTCTATAATTGCTCTAGTCCTATTCTTTCCGACAAACTCTCTCTCGCCTGTAGAAGAATTTTCGTATATTTTTTCTGCGGTGCCCTTTAGAGTATTTCCTTCTCGCCAGATCATTATTACGTACCTTAGAGTCATGTCTTTATATGGGTTGTATGCAGTGTTAACTTTAACCATCTCCATATACCACCGACCAGTAATCTCCGGCACAGAAAATAACTTTTCTCTAGCAACAAAAAACAGAAAAGTTAAACCAACACCACCAAGCAATGTGGCAGCTATGTCAGCCCAAAAGCTATCAAAATTCATTCATGCTCCTTCATCCTGGTGAGCGGCTATTTATTACGACTCAGGGCATATATCACTTTGCCCCCTATCAATGTGCGGGCTCTAACGTTGATTAAAAAATTTTAGGGGATTCAATAAGATGACTGCTTCGCTATTCGCGAGTGCCGGACAAATGAAGACGACTTCCCTATATCTCTGCTAAACATTCGTTTCTCCTGATCATATTTCCTTTTTTAGAAATTTCTGAGGAAAAGGGGCGGAGCGCCCCTATGCGTAGACAGGCTAGGTATTGGCGTAAGATTTATTTGATGTAATCCGAGCCAAGCCTTTAATTAATTTGTAGAGCGTCCAGATTGCTGTGGCTATTAAAATGATCACACCTACGCCCACCATGACTAAAATGCCACCTAGAATGGTGAGGCAGAGCCCGATCCAAAAGGTTTTGATGGCATTTGAATAATGGTCTTCAAATATTGTGCCTTGCGCATCTGCCTTTTTGATCATTGCCCAAATACCGCCAATGAGCCATGTAAGACCAAAAAAGAATCCAGACAACATTAAGGCGTAGGCAATAATAGCATTTTGTTTAGCGGCTTTATCGTAGTCTGATAGCTCGACTGAAACGGTTGGTACGGAATCCTCTGACATAAATACTCCTTTTAGGGTCAGTGATGGGGTGGGCTTTAGGGGGTTTACGTCCCCTATAAATAATGGCCAGCTTGTTAATGGAAAGCCAGTATTTTCACCATTTATTGATCGATATTCTTTGAGATAACAAGCTTGATCTAAGATCTAATATGGGGGTATGAATTACGTCGGTGGTATGCGGATTCTGAATCAAGTTCAGAATGACGGTACGGGAGTTCAGAAGACGATACGTGACACTTACAATGACGAGACTTAGGTGTCTGGCCATCGCTATGGTGACTCGCACAGCGAGTTTTTGGTCACCCCCTGCGGCAAAGCCAATAAATGCCAATTTGGGCATATTGTCGAATATGCATTTAGACCGTATAAAGGCGCTCCTCAATTTTCTGTAGTCAATCATGGCATGGATTTCATTCGATATTTTTCGCACCCTTGGCTTTAACGACACTAAGCAGTTAAAACCCGAGCAGATTTTTAAGCATCGCGACGAGATTAGTGCCGCCGATTGGGTTTTATACCCCGAGTACTGGCAGCTCAACGCCTTGATTTACGGCCTTAAAGCGCGGGTATTCCCCAGCCAAGCCAGTTACCTGCTTGGCCACAATAAAATTGA
The DNA here is from genome assembly GCF_039539625.1 of Zhongshania borealis. NCBI lineage: Bacteria > Pseudomonadati > Pseudomonadota > Gammaproteobacteria > Cellvibrionales > Spongiibacteraceae > Zhongshania > Zhongshania borealis. The sequence goes on along the minus strand of NZ_BAABDM010000002.1, from coordinate 382,212 downwards.
GATGACTCGCGCCTTTGAGATGGTCGCGCCAGCGAATACGCCCCATACCGAGATTCGGGCCAATACGCCCAGTAACGCGGAGGCGTTGTGGGAGCTTATGCTTCTGCCCTTCGTTGCTAAGCTTCCCAAGGCGTCTCAGGGCAGCGGTGTTTGGTTGATAAAAAACCGCGCCGAGTGGCGCGCGTATTTGGAAAAGACCGATGTTTTGTATGTGCAGGAATACTTGCCCATAAACCGTGACATTCGCGTTGTTATTATCGGCGACACGGTAGTGAGCGCTTACTGGCGACTGCAATCGGACCAAGGATTTTATAATAATGTCGCCAAAGGCGGTGTGATTGAGCAAAGCGCGGTGCCCGCGCAAGCGGTGAATCTGGCCCTGCACTTAGCGCAAACGCTGGACATTGACCACGCCGGTTTTGATATTGCCATGGTTGGCGACCACCCCTATGTGTTTGAGTTTAATCGCCTGTTTGGCAATCAGGGCATAGAGGGCGGCGAGCAAAAGATTCGCGAAGCGATCATCGATTATTTACTGCGCAAGCAGGAGCCAACGGCGCCGAACTTCCCCAAAGCGCCCGCCACTGGCAGAAAGCGTCTGCGCCGCGTGGCGTAATACACTCCCTGCAGCGTTGGGCAAATGCCGCTCTCTGCAGGTGTGCGTCGACAGTGTTACCATGAGGGCTTGTTCGTTCCTTGAGGCCTGAATCATGCAAGCAGCTACATCGTCCTTTGCCCGCCGCAGTCACGCACTGCTTATATTGCTCTTTGCCAGCCTACTACTCAGCGGCTGTGGTATTAACAATATTCCCCGCTTAGACGAAGAGGCCAAAGCCGCTTGGGCGCAGGTTGAAAATCAGTATCAACGCCGTGCCGATCTTATCCCCAATTTAGTCTCTACCGTGAAAGGCTTTGCCGCACAGGAGCAGGAAACCCTCACTGCCGTGATTGAGGCTCGATCCAAGGCAACCTCCATGCAGGTTGATGCCAGCATTTTAGATAACCCAGAGAAACTGCAGCAGTTTGAGGCGGCCCAGGCCAAACTCAGCGGCGCGCTAAGCCGCTTGATGATGGTTCAGGAACGCTACCCCGATTTAAAATCCAACCAGAACTTCTTGGCGCTGCAGTCGCAGCTGGAAGGCACCGAGAATCGCATTAGCGTTGCCCGCCGCGACTTTATTCTGGCGGTAGGCCGTTACAACACCGAGATTCGCACTTTTCCCGGCAAAATCTGGCACAGCATGATGTACAGCGAGCTAAAAGAGCGTGAAACCTTTAAAGCCACCGCACCGAAGGCGGAAGAAGCGCCCCAGGTTAACTTTTAATGCGCTTATTTCTAACGCCTTTAATACTCGTATGCAGCCTGCTGTTCAGCCTGTCTGCCCTCGCCGCCGAGCCGGAATTTCCCAAGCTTAGTGGCCGTGTGGTCGACAATGCCAAGCTGCTGTCTGCCGCCACCGAGCAAAACCTGAATCAACAGCTGGCCGCGCAGGAGCAACGCACTGGCAATCAGATTGTGGTTGTTACCCTGCCCGACTTACAGGGTTATGAAATTAGCGACTACGGCTTTCAATTGGGCCGCCACTGGGGCATTGGTCAAAAAGATACCAATAATGGCGCCCTGCTGATTATTGCGATGAAAGAACGCAAGATGCGCATTGAAGTTGGTTACGGCTTAGAGGGCTTGTTGACCGATGCGCGCAGCGCGCAAATTATTCAGCAAATTTTAACCCCGGCATTTAAAAGCGGCGACTTTGACGGCGGCGTAAAGGCCGCGGTTGAGGCCATGGTGCTTATTATTGACGGCAAAACCCCGGCAATTCCGAAAGCCCAGCAAAGCGGGAAAAAATCGCCGCCAAAACTGGGTGGCCTGCTGTTGCTGGTTATTCTCTTTATGATGATGAGCGGCGGCCGCGGTAGTCGTGGTTTTCTGGGTGGCGCCTTACTCGGCGCAGCATTAGGTGGTCGCGGTGGCGGCTTTGGCGGCGGTGGTTTTGGAGGTGGCGGCTTCGGCGGCGGTGGCGGCGGCTTTGGCGGCGGCGGTGCATCGGGTGGCTGGTAAAGCCCTAATCGATCCCAGGCCAAGATACTGAAACTCGAGAGCTAATACGGAATTCACTATGTCGCTAATTAATACCCAAGAACAGCAGTTACTCACCGATGCGATCCAGCGTGTCGAGAACAATACCGATGCCGAGCTGGTCACCGTGCTGGCCCGGCAGGCCGACGATTACCGTTATATTCCACTGCTGTGGGCCAGCCTTATTGGTCTGTTAGTGCCCGGCGCAATCAACTACTACCCAGAGTGGCTGAGCCCACATCAACTTATTCTGAGTCAGTGGGTTTTGTTTATTGGCCTTGCGCTGCTGTTTCAAATACCGGCGCTACAGTACCGGCTTATTCCCCGGCAGGTTCGCTACTGGCGGGCAAGTAATTTGGCGCGCCGGCAATTTTTGGAACAAAATCTACACCACACCAACGGCGAAACCGGGATATTAATTTTTGTGTCCGAAGCCGAGCGTTATGTCGAAATATTGGTCGATCGCGGTATCTCATCGCGGATACCCGACAGCTATTGGGAAAGTATTGTTAAGCAGTTTACCGAACAGGTTCGCCGTGGCGATGTTGCCAAGGGATTTGTGGAATGCATAGAGGCCTGCGGTGTAGAACTACAGCGCCAGATTCCCGCGACGAGCAAAAAGAATGAGCTGCCCAATCACTTAGTTATACTTTAGGCGTCGATCGGTTCACGCTCGTTTAAACACTCGTAGGAGCCGGTGGCAAATTCTCGACAAATGAACGGCCTGTTTTCATAGATAGAGCACAACATGGTGTGTCGGTCCAAGGCCGCACACCAGCCGTCGTCTAGCCGCGCCATTACCTCACCACCCCACTCGTCACGCTGAATATATTGCTCAGGCACGCCGGTCTCGGTTATTAACATCACTTCTAAACGACAACACGATGCCTTGCAGCTAGAACAACTTATTGTCGGGTCAGAAGTCGCGTCACTGGCGATAGTGTGTGTGCTTAAATTCTTAATACCCAATGTCTCTTTGTAAGTGAATAAGGCCATTTATGCACGGCCTGTAGATCGTCTAACGCCCTGCTCGGCCAGCAAGATACCACCCACCACGAGGCTTAAAGCAAGAAAGTGGTAGGTCTTAAATTCCTCTGCCAGAATTAAAACGGCAAGCAGTGAGCCAAACACAGGCACCAAATTAATAAATAAATTTGCACGATTTCCGCCGATCAAATCTACGCCGCGCATATATAGGGATTGCGCGATGAGTGAGGGAAATATCGCAATATACAAGACCACGCCAAAACCTCGGGCGTCGGGTAACACCGCATGGCCTGCCCAATACTCATAGGCGCTAAAAGGTAGCGATGATACAAAGGCAAACAAAGCTAACATCATTATCATGCTGCGCCAATGTAGCGGTGGCCGATATCGCAATGCCACGGTATAACCACCGTAGAGCACCGTGGCCATTAACATAAGCGCGTCACCGCGATTTAAATCTAAACTTAGCAAACTCGACAACTGGCCGTGGGCAACCGTAATGAGGACCCCACACAAGGTCAAACTAAAGCCAAGCAATTGCAATTTTACCGGCCGTAAACCAAACCACAGAAAATTGCCCAAAAACACCACCAAGGGCATCGCAGACTGCTCAATGGTCACATTGATCGCGCTGGTGTAATTTAAGGCCCAATAAAACAGCGCATTAAAGGCCGTGAAACCCAAAGCCGCCAACAAAAACAATTTAAGCCGGTGTTCGCAAATAACAGCCCATTCGCGCTTAGCGTCGCGCCACGCAAAAGGCACAATAAACAAGCAGGCAAACAGCCAACGCAGCGACGTTAACAGCATTGGCGACACATGACCCACCGCTAATTTACCGGCCACGGCATTGCCACCCCAAAGCAAAGCGACGATACATAAAAGAATAAAAGGATTACGGAACAAGGGAGCCATGATCTGCCAAGCTAAGCGTTGTTTGGCGAAGCAGTTTACCAGCTCGCCACTGGAAATGCTTTGCGCCTAAGTGTTCGTAAAATAACTATTTGGAAGAGGTAGATAACCTGCAGCCGCTTTGCGGTTGAACTGTCCCAGAGGCAATCACTTAGTGGGCTGCGGAAGCCTAATTCAACACCGGTGCGTTGTCTGTTTTATACCGAACGGTATCTGTATCTGCGTTGTGATTTCAGCGCTGCATTCTGCAAGCCCTTACCAGCCAATATTCCAGTAAAAGCTGACAAAGCCAATATACGGCAAGGTTAATCGTATTATCGCGATACCGCTGTGTAGCGGCGCTATGGCACAAAACCTGCTTAGATGTAACTTATAGACTTTAATGTCTGTTCTCACCGACTTGCGTCACCGTATCTTGTTGTAACGGAGTAGATTAATGCGCCATATCTTAGTTGTTAGTAGCTTAAGTATTTTTTTGACCGCCTGTGGTGGCAGTAGTGGCGGAAGTTCTTCCCCAGACGGAAGCATAGATTATGGCGAGGCGACCACTGGCCAGCTTATTGACTCACCAGTTAAGGGCATCTTTTATGCCCTTGCACCAAATTCGACCGCTGATGCAAATCTTCCCCTCACAGACATCGGCGGTAATTTTGATTATTTGGAAGGGCAAACGGTTTCATTCTTCCTAGGATCACTGAAAATAGGTGAAGCCCTTGGCAGCGAGTTTATAACCTTAGACGATCTCATCGGCTCAGAAAACGCCAAAACCAATATTGCCCGCGTTCTGCTGACCCTTGATGAAGACAGCAACCCAGACAACGGTATTAGCCTATCTTCACTGGTGATTGATAAAACTCTTTCACTCGACATGGCACTTGCCGACTTTGATGTCGACCCTGCAGACTTTGACTCATCCAGCGCCAGTGCATTTGCACAAGAAGCAAATAATGATGATCGCACTTTAATCTCTGCAATCGCGGCAGACGAGCACTTAGCTAAAACGCGCAAGGATTTGTCCGACGGTTCCTTTGACTTTGATGGTGGCGCGGACACAGATAATGACGGCATAAATGACGCGGTAGATGCTTGCCCAGATACCCCAGCGGGACTAGATGTAGACGCCGAGGGTTGCGCGCTTGCGGAGGCTGAACAAGATAGCGATGACGACGGCATTAAAAATGGCGTGGATAACTGCCCCGCCGACGCGAATGCCAATCAGCTAGATACCGACAGCGACACCCGTGGTGACGCCTGTGATCTGGACGACGACAACGATGGTGTTCTCGATAGCGATGAAGTCGACAACGGCTCTAATCCGCTGCTTGCTGATAGCGATTCAGACGGTGTGTCTGACGGTGACGATGCCTTTCCTTTAGATGACTCTGAATCAGTAGACAGCGATGGGGATGGTATTGGTAACAACAGTGACGACGATGACGACAACGATGGCTTAAGCGATTCTGACGAGCAGGCTCTCGGCACTGACCCGCTGCGCGCTGACTCTGATAGCGACGGTGTTTCAGATAGCCAGGATGCCTTCCCGACTGACTCTAGCGAAACGATCGATACCGACAGTGACGGCATCGGCAATAATGCTGACAGCGACGACGACAACGATGGCCTAAGCGACGCCGATGAGCAAACTCTCGGCACCGATCCGCTAATCGCCGACACAGATAGCGACGGCGTTTCAGACAGCCAAGACACTTTCCCGACCGATTCTTCTGAGTCAGTAGACACGGATTCCGATGGCGTTGGCGACAATAGCGACGCTTTCCCTAATGATTCAACTGAGACCAAAGATACTGACAGTGACGGCGTTGGCGACAACAGTGACGCTTTCCCGGAAGACGACTCTGAATCGGTCGATACTGACGGCGATGGTACTGGCAACAACGCCGACGAAGATGATGACAATGACGGTCTAAGCGACGCTGATGAACAGGCACTCAGCACCGATCCTCTACTCGCTGACTCTGATAGCGACGGCGTATCAGATAGCCAAGACGCTTTCCCGACCGATTCAACTGAGACTAGCGATACGGATGGTGACGGTGTGGGCGACAACGCCGACGCTTTTCCTGAAGATGCGTCAGAAACCAAAGACTCTGACGGGGACGGCGTTGGTGACAACAGCGATGCCTTCCCCAATGACAGCACCGAGACTGCCGACGCTGATGGCGATGGTATTGGTGATAATGAAGATATTGACGATGACAACGACGGTGTTCGCGATGACTTGTTTCATTTAGTAGAAGCAACCACAGCCGATGTCCACGAGGCTTTGGCCGGCGTGCAAGTGAATGAAAACGGCGAAGCTTTAAGCTGTGTTGATATCACCCAGATGTACATCGACCGTATCCTTGCCTATAACGACAATCCACAACCCAATGGCGGCCTACCCATTTTTGGCGTGCTGGCGATTATGCCCAATGCCCTTGAGCAAGCAGCGGCTTTAGATGAGCTGTATGCGAGCGATGGTGGTATTGGCGATCGCTACCTGCACTGTATGCCGGTGTTGCTAAAGGACAACTACGACACCTTTGATTACCCATCAACGCAAGGTTCCTACTCTATGCTAGGACACCAGGCAGGTGTTGATGCCAATTCTGTTCATGGCTTGCGTGAAGCAGGGGCTTTGATACTTGGTAAAGCCAACCAAGATGAGTTCGCCTACTTCACCACTGGCTTCTCTGCTCGCGCCATTCAGGTAAGCAATCCTTACAATACCTCCGAGAGCCCTGCTGGGTCCTCTTCTGGTACTGGTGCTTCGCTAGCGGCAAACTTCGCGCTGGGTGGCACGGGTTCTGATACTTGTCAGTCGATTAGACATCCGTCTTCGGTAGGTGGACTCGTTGGTATCCGGCCAAGTCTTGGTGTTGTTTCTCAGCACGGTATTTACCCACTGGCGCACAGCCGTGATACCGGTGGACCAATGACACGCACCGTGACCGATTCAGCGCTGATGCTTACTGCTATGGGCAAGTATGATTCTCGCGACCCCAAAGCGGCGGCCTTCCCTGCTGAACAACGCCCAGAAAGTTATGCACAGTTCTTAGATCGCGATTTACACGGACTCGCTGGCCGCAATATCGGAATTGTCCGCGACCTCGGTGGCAATGCTGACGCGGCGGGAACCGGTACGCAGGGCGAACTGATCGCCGCAGCGGTAGCAAAAATGGAAGAGTTGGGTGCCAAGGTATACCCAATTTACCTTCCCAACTATTCGTCACTAAGTGCCGGCTCCAGCCATTACGATATGAACGAATACTTTGCCATGTTTGAATCTGAAGGTGGCACCAGTGCACGCCGCTGCGTAAGCAGCACGGCTGTTCTTATTGATGGCGAGGAATCAGCCCACGACCGCGACGACCAGTGCTACGGACTGGAAGGCATTGTCGAGTCAGGCCGGGTTGGCCCTAGAACGGCAGGGCTTTTCGCCTTAACTGCTCTGGGTGATCCCAACCAAGCTGCAACAGAAGCTCAGTTACAAGCTATCGTTAATATGCGCGCCTATGTCACCGCAGAAATGGATGTAGTTAAAGATATTAACGGCGATCCCGTCATTGGAGATGATGGCGGTACCGTGAGTGTGGATGCTTTGGTCTTCTCACCTGGCCCCAGTGGCGGCAGAACCTGTGACTTTGGCTCTACCACACAAATGGGTTCCATCGTTGTGCCGGTCGGCTTCGATGATTCCGTTGGCGTTCCCCGCGGCATGGAAATATTTGTTCGCCAGTTCGACGAGGGTACCGGTATTGGCATTGCTTACGACTACGAGCAAGCCACGCTACACCGTGCACCACCTGACATTAGCCCTTCACCAATCAGTGAAATCAGCACGCTTAGCGAATTCAATGCTCGCGTAAAAGCCGCTATCGCCGCCTATGCGGCCTCCCCACCCGAAGATTTAGATCCAGAGGCCTATCAAGCCGCTTTGGAAGAAATTATCGGGCCACTACAAGATGAGCAACAGCAACCTTAAATAGGAGGCTTACACTAAGCAAAAGGCCGGGGACTCCCCGGCCTTTTGCTATCTGCTCTATTAAGCGCACAGCGCTACTTAGCGTGATCCCGAATCTTCCATACCAAACAAGGCCAAATCATCTGCCATGCCCTCGTGAGTTGGCAATGCTTTGTTTTGTCGCGCAGCAATACACTTGTCGATATCATCCCCAGGAAAAACCCCAGCTTGCCAAGCAGCGTTATAGCGCAAGCTAGCGCTGATACCGTGGTCCCTAGTAAATTTCATAATCTCTTTGGCACCCATTGTGGCTACCGGCGAACGCTGGCCAATTCGCTCGGCTAAGTCTATTGCCATGGTTTCAAGTTCAGCAGCATTTGCGCAGGTCCGCGACACAAAGCCGATGGGTTTAGCCTCTTCCCCAGAAAGCGTTCTGCAATCCAACAGCCAATCTGGCACTACGCCGTAAGGCAGCGTCGCAGTTAAGCGCTGCACGGTGCCCATGTCTGGAACAAAACCTAGGTCCATTTCCATGGGCGTAAAACTGGCACCGGTTTCTGCAATCCGAATATCTGCTGCACAAACCAGATCAAGTGAACCACCAATGCATAGGCCCTGAATAGCAGCGATCACCGGCAAGCGGGTATTTTCAAGACTGGAAACAGAATCCTGAAGCGACAACACCGTACGCCGTAAATGATCGGCCTTTCGCGAAAACTCCAGACCATCACCCATCGTTTTTAAACCGTCTAGCACCCCGAGGTCGATACCGGAACTAAAAATACTGCCTTCAGCGCGAAGCAATATGCAGCGAACATCTGGATTTCTTTCAGCGCGTTTTACAGCCTGTGGCAGCTCATACCAAAAATCCCGAGTCAGACAGTTTCGTTTTTCAGCCCTGTCCAAAACAATATGTGCGACATAGGATTTAACCTCATATCGAAAGCTCGAAAATGTAGTGTGGTCAGTCATTGGCTTGCCTCTTATTGTCGTGATTCGGCCGGTGTTGGGGAAAATTCCATTGAGATGAATACCTTAGTGAGTACGTCGAATCCAACAAGACTGGTATTTTAGCTTGAATGCATTTAAGTAATTCAGACCGCACTTTTAAGATATATTTTAATTAAATCAGAACTTGGGATTTGAAACCCCAACCAAAGGATTGGCTTTTATCATTCAACAAGAAATTTTCTAAGATTATATTTTTATAAAAAATAGATAAGACACTTAAAGTCGTACTCAGTATAGCTATCTAATGTTTTTCAAATAAATATCTTATACTGCCCATCGTTGTTTTAAATTATTTTATTAGCAATGGGCAGTTCATTTAGTTTTGAATATTTATTTTTTAACTATTAACTCATTCAACCGTAACCGATTTTGCAAGATTCCTTGGTTGGTCGACATCTGTGCCTTTTAGTATTGCCACATGGTAGGAAAGTAACTGCAGCGGAATGGTGTATATGATGGGGGCAATAGCGTCGCTAACATGAGGGAGTTCGATAATATCCATTCCTTTAGCGGCGGTGAATCCTGCGGCTTTATCGCAGAACACGAAGAGCTGGCCGCCGCGGGCTTGGACTTCTTCTATATTTGATTTTAATTTTTCCAAAAGTACATCGTTTGGCGCCACCGCTATAACCGGCATATCGGCATCAACCAAGGCCAATGGTCCGTGTTTTAATTCTCCGGCTGGGTAACTTTCTGCATGAATATAAGATATTTCTTTGAGTTTAAGTGCACCTTCCATCGCTATTGGCCATTGCGCGCCACGGCCCAAGAATAACGCGTGGTGTTTGTCGGCGAAGGCGTTCGACATTCTCTGAATACTTTTATTTAACTCCAATGTTTCGGTGAGTAAGTTGGGCAACTGATGCAGCGCCCTAACTATTTCATTTTCTTCCGCTTCGGTCATGTCATGATGACGACCTAAGGCGACAGTTAAAAATAGCAATGCGACTAATTGTGTTGTAAATGCTTTGGTAGAAGCTACGCCGATCTCTGGCCCCGCTTCGGTCATCAAGTATAAATCTGACTCTCTAACTAACGAACTCTGTCGCACATTACACACTGTTAGCGTTGCTGAATAGCCGAGAGTTTTGGCCAGACGAAGCGCTGCCAAGGTGTCTGCGGTTTCGCCTGATTGGGAGATGGTAACTAACAAGGTGTTATCTTGGACTTTAAATTTCCGGTAGCGAAATTCACTGGCGACTTCCACTCGGCACGGTACGCCAGCCAAGCCTTCAATCCAATATTTGGCAACCATACCGGCGTGGTAGCTGGTACCACAGGCAACGATCTGAATAGATGATACGGTCTTTAAAATTTCTTCAGCCCTAGCACCCATGGCCTCAGCCAATATTTTCTTAGCACCAAGTCGACCCAATAGTGAGCGCTGTATTACTGCGGGTTGCTCGTAAATTTCTTTGAGCATGTAATGGCGATAATTGCCCTTGTCAGTTGTTTCCGCCGCGGTATCTATTTGCGTAATATCACGCGACACCAAATTAAAATCTGGGTCGCGAATGATGTATTTGTCTGTGTAAATTTCCGCGATATCACCTTCTTCGAGGTACACGAAACGGTCGGTTACTTGCCGTAATGCTAGTTGGTCTGAGGCGATAAAATTCTCACCAATACCAACACCAATTACCAAAGGACTGCCCTTGCGCGCGCAGATTATGCGTTGCGGTTCGCTGGCATGAATAACCGCTAAACCGTAAGCGCCTTCTAGCTCTGGGATGGTACTCTGCAAGGCGGCGAGTAAATCGCCCTGTTGTTGATAGTGATAGTGCATCAAGTGCACGATGGTTTCAGTGTCTGTTTGTGAGACAAAGTTATAGCCGAGTTTTTCTAAACGTTGGCGCAGTTCGGCGTGGTTTTCGATAATACCATTGTGTACTAGGGCGATATCTCCTGATAAGTGGGGATGTGCGTTGATTTCGGACGGTTGGCCGTGAGTCGCCCAGCGGGTATGGGCGATCCCGACGTGTCCTAATAATGAGCTGGATTGAAGCTCTTCTTCGAGTTTGTGTACCTTGCCAACTTCTTTACGTGTGTCTATTTTCCCGTTGGCTGTAATAACGGCCATGCCCGCAGAATCATAACCTCGGTACTCCAAACGGAATAGACCTTCGAGCAAAATTCCAGGAACCTCACGTTGCGCGACCGCGCCAACAATGCCACACATAGTCTGGTTTCCTTAATTAATCATTTAATCGCGGGGGAGTTTTTTAGGCCGTTGCCAACCACTTATATTACGTTGTTTGCTTCGTGCTACCGCCAATTCACCCTCGGCAATATTGCCAGTGATGACTGAGCCGGCACCAATTGTAGCGGATTTACCTACCGATACCGGTGCGACAAGCGCGGTATTTGAGCCAACAAATACGCCCTCAGCTATCGTGGTTTTAAACTTGTTTAGGCCGTCGTAGTTGCAGGTGATTGTGCCCGCGCCAATGTTAACGTCGGGGCCAATCTCGGCGTCGCCAATATAACTCAAGTGGCTAACCTTGCTGCCAATACCAATATTGGCTTTTTTAGTTTCAACAAAATTCCCAATTTTAACTTCTGCGGCGAGAATGCTACCAGGACGCAATCGGGCAAAGGGCCCAATACTGCACCCCTCTCCAACAATCGCACCTTCCAACACCGAGTTGGCCTTTATCTCGGCATTGGCTGCTATGGTCGAGTCGCTTATCAGGCAGTTTGGGCCAATGCGGACATTGTCGCCAATCACTACCTTACCCTCAAATACGCAGTTGATGTCGATATAGACGTCGTTACCCGTCTCAACACTGCCCCGTACGTCTATACGGCCGGCATCAGCTAAGCTAGCACCTTGAATCATGAGTTGTGTCGCGTAGCGCCTTTGGTAATAGCGTTCGAGCTGTTCAAGCTGGACTCGATTATTCGCGCCTTGGACTTCCATTGCATCCGCGGCGTGGCAGACATTGATTGCGACTTGGTCGCTCACTGCCATCGCGATGATATCGGTAAGATAGTATTCGCCTTGGGCATTATCAGCGCTGAGCTTCGGTAGCCACCGCTTTAAGGCGGTCGCAGTGACACACATAATCCCGGTGTTAACTTCCTTTATTTTAACCTGCTCTGCGCTCGCGTCTTTTTGTTCAACAATAGCGACTACATCGCCATTGCTATCGCGAACGATACGCCCATATCCGCTAGGATTCGGCAATTCCACCGTAAGTAGATTAAGTTGCTCGGTTCCTAGCGACGAAGGATCGCGAGAAATAAGCTGTTCGATTGTAGCGGTGCTGGTTAAAGGCACATCGCCATAGAGAATAAGTACTTGCGCGTCGTCGCTAATCGCCGGTAATGCCTGTGCTACCGCGTGACCCGTGCCTTTTTGTTCACTTTGCAGTGCCCATTTGATATTGGCGTTTGTTAGCAAGCTTTTAACCTGGTCGGCGCCGTGTCCGACAACCACATGGGTCTGAGAACTGACAACGGCCTTAGCAAGCTCTAAGACATGGGCTAACATGCTTTTTCCGGCTATGGGATGCAGTACTTTTGGGAGTGTTGAACGCATCCGGCTACCTTGCCCGGCCGCTAATATCACCACTTCTAATGTCATTGTTTAGCCCTTATCCCAGCGCGATATGCAGTTGATACTTTATTGTAGCGGCAAATAGTAACGGAAACGAAAAAGGGCGGCCAGAGCCGCCCTTTTCTTAATACAGCAGAGCTGTATTATTTACTCAGTGTTTTCCGGATTTGCTGTAAAGTCCGGAGCTGAGCAGTTGCTGCTGCCAACTGCGCTGCTGCACGAGAGTAGTCGATATCACCACTCTGATTCAGCATTGCTTGCTGAGCGTGTTTCTGTGCTTCCAATGCTGCAGCCTCGTCGAGGTCGCCAGCGCGGATAGCGGTGTCTGCAAGAATACTAACCACGTTGGGCTGTACTTCAAGAAAACCACCAGAAACATAAAAGATCAGCTCTTCGCCGTTGTCCTGCACAATACGTACTGGGCCGGGCTCAAGCGATGTCAGCAACGGCGCGTGACCATAAGTCACACCCAGGTCACCCTGAGTACCGTTTGCAACGATCAGCTTAGCGCGACCAGAGAACAACTCTGCTTCAGCACTAACGATGTCACAATGAATAGTCATAGCCATATTTTAGCCTCTCAGGCGTAAAGCTCGCTTGCGCGAGCTTACAGTTTAGCCGCTTTCTCGATTGCTTCGTCGATAGTACCAACCATGTAGAAAGCCTGCTCTGGCAGGTGATCGTAGTCACCGTTCAGAATACCGCTAAAGCCAATAATGGTGTCTTTCAGAGACACGTACTTACCTGGGCTACCGGTAAAGATTTCAGCAACATGGAAAGGCTGTGACAAGAAACGTTCGATTTTACGGGCACGCTCAACAGTCGTTTTGTCTTCTTCTGACAATTCGTCCATACCGAGAATGGCGATAATATCTTTCAGTTCTTTGTAGCGCTGCAGAACGTTCTGTACGCCGCGAGCCACTTCATAGTGCTCAGTACCGATAACCAGTGGATCCAACTGACGTGACGTTGAGTCCAGTGGATCTACCGCGGGGTAAATACCTTTAGCAGCGATGTCACGGCTCAATACAACAGTTGAGTCTAAGTGAGCAAAGGTGGTTGCTGGTGATGGGTCAGTCAAGTCATCCGCCGGTACATATACCGCCTGGATAGAAGTGATAGAACCCGTCTTAGTAGAGGTGATACGTTCCTGAAGAACACCCATCTCTTCTGCCAGTGTTGGCTGGTAACCTACCGCTGAAGGCATACGGCCCAACAGTGCAGATACTTCGGTACCGGCCAAGGTGTAACGATAGATGTTGTCAACGAACAACAGTACGTCACGGCCTTCGTCACGGAATTTTTCAGCCATGGTCAAACCAGTCAGTGCAACGCGCAAACGGTTACCCGGTGGCTCGTTCATCTGACCATAAACCATCGCTACTTTAGATTTGCTGAAGTCTTCAACGTTTACAACGCCGGCTTCCTGCATCTCGTGATAGAAGTCATTACCTTCACGAGTACGCTCACCAACACCAGCAAATACAGATAAACCGCTGTGCTCGGTTGCAATGTTGTTGATCAATTCCATCATGTTGACGGTTTTACCAACACCAGCACCACCAAATAGACCTACTTTACCACCCCGTGCGAACGGGCAGACCAAGTCGATAACTTTGATGCCTGTTTCCAGCAACTCGTTAGATGACGCTAATTCTTCGTAGGCCGGCGCCTTACGGTGAATCGGCATACGCTCTTTTTCACCGATGGGGCCACATTCGTCAATGGGGTTACCAAGAACGTCCATGATCCGACCGAGGGTTTCAATACCTACAGGTACTCTGATCTTGTCGTTAGTGTTGCTAACGTCCAGACCACGACGCAATCCTTCAGAAGAACCGAGGGCGATGGTGCGAACTACGCCGTCTCCTAATTGCTGTTGCACTTCCAGGGTTAGACCGCTGTCAGTAACCAACAGTGCATCATAGACCTGTGGTACCGCATCGCGTGGAAATTCCACGTCGATAACGGCGCCGATAACTTGTACGATACGTCCGCTACTCATGTCCGGTTCCTCTTCAAAACCTTAAATAATCAAATTCTGTTTCAGTGGTGAAAATACTTACGACGATACCGCCGCTGCACCACTCACGATTTCTGACAGTTCCTGGGTAATAGCTGCCTGACGTGCTTTGTTATAAACCAGCTGCAGACCGTCGATAATATCGCCGGCATTGTCAGTCGCGTTCTTCATCGCGATCATTCTTGCAGCCTGTTCACAGGCACCGTTCTCAACCACTGTTTGGTAAACCTGTGACTCAACATAGCGAGTCAATAAGCCTTCCAGTAATTCTTCAGGGCTGGGCTCGTAAATATAATCCCAGTGATGCTTTAAACTGTCATCTTGCTCTGCTTCCAGAGGCAGCAACTGGCTTACAAATGGGCTCTGAGTCATAGTGTTCACAAACTCATTACCAACCAGATACAGGCGGTCAATGTTGCCTTCACCGTAAGCGTCGAGCATAACCTTTACACTGCCAATCAAATCAGCAACGCTGGGCGCTTCGCCCATGTCTTTTGCAGCGGCAACAACATTGCCACCGTAGCTCTTGAAAAATGCCCCAGCCTTGCTGCCGATTAAGCACAAATCAATTTCTACGTTCTTGTCAGACCAGCCTTTCATTGCCTTGATCGCTTTCTTAAACACATTGGTGTTCAAGCCGCCACACAGGCCGCGGTCTGTAGAAACAATGACGAAACCGACGCGCTTAACTTCCCGCTCAGTCATATACTGATGACGGTACTCTGGATTAGCATTGGCGATATGACCCACCACCGCGCGCATGCGCCGTGCGTAGGGTTTACCCAATTCCATGCGATCTTGAGCTCTACGCATTTTACTCGCCGCAACCATTTCCATGGCGCTAGTGATTTTTTGCGTGCTCTTGATGCTGGATATCTGGGTGCGTATCTCTTTTGCACCTGCCATGATTCAACAATCCTCAAGCAGAAAAGCTGCGCTTACGCGCAGCTTAACGTCTTACCAAGTCTGAGTTGCCTTGAACTTTTCAACGAGTTCTTTGAACTTGCCTTCCAGTTCTGCGTTCCAGTTACCGCTGTCGTTGATTTCTTTCATTACCGCAGCGTATTCGGCGTTGGCGAAAGATAAAATTGCTGATTCAAAATCGAGAATCTTAGCAACATCAACGTTTTTCAGGTGACCTTCGTTTGCGCAGTACAATGACAGACCCATTTCAGCAATGCTGAGGGGGCTATACTGTTTCTGCTTCATCAGTTCGGTAACACGCTCACCTTGTGAAAGCTGAGCTTTTGTCGCTTCATCTAGGTCAGATGCGAACTGAGAGAACGCTGCCAATTCACGGTACTGAGCCAATGCAGTACGAATACCACCAGACAATTTCTTAATAATCTTTGTCTGTGCTGCACCACCAACTCGCGATACCGAAATACCGGCGTTCATCGCAGGACGAATACCTGAGTTGAACATATCGGTTTCAACAAAGATCTGACCATCGGTGATGGAGATAACGTTGGTCGGTACGAATGCTGAAACGTCACCCGCTTGGGTTTCGATAACAGGCAGAGCCGTTAATGAACCTGTTTTACCTTTTACTTCACCGTTGGTGAATTTCTCTACGTAATCTTCTGAAACACGGGCAGCGCGCTCAAGTAGACGAGAGTGGAGGTAGAATACATCGCCAGGGTAAGCTTCACGACCCGGTGGACGACGTAACAACAGGGAGATTTGACGGTAGGCCCAAGCCTGCTTGGTCAAATCATCATAAATGATCAATGCATCTTCGCCGCGGTCACGGTAGTACTCACCAATAGTACAGCCAGTGAAGGGGGCGATGAACTGCATAGAAGCTGGATCAGAAGCTGTCGCCGCAACAACCACTGTGTGGTCCATTGCACCGTGCTCTTCTAATTTACGCACAACGGCGGCAATAGAAGAGGCTTTCTGACCAATCGCTACGTACACACATTTAATACCAGATGATTTCTGGTTAATGATAGCGTCGATAGCAATTGCTGTTTTACCGATCTGGCGGTCACCGATAATCAGTTCGCGCTGACCGCGACCGATTGGCACCATGGCATCAACAGCTTTAAGACCGATCTGCACTGGCTGGTCTACCGACTTACGCCAAATTACACCTGGAGCAACTTTTTCAATTGCATCGGTTAATTTTGCGTTGATGGGGCCTTTACCGTCGATCGGGTTACCCAGTGCGTCTACAACGCGACCAAGCAATTCCGGACCAACCGGCACTTCCAAAATACGACCAGTACATTTACAAGTCTGGCCTTCGGCGATACCAAGGTAGTCGCCCAATACTACGGCGCCGACCGAATCGCGTTCAAGGTTAAGTGCCATACCAAAACGGCCACCTTCAAACTCGATCATTTCGCCGTACATCACATCGGTCAAACCGTGGATGCGTACGATACCGTCAGATACCGATACTACCGTGCCCTCATTCTGGGCCTGCGCAGACACATCTAAATTGTCGATGCGCTGTTTGATAATATCGCTAATCTCGGATGGATTCAGTTGCTGCATGCTCTGTTCCTCAATCCTATTCTTTAAACGCTCAGGAATTTAATGCTTCAGCGAGTTTCGCTAAGCGACCGCGCACCGAGCCATCTATCACCAAGTCACCTGCTTTAATCACCACGCCGCCGATTAACTTGGCGTCTACATGGGAGTGAACATTCACTTGGCGAGCCAATTTCTTAGTTAAAACTTCGGCAAGACGCTGCTCAGAGGCTGTGTCCAAGGCAAACGCGGTGGCAATTTCAACATCCACGGTTTTTTCTTGAATCGCCTTCTGCGCTTCAAACAATTCACTGATTGTTGGAAGCAGGCTCAGTCGCTTGTTCTCTGCGAGTATCTTGATGAAATTTTCGCCGCCAGCATTAAATGTATCACCACAGATATCTATAAATGCCTGTGCTTGCTGAGCGGTTGTCATTGCCGGGGAGCTCAATACTTTTTGAACGCCCGGTTGCTGAGCAACTGCTGCTGCGGTATTCAGCATAATTGACCACTCGGCCAATGCTGAAGACGCCAAAGCGTGCTCGAAAGCTGCCTTGGCATAGGGTCTAGCTGTTGTACTTAATTCCGCCATGATCAACTCCGCTTACAGGCTTGCTGCCAGCTTGTCGACCATGTCTTTATGAACAGACTCATCGATAGATGCTTCCAGCACTTTGCTCGCGCCGACCAAGGCCAGTTTAGCAACTTGTGAGCGCAGCTGTTCTTTAGCGCGATTCACGTCTTGCTCAATCTGGGCTTCGGCGGCGGCTTTCAGGCGTTCGCCTTCAGCACGTGCCACGTCTTTAGCTTCTTCAACGATTTGGCTAGCGCGTTTGTTAGCAGCATCAATAATAGTTGCTGCTTCACTTTTCGCTTCGCGCAGCTGCTTGGCGACTTTTTCTTGAGCTAACTCAAGATCACGGCCAGCGCGGTCTGCGGCATCCAAACCATCAGCGATTTGCTTTTCACGCTCGTCCATTGCTTTGCGAAGGGCACTCCACACAAAAGCGTGGCAGAACCATACAAAGAACAGAAAGCTGATCGATTGTCCAATCAGTGTGAGATTAATATTCACGCCGATACCTCTGCTGTATGAATTTGCTGTCTATGTTTTGTCGTAGCGAGCAATTAAGCAGGCAGACCAGGAACAACAACAAACAGAACGTACATTGCGATACCAACACCGATCATTGGAACTGCATCGAGCAGACCGGCGATCAGGAACATTTTACCTTGTAGCATTGGAGCCAATTCTGGCTGGCGAGCTGAACCTTCAAGCAATTTTCCGCCGAGGATAGCGAAGCCAATGGCCGTACCCAGTGCGCCAAAACCAATCATCAAAGCAACAGCGATCAGTGCTAAACCCATGGTAGTTCTCCTACTTTCAACTTTAAGTTAATAAAAATGGTAATCAGTGAAACTGGTCTTCTTCTTCAATTTGGTGTGCCGTTGCCATGTAGACGATGGTTAACACCATGAAGACGAATGCTTGTAGGGTGATTACAAGGATGTGGAATACTGCCCACGCCCACTGCAAAACACCAGCAAATATACCTAGTACTAAACCCGCACCAAACATAGTTGCAATAAGAATAAAGATCATTTCACCTGCGTACATGTTGCCGAACAGTCGCAGACCTAAAGAAATAGGCTTTGAGATCCACGAGATCGCTTCAAGTGCGAAATTAATCGGGATCAAAATAATATTCACATACCACTTGGGGCTGTGGAAAGGGTGCAGGGTAAGCTCCTTCACAAAACCCATAAAGCCTTTTTTGGCGATAGTGAAATATACCATCAAACCAAATACCGTAAAGCCCATACCCAAGGTCACATTCGGGTCTGTGGTCGGCACGACTTTAAAGAAGAAATGCGGATTGCCTGTTACCCAAGCCATAAACGCGGGAATCCAGTCGACAGGCACCAAATCCATGGTATTCATCAGAAGAATCCACATGAAGATGGTCAATGCCATTGGCGCGATCATGGCGTTTTTGTGATGAAAGCCGTCTTTTACTGTGCTATCGATAAAGCCGATGATCATTTCAATCGCATTCTGTGCACCGCGCGGTACGCCGCTGTGCGCACGTTTAGCAATCCGAGCAAAAAACATTAAGAACAGAAAGCCTAGACCGATAGACCACAGCATTGAGTCTACATGGATTGCCATGAAGCCCATATCTGACGCTTCAGCGCCACTGTGAGCGAGGGTCCAAGTATCTGTCGTCAATACTTCGTGAACATGTCCTGATTCATCTAAACGCTCGTAGCCAGCCGGAAGCTTGCCGTACGTTAAATTCGTAAGATGGTGCTGGATATAACCAACGGTAGACTGTGATTCAGCTGCCATGTGTCTCTCTCGTAAATGTTAATGCGTTGAGCTAATTTTTACGCTGTTTGTACACCGCGCCTATGCGTAGCGAGCAATACCGCGTTCAGCAGCATAACGATCAGATATGCTAAAAATAAGACAATCACCTGCAAAGGTCTTACAAAAGCGAATGTTGCCGCAAATAAACCCAGTGTCGTTATAAATTTCCCCGACTCACCCCGGTAAAAAGCCTGGGTGACTTCGCGTGCGTAAGCCGCGCCTGTGTATCGAAATACTTGGCGCGCAAAATACGCATTGGGTATAACGGAAATCATTCCCCCAATCACAATAGAATAGGCCGCAACCTTATCTAGGGGGAGTGCTGTGACACTGGCCAAAAGCACAACTGCAATTTGTAATCCGTATATTTTCAGCAGTGGCGGTCTGGCTATTTGATGAGCAGTGCGCGGGATTTTCCGCTGTCGATCTGCTGTCATATTGCCACCATCACTGCCTTAAATAGGCTGATTTTAAGCCTGCACTGCTTGTCCAAAAAGCGGGGCGAATTATAGGTGCAATATGGTTAATGTTCAACCAATTTCAGTGCGTATGGTACTAAAGTCATATATTCACGAAATCTATTTTAATCATAGAAATCAAGAATTTATCCTCTTTCACACCCTCTAATCCGCATTATTAACACCATATAATGTGTAGCTCTATTATGGTGCACACTAAATACGCTATTTAATGTGATTTAAAATACCGTCTAATTCATCAAGACTGCTGTACTTAATACTGACCGTACCGCGGCCTTTTGCGCTGTGTTGAATCGCCACAGGGGAGCCTAATCGTTCGGACAGGCTCTCTTGCAATTGTTTTATATCTGGATCCAATGCTTTGGTCGGTTTGCTACTGGTTTTTTCATCAACTAAGCGACGCACTAGCGCTTCGGTCTGCCGTACTGATAATCCGCGGCTGACAACCGTGGATGCCGCCGCGGACTGCTCATCTTGCGGCAACCCCAATAAAGCGCGGCCATGGCCCATTTCAATATCGCCATTCTCAAGTAGGGTCTGAACTTCTTCCCGCAGGCCGGTTAGGCGCAGTAAATTTGTAATCGTCGTCCGCGATTTCCCAACCAACTGCGCTATTTCAGCGTGGGTTAATTCAAATTCCTTCTGCAAACGCACCATGGCTAAAGCTTCTTCCATGGGATTTAGGTCTTCACGCTGCAGGTTTTCGATTAACGCCATCGCGGCAGCGGATTCATCCGGGACTTCGCGGATTAATGCCGGAACCGTGTCTAATCCTGCTAATTGACAAGCACGCCAGCGACGCTCACCCGCAATAATCTCATAGCGACCGCCATCGATTGGGCGAACTACAATTGGTTGCATTATTCCCTGAGAGCGGATCGAGTTGGCGAGTTCCTCTAGTGCTTCAGGCTGCATATCGCGACGCGGCTGATAGCGGCCCCGCTGCATGAATTCAATCGGGACATTTCGCAAACTGCCGTCGAGCGGTATTTTTTTATCATCGGCGGCTGACGCAGCTGACGGCGCCTCATTAACTTTTTCCGGCTGTATGCTTACCGGTGTCGAGGCTTCACCCAATAAGGCGTCTAAGCCGCGACCCAAACCTCTTTTTTTAACCATGACTATGTCCAAGCTGTTCGTTTGCACTCACATCGCTGGCGGTTTCGGTTTTGCCAGCGCGCCGCAATATTTCACCCGCTAAAGCCAAATAGGCCAACGACCCCTTCGACTGCTTATCGTAAAAGAGAATTGGCAAGCCATGACTTGGCGCTTCGGCCAAACGGACATTGCGCGGGATAACCGTGCTGTATAATTTTTCGCCAAAATGACGCCGTAACTCGTCGGTAACTTGATTAGTAAGGCTGTTGCGACCGTCGAACATGGTACGCAATATACCTTCAATTTCCAGTTTTGGATTAATCAGCTGCTTTACGCGATTAATCGTTGTCATCAGCGCACTTAAGCCCTCTAGTGCGTAGTATTCACACTGCATGGGGATAATAACCCCAAGGGATCCTGCTAAGGCATTGATTGTTAACATATTAAGAGATGGTGGGCAGTCGATTAGAATGTAATCGTAATCATCCAGGATTGGCACTAGGGCTTCACGTAGCCGAAATTCGCGTCCAATTTCGTTTAAAAGCTCAACCTCAGCAGCGGTTAGATCTTGGTTTGCGGGCAAAACCATGAAACCACAGTCCGGCGCGGCAACAGCGGTATCGGCAATACTGCGGCCTGCGACCAAAACATCGTATACCGAATGGCTTAGTTGCGCTTTATTAACACCACAGCCCATGGTGGCATTACCCTGGGGATCGAGATCAATTAAAAGAACTTTGCGTTTGGTTGCAGCCAGAGACGCGGCCAGATTAACGGTGGTCGTGGTTTTGCCCACGCCACCTTTCTGGTTGGTAATTGCATATACCTTGGCCACGGAATATCCCTGTTGTTTGTGTGATAGGCAGATTAATCAGTGCCGGCCAATGAGCAATAAGTGCCGCGCTTCTTCTACGCCAGGCACCGACAGCGCGTGTGAATGCTCGACGATAAAGTGTTTTGGCAATTGACTCAACTCCCCTTCCGGGAAAATGCCTTTCATTGCATAAAGCTTTCCGTCTGGGCTGAGCAGGGCTTCACAGCCATTCACCATGTCTTTCAGTGAAGCGAAGGCCCGCGACACGATACCGTCGAATAACGCTTCACTATGAAACCCTTCAACCCGGTCGGTATGAACACTGATATTTGTTAATTTGAGCTGTAATTTTGCTTCAATCAAAAATCGCGTTTTCTTGCCGTTGCTGTCGAGCAGTGAAAACTGCTTTTCTGGGAAAAGAATCGCAAGCGGTATGCCTGGTAAACCCGCGCCAGTACCCACATCTAAACAATGTTTCGCTGCCATAAACGGCGCAATACTCAGGCTATCAAGTATATGGCGAGTAACCATTTGTTCGGGATCGCGGATTGCCGTTAGGTTATACGCTTTATTCCACTTGTGGAGCAAGGCAACATAGCTTAGCAGAAGCGATCTTTGGGTAGCAGAGACATTTAAACCAAGTGTCTCAATTCCTGCTATTAGGGTCTTTTCTAAAACATCCACTCAGGCTGATTTCCTGTCCAACAAACCGCGTTTCTTTAAATAAATAAGCAGTAAGGACACCGCTGCAGGGGTAACGCCCGGTATGCGGGAAGCCTGCGCTAAGGTTTGCGGCCGGGTATTGCCGAGCTTTTGCTTAACTTCGTTAGATAGGCCTTCGATTATGCTGTAATCAAAATCCACAGGTAGACATGTGTCTTCATAACGCCGTAAACGGTCGATTTCGAGTTGCTGACGGTCGATGTAACCCGCGTATTTCACACCAATTTCAATCTGTTCCGCTATTTGCTCGTCAACCGTGCCTATTTCGCCATGGGCAAACGGCGCCAGATCGACGTATTTCAATTCTGGTCGCTTCAGTAGGTCGAGCAAATTGTATTCATGACTTAATGGCTTATCGATTTTTTCAGCCAAAATAGCTGCTTCACTGCTACCAGGCTGGACCCAGCACTCAGCCAATCGCTGCCGTTCAATTTCAATATTTTCGCGTTTTGCTGAAAAAGCGGCCCAGCGTTGATCGTCCACTAAGCCGAGTTCACGGCCTTTTTCAGTTAAGCGTAGATCTGCATTATCTTCACGCAAGAGCAAGCGATACTCGGCGCGGGATGTGAACATTCGATAAGGTTCTTTGGTACCCATCGTAATTAAATCGTCGACCAAGACACCGATATAGGCCTCATCCCGACGGGGACACCAAGCTTCTTTGCCTTGCGCTAACAGGGCAGCATTAGCACCCGCTAATAAGCCTTGTGCCGCGGCCTCTTCATAGCCAGTAGTACCGTTTATTTGCCCAGCAAAAAATAAGCCTTTCACAAATTTTGTTTCTAGGGAGTATTTTAAATCCCTTGGCTCAAAAAAGTCGTATTCAATGGCGTAACCCGGGCGGGTCATATGGGCATTTTCAAAACCTTTGATGGAGCGTACTAAATTTAATTGCACGTCAAAGGGCAGACTCGTGGAGATGCCGTTAGGGTAAAGCTCGTGGGTATTTAAGCCTTCTGGCTCGATAAAAACTTGATGACCGGTTTTATCGGCAAAGCGATGTACTTTGTCTTCAATCGAAGGGCAATAGCGAGGGCCAATACCTTCGATAACCCCAGTGTACATGGGAGATCGGTCAAGGCCGCCACGAATAATCTCGTGTGTCCGCTCATTTGTGTGGGTTATCCAGCAACATACTTGCTCGGGATGTTGATTACGGTTGCCTAAATACGACATTACTGGCCGTGGAGTGTCGCCCCACTGCGCTTCGAGGCCGTCAAAATTAACGGTTTTTGCATCAATTCGTGGTGGTGTACCCGTTTTTAGCCGATCTACCCGAAAAGGTAATTCTCTTAATCGCGATGCTAGGGCTAAGGATGGTGGATCACCCGCTCGACCGCCACTGTGATTATCCAAGCCAATGTGTATTTTGCCACCAAGAAAGGTACCTGCTGTAAGCACGACACTTTTAGCAAAAAATCGAAGGCCAATATTGGTTACCACACCCCGTATTTCATCATTTTCTACTATCAGATCATCGACCGCTTGCTGGAAAATAGCGAGATTAGCCTGATTTTCTAAGATGGTACGTATTGCCGCTTTATACAAAACGCGGTCAGCCTGGGCGCGTGTGGCGCGAACCGCTGGCCCTTTTCGGGCATTTAATACTCTGAATTGAATACCGCCAAGATCGGTCGCTTTCGCCATTGCGCCGCCCAGCGCATCGATTTCTTTAACGAGATGGCTTTTACCAATTCCACCAATCGCTGGGTTACAGGACATTTGACCGAGGGTTTCGATGTTGTGGGTCAATAACAGGGTTGCACACCCCATACGTGCGGCTGCGAGTGCGGCCTCAGTACCGGCATGACCACCACCAATGACAATAACATCGAAATGCTGCGGATAATCCACGAAACACCTTATTTTTGAGGAAACGAGAAGAGGCGAAATTATACGGGTATCCCTGAGACCTGCAATGAATTGGTGAAAATTTAATCAATGTATTGGTTTATAAATATATATGTATATATATGTAATATATCTTAGGTTCTTTATTATTAATGTAGTTATTAAGAAGCGCTATTTTGTTGATAAGTATACTAAACTGTTGAAATTTAATGGTTTTTTGAAATGATAAGTCGGTGTTTTATCCACAAGGAGCTTGTCAGGATCATGGGGAGGGTCTGTGGACGAAATGTGGACAACTTTCTCTTTTGAAATCACCTGTGAATAATGACGGTTATTCAGCTCTTTTATCCACATCTTCATTAGTGCTTGTCCCAAGCCTTTGGCTTAACCAAAACTGCATTTTCTTCTTAAAATTGCTTAGTGATACCGGTTTGCTAAGGAAATCGTCCATACCGACTCGGAAACAATGGTCACTATCGTCCTTAAAGTTATTCGCAGTTAGGGCAATAATCGGTGTTCTTTGCTGCTGTTCCTGGCTCCGAATGGCGATTGTTGCTTCAAAGCCATCCATTATTGGCATTTGTAGATCCATTAAAATAACGTCGAAGTGTTGATTATTTGCTGCAATCACTGCTTCTGCGCCATTACTGCTAGTGACGGTTGTCATACCCCAGCGCTGTAAAATATTGTCGACTAGGAGCTGATTTATAGGGTTATCTTCGACAATAAGTGCTTTTTTGCCAGTAAAAAGCGCTTCTTCGTCGATTTTCTGGAGATTACGATCGCCAACCTCTTTGTAAAGGCAGGACCATCGAAGTGTAAAGACTGACCCCTTGCCTTCACTACTCGATAGAGAGATCTCTGCGTTCATTAATTCACAAAGGCGGCGAACGATAGCCAGGCCAAGGCCAGAACCGCCGTATTGCCGTCGATGACTGCCATCTGCTTGCCTGAAGCTTTCAAAGATAATTTTTTGGTCGGCCTCATTAATACCGATACCGGTGTCGCTCACAATTAGCTCCAGGGATATCCGCTTTTGGCCAATGTCGACTGCTTTCAAGCTTATGTTGATATGGCCTTGGTGAGTAAATTTAACGGCATTCGCGACCAAGTTGAGTAGTATTTGCCGAAGACGAATATCGTCACCTAATACACAGGTGTTTTTTAGTTGAGGGTCGCTATGTATTGTAAAAGTGAGCCCTTTTCTCTCTGCCTCATAGCGTAGTGGCGTGAGGATGTTGTCAAAGATCTCGATAATATTAAAGTAGACCTCTTGCAGCTGTAGCTCACCTTTTTCTATCTTTGAATAATCGAGAATATTATTGACGATATTTAAAAGCAGCTCACTTGATTCTTTTGCTATTGATAAATAATGATTTTGATCGGCATTTAGCTCGGTCGTTGATAATAGCTGCATCATCCCTAGAGCACCGTTCAGTGGCGTTCTTAATTCATGCGTCATGGTAGCGAGAAACTGGCTTTTAGCTAAATTTGCTTTATCTGCTTCTTCTTTGGCTGTTTTAAGGTTTTCTAAATTTCTTTGTAATTCCTGTTGTTGTTGTTCGATGCTAATTGCCATGTTGTTTATATGACTTTGTAATTCGCCGAGTTCGCCGGAACTGATATTTTCAATCTTCTTATAAAAATTTCCTGCTGTAATTTTTTTTGTAAAGTTATTTATTTCTGCAAGAGGTCTAGAAAATCGTCGACTAATAAACCAAGCAAAACTGATGCACACTAATATAGATACTAATGCGATTAAGCTAGATACCTTGATGATTTGTTGTTGCAATAGAATTAATTTGTTACGAGATTGCTTTAGGCTAACGGTACCTATTAACCTTTCTTCTAAGGCTCCTGTTTTTTCTCCTGTTATTGAATCTTCTAAAGGAATGCTGTGTTGAATTATTGGAACGGTTAACTCATTTTCTTTAGTATTTTTGTTCTGGTCGTTATTAAGAATAAGGTGTTTTTTAGTTTCCGCATTGTAGATAGTAATTGACGTTATATCGTTATCCAGTGCTGATTGCATAATATCCAAAAGTTGAGCGTCGTCGCCGCTAATAATTGCGAGCTCGCTAACAGCAGCGATATTCTCAGCAATACGATTCGCGATTTCATTCTGGCTTTGGGTAGCATCATGTAATCTGGCAAATAGTGAATAAGCAAACAAGGCCAAAAAGATAATTAAAGCTGGACTTAATGTCGCGACTAAAATTTGTTTGAATATTGTGTTTTTACCGAAGTAATGACTGAGCCTCATTTATCAGTCATCCTTTTATTGTCGGTTGTTTGTATCTTTTTCGGAATATTTATTCCGAGTGATTCAGCAACATTTAAATTAAATTTCATACTAAAACTATTTGGATGCCTAGATTCAGGTATTAAACCGCTCTCTGAATAATTTTTAATCATGCTAATTATTTCAGTAATATACTGATCCGAATCTGTTGCCGCTGATGCTAGTGAGCCAGCCTTAACAAATCCTTCAGTTGGGCCGATGATCGGTTTTTGGTGGCGATAGCTGCTTAGTAATATCGATCTAATATTTTGTGAATTGTAGATACTGCTTTCTGAGGTGGCGAGAATAACATCGCTTTTTTGAATTATTTTGTTTATTGATCTAAGTTTATTAGTTTCTGTTTTTACAATAAGGAAATCAATTTCCTTGAAATTATTTATTTCTAACTCAATTTGTTTTTTATAATCATCGCTTTCATAAGGGATGCCAACTGTAATTTTATGACTTATTATTTTAGTTAGTAAAGATAGCTGGCGATGCAATGGTTGATCTGAGTAGATAGCAGCACTTTTATTGTAATTATATTTTTGGTAGTTTATTGAATTTACGTAAAGTGCGAATTTTGCCGAGTAAGTTTCATTTTCTAATAGAGGAAGTAGTTTATCAGAGATGATTAAAAGTATTTCCCCTCGATGATCGGTGTCGGGAATAGAGTTTATATAACTATTAACAATGAAATATGGGCTTTCAGATAGTTTCGTTGATATGTATTCTAATTCTGAGTTTTCGGCAGGCAAAATAAGGTCTACCACTGGCTTTTGATTTTGTGTATAAGCCTGTGGTATCAAAATTAGGTATAGCGCTATTCCATAGAATAAATTTTTCAAGAGGCGTATCCCTGACCCTTGCAATACTTAGTAGCTAAATTCTATCGATACTAGTTGTCGTAGTTTTGATGTGTAAATATTGTCTCTTAGTAATTCACTGTCGTCGTCGTTGCGATATTGACCACTGTAGCTTAACTCTAGTTCACTGCCTGCTAAATTGAATGTTTTACTCGCTTTAAAGTCAGTTCGCGAGAATTTATTACCTGATGTGCCAATTTCTTTTGCGTAGTATTTTGATAATGAAAATTGGATACTTGGTGTGTATTTATAACTTAATAAGGCGCTAGCGGAATTTCGTGGTGTGAAAGAGGTTTCTGTTGCTGTGTTTGATTCATCTTTTATGTACGCGTAACTGGCGTGGAAAAGCCATTTATTACTTGGGCGGTAGTCAATCTCAGTTTCTATTCCACGCTGTTTTAGGTAGCTATCATTAATAGGGTCAAATCTTTCAAGGGATATGGAATTCGACATTAGTTGTTTTAAATGATCACTGAACAGCTTGATATCCCATTGTAGATTGTGATTTTTAAAAATTCCGTAATACCCTATTTCTCGCGATTGTATTAACTCAGGTTCTAAATTTGGGTTACCTTCTGCTGATTGGAGTAGCACCGCGGTAGTTGGCCCACCATTGGCTGGCCTTACATTGCGGCCGGTATACGTCCAGTCCGCCGATGTTTCTAATAAATCGGGAGTTCTTATTGCCTCAGAATAAATAAAGCGGAAACTACTGTTTTGATTTAGATGATAATGAAGTGATAATCGCGGTGAGAAGTTTTTTCCAATATTTTCTTCATATTCATAAGATCCGCCGCTGTTCACTGTAAATTTTTCTGATAATTTTTTTTCTATATTGTAAAAAAATTGGTAATTGTTATTTTTTAGTGTGCCACCATAGTAAGTCTCTGAGCTTACTCTGGATTGCTTTAGGTGGACGCCGGCGACACTTGTTAAACTTTTGTTCCAGACGTAGGTGTCTTGAATATCGATGTCGTGACGATTAACGCGAATATCTTCGTTGGCGTCGACGAGTATAAATGGCGCAGGATTGTCCTGTAAATTAGTATAGTAAGGTGGAATCATTGCTGTCCAGCGGTGAATTGCTTGCTGGCCGGAATAGTCGTATTGAATTTTCAGATGGTGAAAAACGGATAGTTCGGTTTCAATCCTTGACGAAAAATAATAATCATCGACGTAGGTGTCTGGGGGGGTGACATCCAAATCTGAAAAGTCATCTGTTACTCGCCCTTCTTTGTAGCCTAAATTTAGACTAAGACTCGTACTGTTTATTTGACGCTCGTAGCGAGTATTAATGAGTTGAAGAGTCTTGCTGTCGAGTCGCTGTTCGCCGTTTTCCTTTTTATCGAAGCCGTCATCATGGCGACTGGCGATCGTTACTCGATAGTGTCCTCCAAGGTATTCGTCGGCGTGACTTATCCTGTAGTTTTCGGTATTTTCTGTGCCCCGCTGGATACTGGTTTGTAAATAGGCGATGTCTGCTGGGTGTCGTGTAATGATATTAATTACCCCGAGAAAGGCGTTTGCGCCGTAACTGGCGGTAGATGGCCCACGTACTACTTCAATTCGTTCGATGTCTTCTATTGTGATTGGGATGTCGTTCCAGTCGACAGTGGCAAGACCGGCTTGGTAAACGGAGCGACCGTCGATTAATACTTGCATACGCCGCGAGTCGCGGTAATTGCTGCCGTGGTAGCTCACTACGTAATTCCAGCCGTCTCGTGCCCCGACTGAGGTGCCTGGAATAAGCCTGAAGAGTTCTGGAATTTCGCGTAGGCCGGATGCGTTTATCATTTCCCGGTCAATAACACTGACACTTGCAGGAACGTCACTGCGATTTTGCTTCAGCCTAGCGGGTGTTAATACAATGGGGAGATCATCACTGGAAAGAAAATCTGCCTGGAGTGGTGTTGCTACGCTTAATACGACTATAGCTAAGGGGATATAGTATTTATTATTGCCACTGAACATCTGCTGTCCTTAACGATTTCAATAGCATTAAGTGTAGCGTTAAAAGTAGGATTTTGACTATGCTTGGATGTATGCGCTTGTGCTTATTTACCGATACAGAAGCTGGAGAAAATTCGACCGAGAAGGTCGTCTGAGCTAAATTCGCCTGTGATTTCTGCTAATGCATGCTGGGCTAGTCGTAATTCTTCGGCTAATAGTTCGCCAGCGTTGTAGTGGATGAGTTGTTGTTCGCCGCTGTGAATATGTTCTCGACCTTTTGTGAGTGCTTCTATATGTCTGCGGCGAGCAATAAATGTGGTGTCGCCGTCATTGAACCCAACGCAGCTTTTGAGGTGTTCACGGAGTAGATCGATGCCATCCGCGTGCTTTGCGGAGAGATATATACGGCAAACATCGCTGTTGTCTATTGCTATTTTATGGCCAGAAAGATCGCATTTATTATAAACAATACTGAGTTTGTTTTGGCCAATGAAGGGCTGTAAGTCGGCGGGAATCTCGTGATTGTCTACTGAAGTTTGTTGGCTATCAATCACGAGTAGTATTCGGTCTGCTTTGGCAATTTCTGCCCATGCGCGCTTGATACCTTCTTGTTCGACAAGGTCATCGCTATCTCTTAGCCCAGCGGTATCTATAATATGTAGGGGCATGCCATCGATTAAAATATTCTCACGGAGTACATCTCGAGTGGTGCCGGCTATATTTGTAACAATGGCAGATTCTCGGCCAGCAAGCGCGTTCAGTAAACTTGATTTTCCGGCATTTGGCTTACCAGCGATTACAACGGTCATGCCTTCACGTAGGATGCTGCCTTGTTTAGCGGAGGCAAAGACGCGTTCGAGATTCTGTTTTATGAGACTTAATTCACTACTGACGCGGCCGTCGCTAATAAAATCGATTTCTTCTTCTGGGAAGTCGATTGCGGCTTCGACATAAATACGAAGCTGAGTGATGGCTTCCACCAGTAAGTTAATTTCTTTGCTGAATTCGCCTTCCAGTGAGCGTAATGCCTGCCGCGCAGCTTGTTCTGAGGCACTGTCGATAAGATCTGCTATTGCTTCAGCTTGGGCGAGATCGATTTTATTATTGAGGAACGCGCGTTCTGAGAACTCGCCAGGTCGAGCCATTCTTGCACCGGTGCTGATGACCTCGCGGAGCAGGCAATCAAGTATCACTGGCCCGCCGTGACCTTGTAGTTCGAGTACATCTTCGCCAGTAAAGGAATTAGGACCGGGGAAGTAGAGTGCGATGCCTTGATCTAGAGCCTTTGGGCCCTCGGTACTGGCTTCGAGAAAACTGCCGTAGTGAGCATAGCGAGGTTTTAAGTCTTTTTTGCCCAATATGCGTTGGCCAATTTCTTTGGCTTTGGGACCAGACACCCGAATGATGCCGACACCACCCTTACCGGGCGGTGTCGCGATTGCTGCAATAGTATCCTGGTAGCTGTTTTGCATAATGTGCAATCAGCGGGTGGGAAGCCCACTCTTTTCGATACGTTTAGTAATGAAGTATTGCTGGATAATAGATAAGGTATTGTTAACGACCCAGTACAATACTAAGCCTGCTGGGAAGAACAGGAAGAAGAAGGTGAAAACCACCGGCATCCACTGCATTATCTTGGCTTGCATTGGATCTGGTGGTGGTGGGTTTAGGCGCTGCTGAATAAACATCGACAAGCCCATAATCAGTGGCAGTATGAAATACGGATCCATTGCCGATAAATCTTGAATCCACAAAATAAACGGCGCATGGCGTAATTCAATACTTTCCATTAATACCCAATACAGTGCCATAAATACCGGCATTTGGACGACCATAGGTAGACAGCCGCCAAGAGGGTTAATTTTCTCGGTCTTGTAAAGTTCCATCATGGCCTGAGACTGCTTTTGACGGTCGTCGGCATAGCGCTCTTTAAGTTCAACGAGCTTTGGCTGAACTTTGCGCATATTGGCCATAGAGGTAAAGGCCTTGGCATTGAGTTGGAAAAAGGCGGCCTTTACGAGCATGGTTAAGCCGATAATGGCAAAGCCCCAGTTGCCGAGCACGCCATGAATTTTAGTGAGTAGCCAGAATAGTGGCTGGGCAATCCACCATAAAAATCCATAATCGACGGTAAGTTCCAGGCCAGGTGAGATTTCTTGTAGTCGGTATTGGTCTTTCGGGCCAGTGTAAAAGGAGGATGCAACGCTACCTTGGCTGTTGGCGGGAACAGTAACGGCTGCACTAGTAACCCGGGCAATATTAATACCTTGCTTGGTTACGATGGTGCTTAGTTCGTTAACGCTATCAGGGTTTGGTATCCAAGCACTTAAGAAATAGTGTTGGATTATGCCAATCCAGCCGCCATTTACAGCTGTTTTCAAGGGCTTGTCTTTCATTTTACCGAAAGCCAATTTGCTGTATTTATCTTCGTTGTCGGCATACGCGACGCCCATAAAGGGCTTCATCGCGAACATGCCACCTTCACCGTCGACACTTGGGTCTGTGCTGTTTCCTCGTTTTAATTGACCGAAGAAGCTCGCTTGGAATACCGAATCGCTTTGATTGTCGATCAGGTATTCAATATTGATCAGATATTCGCCACGTTTGAAATGGAAGCGTTTTACGATGTTGATTTGATCACTGTACTGATAGTGAAGATCAATATTGATGCTATCGTTACTTTCGGACAGCTCGTAGCTGTCGATTTTGCTACTAAATTGCGGACGACCTTTGGCGGTATCCGTCGCATTTTGGCCGATCAAACCGCTTTGGGCTATGTAGTCTCGTGTTTCATTACTCTCGAGAATGACAAACGGTTCGTCTGACTCAAGATCTGCGGTATACGCGGGCAGTCCGGCGTAAACGATATCACCGCCATGGAGATCGATTTTTACATTTAATACATCGGTGCTGACGTTAACGAAGCCGCTGCTAGTGCCGGTCGTCTCAGGTAAGCTGGTACTTGCGGCATCTTGGCTCAATATGGGTAAGTCGCTGTCACTGCTGCTGGTAACTGGTGACACAGTTTTGTTTGCCGCTGGGGCGCTGGCAATAATGGTTTCAGGCCCCTCAAAATTCTTCCACTCGATCAATAACATAAAAGAGAGGGCAGCGATGGCGGCGATAAGGAGATAGCGCTGAATATCAATCATTGCTTGAATGCCTTGAAAGTTTGGTTTCGGTTGAATGACAGTGGCAGGATGGTACAGGATCGTAGCCGCCGCTGCTAAGGGGGTGGCAACGGAGCAGGCGTTTAATGCCTAAGTAGCCGCCACGCCTAGCGCCGTGGAGCTGAATTGCTTCTATGGCGTAGTGTGAGCAACTGGGATAAAAACGGCAATGCGGAGCCATCAGAGGACTGATAAACAGGCGGTAGAACGTAATGCAGGCGATAAGCAACCGCTGCATAGTATTTAACCCTCTCGCTGACGGAAGCGCTTCTCAGCTCGTTTTTCTAATTGATGCCAGAGCTGATTACAGATTTCTTGCATTTGTTTGTTATCAAGCTGGTCAAGGCCACGCCGAGCAAGCACGATAACATCAATACCTTGCAGTTTGTGCTGACACAGTCTGAAGGTTTCGCGAACATTGCGTTTCACTCTATTTCGCTGAACAGATAGACGCACGTTCTTTTTTGCTATGACCAAGCCGAGTCGTGGTCGATCAAGATCGTTTTTTCGAGCCAAGAATAAGATCTCAGCCGAAGAAACTTTCAGGCGTGACTCATCGAACACCGCTTGGTATTCGCTGGCATTTAACAAGCGCAGTGTTTTTTCAAATTGAAAATTCACTGCCTTGCCAGTGATATTACAAATCTAAATTAAGCTGACAGTACAACGCGGCCTTTGGCACGACGGCGGTTGATCAACTTACGACCGTTTTTAGTAGCCATGCGTGCGCGGAAACCGTGGTTGCGGGCTTTTTTCAGGTTGCTTGGTTGGAATGTTCTTTTACTCATGATCTTTAACCTTGGCTAAATTAGCCGACGCATCAGTCGGCGCTGTGTTGGATTTAAAGACCCAATACAGCGAAAAATCGGATCGCGAATTTTAGTGGACATTGCCTTTAATAGCAATGATTTGTCGCAGTTGGGTAAGTGGATTGTGTTATTTTCATGTGAATGAAGCAGTCACAGATTACTAAGAGCTTATCCACAGCCAGGAAACAACTTTATCCACAGAGAAATACTTGTGTCGTGTTTGCCTTAATTTGGGATGTTACCTTCTTTATCATGTTGAATAAGAAGGATTTTTTATTTTCCTCTTAAATAAAAAAATGGGTATTGTGTGGATAACTTTGTTATTGAACGGTAGAATGGCTCACTATAAAAATGGGTTTGTTAACAAGTGTAATACCGTTTACGGATACCCGTCGCGAGCATAAATAATTGCGTCGAAAGTAAGAAATACGCAGGTTTTAATTTTCAAAGCGAACTTGGAGAACAGTGTTGTCGGAAGCTACGTGGCAGAAATGTATTGCGCATTTGCAAGACGAATTGCCAGCTCAGCAATTTAATACTTGGATTAGACCCTTGCAGGTCGAACTTGCTGGGGATCTTATTTCGCTCTCTGCGCCGAATCGTTTTGTTAGAGATTGGGTGAGTGATCGCTTTTTTGCTCGGATATTGGAATTGGTGACTGAGCTGTCACCACCTGATCGTAAAATGGTGGTTGAATTAGGTGTTATTGATAGGCAGTTATCGTCGGGTCGCAGTGTAGCTCCGCGTAATGTGGCTATGCCGGCCTCTTCGGGTAGCGGCGCAAATAGAGAGTTATTCTCCGCTGGGGCGCCATCGAGCCAGTCGTCGGCGCCATCGCAGCCAGCTTCCAATTTGGTGAAACCAGTCTCGCCGGCAATTATTACCTCTCCACAGTCAATTGGCGGCAATCGCCAGGTTGAGGTTGAAGGCGGTATACGTCACCAAAGTTCGTTGATGGAAGGATATACCTTCGATACCTTCGTTGAGGGCAAGTCGAACCAATTAGCGAGAGCCGCTGCTAGTCAAGTAGCCAGTAATCCTGGCCGCGGTTACAACCCCTTATTTCTTTACGGTGGTGTTGGGCTGGGTAAGACCCATTTAATGCATGCGGTTGGTAACTCATTAATGCAACAGAACCCCAATGCAAAGGTGGTTTATTTGCACTCGGAGCGTTTTGTTGCGGATATGGTTAAGGCGCTGCAATTAAACGCGATAAACGAATTTAAGCGTTATTACCGTTCAGTCGATGCCTTACTGATTGATGATATTCAGTTTTTTTCTGGTAAAGATCGTTCGCAGGAAGAATTTTTCCATACATTCAACGCCCTTCTTGAGGGTGGTCAACAAATGATTTTAACCTGTGACCGCTACCCTAAAGAGATAAAGGGTTTAGAGGAGCGTTTAAAGTCTCGTTTTGGTTGGGGGTTAACAGTCGCTGTTGAGCCGCCAGAGCTTGAAACTCGCGTTGCGATACTCTTAAAAAAGGCTGAGCAAGATAAAACCGATTTACCCTCTGATGCGGCTTTTTTCATCGCTCAGCGGGTGCGCTCGAATGTACGTGAGCTAGAAGGTGTGCTCAAACGCGTAATTGCGAGTTCGCGTTTCATGGCGAAGCCAATCGATATTCCGCTTATCAAAGAGTCCTTAAAAGATTTATTGGCTCTGCAAGACAAGCAAGTTAGCTTGGATAATATTCAGCGAACTGTTGCGGAGTATTACAAAATTAAAATGGCAGACTTGATGTCGAAACGGCGGAGTCGGTCGGTGGCGCGCCCTAGGCAAGTTGCGATGGCGCTTTCGAAAGAGTTAACAAACCATAGCCTGCCCGAAATTGGTGAGGGGTTTGGTGGCCGAGATCACACTACTGTGCTACATGCCTGCAGGAAAATTAAAGAACTGCGGGAAACAGATGGGGATATGCGAGAAGATTATCAAAATTTGATTCGTCTACTCACAAGCTGATGTCTTAAAGTGCTTTTATATAATAAAGTAAGACTATGGTCGGGTGTTGTTGGTGGGATTAATCTTAAGGCCACTAACCTTGATATTTATGAAAAGGAACAGGAACCGAGAGCATGAAATTTTCGATTTCGCGGGAAGCGTTAATAAAGCCGTTAAATCTAGTGGCGGGTGTTGTTGAGCGCCGGCAAACCCTGCCAATCTTGGCGAATGTTCAGTTAGTTTTAACTGGCCAAGAGCTAGCCTTAACCGGTACTGATCTGGAAGTAGAGCTTATAGGTCGAGTTATTTTGGCCGAAGACGCTATTCAGAGCGTTGGTGAAATTACGATTCCGGCAAAGAAGCTGGTTGATATTTGTAAGGCCCTTCCCGATGGTTCTGATATTAGTTTTCAATTAGATGATCAGAAATTAATCCTTAAGTCGGGTCGTAGTCGTTTTCAGCTTTCTACCCTACCCGCTAACGATTTCCCAAGTGTCGAGCAAGCTAAAGGTGGGCAAGCCTTTAGGCTAAAACAGGGCGATTTAAAGCGGTTGATCGAGCGTACGAGTTTTGCGATGGCGCAGCAAGACGTGCGCTATTATCTCAATGGGATGTTGTTTGAGCTGACTAAAGATCAGTTGCGTATGGTTGCAACAGACGGGCACCGCTTAGCGATGGCAACATTCGCCGGTGATATAGATGTAGACCAAACGACCCAAGTGATCGTGCCACGCAAAGGCGTCGTCGAGCTTGCGCGCTTACTCATAAATGAAAACGAAGAAGCGGAAGTCATTGTAGGCAGTAACCACATTAGGGTTATCACCACGGAGTTTACATTCACCTCAAAGTTAATAGACGGCAAGTTCCCTGACTATGAGCGTGTCTTGCCACGCGGCAGTACTAAGGTGGTTTTAGGTTCGCGGGCAGATTTGAGGCAGGCGTTTGCGCGTACAGCCATTCTGTCGAATGAAAAATACAGGGGCATTCGAATGCTGCTTAGCAGCGGCGAGCTGCGTATTGTTGCGAATAACCCTGAGCAGGAAGAGGCGGAGGAAACGCTAGCGGTCGATTATCAGGGCGAAACACTAGAGATAGGCTTTAATGTTAGTTATTTGCTCGATGTTCTATCGGCCATACACGGTGAGACCGCGAAATTTTCTCTGTCTGACGCGAATAGTTCGGCATTAGTTGAAGAAGCGGAAGCAGATG
Organism: Zhongshania borealis; assembly: GCF_039539625.1. NCBI lineage: Bacteria > Pseudomonadati > Pseudomonadota > Gammaproteobacteria > Cellvibrionales > Spongiibacteraceae > Zhongshania > Zhongshania borealis. Next base: position 345,636 of record NZ_BAABDM010000002.1, on the reverse strand, counting down.
GTAGTAATTGTCAGTATGTTGTTATGCCGATGCGGCTTTAAGGTTGTTATCGAGTCTGCCTTGATCTTAGCTTTTTTTTGGTTTGTTTTAGTATCACGAAAATTCGGGGTAGCTCCGCTCTACCCCGTTTTTGTTTCGGGCCCTTTTGTTTTATAGCTGGTGTTTGTTAAGTGCGCATACGTAAACTCAGCATTCATAATTTTAGAAATTTGAAAGCTACTGCAATGCAGAACCTTGATGATTTTAATTTCATTCATGGTCTCAATGGTAGTGGGAAGACCAGTATTCTTGAGTCGGTACATACTTTAGCGCTAACGCGCTCCTTTCGATCTAGAAAAATGCAAACAGTTATCTCCTTCAACGAGGATTCGTTAACAGTTCGTGGCGAGTTTGATACTCAATTTAGCCCTGCTACGGAGTCTTCGGACACATTAAGCTCGATAGGTGTTCGTCGTTCGCGCCAAGATTTGGTTCTTGTTAAAGTTAATGGTGAAAAACTGGCTTCAGTGGGTGAGCTAGCTGGAGTGCTTCCCGTCCAAGTTATTAACCCTGCTAGTTTTGAGTTGTTAGAAGGTAGCCCAGGCGTACGTCGGCAGTTTCTAGACTGGGGAGTGTTCCACGTGAAACATTCAGGGTTTTATGAGTTGTGGCCACGTTATAGGAAGGCGTTACAACAGCGTAATTCTCTGCTCAGACGTGGTAATATAGAGGCCTCGGTCTTAGCGCCGTGGGACGCTGAATTAGCTGCGACAGCGACGTTAATTACAGCTGCTCGGCTGCGCCATTTTAAAGAATTGGCGGCCGTATTTGACGGGGTTTATCGCCAGCTTTTGGCGAATTGTGTGCTCCCCTCTGCTGATGATAAACCGTCGGCTGTCGCGCAGAGTGTTCCAGCACTTAGCTTGGAGTTTAGCGGCGGCTGGAAAGACTTTGACTCAGTAAGTTTTGCTGAGGCATTGCGATTAGATTTGGCGCAAGACTTAAAATCTGGGTTCACGAGAAATGGGCCCCATCGTGCGGATATTGATTTGCGGTGTGGAAGATTGCGAGCGGGCGAGGTTTTATCGCGCGGCCAAATAAAAACAATAGTATGTGCCTTGAAGTTGGCGCAATCAAAAGTACTGTTAAGCCAAGGCATACCGACAGTGTTTTTGATTGACGATTTAGCGGCAGAATTGGATGAGGGGCGCTGCAGTGCCGTGTTTTCAGCGTTAGTTGAGTTAGATGTTCAGGTGTTTGCGACGGCAGTCAAAGCAAGTGATTTGCGCGATGATTGGTGTGGTGGACGCTCACTAAAAAGGTTTCACGTGGAACACGGTAACGTTGAAGCTTTGGTTTGAGCGGTAACTGATATTAGCAAGTAAGCTCCTAGATTGGGTTTACAAGCGATAAATGTTCTCCAGATAAATGAATTGGCAGCTTGTGCTGCAGAACAACAATAAGTTCTTGCCTGATTTTACAGGCGTACGAGGTTTTATAAATGACAGAGAATAGAGCTTACGATTCTTCAAGCATCAAAGTACTTAAGGGCTTGGATGCGGTAAGGAAACGCCCCGGAATGTATATTGGGGACACCGATGACGGATCAGGCTTGCACCATATGGTGTTTGAAGTCGTTGATAACTCTATCGACGAAGCGCTTGCGGGGCATTGCAGTAAGATACAGGTCATTATTCACGCTGATGAGTCCGTTTCGGTTACGGATGACGGTCGCGGAATACCCACAGAAATGCACGACGAGGGTGTAACGGCTGCCGAAGTAATCATGACCGTTCTTCATGCTGGCGGTAAGTTTGATGACAACACTTATAAAGTTTCTGGTGGCTTACACGGTGTAGGGGTTTCAGTTGTTAATGCACTCTCTGAGGAACTGATGCTGACGATTCGTCGTGGCGGTAAAGTGCACGAACAGCTATATAAGCACGGTGTTCCTCAAGAGCCCTTGAAGATCATTGGTGATACAGAGCGATCAGGTACTGAAATTCGCTTTAAGCCGTCAGCCGCGACGTTTACCAATATTGAATTTCATTTTGATATTTTAGCCAAGCGTATTAGGGAATTAGCCTTCCTTAATTCCGGGATCAAAATTGAATTACTTGATGAGCGTGATGGTAAGAATGAAAATTTTTGCTATGAAGGTGGTTTAAGCGCATTTGTTGAGTATTTAAACACTAATAAAACACCGGTTAATAAGGTGTTTCATTTCACCACCGAGCAGGACGGTGTTGTGGTTGAAGTTGCGCTACAGTGGAATGATGGCTTCCAAGAAAATCTGTATTGCTTTACAAACAATATCCCTCAGCGCGACGGCGGTACACATTTAGCCGGTTTCCGCGCTGGTTTAACACGGAATCTGAATACTTATATCGAGCGCGAGGGCCTTGCGAAAAAGGCAAAAATTGCTACGACTGGCGACGATGCCCGTGAAGGCCTGACAGCGGTAGTTTCTGTGAAAGTACCGGATCCTAAGTTTTCATCTCAAACTAAAGATAAATTGGTATCTAGTGAGGTAAAAACGATTGTTGAACAGGCGATGACGGCTAAGTTTGGCGACTTCCTTATGGAAAGCCCAAATGAAGCAAAGCTAATAGTCCAAAAAATGTTGGATGCCGCGCGCGCGCGCGAAGCTGCTCGTAAAGCACGCGAAATGACACGCCGTAAAGGTGCTTTGGATATTGCCGGCCTACCCGGCAAACTTGCCGACTGCCAAGAGAAAGACCCCGCTCTTTCTGAACTGTATCTGGTCGAGGGTGATTCTGCTGGTGGCTCAGCGAAACAGGGTCGCGACCGCCGTACCCAGGCGATACTGCCACTAAAAGGTAAGATCTTAAACGTTGAGAAAGCGCGCTTTGATAAGATGATTTCTTCTGTAGAAGTCGGCACTATCGTAACGGCACTAGGCTGTGGAATAGGCAAAGACGAATTCAATCTCGAGAAATTGCGTTACCACAGCATTATTATTATGACGGATGCTGATGTTGATGGATCGCATATTCGGACCCTACTTCTTACCTTTTTCTTTAGACAAATGCCGTCATTAATCGAAAATGGCCATATATTTATCGCCCAGCCGCCACTGTTTAAAATAGGTCGTGGTAAACAGCACCAGTATTTGAAAGACGAACCGGCATTTGCGAACTACCTGACGCAGAATGCCTTAGAAGGTGCTGCCTTATATGTCAACCCAGAAGCGGCGCCTATAAATGGTGCTGGTCTCGAAGAGTTGATCACCCAGTATCGTAAAATCGATGGAATAATAAGCCGACTATCCCGCCTGTACCCTGCCGGTATATTGCGTGAGCTAACTTATTTACCGCGTTTGTCATTAGAAGATTTAGCTGATCGAGCCCTGGTTGCGACGTGGTGTGAAGCTTTAGCTGAAGTAACGGTTGAGCTCGAACAAAAAGATCAACAGCACCGCTACGATGTGCGGATAATGGAAGACCCAGAGCTGCACATCTTCTTGCCTGGCGTGGATATTATTTCCCACGGAGTAAGTGATCACTACCTCTTCGGGCGTGATTTTTTCAAGTCTGCTGACTATCAAGCGATACTCAGCTTAGGTGACAGTATCAATGGCTTACTTGAAGACGGCGCTTATATCCAGCGCGGTGAAAAACGCCTTGAGGTTACCGAGTTCTCAGAGGTAATTACCTGGTTAATGGCGCAAGCAGAGCGTGGACTAAATGTTCAACGCTATAAAGGCTTGGGTGAGATGAATCCAGAGCAGTTATGGGAAACTACCATGGACCCAGATGCGCGACGTATGCTGCGGGTAACGATTGAAGATGCCGTAGCGGCAGATCAAATCTTTACCACCTTGATGGGTGATCATGTTGAGCCTCGCAGGGAGTTCATTGAGACCAATGCGTTGAAGGTTGCGAACCTCGATATTTAAGCTTTGATATAACAAAAAAAGCCCAGTCTTAGCTAAAGACTGGGCTTTTTTTGTATAGGGCTATAGCTTTGATTAACTAGATTGCCGCGATTATATTTTAGCGCATTGATCCTCTATCCAGTTTTCCACTTCTAATGTTAATTCCCGGCTTTCTCGATTATTACTGGCAATGGCCTCCCCTATTACAACGGTGACGGTGCCGGGACGGATTAACATACTTTTTGTTGGCCATACCAAACCGGCGTTGTGGGCGATTGGCACTACTGGCGCGTTCGCCGCGATGGCGATGCTCGCGCCGCTACGGGCGTATTTGCCCCGTACACCGGGTAAAGTTCGGGTACCTTCTGGAAAAATAAGCAGACTGTAATTGTTTTTTAGACGAATAAGGCCCTGCTCACTTATTTGGCGCATAGCGGCCCTAGGGTTGCTGCGATCGATGCCGATGGCATTCATAAAGCGCAGTGCCCAGCCGAAAAATGGAATGTTTAAAAGCTCGCGTTTCACTACCGTTGCTACTGGAAATAAGTGCCACTGTAAGTAAAAGGTTTCCCATTGGCTTTGGTGCTTGGCCATAGCGACAAATGGGCCTTGAGTTGGGAACTGACCGCGAATCTCGGTTTTAACGCCACAGCACACCCTAAGTAAAAATATGATGGCGGCATTCCCTAATACAAAATACCGACCGCGGATGTGAAATGGTAGAAACCAGGTGAATAGTATTCCACTAGTACTGATAAAAATGGTGACTACGGCAAAGCCGATAAAAAACAGCGCTGACCGTAGAGCATAGATTGAGTTTGCCAAAAGCGTCATTAAGAATCCTGTCCATAAACCTTAAATAAATACCCTTTTACGGCAGCTGCCCTTGTACTGACTTACGCTATACAAGGGCAGTGCTGGCTATTTAGCAGTAACCAGCTGGGATATATCTGCGACCTCGAGAAACAAGCCCTGGAGCTGAGAAAGAAGCGCTAAGCGGTTATTCTTAAGCGCCGGGTCTTCCGCGTTTACCATGACTTTGTCAAAGAAGTCGTCAACGGCTGATTGTAGACTAGCGAGTGACTTTAGACCTTCTTCAAAGCGTGCTTCGGCAAACAATGGCATCACCGTAGCTTGCTGTTTATTGAGTTGCTGCGCCAGGGTTTGTTCCGCTGTTTCGACTAATAAATTTTCATCGATCTGAGTAGGAATTTGACCCTGCACTTTGGCCAATATATTGGATACCCGTTTGTTCGCGGCCGCAAGCGCGGAAGCCTCTGCTAGCTTTGTGAACGCTTGTACCGCGTTAACACGCTGGTTTATGTCCAAGGGCTTGCTTAGTTGTTTGGCACTAACGGCCATAAAGACTTCGGTGGCGATGCCGCTGTCTTCGTAACCTGCTTTCAAACGCTCTAGAATATAACTCAGCACCGTAGCACTTAGTTTTTCGCTAGGCGTAATGGTGCTGTGCTGCGCTATGGCGAGGTCTATTAATTGTTGTAAATCGAGATCGTGACCGTTTTCCGTGATCAATCGCAGAACACCAAGAGAGGCGCGTCGCAATGCAAAAGGATCTTTTGAGCCAGTTGGGATTTGGCCGATTCCAAAAATACCGCAGATGGTATCGAGTCGGTCGGCTAGTGCGACAATAGTGCCAGTGAGGGTTTGTGGCAATACATCACCGGCAAAGCGCGGCATATACTGCTCATTCATTGCCAGCGCGACATCCTCTGCTTCGCCATCGTTTAGCGCGTAATAGTACCCAGCAATCCCTTGTAGGTCGTCAAACTCCAGTACCATCTCGGTAACCAGATCACTCTTACATAAGTTCGCCGCACGCACCGCACTACTCGGGTCGGTGTTAAGAAGTTTTGCAATAGCAGCGCTTAACGACGCGACGCGTTCAGTCTTGTCGAAGATAGTGCCAAGCTTTGCCTGGAAAACAACCGTGCGTAGTTTTTCGCGACGGGTTTCCAAACTGGTTTTACAATCCGTTTCGAAGAAAAACGCGGCGTCACTTAGGCGCGGACGAATAACCCTCTCGTTGCCGTCGATTACTTTCTGTGGGTCACGACTTTCTATATTGGCAACGGTAATAAAGTTCGGCATAAGTTTGCCGTTAGAATCTGTAACATGGAAGTATTTTTGATGCTCTTTCATTGATGAAACAAGCGCTTCGGGTGGTACTTTCAAAAAGCGCTCCTCAAAGCTCCCTGCCAGTGCCACGGGCCATTCAACAAGTGCGGTTACTTCATCTAAAAGATCTGGATCAATTATAGCTTTACCACCTAGTGATTCGCCGAGTTTAGTAACCTGCTCGCGTATGTCTTGCTGACGGGTATCGTAATCTGCGATTACTTTGCCTTGGTCCCGTAAAATTGCCTCATAGGCTGCTGCGCTAGTAATCGACAAACTTTCATTGCAATGGAAGCGATGACCACGGCTTAAGCGATCCGCACGTAAATCAAAAATCGTTTCACCAATAACTTCTTCACCATACACAATGGTAAGCCAGTGTATCGGTCGGACAAATTCAGCACGCGACGCACCCCAGCGCATGCGCTTTGCAATAGGCAATGCCGCTAATGCGGTATTGGTGATTTGTGCAACAATCGCTGTGGTTTGGTCACCGCTAACGACGCTGCGAAGGCAGAGTTTGTCTTGCTTACCATCGTTCGCTATATGATTTTTGAGATCACTGCTATCGAGTTGGTTTTTCTTTGCGAATGCTAGGGCTGCTTTGCTGGGATTACCGTCGGTATCAAAGGCGACGCTCGCTGGTGGCCCCCAGACTTCTATTTTGCGATCGGCTGCGGTTTCAGCCAAATCACAAATAAGTACGGCTAAACGGCGAGGAGTAGCAAAACTCTTCAGCGACGCGAAACCTAGAGCCCTTTCGTTCAGTTGATTACTGATGCTTGTGCTAAAGTCCGCGGACAAACCCTTAAGCGCTTTGGGTGGCAGCTCTTCGGTACCAATTTCAATTAATAGATCACGTGTGCTCATTATTTGTTCTCCGCAGCAGCTGCCAACACTTCGTCACGCAGATGTTCTGGTGCCAGCGGGAAGCCGAGTTTTAGGCGCGCATCGAAATAGGCTTGCGCTACTGCGCGCGCTAAGCTGCGCACGCGTAGTATAAAACGTTGGCGCTCAGTGACCGATATCGCATGCCGGGCGTCTAATAGGTTAAACGCGTGTGAGGCTTTCATTACCATTTCGTAAGCAGGCAGCGGAAGCCCTTTCTCAATCAAGCGCTGACTTTCGGATTCACAGTGATCGAATTGCTTGAACAGCTGCTCGACATCCGCCTCTTCAAAGTTAAAGTGCGACATCTCAACTTCGTTTTGATGAAAAACGTCGCCATAAGTGACATTGCCCGCCGGGCCTTTGGTCCAAACTAAATCGTAAATACTGTCTACGCCTTGGAGGTACATGGCAATACGTTCTAGGCCATAGGTGATCTCCCCACTAACCGGATAGCATTCTAGGCCACCGACTTGCTGGAAATAGGTGAACTGCGTCACCTCCATTCCATTGAGCCAAACTTCCCAGCCTAGACCCCAGGCGCCGAGGGTTGGCGATTCCCAGTTATCCTCTACAAAGCGAATATCGTGAACCTGGGGATCAATGCCGAGCATTTTCAATGAATCCAAATACAGATCCTGAATATTGGCCGGGGAAGGCTTCATAATGACCTGGAACTGATAATAGTGCTGCAGGCGGTTGGGGTTTGTGCCGTAGCGACCGTCAGTAGGTCGACGACAAGGCTGAACATAGGCTGCGTTCCATGTTTCTGGACCAATAGCGCGCAAAAAGGTGGCGGGGTGAAAGGTGCCCGCACCCACTTCCATGTCCAGTGGCTGTAATAACACGCAGCCTTGCTCGGCCCAGTATTGCTGCAATGCCAAGATTAGCCCTTGAAAGGTGCTGACGTCTGCCTTGCTCACGGTCTTCCCCATAGATTTAACAAAGACGGGAATTATACAGAGTTGCGAGGCTGTGGGCTAAGGCTATGGATGATTCTAGCCGACAGCCATGGCGACTTGTTATGATCGGCCCTCAGATTTAATAGGAATGATGGTAATGGCGAAATTTATAGGCGCGTTTTTGGGCTTTTTGATGGGCGGCCCACTTTTTGCGCTATTGGGCTTTGGTGTAGGCGTATTCTTTGATCGCGGCCTTAAACAAGCAATGGGCTTTAATTATGGCGCCGAACGCGAGCGCATTCAGGGCGTGTTGTTCGACACCGTGTTTAGGGTAATGGGACACGTTGCTAAAGCCGACGGTCGGGTTTGTGAATCTGAAGTTGCTCAAGCAGAAGCGATTATTGCGCAGTTTGGTTTGACTGGTGCGCGCCGTGCCGAGGCAATAACGCGTTTTAAAGAAGGCAGTGCTGACGATTTCGAATTGGCGCCGCAGATTTCTGATTTTTTGTTGGTGGCAAAAACTCAGCCATTGTTACGACAAATGCTTTTGGAAGCGGTATTGACCATGGCTTTGGCCGACGGTGAAGTTGATTCCGCCGAAAAGGACATACTGTTGCGGGTTGCAGGGTATCTTGGTGTGTCTGCGCGGGAATTTCAGCGCCTTCTCGAGATGGCTATGGCTCAGCGTCAGTTTCATGGGCGCGGCACTGGCGGTGGTCAGCGATCTGGCCAGAATAGTGCCAGCGAACTTGCGGCGGCCTACAAAGCGATTGGTGTCACTGAGTCGATGAGCGATGCTGAAATAAAACGCGCTTACCGAAAATTAATGAGTCAGCACCATCCAGACAAATTAATTGCCAAGGGCGTGCCTGAAGACATGATGAAAATAGCGACAGAGAAGGCGCAAGAAATACAGGCGGCATACGAGCTGATTAAAGACAGTCGGGCTAAATAGGCTAATCGCAGTAATACAAAAGCGTAGCGATTGGGCTACGCTTATTAAAACGGTGAGCTTAAGCTTGCGCTGCCAAGGGGCTAACATTGCTGGGCGCAGCGTCATTGTCGATCTCAGCTAGCGCTTCTACCCTGCCCTTACAGGCAAGCATCACCGCTTCTTTGTTCTTAGACAGGAATATGCCAAATTCCTCAGCTTGGGTCTCGTCTACGCCAGGAATATGTTCTTGCAGCAAGGCGGTAAAACCTTCAGCCAGCTCCAGCATTTTGTCATAGGCGTCGGCATCTTTTTTGTTGTCAAACATACTGTTGTCCCTGTCACACATCCACTTCGCTACTACCGCCATACTCCACCTCGTCTGCTTGTTGAACGGTATTTATCGGTTGCTTGTACTGTATATAAACACAGTTGTGTTTGCAAGGCCGACGACTACCGTAGGTATTTGTACTATACGTGCCTGCTATACTGCATTTCGCCGTAACGGCTTGCCCACTCTAAAAATTGATCGGCGGGTAAGGCGGGGGAATAGAGGTAGCCTTGAACCATATCACAATGGCGTTCGCGGAGAATGCGGCGTTGATTCAAGTTTTCAACGCCTTCAGCAATAACGCGCATGTCGAAACTATGAGCCATGGCAATAATCGCATTGGTTAGCGTGATACTGTCTTGGCAGTTGTCGATATCGTTAACGAAACTGCGGTCGATTTTAAGGGTGTCGAAGGGATAACGTTTAAGATAGCTTAAGGACGCGTACCCAGTACCAAAGTCATCAAGCGACAGGTGTACGCCGCGAGCCTTGAGCTGCTTAAAGATATCGCGAATAGCCGGGGTATCGTTTAGTAGCAGGCCCTCAGTGATTTCTAACTCAAGCTGCGCAGCGGGTAAGCCACTTTGCTTTAACGCACGATCAACACTGGCCAGTATATCGCCGTCAATAAACTGCTTGCTGGAAATATTCACCGCGACATTCAACGCCGGAAAGCCGGCGCGCGACCAAGTCATGACCTGCTGGCAGGCCTGTTCTAGAACCCAGGTGCCAATCGCGATAATTTGCCCGCTGTGCTCGGCAATATGAATAAATTCATCGGGTCCGGGATTACCAAGTTCACTATTTTGCCAACGCAAAAGTACTTCAACACCCACCAGTTGATTATTGCGAAGATTGATAACTGGTTGATAATTCAATACAAATTCATTGCGAGTAATGGCATGACGGAGTTGGTTCTCTAACTCTAAGCGTCGATCAGCTTGATCACTCATGCTTTCATTGTAAAAACAAAAACGATCGCCGCCCTGACTTTTTGCATTGAACATGGCCGCTTCAGCCCTGCGCATTAGGGTGTTGCCATCGCTACCATCCTGTGGATATTGACTGAGGCCGATGCTGGCAGAAATAGTGACTTCATGTTGCTCAATGTAAAAGGGTGAACGACAGCGATCACACAAGCTTTCGGCAAGAATACTGGCTTCATCATGGCAGTTACTGGCGTCGAGTAGGATTAAAAATTCATCAGCACCAAGGTGAGCGAGAATATGTTCGTCACGAACACAGCGGCGTAGGCGCTCTGCTGTTTCAATAAAAATCTTATCGACAATATGATGACCGAGGGATTCATTGATATAGCGAATACGATCCAAGTCAATATGAACAATAATAAATTCATGTTTTGACGCAGCGCATTTATCGATCGCAGAATGCAAGCTGCGCAGTGCAAATTGTCGGTTAGGTAAGCCCGTTAAAACATTATAGTGTTCGCGAATAAACAGACGATCAGTAATGGCTTTGTGTTCGGAAATATCATCGCAACAGACTACAATCTTGCGGAGCTGGTCTTCGCTATTCACGACGGGCGATATAGTCGTTTGCAAGTATTGGGCTTGATCTGCGTCACCGAACCATAGCTCGCCTTGCCAGGTAAGGCCATCATCTATAGCCTCGCGAATTAGTGCCTTCGTTTCGGCTGACACATACTTTTCCCATTTCATTATGTCGAAAGCATGTGAAGAATGATCAAGCCCAAGTTTTTCGATACTGGGATGGCGGTAATTGATGTACTCGGGTTCTAAATCAGTATTGAGCAGTAGCATTGCAGAGGAACCATGCTCAAGAAGCAATGTTAGTTTCCGATTCTCAGCGAGTATTTTTCGCGTGCGTCCGCGCTGTAACTCGAGGTATATACAGAAAGAAAAGCTCAACAATACAGTACAGCTAGTGAGTACCGCTAAGGCCAAAAGTGCAGGTTGATAGTCTGTTTTAAGGCCGAAATAGCTCGCTGCCGCAAGTGCGACAGAAATTAACAAGCTAATTGCCAGAACAAGATAACCCATGGTTTACCTAGCTAAATAAAAGTGATTTCTCACTGCAGTGATTTTAGCGCATTTGGTTTGCATGCAATTAATTCCGCTACCGTACTTGCATTAAGGCCGTCGTCATTTGCACGTTCACAATAATATCTTATATCTAGATTTTGAAACTGTGACAGTAATTCCCTTTCACTCAAGTAAAAGGATTTATTCTTGGGCCCAGCTTGATCCTTCACACCGGCATTTACAAAAGTTTGATAAAACAATAAGCCACCGGGCTTTAGCGCAGCGGCGAGTGCCGAGAATAAAGGCCGATAAAGGAAATAACTTACGACAATAACATCGTAACACTGCGGCGCTAGGGTGAAGTCGTCATTTTCGATATTCGCTAGTTCTGTATGGATGGATAATTTTTGCTCTTGGGCATAATCGTACAGGCGAATAAGGGCAATATCAGAGATATCCAGTGCCGTGCAAGATAGCCCAGACTTGGCGAGTAAGACAGCATTGCCGCCTAAGCCGCAGGCGAGGTCTAGTGCCGTTCCGCTGGCGGGTAGTAAGTCGCAATGTTCCTGCAGTACCCTGCACGCAGGCACTGGCATGCTGCGCTGCTGGTGCCGTTGATTCCATTTGGCTCTACTATCTGCGGCTGCGAGATGATTAACCATTGCCTAGCGTCGCCAGAATGCGGGCATTAACAATACCAGTAGCGTAAAAATCTCCAAGCGGCCAAGTAGCATCGCATAGCACAAAATCCATTTTCCGGTGTCACTCACACTGCGGTAGCTTGCGGCAACGTCACCTAAGCCTGGCCCCATATTATTGATCGCAGCGGCGGTCGCTGAAAATGCAGTGAGTGAGTCGAGTCCGCAGGCCATCATTGCCAAGGTAATGATGATAAAAGAAATCATATATACGCCGACAAAACTCCACACTGCGCTTACGATTTTCGCTTCAACGCGATGAGCACCAATTTTTAGGGGAATAACCGCATTAGGGTGAATTAGCTGGTTCATTTCGCGAATGCCTTGCTTGGCGACCAACATAATCCTAACGGCTTTCATACCGCCACCGGTGGAGCCCGCGCAGCCACCCATGAATGACAGCATTATCACTGCAACAGGTAAAAAACTTGGCCAAATAGAGAAGTCTTCGGCGCCAAAACCGGCGGTGGTTGCCACTGATACTGTGTGAAATATGCCGTGAACTATACTGTCGTTAAGATTGTAGGTACCGCTAGTAAACAAATAAATCGAAATAATAGCGATCGCAATGCCGACCACGGATAAGTAAAACTTGGTCTCTGAATCCCGGAAGTAATGCCTGAGTGAACGGGCCCGCCAAACGTGGAAGTGTATAGCGAAACTCATGCCGGCAAAAAGCATAAACGCACTGCAAATCATTAAAATCAGCGGACTATCAAAATACCCCATGCTGGCGTCGTGGGTTGAAAAACCACCAATCGCTACGGTGGAAAACGAATGGCTAATGGCATCAAAAATACTCATTCCGGCTAGCCAATACGCGAGTGCACAGACGCCCGTTAGGGATAGATACATTAAGAACAGGACTTTGGCAGTGCCAGTAATGCGGGGCGTTAGTTTGTTGTCTTTGACTGGTCCCGGTATTTCGGCTCGATACAACTGCATGCCACCAATGCCGAGTATGGGCAGGATGGCAACCGCAATAACGATGATGCCAATTCCACCTAGCCATTGTAAAAATTGGCGGTAAAATAAAATTGAAATAGGTAAGTCATCAAGGCCTGTGATGACCGTTGCGCCGGTAGTGGTGAGCCCGGAAATGGATTCAAAGACCGATTCACTGACCGAAAGCCCGGGGCTCTCGGCGAGATAAAAAGGTAACGCACCGAAAAGGCCAAGTACCGTCCAGAATAAAGAGACAACCAAAAAACCGTCGCGAATGCTTAATTCGTGGCGTTGTTTCAGATTGCCAATCCACAGTAATAGCCCGCTGCAAAAGGTCAGTACAAAAGCCCATACAAAGGCCATTACCGCGCCGTCGCCAAAGACAATAGCCAGCACCGCGGGAACAGCCATGGTTAGGCTGAATATCATTAACAGCATGCCGATTATGCGACAAATAATACTCAGGTGCATGGCGTACCTTTTACTGAGAAGTTAGTCATTAGAAAAAACTAAACCCGACTTGAAAGAGTTTTTCGACTAACTTAATTTTACTTTTATCGACAAGGAATAAAATTAAATGATCTTCTGGCTCCACCTGTAAATGGCTGTGAGCGATAAGCACTTCTTCACCGCGGACTAGGGCGCCAATGCTAACGCCTTCAGGTAGAACGATTTCATCTAAGCGTCGGCCAACGACTTTAGACGAACGGCTATCACCGTGGGCTATAATTTCTAAGGCTTCGGCAGCGCCGCGTCGCAGGGCGTGAACATTGTAAATATCGCCGCGCCGCACGTGGGTAAGCAAACTACCTATCGTTATTTGCTGGGGAGAAATGGCGATATCAATATCGCCGCCCTGTACTAAATCCACGTATGCGGGATTAGTAATTAGGGTGATGACTTTTTTCGCGCCCATTCGTTTGGCGAGCAGTGATGACATAATATTCGCTTCGTCATCATTCGTAAGGGCAAGAAAAACGTCGGTCTCTTCGATGTTTTCCTGGGCGAGCAAGTCGTGATCCGACGCGCTGCCGTGGAGTACAATGGCTTTCGATAATTGCTCTGACAAGGCGCGGCAACGGTCGTAGCTACGCTCAATGATTTTCACGTGATAGCGACTTTCAACAGCCCTTGCTAGACGCTCGCCGATATTACCGCCCCCTGCAATGACTAGGCGTTTATACGGCGTATCCAAGCGGCGCAATTCACTCATTACCGGCATAATGTTCTTTTTGGCGGCAATAAAAAACACTTCGTCGCCTGCTTCTACGACCGTATCGCCGCTGGGCATGATCGCGGTGCCACGGCGGAAAATAGCGGCAACCCGGGCGTCGATGGTGGGCATATGATCGCGAATCGCCGCTAATTCGTTGCCGACCATTGGGCCGCCGTAATAGGCCTTTACGGCGACCAGCTGCACCAGTCCGTCGGCAAAGTCCAGCACTTGTAATGAGCCGGGGTATTGCAATAAACGCTTAATGTATTGGGTAACCAGTTCTTCTGGACTGATAAAAACATCGATTGGAATGCCTTCATTGCCAAACAGCTTTTCAACTCTGGTGTAGGCGTTGGAGCGAATGCGGGAAATTTTGGTTGGGGTCCGAAACAAGGTGTAGGCGACCTGACAGGCGATCATATTGATCTCGTCGCTATTGGTTACCGCGATCAATAAATCGGCATCGGCGGCGCCGGCGCGCTCTAGGACATCGGGGTGCGAGGCTTGGCCGGTTACCGTGCCAATATCAAGACGGTCTTGTAGTTCGCGCAGCCGCTCAGGGTCTCTGTCTACTACGGTGATGTCATTGTGTTCACTGGCCAGGTTTGCCGCCAAGGTACCGCCGACCTGCCCTGCACCAAGAATTATGATTTTCATTGTTCGCTATCGCCTGCGCAGTCGCTGTTATTCACTAATTGTGTGTTCATCTAGTGTGGCACTCAATGGCCACTTTTACCGTTTTTTCCGTAACAGAGCGTAGAAAAAGCCATCGTGGCCCTGTTCCTGGGGAAATAACTGCCGACCGCCCTGGCGGTCTTCGCCCCACGTGACATCGAGGGGCATCAGTTCAGCGCTAGACTCGCGACTGAGAAATGCACTTATTTGCTCCTCGTTCTCCGCGGGTAGTAATGAGCAGGTTGCGTACACAAATAAGCCGCCAGGACTTAAGCACTGCCACAGCTTTTCGAGTAAATTCGCCTGCAAACGACATAGCGGCGCAATATCACTCACCATGCGGTTGAGCTTTATGTCCGGGTTGCGACGAATAACACCGACCGCCGAACAGGGTGCATCAAGTAAGATGCGATCAAAGCTCTTGTTGTCCCACCAACTGTCGAGGTCGGCAGCATCCGCGGCAACAAGGCTGGCTTTGAGCTGCAAGCGTTGTAAATTCTCATTGATTCGATCCAGACGATGCTCATCAATGTCGAGGGCGACCAGCTCCCTTAACGCCGGTTGGGCCTCAAGGATGGCGCCGGTTTTACCGCCGGGTGCAGCGCAGGCATCTAATACACGCTGGCCGGGCTGTAAATCGAGTAACTCGGTACACAATTGCGCGGCTTCGTCTTGGACGCTGATATGGCCCTCGTTGAAGCCGGGTAATTTATCTACTCCGCAGGCTTGCTCAAGACGAATCCCATAGGGGGCGAACTCACAGGGGCTGGCTGCCATATCGAGTTCAATCAGTTTTTGCAAATAGGCATCACGATCGTGATGCTGGCGATTAAGGCGCAGGCAAAACGGCGGATGCGCATTGCTGGCGGTGATAATCTCAGCAAGTTGATCAGGCCACGCTTTGGCGAGTGCTTGATAAAGCCAGGCCGGAAACGCAGCTTCCACAGCGGGTTTTAGATCGGCAAATAAGCTTGCTTGTTCGCGCTGACAGCGGCGCAGTATGGCGTTAGCCATGCCAGCCGCCCATTTCTTGCCGAGACTGCGGCAGCCTTCTACGGCGCTGTTGATGGCGGCGTGGGGTGGAATTCGGGTGTAAAAAAGCTGGTAGGCGCCGATTAAAATCAGCATTTTTACATCACTGTCTTTGGGCTTAAGGCCCTTACTGAATAGCGGCTTTAGCGCGGCATCCAAACGCCAGTAGTAGCGAAGCGTACCGTAGCATAGCTCGCGATAGAGTGGCCGTTGGGCGGGGTCGAGATCTTGCTCACCTCGTGGCAATTGTCGAGACAGCGAGCTGCCCTCTTGGGCAATACTGGCGAGGCAGCGCGCCGCCGCAACTCTAGGACATTTCATACTGCGCCTTGGTTGGCAAAACAGGTGCCGGGGGCAAATTGCTCGGCGCGGGAATTTAGCACATCTCTTGCCGCGAGAATTTTGCCACCGGGCATTTGCAGTTCCAGAATACGCAGACAGCCGTCACCACAGGCCACCAATATACCGGCCTTGTCGGCGCTGATAATGACGCCAGCGGTGTGGCCATGTGCGTGCTTACTTTCTGCTTGGGCGCGCCAGATTTTTATACGCTCATCCGGGCGACTGGCGGCGAAGCGGGTATAGCAAATCGGAAACGGAATAAAAGCGCGTATTTTACGGTCCACACTCATGGCATCTAAGCGCCAATCTATCTCGGCTTCGGCCTTCGTTATCTTGGGGGCATAGTTACTGAGCGTATTATCTTGTACTTCAGGCCGGGCTTGGCCGTTAGCAAGTGCGGTTATGGTGTCGATCAAACCGGCGCCGCCCAAATCGGCAAGGCGCTCTAGCAAGTCAGCGGCGCTGTCTGTTGGGCCAATCGAGCAGCTGATCTTACTGAGCATGGCGCCGGTATCGAGACCGGCATCCATTTGCATAATTGTCACACCGGTTTCTTGGTCACCAGCTTCAATGGCGCGTTGAATCGGCGCTGCACCGCGCCAGCGCGGTAGCAAGGAGCCATGAACGTTCACGCAGCCTAGGCGGGGAATATCGAGTACACTTTGCGGCAACAGCAGGCCGTAGGCGACCACAATCATTAGGTCGGCGTTGTGGCTGGCGAGGATTTCGCGGTCAGCGGCTTCGCGAAAATTGATCGGTTGAAATACCGGAATTCCCGCCTTTGTAGCACATTGTTTGACCGCGCTGGGCTGGGTTTTTTTACCGCGCCCGGAGGGCCGGTCTGGTTGGGTATACGCGGCGACAATGTGGTGCTGACCATCATCAATCAGCGCTTGTAAGTGCCGCGCGGCAAACTCAGGCGTGCCGGCAAACACTAGTCGCAAAGGCGATGTACTCATGGTTTGTCCGCGGCTTTTTGCTTCTGAAGTTTGACCATTTTACTGCGAATACGGTTGCGCTTAAGCGGTGAGATGTAATCAACAAATAACTTGCCAAGTAGGTGATCATTCTCGTGTTGAATACACACTGCCAGCAGCCCTTCAGGCTCAATGGTGAAGGCGTCGCCATTGCGATCTAGGGCCTTTACCCGCACGTGTTGTGGGCGCTCTACGGTTTCGTAATAGCCTGGTACAGACAGGCAGCCCTCGTCGTACTGAAAGGTGTCTTGATCCAATACGCTAATTTCTGGATTGATAAAGACCAGTGGCTCGCTGCGATCTTCGCTGGTATCGATTACCACGATTTGCTCATGTACATTGACTTGGCTGGCGGCCAAGCCAATACCGGGGGCGTCGTACATGGTTTCGAACATGTCGTCGATCAGCTTGCGGATGCGATCATCGACGGTTTTGACCGGTTTTGCGACGGTACGTAGTCTTGGGTCGGGAAATTCGAGGATTTCAAGTACAGCCATAACAGTTTGTGACCATTTCTCGTGTAAGTTGTGTAAGTATTGCTAAGATGATGATTGAGTGCACATTACACTCCACAAATCATTCGCCTGTTGCAGAGTATCCTCTATATTATACAGCGAGCGTTTAATAAATGCCTGATTCTTGCGATTTTGCAGGCCGATTGGCGACCAGATCAGAGTGCTATAGGAAGTGATTATGAAGAACACGGTAATGGGAGTATGTCTAGGCCTGCTGATGGCGTTTGCCCAGGCTGGCGATGTGCTCACTTTGAAAGCCGGACATCCGCAAACGTATGTCGTGGTTAAGGGCGATACCTTGTGGGATATTTCAGCGATGTTTTTGAACGACCCGTGGTATTGGCCGGAACTCTGGCATTACAACCCGCAGGTTAAAAATCCGCACCTAATTTACCCCGGTGACGTGTTAAAACTGATGTGGATCGACGGTAAGCCAGTGCTGGTGCGTAATCCTGGGCCTAACGACGGTATTGTGAAGCTCACACCGCAAATGCGCATTTCCGACATCAAAGACGCTATTCCAGCGATACCGCTAGATGTTATCGCCCCTTTCCTTACGCGTAGTAGAGTCGTAACCGATGCCGAATTGGCCGCTGCGCCCTATGTGTTGGCTGGCAAGCGCGGCAATATTGTTGCTGGCGCAGGCGACCAAGTGTTGGGTCGCGGCGATTTCAGCGGCGATGAAACCTACGGCATCTATCGCCGGGGTCAGGTTTACCAAGATCCGCTAACGAGTGAAATACTCGGTGTTGAAGCCATTGATATTGGGACGGCGAACCTATTGGCGACAGAAAAAGACGTGGCCACACTGACCTTGAACCGCAGTACTCAAGAGATTCGTCGCGCTGACCGCTTTATGCCACTTGAAGTGCGGCAGTTGCACGCACGGTTTGAGCCTAAGGCGCCAGCGGATAATACCAATGGCTTTATTGTTGCGGTTGAGGGTGGTTTAACCCAAATTGGTAGCATGGACGTGGTGACCTTGAATTTAGGTGAGCGCAATCAGGTTGTGCCCGGCGATGTGATGGCAATTTACACGACGGGTGTGGTGGTAACTGACCCGGTTACCAATGAGCGGGTTAAAGCGCCGGATGTGCGTGCCGGCTTACTCATGGTATTCCGCAGCTTTGAAAAGGTAAGCTATGCCTTGGTGTTAAAAGCGGAAGAGCCTCTAAAAGTGGGCGACAAAGTTAAAAACCCATAGGGACATACATCGGCGGCCTGTTTCATCAGGCCGCTTTTTTGATCGCAAGGATGCGACAGTGGAACATTTTGCCTGCCTGTGGCTGTTAACTCAGCAAACGCTAAAACTACCCCCAACTAATTTCCGGCGCTTAATTAGTCGCGTTACCCATCCACGGTATATTTTCGACCTGCCGCAGGCGGAGCTCGCTGCGCTGAAATTAAGCCGCCAACACCTCGATCGCTTAGAAAAGGTATTGGCGAGAAACACCCCCGAGCAGGAGATTGCTGCAGCGCTGCACAAGGCCAATGTCGATGTTCTATGTTGGCACGACGACAGCTACCCCGCCCTACTGAAAGAAATCTACGATGGCCCGCCGCTGCTTTACTATCGTGGTCGGCGTGAGCTATTGAATAAGCCGTTATTTGCGGTGGTGGGCAGTCGGCGCCCTAGTCGAATTGGCCGCGGCGATGCACAGGCCTTCGCCAATGCATTGAGCCGTGCTGGCTTAACCGTCGTCAGTGGTATGGCGCTAGGGGTTGATGGTGCCGCGCATCTCGGCGCACTGACTGGCGGCGCGTCCACTATCGCGGTATTGGGAACGGGTGTAGATCAGTGCTACCCCCGGAGCAATGCAGCGCTGTATGAACAAATTGCCCATGAGGGCCTGTTAATAAGCGAGTTGCCGCTAGGGAGTCCGCCTCTGCGCCATCAGTTTCCGCGCCGAAATCGAATAATTAGCGGAATGAGTCTCGGGGTGTTGGTGGTGGAGGCTGCCTTGCGCAGTGGCTCTTTAATCACGGCGCGACAGGCGCTTGAGCAAAATCGCGAGGTATTTGCAATTCCCGGTTCAATTCACAATCCCGCGAGTCGTGGCTGTAATAGTCTAATTAAGCAGGGCGCCAAACTGGTGGAGCAGCTCGATGATATTTTAGAAGAGCTCAGTGCTTGGTTTGATGGGGCCGGTGCTAGCGGAGCTGCGGCCTCGGACGACACTTACTCGGATTTGGACGTTCAGACTGACTCCCCTGTATACCGCGCGCTTGGCTATGATCCCATTGATATTGATACCCTAGCGCAAGACCTAGGTTTGCCGATCGCGGAATTGCTGAGTATTCTCAGTGACCTTGAGGTCGACGGCTGGGTTGAGCAATTCCGGGGCGCTTGGCAGCGTAGTCGTTAAGCGGGTGTGTCCGGCGGTCATGATTTATTCAAAATTCTTGCCTTAAAAGCCTGTATACTCTGGCCGCGTTCCGTTTCGGTCATTACAAGCGATTGCCCATACTGTGGATTATCTATGATGCATCGACCTGCCCAATATCGTCTGCGTCGCGCAGCAGCTCTGCTGCGTGCCGGTAAAGTTATTACTCATCCCACTGAAGCCGTGTGGGGCTTGGCCTGTGTGCCTTGGAGTGCCTCCGCCGTGGCGCGGATATTGCTATTAAAACAGCGAGATCCCGCGAAAGGTTTAGTGTTGGTCGCCGACCACGTCTCGCGGTTTCAGGGTGTTCTGCCGCTGCTGTCGGAAGAGGTGCAAGAAAAAATAATCGCCAGTTGGCCCGGGCCAAATACGTGGGTGGTGCCAGATTTCGCTTGGGCGCCAGAGTGGATTCGCGGTGATCATCACAGTGTGGCGATTCGCGTCAGTGATCATCCGCTCACCGTAGCCTTATGTCAGGCGGCCAATACCTGTCTCGTGTCGACTTCGGCGAACCCTGCTGGGCTTGAGCCCGCTCGGAGTCAGGCCGATGCGCAACGCTATTTCCGCTCGGCGATTGATTATTATTTACCTGGTCGTACTGGCGGCTTAGCGCAGCCCACTGGTATTCGCGACGCCCTTAGCGGGCAGTATTTGCGTGGTGCTTGATTAAGTGTGGCAAGTAGTCACAGGGGAGAAACAATGCAAGGTATTGATATTGAAGCAGTAAAACAGTTTTTTTTGTCATTACAAGACCGTATATGTGAGCAGCTAAGCGCGATTGATGGCCGAGCTGATTTTGTTGAAGACGATTGGGGCCGTGGTCGCAGCCGCGTGATTACCGACGGCGCGGTATTTGAAAAAGGCGGTGTGAATTTCTCTCATGTTCAGGGCGACGCAATGCCGGGTACGGCGAGTGCGCATCGGCCGGAGCTAGCGGGTCGTAGTTATCAAGCAATGGGGGTGTCGTTGGTGATGCACCCCCTCAACCCGCATGTGCCGACCAGTCACGCCAATGTGCGTTTTTTTGTTGCTGAAAAGCCTGGTGAAGAGCCGGTGTGGTGGTTTGGCGGCGGTTTCGATCTAACCCCCTACTACGGTGTTGAAGAAGATTGTCGTCATTGGCACCAGACGGCGTTTGACGCTTGTGCGCCATTTGGTGACGAGGTCTATCCACGTTACAAAAAATGGTGTGACGAGTATTTCTATATGCCCCATCGTCAAGAGGCGCGGGGGGTGGGTGGTCTATTCTTCGACGACCTTAATGAGGGCGGATTTCAGCGCTGCTTTGAGTTTATGCAGGCGATTGGTAATGCCTACACCGCGGCCTATATACCCATAGTTCAGCGTCGAAAAGACACCGCTTGGGGTGAGCGCGAGCGTGATTTCCAGCTTTATCGTCGCGGCCGCTATGTTGAATTTAATTTGGTGTGTGACCGCGGCACCTTGTTTGGCCTGCAAAGTGGTGGCCGCACGGAATCAATTTTGATGTCCCTGCCGCCGCTGGTGAGATGGGAGTATAATTGGCAACCTGATGAGAATAGTCCGGAAGCGGCACTGACGTCAGTGTTTTTGCCGGTGCGAGATTGGCTGGCCCCACAATGAGGGCAAGCAGTATGAAATATCGGAATCCGATACCTAAAATAAAAGGTTGTACCCTTTTTTATGGATAAATTAGATCAGTATGCGGTGTATGGGAACCCCATTAAGCAGAGTAAATCGCCGCAGATTCACCTGGCTTTTGCTGAGCAAACGGGGCAAAAATTGCATTACCGTGCGCACAAAGTCGAACTTGGTCGCTTTGCAGAGGTGGCTGGGCAGTTCTTTGCTCATGGTGGTAAAGGCTTAAATGTCACCGTGCCCTTTAAGTTAGATGCCTTTGAATTTGCCGATCAGCTCAGTGGCCGCGCCCGCCGTGCTGGTGCGGTGAATACCCTCGCGATTCAAGACGACGGCAGTATCTATGGCGACAATACCGATGGCGTCGGCTTGGTCAGAGATATTCACGATAATCTGGGTTGGGAATTACAAGGGCGGCGCATTCTAGTGCTTGGTGCTGGCGGCGCCGCGCGAGGTATTTTAGGGCCGCTTCTCAAAAAGGGCGTGTCGCAAATCCTTATTGCCAATCGCACGGTAGATAAAGCGCAAAAATTGGCTCAGCAGTTCGAAAAGTTGGGTTCAATCGCCGGATGTAGCTATGCCGATCTCGCCAGCGGTCAGTTTGATTTAATTATTAATGGCACTAGCGCGAGCATGAGTGGTGATCTGCCGCCACTGCCTTCGCATATCCTCAGCAATGATGGCTGCGCCTACGACATGATGTACAGCGCTAACCCCACACCGTTTATGCGATGGGCTGCCGGCGAAACCGCGTGGGCAGTGTCAGATGGTTTGGGGATGTTAGTTGAGCAAGCGGCAGAATCTTTTTGTATTTGGCGCGGCGTGCGCCCGGACACCAAGCCGGTCATAGAAATGATGCGCCAATCTCTTTCCGCTTAAGTACACCCCAAGGCTAGGAATTTAGTTTATGTTATTAACCGTAGTAGCCCTGATTGTTGGGCTGGTGTTATTGGTTTGGAGTGCAGATCGGTTTGTGCTGGGGGCGTCGGCGACAGCCAATATATTGGGAATTTCGCCACTGGTGATCGGTATTTTGGTTGTTGGTATTGGTACCTCCGCGCCGGAAATGCTGGTGTCGGCTATTGCCTCTAGTGACGGCCAAGCTGGCTTGGCAGTGGGTAATGCCCTGGGTTCCAATATCACCAATATTGCGCTGATTTTGGGTCTTACCGCTCTGCTTATTCCCTTAAATGTGCAGTCGAAGTTGATTAGCCGGGAAATTCCTCTGCTGATTATCGTTATGCTCGGTGGCTATTTTTTACTGCGCGACGGCGAACTTGGCCTGATGGACGGCAGTATTTTGCTGTTTGGTTTTGCTGCGGTGATAGTCCGCCAGCTGTGGGAAGCGAAACACAGCAGTGGTGACAGTATTGAAGCAGAGTTTGCAGCAGAGATACCCAAAGACATGGGGATTAAAGCGGCCTTGGGCTGGTTATTACTTGGTCTCGTGCTGTTGATTGGCTCTGCGCGCTTATTGGTATGGTCGGCGGTAGATATTGCCCACTTCTTTGGTTTGAGCGACTTAATTATCGGTTTGACTGTAGTGGCAATTGGCACCAGCCTACCCGAGCTAGCGGCTTCGGTGGCGGCAGCGCGCAAGAATGAGCACGATATTGCCATTGGTAATGTGGTTGGCTCTAACCTATTCAACTTGCTTGGCGTAATGGCGATTCCCGGCGTATTAGCACCCGGACCTATAGACGCAGCCGTAATGAGCCGCGATTACCCTGTAATGTTATTGCTAACCGGAATTTTCTTTTTGGTGGCGCGCAGCCCGAGTAAAGCGCGGCGCATCACTCGCCTCGAAGGCGGCGGTTTGCTGTGTATCTACGTTGCCTACATTGCTTACCTAGCATACGACGCTGGGGTGTTTTAACACCCCTCATTCGGTCTAGTTTTAATCCCGGTTCAATTCCGCAATATGGCGGTCTTTGAGCTTGGCATAATTGTTGGCGCTATAGCTAAAGTACTTAACATCGCCCTCGCTGAGTTCACGTACTGGCTTGGCGGGGCTGCCGACATAGAGCCAGCCGCTGGCTAGGCGTTTGCCCGGTGGCACTAGCGAGTTGGCCCCAATCACCACGTCGTCTTCAATTACCGCACCGTCCATCACAATACTACCCATGCCGATTAATACTCGATTGCCGATTGTGCAGCCGTGCAAGGTCACGCTGTGGGCAACCGTCACCTCGTCGCCGATCGTCAAAGGGAAACCCTCAGGGTTGTAGGGGCCGGCGTGGGTAATATGTAAAATGCTATTGTCTTGAATACTGCTGCGCGCGCCAATGCGAATGCGGTGCATGTCGCCGCGCACTGTGGTATTGGGCCAAACCGAGCTGTCGGCGCCAATTTCAACATCACCGATCACCACCGCGCTGGGATCAATAAAAACCCCACCGGCAAGTTTGGGCTGGTGTTCTTCAAAGCGGCGCACGTAATTTTGGGCCTTGTAAGTCATCAATTTGTCTCCATCTCTTCCCTAGGGTTTATGCGCCGTCCGTTATTCGCGGTATCGGCTTAAATACAGGCGTTAAGCGGCCACTGGATTTGATACACTGGGCGCATTATCTGCCATTATTACAGGGTTTCAGTTGTTATGACTGCCAATAGTTTACCGTTGTTTTCCAGTCTCGACCCCCAGCAATTAGCCGCCGATTGTGAGGCGCTTCTAAATACCACGCGCCAAAGTGTCGCAGCGGTAGTGGCTTGCGCGGCTGAGCCGAGCTGGCAGAATTTAATGGCGCCGCTTGAAGAGATCGACGACCAAATTGGTCGCTTTTGGGCGCCCCTAAGTCACTGTCACAGTGTATTGAGCGGCGACGCTTGGCGCAGTGCTTACAGCGCCTGCCTACCACTGCTTACTGCTTATAACAGTGAAATGGGTCAGAATCGGCCGTTGTTTGAGCGAGTAAAACAACTGGCTGACAGCGCAGAATTTACCGCTTTAAATGGCCCGCGCCAACAGGCCATTCGCCATATGCTCCGCGATTTTACCCTTTCAGGGGTCGCCTTGGAGGGCGACGATGCAGCGCGCTTTTCGGCCATCGCTCAGCGCTTAAGTGAGTTGTCGACCGCGTTTTCTAACAATGTACTTGATGCCACCGACGGCTGGGAAAAACATATTGAATCCGCCGCGGATTTGGCCGGCGTGCCCGCGACGGTACTGGATAATCTCCGAGAATCGGCCAGCGTGAAGGGTTATAGCGGTTATCGGCTGAGTTTGGACATTCCCAGCTACTTGCCGATTATGCAATACGCGGATAACCGCGCCTTGCGCGAAGAACTTTATCAGGCTTATGTAACGCGCGCTTCGGCACTTGGTCCCCAAGCGGGCAAGTGGGATAACGGCCCGCTGATGCTAGAAATACTTCAGCTACGCCAAGAACAGGCAAAGTTATTGGGTTTCAGTAATTACGCTGCCTACTCCTTGGCGAGCAAGATGGCAGAGTCGAATCAGCAGGTTATTGGGTTTTTAGAAGAGCTGGCTGTAGCGAGTAAACCAATGGCTGAGCGTGAGTTCGCTGAGTTGCAAGTATTTGCTGCTGGTCACGGCGTCAGCGACTTACAAGCTTGGGATGTGGCGTATTTTAGTGAAAAATTAAAAGAAGCCTCCTTCGCAATCTCCCAAGAAGCGTTGCGCCCGTATTTCCCCGCAGAAAAAGTTATCAACGGCCTATTCAAAATAAGCGGTCAGCTTTTTGATATTGAGATTGCAGCCGTCGACGCTGTCGATCTCTGGCACGACGACGGCCAGTGTTATCGAATTTCCCGGGGCGGCGAGATCCTGGCGCATTTTTATTTAGATTTATACGCCCGCAATAACAAGCGTGGTGGCGCGTGGATGGCCAACGCTCGCGGTCGGCGAATCTTGGATGACGGCACGGTACAGCAGCCTGTGGCGTTTTTGGTGTGTAATTTTTCGCCGCCGACTAGCGAGCGGCCATCGCTGCTTACCCACAATGAAGTGACCACTCTCTTCCATGAGTTCGGTCACGGCCTGCACCACATGCTCACCCAAATCGACTGCCTCAGCGTGTCGGGTATTAGCGGCGTGGCCTGGGACGCCGTAGAACTGCCCAGCCAGTTCTTAGAAAACTGGTGCTGGGAAAAGTCGGTGATTCCGGATATTTCCGCACACTACCAAAGCGGTGAAGCGCTGCCCGTCGATATGCTCGATAAGCTATTGGCTGCTAAAAACTTTCAGTCCGGGATGCAAATGCTACGGCAGATCGAGTTCTCTTTGTTTGATTTCAGTTTGCATATGCAGGCTGACATAAGCAGTGAAGGTGAAGTAGACGCAGTGCTGCAAACAATCCGTGAGCGAGTGGCCGTGTTTCAGCCGCCGGTATTTAATCGCTTCCAGAACAGTTTTTCGCATATTTTTGCTGGTGGATACGCCGCAGGATACTACAGTTATAAATGGGCGGAGGTTTTGTCTGCCGATGCATTTTCTTTGTTCGAGGAACAAGGCGTGATGAATCCCGAGGTCGGTGAAAAATTCCGTCAGGAAATACTCGAACGCGGCGGCTCAGAGGAGGCTGCGGTGCTATTTAAGAACTTCCGGGGTCGGGCGCCAGCGAACGATGCCCTGCTACGTCACGCGGGCATTACTGCAGGTAAAGGAGTTTAATTCGATGGCCACCGTATTTAATCAACGTCGATTCATTGCTGGCGCAGTCTGCCCTAAGTGCGCAGAAATGGACAAAACAGTCATGTACCGAATTTCGGATCTTGAACAAATTCGGGAATGTGTGCGCTGTGGTTTTAAGGAATCTATTCGTGACGACACCGGTAAAATTGAAGAGCCGGCAACGAGGGTCAATACACCACGCGTCGGGGAACAAGCGCTAGCGCACGAGGACGAGATCCACGTGGTGTCGTTAATCGACCCTCGCGATGGCCGTGATCGCAATGACCATTAACCGCGCTTTTGCGCGGAATGCCTAATTGCGAAAGTTAATAATTTAGGAACGCTTTTCGCTTTAACTTGCCTATACTTGCAGTAACTAATTTATGGAGGAATAGAAAATGCTGGAGCTGTTACCGCTTCCTTTTACTCACGTTGTGGGTGTTAGGGTATCCGGCAAGGTAAACCACACTGATATTGAAACAATACTGGCCGAGGTTGAGAACAAGATTGCGAGCGAAGAATATTTAGGTGTTTTTATTGAGCTTGAACATTTCGACGGCTTTACCATACGAGGCTTATTGCGCGAATTTAAGTTCTTAGCCAAATACATAAATCGTTTCACGCGTACGGCGATAGTGGGTGAACCGCGCTGGTTTAATCGCGGTACTCAACTAATAACGCGTGTCTTTCCCAATATAGAGATAGAACATTTTACTGCTCTGCAAAAAGACGAAGCACTCCTTTGGGTCAGTGAGCGGGACGCGGGTACGTTTGGTTGATACGCTAGGCTTGATGGACCAGTATTTGAATTCGTTGTGTTAAGTTAGAGACAGCAGCGCTGACACTAGCAATTGATTGTCGTAGTAAGGTGCACTGTGTTTGCTTATTAATTTAAGGTCGATAAGCACGATATCGTTCGCCTGCAAAAATGCTTTCGATAATTCCCCAAGGTAGTCGCCGTTCCTACTGTCGATAATAATAAAATCGAGCAAGCGACCCTCGATCTCCTCTCCCTCAAAATCCCTGCGTAGTTGCTGTAATAAGCCGGAAACCATGCCCTCGAGGGTCATCCCGATCTGTTCTGGGTCGTAGCCCAAATTGGGAATATACACTTTAGGGCAGTCATTGGCGGCCACTGCGCGGCCTACACCTTTGGGTATTAAATTTGCGATTAGGCTAGAGTAAAAGCTCCCGGGCGGAAAACAGATTAGCTCGGCAGTGGCGATCAGTTTGCGGTTCTTTTTACGCAAACTAGGACTCGCTACTTGCTGTTGGTCGCGGCTGCTAGAGAGGAACAGGGTTTCAATTGCGGAGCTTAGCGGTGGTTGTTCTTTGCCACTTAAGTGGTGCTGACCAATAATCTCCGTGCCATCACGCAGTACCGCGCCCAGATGTAAATTGTCATTTACCACCGCGCGTACTGTGCCTTGTACATTGACCAGCTTAGAAAATAGGAAAATAATAGGGTCTAAATACTGCTGATTATTTAAGTAACCACCAGCCAATATCAGATTGCCAATACTGGCACCACGCAGGTCGAATTCTTTGGGCATAGCATCACAAAAAAACTGCAGGTAGTTGCAAATAAGCTGGCGCATAGGGTTATTAATATCCACGATTTGTGGCGCCAAACCCTGCGCTAACTGACGCAATTCGAGCTGTAAGTCCTTGTTGCTTCCGGTTTTAGGAAGCCGGTAATTAAACAAGGTGTAAATTTCAGGGTGACCAAGTACGGATTCATCTGCCAAGGCCATTAAGCGGCTGCGCAAATCGCCAATAGCCGGCATCGCAAAAGCCTGTCTTAGCTTGGCCGAGCTGCCACCAGAATCAAAGGGTGTGACTAAATGAATCGAGTTGTGTGTGTAATTTTTTAACTCGCGGCATAAACCATTCAACGCGGAGCCGCCACTAAAAAACAGCAGTTTTGGTCCTAGTTCTGGCATTTTGTAGTAGCGACTTATCCGCAATAAATCAGGAATATCGACGCTCCTTGTCACTTTTACGCTTGGCATGAACTCGTTTCTCTGGACGTTTTGTAAGTTGCGGGCAAAAGAAAGGTATTATCCAATTAAAATATGACTGTTTCAGGTAAAGTGGAAAACATCGTCGTATCAATGCCCGGTAGAGCTTGTCTGTCACATTTTTGTAACAGACAGGCGTGCAGGATTGCTTCAAAATGAACCCAAATTTTTTGATGTAAGAGTATTGTAAGTCCATGAGGCCATTAGTTTTGAATAGCGCTGTTGTTCGCGATAATTCAGTATGCCACTGAGTAAAAGCATTAGTGATAATTTCCGCTTTCTGATTATTGAAGTAGATTCTCAGTTGGCCAAATTACATCGCTATATCGCCGCACCGGAAGCGCCATTAGCGCGAAGAATATTTGATCGCAGCGGCTATGCCCACAATTTAAAATCGCGTATTCACCGCAGTTGCCGCAGCCAATTAAGTGGCAGTGTTGAAAATGATATTATTGTGCATAAACTGCACGCAGTAGAATTTACTGCCGGTGAGCTAGATCGAATCGCTGAACTCTGCCGCGATTGCGTAAAGCAAATATCCTATGTGGATAACAGGGAAATACTCGCAGCCGAAGATTGTCAGGCCATGTTAGAGCGTTTGCGACGTGGCCTGGATCTAATTGAAAAAGCGGTGTTAGAAAGCGATAGTGATCTTGCACTAAAAATTGCTCAGGTTGAAAGCAAGCTTGACCGGGATTACCTTAAATTACTGCGTTTCCATGTCGCCGCGTTGAAGCAAAAAGACAATACCAACGATATTATTTGCTCATTGTTTGTGGCCCATAGTATTGAACAAATGGGCGATGTGTTGTTAGATATCAGCGAAGCGATTATTTCGGCTAATCTTGGTCAAACAGTAAACTTTGAACGTTTTAATACCTTACAGGCCAGCATAGAGAGTATGGCTGTTGGTGAACGCGTAAATGAGTTAAAAATTAAGGCTATTGCGGAAACCCGATCTGGCAGTGCTATTTCTGCAATTACAACGTCTGCAAGCGAAGATGATTTTCTCGGTATTTTTAAGGACGGTGAAAAGCGCAAGCTTAAGGGTGAGCGCAAAGGCCTTGATAGCTGGAATACAATTTACCCAGGCCTCGCGCCAAAAATTTTGTCATATCAAAAGCGCGGCCAATCAGCCGCTCTGCTAATTGAACATCTTCCTGGCCTCACTTTCGAGCAGATCGTACTTAATGAGTCGCCAGCGCTAATCAATGAGGCTCTGCAGCATCTGGAGATGACTTTGCGCTCGGTGTGGCAGGAAACCCACAGCAAAAAAGTCATTGCTGCCAATTTCATGCAGCAATTGGCTGTGCGACTACCCGATGTCTACACTATTCACCCTGAGTTTCGGCATAGCGATATGCAACTGTGCGGTTTAGAAATCGCCTCGTTCAACCAGTTGCTGGTCCGTGCCATGGAATTTGAATGCGAGTTAAAAGCGCCGTTTGCTGTGTATATTCACGGCGATTTTAATATCGATAATATTATTTATGACCCGCTAGAGCAGCGTATTAATTTTATCGATTTACACCGTTCGCGCTACACTGACTATGTGCAAGATATCTCCGTGTTTATGGTATCAAACTACCGGTTACAAATTTTAGATGTTGAACATCGTCAGCGTATTCTTAGCGTAGCGACGGCATTCTATGAGAGCAGTCGACGCTATGCCATGGAGCAAAAAGACGACAGTTTTGATCTACGTCTAACACTCGGCTTAGCGCGTTCATTTGTCAGTTCAACCCGCTTTATTCTTGATAAGAGCCTTGCCCGCAGCATGTTTTTGCGCGCGCGCTATTTGCTAGAGCAGCTGCTGGCCCTAGACCCTAAACAGATGTCGGGTTATAGCCTGGCGGTAAAGGATATTTTTCGTGCATGATCTAAAAATTGCCGTTATTGGCATTCCTGGAAAATGGTCTAGTGAAGTATTGGCCGATGCCCTGGCCGAGCGCACCGGT
The DNA here is from genome assembly GCF_039539625.1 of Zhongshania borealis. Lineage (NCBI taxonomy): Bacteria > Pseudomonadati > Pseudomonadota > Gammaproteobacteria > Cellvibrionales > Spongiibacteraceae > Zhongshania > Zhongshania borealis. The sequence continues at coordinate 315,558 of NZ_BAABDM010000002.1, read as the reverse complement.
TACCGGCTGCTAATTGATATGGCCGAAGTATCTTTGGACTTACGCCGTAATACCCTAGTGGCTGGCGACGTCGATCTTGGCGCATTAGACGGCATTGTAGTAAAAAAAATTAGCACCCAGTACAGTCCGAATACGATCGATCGTTTAGAAATATTGCGCATGGCTGAGCATCGTGGTGTTCGGGTGTTTAGTGGTGCGGAGCAAATGTTGCGCCTGGTCAATCGGCTGAGCTGCACGGTTACCTTGCGCAAGGCCGACATCCCGATGCCCGACACCGTGATTACCGAGAGTCTCAGCAGTGCAGTGGCGACCGTCAGGGACTTTGGCAGTGCGGTATTTAAACCGCTTTTTTCTACCAAGGCGCGAGGTATGTGTATTATTAACAGCACACTGCCAGACGGTGCGCTGCGCGCCACGATTGCTGATTTTCAAGCAAGCAATCCCACGATGTATATTCAACGCAAAATTGCGCTGCCTGGTCGAGATTTGGGTCTGGCATTTTTGGGCGGCGAATTTTTAGCTTGTTATGCACGGGTGAATCAGGGTGATGCGTGGAATACCACTATACACAGTGGCGGCCGTTATGAAGCGTATACGCCGCCTCAAGCGCTAATCGACTTAGCCCATCGCGCTCAAGCGCCCTTTAAAATGGATTTTACCACCGTTGATATTGCCGAAACGGACACCGGTCCCATTGTTTTTGAGGTATCAGCCTTTGGTGGTTTTCGTGGGGTACAAGAAGGGGCTGGCATCGACGCCGCGGCTGCGTATAGTGACTATATACTCAAGGAACTACGTCGATAATGCCTAACTCTGAAATACTGCAAGACCTTGCCGATACACTTTGTGGTGGCCACTCCGTTAATGCCCGACATTTAGATTTAAAAATGGGCGATTTCTGCCTGCGGGTGCGGAGTAATTCCGATACTTTGCTCGAGATATTAGCTGATTATTTTGGCCATATTGTATCTGCTTTTGAACATGCTCCGCTTGAGCTGATAGCGATTGACCGTGATGAACCCACTGTAGACCTGAGGTTTGTTGATTGGCGTCGCGAAGGGAATAAACAGGGCCGCAAAGACAGCTACATCAATCTCGATAATGCGCGACTGCTGCGCAAAGTCCGCACCGGAATGGTGTTTTTGCAAAGCACAGATTTACTTCTTGCCGCTGGACCTTGCGTACGCAACGACAATCAGGTGATCAATTTTATTATTGCCCAATATATGAATTGGCTGCAGCAGCGCAACTGGCTAATTTGTCACGCAGCGGGGATTGTTTGCGATGGTCAAGCTTTCGGTCTGGCGGGTTTTTCTGGTGGTGGTAAATCCACTTTAATGCTGCAAATGATGGAGAACCCCGCAATTCAATTTGTTAGCAACGACCGCTTGTTTATTAAAAAGATGCCGGGCGTGACCTCGCTGGCGAGTTACGCGGCTGGCGTGCCAAAATTACCGCGTATTAATCCAGGTACCATCGTTCACAATCCGCGCTTAGAAAATATGATTCCAGCGCCGCGACGAACTGCGTTGTTGGCCATGCCCAAAAATACCTTGTGGGACTTGGAAGAAAAATACGATGCCGACATCGAATCACTTTATGGCGCCGGGCGAATAAGCAATGCGCCAGTGCGCTTAGCGGGTTTTGTTGTGCTTAACTGGCAGGGCGACAGTGTCGAGCAAACCCAACTAAATTCCGTGAACCTAAACCAACGCCGAGATTTACTTGCGGCTATAGTTAAATCATCTGGTCCGTTTTATCAGCGCGCTGATGGTAGTTTTCAAGATGATTTGCAGTCGATAAATGAACAGCAATATCTCGAGACCTTGGCGGGTGTGCCGGTTTACGAAGTGTGTGGCCGCCGCGACTTTAGCGCAGCGCGGTATTTATTATCGGCGAAATTAAATATGCCAATGGCGACCGAAGAATGCCACGTCTAGGAGTTGGATAATGCCACGCCAATTTGCCGCCCTCGTTCGTCACGGAGAATACCGGCAACTTGCGAATACCCCGAGTGCGCACCAAGGCTTTCCCTTAACTGAGTACGGTTGTGATCAAGCGCGAGATGGCGCGGCTGTACTTGCCGCGCTGAGCGGCCAGCATCGCTGGCAATTAGAGGCGGAAATTGATTGCTCTACCCTACTGCGAGCTTGGCAAACCGCAAGCTTGTTTTCTGCGGCGCTACAGGCCAATAAAAAGGTAAGCAAGCGCGCAGCGTTGAGTCTTGCTAGCTATGATGCTCTAGCAGAACGTGGCTTGGGCAGCGCGGCCAATTTAAGTGTCGATGCCATTGCCCAAATTATTGATGAAGACCCACGTTTTCCGGCGCTACCTGCCGATTGGAAGTGCAATAGCTATTTTCAATTGCCGCTGCTGGGCGCTGAGTCCTTGATGATGGCGGGGCAGCGCGTTGCCAGCCATATCCAACAGCAAATGGATGCGCTGGCATCGCCACAAACCAGTGCAACAGACGGTCTAAAGATTTTTATTGGCCATGGCGCGGCATTTCGCCATGCGGCCTACCATTTAGGTGTGTTGAAGTTTGATGATATTGCTGGCTTAAGTATGCATCACTGTCAGCCCATCGTCTTAGAGCATCTTGGTGCTGGTCGCTGGCAGCATTTTTCCGGAAGCTGGAAGCTACGTGGTGCCAAGGAAGAGGTTCAAGATTAGAGTGCCGCGCAACACACCGTAATTTAAATGTCATCTCTATGTAATATAAAGATAAACCAATATTAAAGAATACGTGTTCACCATACAGGCTGAGTTATGCCACAAGACAATGATCGTCGCCTACCCGATAGCGACTCAACTCCGGCGGTAGTTCGGCCTAGCGCGGTTGTGGCGTGGCAGTTGGGTAAAGACCCCGCTGATAATGCAGATGCCGAGCTCTTAGGTCAATCGGTGCAATTTGGCGCGAGCGTTTGTGATTGGAAGGCGCCCAAGCGCACGGTGTATTTCTTTGCAGACCCTCATGCTGACGCCGATGCGTTTATGTATTCTCTGCGGGCTTCTGGTGCGATCAAAGATAATCCAGCTGGAAAATTGAGTTTAACTAAGCGCGGAAAAGATGCTGTGTTTGTGATTGGCGGCGATTGCTTAGACAAAGGCCCCAGTAATTTGGAATTGCTGCGCAAGGTGCGGCAGCTCATTAAAACGGGCGCGGCAGTAAAAATCTTGGCAGGTAATCACGATGTGCGCCTGCTTATGGGGTTGCGGGCGATGAAACTAAAGAGCAGCCCGCAAACTGATCATCTTTTTGTGCGCATGGGCGCCAAAGTTATGCCGTTGTTTCGCGAAGTGTTTGATCTCTACCTGCGTGACAACCCAAAGGCGTTGGCCAGTATTCCTGATGCCGATACTTGTCGTACTGCACTGTTTCCCAGCGCAGAATGGTTTAGCGAATTTCCCTTGGCAGCCGCAGAGCGCGTTAGCGAAGAAGCGATTCGCCGCGAGCTAGAACGCATGCGCAAGAAAATGGACAGCTTTGAAAAAGCCTGTGCGAACGTTGGCCTGACATTGCGTGAGGTGTACGCCGCAGCATTGCATTGCCGAAAATTATTCTTGAGCAATAAGGGCGAGTTTTCGTGGTTCTTTCGAGACATGCAGCTCGCCTATAAATCAGGGTCATATTTGTTTATCCACGCGGGCCTAGACGACAAAGTCGTTCAGACCATGGCCGAGTGCGGACTTGGCGGGCTTAACCGCGAATACCGGAAATTGATAAAAAATGATCTATTCGATTTTTACTACGGTCCTCTGGCAAACACCATGCGCACTAAATACCGCGCAGTCGATTTGCCCTTCACCAATGAGGGCGTTGTATGTGCTTACCAGCAAGGGATTCACGCAGTAGTGCATGGTCATCGCAATCGTCATAACGGCCAAAGATTAATGTTGCGCCAAGGTATGCTGCACATAGAAAGTGATACCACTATGGATCGAAACTCCCGAAAAAAAGAGGGCTTAGATGGTATTGGCTATGGGGTGACGATTGTGCATCCACAGGGCCAAGTTATTGGTATTAGCGCTGATTACCCCGCCGCCAAAGTATTTGAGCCAGCGAGCTATTTACAGCAAGGATAAGTTTATATGCGCCAAGGGAAAGCCAGTTTTCGTCATGAATCATTGCAAGACGCGAAAACCATTCAGGATCTACTCAAAGCCATTAATAAAGGCTTGGCTAAGGGCAAATTAAGTTTTAGTGATGACGATGGCGATATCTTACTAGCGCCAGAGGGCTTGTTAAAACTGAAGGTGACCGCTAGCCAAGATAGCCATCAAGAGCGTCTAGATATCCGGATTAGCTGGCAAACAGATGACAGCCAAATCGGCACCAAACCGTTACAGATTGGCGATTAAACACCTTGTGAAAAGGCGCAAATAAGGTTCTCCCTTAATGACTTAGGCCGCGTTGATTACGTGCATCGTCAATGCTGCCAGCATTAGATACATTGCTATACCCAGCCGCTTGTAATGCGGCCATGGCCTTTCCTGCGCGCCCGCCGCTACGGCAATATAAGTGAATTTCAGCGTTTTTATCAGGAAGGATTTTGCTGAGTTCCTGAACAATTTCTCCGTGTGAAATTCGAACATCGCCATTGATGCTGTCTATGCGGTGTTCTAATTCGCTACGCACATCAATCCATGCTGGTTCGGCATAAGCTGTCGTGCTGAGAAAAAGTGCGACTAGGAGAAGCGAGGTTTTGGCGAATATATTCCATGTCATGGTTAAAGCCTCTTAATATCGATCATTTATGATACTAGATTGATTATTAGTATGTAGTATAGAAGCGACTTCAGAAAGCGGGAAATGCGTACTAGCTTCGAGTCCGTCCCCTCGGTTCATCGCTTTCATGGAGTACACTATCCGAGTGTAGGAATGCGGCAGCATCTGCAGAACCTTCAACTTTTATCGCACTACGCGTCAACATCTCTGCCTCAAACTCGGCTAACACGCTTTTTCTTATTCCCACTTCACGCCATTGGGTGAAAGCGCCACAGCCTTTTGCGATTGCCCGAGCCAGCGCAATCGCGTCGAGAAGTGCTTGATTCGCACCTTGGCCTTTGAAGGGGCTCATGGGGTGAGCTGCATCGCCAATAAGGGTCAGCGCCGCGCCTTTCTCCAGTTGCTCCGCAGTGAGTAATTCCCGGTCATATACCGGATAGCCTGATAATTTAGCCAACTGCGTTGCCGTTAAAATTTGCGGGATCGGGTCGTGCCACTGGCTCCTTCGACAGGCCTCTTCTTTAAGTGCTTGCGGCCCCAGGGCACTCAAAGCCTTGGCCTCGTGTTCTGGCATGGGAAAGCTTAATTGCCACATCACCGAATCGGCGGCATAGGGCATAATATAAATGCGTTCATTGCCGTTGGCTGTTTGAAAAACCGTCGCCGAATCCAGTAATTCACTTTCAAGGCCGTTTAAGTCTGCTAAAGGACAAATGCCCAAAATCACAATACAACCGAGATAACGTAAGGGTGTCTCCTCGCCAATCAGTAAGCCGCGCACAGCGCTGCGAATACCGTCGGCTCCGACCACAAGATCGGCCTTGGCGTGCTTCAACTTGCCGTTCGCGTGAAAACTCAACGCAACGGCGCCATCATTACGCTCTTTTAAATCGACTAGCTGGTGGCCCCACTGCACCGCGTCGTTGCCGCCGAGCTGATCAAGCAGGGCGAGACGCAAAGATTGCCGGGCGATATGCACATTGGTGCGTTTGGCCGTTTTTTTGGCACCGGGCTGTGTCCACTTTCGCATCCCCCATTCGCCAAGTACCTTGCCCGCCGTTGTATGTACAAGGTGACGTGTTGAAATAACGCCTTCTTTTAAAGTGAAAATGCCGAGCCCTTGGATAGCTTTGCTCGCTTGTTGTAGGGTCAGTCCATAACCTTGGGATCGTACATCAAAGCTGCCGTCCCGCTCGTAGAGGGTAAATGGAATGCCGCGGTGTAAACACGCTACCGCGAGTGCGACCCCGCCGATGCCACCGCCGATTATCGCGACGTGGGGGTAGTTTTCTTTATCGGGGGTTGTGGGGGCTGCAGCGGGAATCAAGCCACAGCCCGCACAATGCGTGCACGATTCCAAGTGGCCCCTCGGGCGGATAGGCGTCGGTCCCTCGCCTTTGCGCGTTTCAAACTCAGCTAGTTGCTGCAGATATAGCAGCCGCACTTTTTTGCGAAGCCTTCGGTTTCGGTTTCCACGTCCTTGGCATTTCGGGCAAATCGCCCAGTTACCCTCGTTGTATTTCACTTTTTTACGTCTACTATGTGGCGTGTGATTTTGACTTGCCCTTCTAAGCATTCAACGGTACATGTTATTTCATTCTACACCAGCCGCTGGTAGCCCACTACGTCTTGTTCTTTGGTTCAGCAGGTCGCGCGTAGACGTATTTTTGCGTATAAATTTAGTAACAAGCGTAAAGAATTCAAATAACCAAACTAATGATTTCAATTCACTAAAGCGGCCGAGATATCAGGCATGACATACAGTTGAACTGAATCCGCGACAACTCAAAAAACTAACTTATGATTGTCCCGTATGATCTGGTAAGGAAAATGGAGTGCAAGCTTCTTACTTTTTTGATGCTAATCATAAAATGAAATCTCCCCTGCGCTATAGGGAGATTTCATCATCGGAGGGTAGAATTTGTCTAGGCATCGAGAATTATACCGATGGATGCCTAGGCAGTTACAAAGACCGCCAAATTTCGAACGTAAACGGTAGTTCATTTATCGAGCAAGCTAAAAAAGCGATACTTCCAGCATCAGATGTCGTTGAGTAAGATACTGGCCAGCAAATTTCCCGGTAACTACCATCAGAAGATTTTTCTATCACAAATGCACCGTTATTCGTGTCACTGATTAAAATGGTGTAATCGTCCGGCGAGTTTCCGTCAGGAGAACGCAAGCCGCCACTGGAGTCACATACATCTTGGTTGTTTCCGCCATTTTGATGTTTTGCGAGCAGCCCCTGAGAAGTTCCTTCGAATACATTGCTGAAATTGTACAGGGACTTACAGTTACCATTGATTGCGTCGTAAACATATATAAGGCTTCCATAGCTGAAGAAATTATTTATTAGGCGGTCGTCAAAGTCCGGAATTAAAATACTCGTTGTATTATTCCATGCGCCTTTCACATCTTCACCAAAAGCCAGCGTGCCTGCAAAATTTGAATTTGCGCCATCCACTCCCGAATAAGTCAATTCAGAAGAACTCGTTGTCCAATCGAAGTCCCCGGTATCGTCCAAGCTAATAACATCATCGCTATCAACATAATGATATGATCCCGTCAAGTCTGGGTTAAATGTTAGCTCAGTGTAGCTAAGCGTATTCGCTTCAATTTCACGGTATTTATTCGCGACAAGCTTATTATTTAGCTCGGTAATGTCGCGTTCAAATCTGGTTAGTTCTGAGCCTAACTCGCTCCCCTCAAATTCACAGTTTGCTTCAATGAAGTAGGGTGAAGAAGAGATGATAGTGCAGCTATCACTAAAATTATCTCCTGTCATAGCGAGATCTTTCCCGTTTAGAACAGCGGTCATTGAATAGCTACTTTCTGTACAGTTTCGTTTTGCATGCGCTTCTGTTGCGCTCCAAGACGTCTCGTTATTCGCACAGTTGTCGAATTCAGATAGCATTAAAGTGCCGTTTTCTGAAAAGGTGTATACGGCGTTCACGTCGCCATATTTTGCGTCTCGAGTTATCCAGCGTCCCTCCAAGAAAGTGGTGGCATTTAGGGTGATCATTGTGTTGTTAAAATGTGCCAGCGCATCTGATTCCGAAATCAACGGTATTGTTCTATCGGTGCTTTCGAGTGCAGAAACCAGATCATCTTGAAAAGTGGCGCTACTTATTTCTAGTGAAGAAAAATCGGGTTCATTTGAAGAGCTAAAGCCGGTCAAACTGATGCCGTTGCCAGCGATTTGGTCAGTATCTAGGGATTGCAAAAATACGAGTGTGTTTTTAACGGACTGGTTATTCACATCAGTAGTGGAAAATAAATCCAGTGGAGAAAATACGGCACTGTTTACGCCGGTAACGACACTTCCAAGCAATAACCCATGATAACTGAATGTTGTTGATTCCCCAGATTTATAGAGAAAGCCCCCATTGTTATCAGTAAGGCCCTGATAACTAGGGGAACTGTATTCTAATCCAGATACGCCAGAGTCAATGAAATATGCTTTTTTCTGTGGGCTGACATCACTCGGTGTTTCATCGCCACCGCCACCGCCACCGCCACCGCCACCGCCACCGCCACCGCCACATGATATAAGTAAAAATACGGATAACAGAACGACTGGGAACCGTATCGATTGTCCGAGTTCACGATAAGTCATTATTTTTATAACTCCTAACTTAGGTCTTATTAAATTATGTTTAGATAAATACTAGTCGGGAAAGTCGGTGCTTGCCACTTGCTTGACCATTGTATTCGGGTTCCGAGAATTTCCTTTTGTGCCTATTGTAAATTACGCAAGTACGTAACCTTGAAATTTACAGCGCAAATTTATATGTATATCTGCGTAGATATACAAATGCGTAAAAGCGTTTTGTAACAAGGTCATTGCTTAAGGGGCTGCTGTGCGTTGACAGTAGCTATGAATGATTGGCAAGGAGGTCCCCGCGCGTGATGCTCTATCTGCAAAAAAATGACGAATAAAAGCGTGATTCACCGCGCGGGATGTAAGTATTATTTACTCAATTACACTAAAGCTTAAACCTGCATAAGCTTTCAGGCGCTCGATCAGGGCATTGCCAAAGCAACTGGCCGGGGTTAATAGGCCACCACTGACTTCGGCTTTTTCGATATCCCGCGCGAGGCAAATACTGGCTTGGCCGAGCATCTTTGCTGTAGAGCCATAGCCGGGATCGCGATCGCCGGTGACTTTGCATATTAAGTTTTTGCCATTGGCGGTGCTGCCGTAAAAGCGCAGATCGTAGTAGCCATTTGTTTGGTCTTCTGGGCTTGGGCCTTCGCCAGGTGCTGGTAATAGGCGCTCTAGTATCCAGCGTCCGGGTTTTAAGCTTGCCGTCACCATAAAGCCAGCTAAACCACCGCCCATGGCGGATGCGCGGAGCCGACCACCGAGGCCACTGCCGACTTGCATGGCTTCGTCATATAAGAATGGTTTGGCGTAGGCCTGCGGCAGTAAATGATTTGTACGCTGTACAACCCGAGTGTTAATCGCCGCCATAATGAAAGGAATGGTCCAGCTCTTCGATGCCGTATCATTTTGGGCGAGACCGGGATTTACCTGACGAGTTTTAGTGGTTTCGTCAGGGCAAAGTGAATAAGGGTCGGCTATTTCTTTGCGCAGTGCCGGGTTGCCGGAGGCTTCTTTCATGACATTGATCAAACTGGCAAAAGTACCACCAGATAATCCACCTTTGATGGCTTTAACGCGCATTTGAATTTTGTTGCAGTTTTCGCCAAACAATTCTGTGCTCTGTTGTTGGGTATAGTAAACCCCGAGATCTGATGGGATAGAGTCGAAGCCACAGCAGTTCACGATACGCGCGCCAGATGCTTTGGCAGTGCTGTGGTAGCGGTCGACCATTTGGCGGATCCACTGAACTTCGCCGGTGAGGTCGCAGTAGTCAGTGCCGGTTTCGGCGCAAATTTTAACTAGGGTCTCGCCGTACAAGGCGTACGGGCCGACGGTTGTGGTAACGACGCGGGTTTGGCTGCATAAATTGCGCAAGGCAGCTTCGTCGCTGGCATCGGCAATGATTACCTCGAGATCGTTGATCCCTAATTTGGCCTTTACGGCGTCTAGCTTGCTGGCGGAACGTCCCGCGATAGCCCAGCGAAGTGCAGGCTCCTCTTTGCAGCCCGCAAGATAATTGCAGAGAATTTCGCCAACAAAGCTACTGGCGCCGAATACCACGATGTCGTATTTAGATTCTGCCATGTTTTTCCCTCAAGGGTGTGATGTTAGAGCGAGCCGTGAACGTGGGGCTCGGAGCGAGCTGTGGATCAGAGCTTAGCACTATTTGTTCACTGTCAACATTGCTTCGTGCATATGCTGGCGATACCCGAAGGTTCGATTATTTGTAGTGTGGTGTATTGGTTTTACATTGGCCGCGATCGTGATCATCTAGAATTTTTTCGCATTCTTGTAGACGCCACTCCCGCGATTGATCGTAGTTCGAGGTGCCGCAGGCGCTAAGCGTAAGAACGCAGGTAACGGACAGTAATAGTACAAACAAGCGCATAATAAGGCTCTGTGATGAGTGAGGTGGCGTGTTGATGTTCGACCAAATTGCCGATGATAATGCTCCCTGCGTTTACAGATAATTGCAGGAATTTTCGCGAGCCGCTCCGCGTTGAAAAACGCTCGCGTCCGCTTATTCATCATTAATGGCTAAGCATACTGCCTAACATGGCCAAAGCAAAACCAATGACCGCAGCAAGTGGTGGCGCGCGGTGTTTGCGCAGTTGTACTTGGGGCGCTATGTCCTGAAAAATCAGGTACAAAATACCACCACTGGCGACCAAGAGAATAGCGCCCAGTGTTTGGGGTAGATCACCGAGAAAATAGTATCCCACTAAACCGACGGCCGGCCCAAGTGGCACGAGAGCAAGCATTAGCATGAGTACCTTATTACTTGGATATTTGGCTTCGCGGAGTTCTTTATAGGCGTTAAACCCTTCGGGCAAGTTCTGTAGTCCGATCAGTAGGGCAAGCAAGACGGTAGCGTCGGCCCCGGCTGCGGCAAGGCCGCCTAATGCGAGTGATTCGGGAAGGAAGTCCAGTAGCATCCCGGTAAATTGCGGCGCACTGTGGCGGTGTATGTCTAAAAAGCGTTCTAAACCATAAAATAGTAAGCCGCCACCGAGCAGTAACAGTGTCGACCACGGGGCAAAGTGCAGATGCTGTAGGGCCTCGGGTACGAGCACCATGGCAACAGCGCCAAGCAAAATACCGGCGCCTAGGGCTATTATTGCGTGTCGAAATTCGCGTGCTAGCCACTGCTGTTTAATACGGGTGCGGCTGGCGATGTAGCCACCCAGTGGAATACAGGCGCCAGCACCTGCAGTGAGCACGACAATTTCGGCAATTCCCTGCATTGCTAAAAACAGCCTTAGTTAAGGTGTTGGCTTGAGATAGGCGTTTAGTGCGGGATCGAGGCTGCGCATAAAGTCTTCTACCTGCCAGGTATAAGGGGTGTTGTCGCCCAAGGTGGCATTAATCTGGTGGTGGCTGAGGTCAACCGTAATGATGTTGGTGCGCACCGCCAATTGCGTGGCCTTATCTGCCAAGGCCTGAGCCTGCGGGCAGCTGTCATCGCGCTGACTGGAACAGACTAGCGCGATGGGTTTGATGTCTTTATGGAGGTATTCAACAGCAGAAACTTTTCGCCAGTAATCAGCTGAGTCGCCAAACGCTTTGTCGTAAAACCGCGAGTGTGGGTTTCGCATAATTTCTATGACATCGAGCGCGGCGCTGTCGAGCCACACACTGCCGAGTATCGGTTTTAAGGAAAACTTTTCACCAAGCGATTTATCTGTTGCCAATAAGGACACCAAGTGAGCGCCAGAGGAGTGGCCCATCAGTATAATTTTACTGGCATCAGCGCCCCATTCCGCGCTGTGAATTTGTACATAGGCCAGGGCGGTGGCAACATCTTCAGCTTGCGTATAGGGATCCGCTGCGGGGATTAGGCGGTAATTGGCCGATATAACTACCCAGCCTTGTTTTACCCAACGCCGAACTTTGGTCTTTATAACGCTATGGTTGGTTTTGTCGCCAATGCGCCAAGCACCACCGTGCACCATAAATACGATTGGTCTGCTGGCCAGCTCAGTGTCGGGCAGGTAAACGTCGAGCGCCTGGGCTTTGTCGAGTCCGTACGGGAGGTCTTTCAGGGTAGCGCTGAAGCTGCTATTGGCAAAACAAAGGCTGAAAAAAATCGCGCAAATAAATTTGCTGGGCATGAGTTGCTCTCTTGCTAAGCCGCACTCAGGTGGCGGCTTAGTTCGCTTTTGGGTTTATTGCTTGTCGTTGGGTATGTCGCAGCTGGCGCGATTAGCCCATAGCGACGCTAAAATTGCGCTTCGGGTGATGAGGCCGGTCAACTTGCCGTCTTCTGTTACGGGATAAGATTTGGGTTTGAGCTTGCCCATCTTTTGTGCCAAATCGATAATCGACGAATCCGCGTCGACGGCCAAAACTTCACGACTCATAACGTCGTCAACAATAGGTGCGCCCTCGCAGTGATAACTGCTGACCAGTACTGAATGAATACAGTCTTGCTCTGAGACAAAGCCAACCAATTCACGGTCATCATTGATCACTGGCAAGCCAAACACACCATGTTTTAATAGGGTTTCTACGACCTCGCCGAGATCGGTACCCTGCTTTACAGCAGGCGATGGTGTTTTCATCACGTCCCTAACGAGCATTGAGGTTGTCATAAATCACTCCTTTTGTGTGATGAGTTGTGTAAAGCAATCACTGTGCCCACTAGCTAAGCATAGCTTACGCCTATTTTCAGCAATGGCGCAGTGTTAATAGCCAAAGTCCGTGTGACTCCCGACCGCGGCTATTTGTTCCATGGCTGAACTCATCACTACTATAATCCGAGATCAGCCGCTGGTTAACACGCCGTCGCGATAATCGCGCATAGCCTGCTCGATCTCATCGCTGCTATTCATGACAAAGGGACCATATTGCACGACGGTTTCGCCAATGGGGCTGGCCGCCAATAATAGTAGCCGAGTATCACCGCTGGCTGTAATCAACAGCTCGTCGCCCTGACTCAATAGCGCACTGGTGGTGCTGGCAATCACCTGCTCGCCAATAATGGCCTCGCCCTCATAAACATAGACAAAGGCATTGTGTGCTGCAGATAAAGCGATCTTGCTGGTCTGCCCGGCTTTGAGTCGGAGGTCGATATAGATCGGGTCAGTGCTCAAGTGTTGGCCATCGAGGCCATTAATATAACCCTGCACTAGTTGGTCGTCGATCTGGCACTGGCCAGCAATCAGGACCGCCTCTCCGCCGTTATTAAGCGACAGTCTTGGGATCTTGTCAGCGGGAATGTCCTCGTAGTGAGCTGGCCGCATTTTTTCTGCGGAGGGCAGATTTATCCACAATTGAAAACCACGCATTCGGCCAGCCTCTTGCTGGGGCATTTCCGAGTGGATGACGCCCCGCCCGGCCGTCATCCACTGCACGCCGCCGTCTTTGAGGTGACCCTTATTACCTAAATGATCCTCATGCAACATATGGCCGTCTAGCATATAGGTGACGGTCTCAAAGCCGCGATGGGGGTGCGATGGAAAGCCGGCGAGGTAGTCCGCGGGCTCGTCGGAAAAGAATTCATCCAGCATTAAAAACGGATCATGGCGAGCACCATTCGACTGGCCAAGACTGCGCTTGAGCTTGACGCCGGCGCCGTCTGACGTGGCTTGGGCCGGAATGATTCGAGATACGCTACGGCTAGTCATGATGCAGCTCCTAAATTGATGTTGATCGACACGAGTGCTTTACGGCTTTACAGGTCTTGCACCTCGTTGGTCTACGCGGCTTTCTGGCGAATAAGCGCCTGTGCGGCAGCCAGCGATTTCTCAGCGACGTCACCGCCTTTGCTTAGGCCTTCCGCGTAGATAAACTCGATATCTTGAATACCCATAAGACCGAATATATGGCGGATGTAGGCGCTCTGGGTATCCATTGCAGTGCCTTCGTAGATTCCGCCTCGAGCCGCAAAAACATAAACTTTTTTGTCTTCTAATAGACCCTGCGGGCCGTTCGCGGTGTAGCGGAATGTTTCACCAGCGCGAGCAACGTGATCAATATACGCCTTAAAGGTAGACGGCACGCCAAGATTATAGAGCGGCATGCCGAGCACAATAATGTCAGCCTCGCGCAATTCATTTATTAAGGCATCGGACTCGGCGACAACCGCTTGCTGAGTGGCGCTGCGCTCAGCTGCGGGGGTGGTGAATGCGGAAAAGCGCTGGCCGTCGAGGTGTGGCAAGGGCGTGGCGTGTAAGTCGTGGCGGAGCAGCTTGCTAGCGTCGCTACGCGCTTGCAGCTTAGTAACAAATTCATTAGCCATTTTGCTTGATTGGCCTTGTTCGCCAAAAAGGCTGCTATTAATCTGGAGGATCGTTTTCATCGTGGGTGACTCCTATTTGAGCGATAGATATCGTGCTGTTGAGCTCATTAAACTATTGATAAAGTTGTTTAAAAAGCGCAATTTATTGGCCTAACCAATCAAGAATTTAGATGTATGAGCGGACCTAGAACGAGTCTTGAGCAGTGGCACTGCTTTTTGGCGGTGGTTGACGAAGGTAGCTATGCCCGCGCCGCCGAGGTTTTGCATAAAAGCCAGTCGGCGGTGACCTACACCATCCAGAAAATGGAAGAGCAGCTGGGGGTGAGCGTATTTGAAATTCGTGGCCGCAAGGCTGAGCTAACCGAGGCGGGGCAAATGTTATACCGCCGCGGACGTGCGTTGATTGACGAGGCGCTGCGTCTTGAAAAGTCCGCGAAATCGGTTGCGGCGGGCTGGGAGCCGCAATTACGCATTGTTTGTGACACGCTGTTTCCCTCTGGGGTAATGCTGGATTGTCTCGATGATCTCAGTACGCACTGCCCAAATACTCGTATTGAATGTATTGAATCGGTGCTCAGCGGCGCTGAAGAGGCCCTGCTAGAGCGGCGTTGTGACGTGGCGATTACCGGTATTGTGCCGCCGGGTTTTTTGGGGGATCACTTAATGCGGATCAAGTTTATGGCGGTGGCCAAGCACGATCACCCTCTTCATCTATTGGGCCGGGAATTAGATTACCGTGACTTGCGGCCGTTTCGGCAGATTGTGGTGCGGGACTCGGGTGTGCGGCGCCAACGGGATTCGGGGTGGTTAGATGCGGCGCAAAGACTTACGGTTAGTCGCATGGATACCTCGATCAATGCAGTGTCCAGAGGTGTCGGGTTTGCGTGGCTGCCCGCGGTGGCCATGCGCGATGAACTGGCGAGCGGCTTAATAAAGCCGCTACCAATGGTTGAGGGCGGCGAGCGGCATGCAGACTTGTTTTTGATTTTGCCAAATCGCGATTTGGCGGGCGCCGCAGCGCTGCGTAGCGAAGCATTTATCAAAACCGCGGTGGCCAATTTAGTGTGCTAAATACCAAAGGTATTCACCTAATGTTATTTGTGGTGATGGGTCAAAACGTCGGGTGTTGTGCGTTTGAGGGTTAAATCATGAGTCGCCAGCAGCAATATGTTCTTATGGGGCGATATAATCGCGACATGAATCAGCGGCTGTTTGCCGCTGCCTGCAAACTTGACGACGACCAATTACGCAGCAATATGGGGGCGTTTTTTCAGTCGATACTGGGTACCTTCAACCATCTTTATGTGGCAGATGTAATGTGGCTGAAGCGCTTTGCTGCGCCGCCATTTAACGAAGCTACTTGTTTGGACATGGTCGAATTAATAGAAACGCCCCAGGCATTGAATCAGATTGTGTATTCGCAGTTGGATGCTTTGTTGCCGGTCCGTAAGAACCTAGACACGGCTATCTGCCAATGGACAGAAGTGCTGGAGGAGGCAGATTTTGATCGGCGCTTTGCCTATAAAAACAGTAAAGACGCTCATTTCTGCAAACCCTTTGGCTTGGTCTTGCAGCACTTTTTTAATCACCAAACCCACCACCGAGGCCAGTTGACCACGTTGCTAAGCCAGCAAGGTATGGATGTGGGCGTCACGGACTTTTTGCTGTGGGTTGATGAGATTGATTTTGCTGCAGTGAATTAAGAGCGGGCCGCGATGGGCCGCAATATCGCGCGATTAAAAAATAGGCCCAGGCTGATACTTCGCGCAAGATTAAAGGCGCAGAAACTCAGCCATAGGCCGTGATTTCCGAGTTCCTTGCTTATAAGCCATACCGGAAGATATACCAGCGCAACACTCGCAAGCATCGTCCATTGCATGGTTTGGGTTTTTAGGGCGCCAATAAAAACACCGTCTAGCAGGTAACTGGGGGCGCACAGCAATGGCAATATGATAAGCCAGTTGTAGTGCTGGCTGGCGATATGTTGAACGGCGTCGATGTCGGTCATCAGGGCCAGGATAGCGGTTTCGCCTAGCCATAACAGTGCGCTGGCAATAAGTGCGGTGGCGACGCAGTAACGCGCACAACATTGGCAGATTCTTAGTAAAGCGTTGGGCTTGCCTTGGGAGTATGCCTCGCCCACCATGGCTTCTGCGGCGTGGGCAAAGCCATCCATGCCGTAGGCGCTGACCAGCATAAGTTGCAGTAAAATTGCATTCGCGGCCAAGGTGCTTTGGCCAAAGACAGCGCCTTGCGCAGTAAAAAACGCAAAGCTAAATAACAGCGCGGCAGTTCGAATAAAAAGGTGCACATTGTTATTGAGTAGCTGCTTTAGTGCGGGCCCGTATTGCCAGCTGTATCGCAGGCCTTGCTTAAAACTCGCGATTAGCGCGCCGCGCACGGCCCAGAGACCAATACCTAGCCCGCAGTACTCGCTGATGGCACTGGCGAGCGCGGCACCATCACTACTCATCTCTAGGCCAACGATAAAAATCCAGTCTAGTATTATGTTCACGCCATTGGTCGTGACTGCGATAATCAGTGGCCAGCGTGTTTGTTGCCGGCCTATTAGCCAGCCGACTATGACATAGGTGCATAGCACCGCTGGGGCGCTAAACAGGCGAATATGTAAATAGCTTTGCGCTAAAGGCTGCAGTGATTCAGGGGTGTTCATTAGGCGCAGGCCAATATCGCTGAGTGCTAATCCGCCGATCCCGATACAAAGGGCGATAAATAGGCTGTGCGCAGCGGCTTTTAACAATAAGGCGTTGGCGTCTTTGGGCTTGTTTAAAAGTTGGGCGCTAGCGCCGGTGGTGCCCATGCGCAAAAATCCAAAGCCCCAATACAGAAACGCCAATAAGCTGGTACTTATGGCCACGGCGCTTAGGTACCGGCTGTCACTGAGATGGCCGAGTATCGCTGTGTCGACAAGACCTAGCAGAGGTACCGACAGATTGGCCAAAATCATCGGCCACGCTAATGCCCACACGCGGGGTGCAATACCGGTTTTTAGCTCAGGATTGGTGTTATACGGCATTGCTATTCAAATGTTGGATTGTGCTGGATTGTAGCGTGCGTCGCCGCTCTCACCAAATCTAAGCCTTTATTTGAGGCGAGATGCAGGTGAATTGCACAAAAACAGGGCCGGGTTAACGCGAGATGTTAATTGCTTGCAATTAGATTTATGTCTATATCTTGTGGTTGATGGCTCGCCAGAGCACTTTAGTTAGTAATATGGCGGGAAAATAATGCCGACAAAGGCTTGGATCATTGTGCTTTAGGGTGCAGCACAGTAGCGCTGGTGTATTCAACGGGTTTATAATTGCGGCGTTTTGTCGCACCCAAAGCATTCTAAGCGGGTTTGCGCTGCACAAATAACAACAGATAAATCCTTAATTCGGCCGCTAGGCTGGCTGAGAGGAATTGTCTTTGCCTGTTTCAGAGTCCAATTTAGCGATTGCGTTCCATGGCGGGGTAAATATTGTGTATAGCAACAACTGCAGGTTTAGCGGCGGGGTCTTTATTCAACTATACATGGAGACACGGGAGATGTATTTACAAGCGAGACGGCTTTTAAAGCTGGCGCTTAGTCCTGTGCTAATGCTGCTAAGCCTTTTTAGTACCGGCGCATGGGCCGAAGAGGGCGCGCGTTGGCAAACTAATATGACCCCTGGAATCACCGAGGTTGGTCATCAAATTTACGATTTGCATATGTGGGTTTTCTACGTCTGCGTCGTAACGGGCATTTTGGTTTTTGGCGTGATGTTTTATTCGGTATTTGCCTACCGTAAAGACCGTCATCCTGAACCAGCGACCTTCCACGAAAACACCAAAGTGGAAATTGTCTGGACTATCGTTCCGTTTCTGATCCTGTTGATTATGGTGGTTCCTGCTACTAAGACTCTGATCGAAATCTACGACACCGATGACGCTGAACTCGATATCTTGATCACTGGTTATCAGTGGAAATGGAAATACGAGTACATCAATCCAAATGGCGACAATGTTAGCTTTTTCTCAAATTTGCTGACTGATGGTGCAGAAATTGCCAACACTGAGGAAAAGGGTTCTAACTATTTGTTAGAAGTCGATGAGCCAGTGGTCATTCCGGTCAACAAAAAAGTTCGCTTCTTAGTTACTGCCAACGACGTATTGCACGCTTGGTGGGTACCGGCTTTGGCCGTTAAGCGCGATGCGATTCCCGGTTTTATCAATGAAGCTTGGACGAAAGCGACTGAAACCGGTGTTTACCGTGGTCAGTGTGCCGAGCTTTGTGGTCGCAACCACGGCTTTATGCCTATTGTTGTGAATGTGGTTGAAGAGCAAGAATACAACGCTTGGATGGCCGAGAAACAAGCTGCTGCTGCTGAAATCAAAGAGCTGATGGCGAAAGATTTCAGTTTGGATGAATTGGTTGCTCGCGGTAAGAATGTTTACACCAGCAGCTGTTCAGCTTGTCACGGCGCAAGCGGCGAAGGTGGCGTTGGTAAAGCAATTGCAGGTAGCCCGATAGCGACTGGTCCTTTGAAAGGACATATGGAAGTTGTTGTTCATGGTGTGCCTGGCACTGCGATGCCGGCGTTTGGTAGTCAGCTTAACGAAGTTGATCTTGCTGCGGTTATCACTTACCAGCGCAACTCGTTTGGCAACAACATGGGCGACATGTTGCAGCCAGTTGACATTTACAAATTCAAGAAAGGTCAGTAGGGGGATACACCATGGGTGCTCATCACGGACCTGCTAAAGGTTTAACTCGGTGGTTATTTACCACCAACCATAAAGACATTGGTACGATGTACTTGTGGTTCAGCTTTGCGATGTTCTTACTTGGCGGCTCGTTCGCCATGATTATTCGCGCTGAATTGTTCCAGCCTGGCCTGCAAATTGTGCAGCCAGAATTCTTTAATCAGATGACGACCATGCACGGTCTTGTCATGGTCTTCGGCGCCATTATGCCTGCCTTTGTCGGCTTGGCTAACTGGATGATTCCGCTGATGATTGGCGCGCCAGATATGGCTTTGCCACGGATGAATAACTGGTCTTTCTGGATATTGCCACCAACGTTCTTGATGTTGGCCTCTACCCTGTTTATGGACGGTGGTGGTCCAAACTTTGGCTGGACGTTCTACGCGCCATTGTCGACGACTTATGCGCCACCAAGCGTGACCTTCTTTATCTTTGCGATTCACGCTATGGGTATTTCGTCGATCATGGGTTCTATTAACATCATTGCTACTGTTGTAAACATGCGCGCGCCTGGTATGACTTACATGAAGATGCCAATGTTTGTATGGACGTGGTTGATTACTGCATTCTTGTTAGTGGCGGTTATGCCAGTACTGGCGGGCGCAGTAACGATGATGCTGATGGATATTCACTTTGGCACCAGCTTCTTCTCTGCCGCAGGTGGCGGTGATCCAGTATTGTTCCAGCATGTATTCTGGTTCTTTGGTCACCCTGAAGTATACATCATCATTCTGCCTGCTTTTGGTGTGGTGTCTGAAGTTATTCCGACCTTCTCGCGCAAGCCGCTGTTCGGTTATGACTCCATGGTTTACGCCACAGCATCGATCGCCTTCCTGTCGTTTATTGTATGGGCTCACCATATGTACACGGTCGGTATGCCGATTGCTGGCGAACTGTTCTTTATGTACGCCACTATGTTGATTGCGGTACCGACAGCTGCAAAAGTATTCAACTGGGTTACCACCATGTTCAAGGGTTCGATTACCCTTGAAACGCCTATGTTGTTCGCTATTGCGAAGGTATTCTTATTCACTATTGGTGGTTTCTCTGGTCTGATGTTGGCGATTGCGCCCGCTGACTTCCAGTACCATGATAGCTACTTTGTTGTAGCCCATTTCCACTACACCATGGTTGCTGGTGCGATATTCGCGTTGTCTTCTGCTGTGTACTACTGGATTCCAAAGTGGACCGGTAAGATGTACAACGAGACTATGGGTAAGACCCATTTCTGGATCTCGTTTATCGGCTTTAACCTGACCTTCTTCCCACAACACTTTGTGGGTCTGGCTGGTATGCCGCGTCGTATCCCAGATTACAATCTGATGTTCGCCGACTTTAAT
Organism: Zhongshania borealis; assembly: GCF_039539625.1. NCBI lineage: Bacteria > Pseudomonadati > Pseudomonadota > Gammaproteobacteria > Cellvibrionales > Spongiibacteraceae > Zhongshania > Zhongshania borealis. The sequence goes on along the minus strand of NZ_BAABDM010000002.1, from coordinate 295,396 downwards.
ATGATGTCGTCCATCGGTGCGTTTATCTACGGCTCTAGCCAGCTGTTGTTCTTGTTCAATATCGTTAGAACAATTACTCACGGCAAGCCAGTTACCGACGCAAAAGTTTGGGAAGGTGGTACAACATTGGAATGGACAGTGCCCACGCCCGCGCCATACCACACCTTTACTACACCGCCAGAAGTGAAATAAAGAGGCTCGTGTAACATGGCGCAAGTAACAGACAAAAACATCGCAAAACTAAGTATTAAGTTACTGGGTTTGGTCGTGGTCATGTTTGCCTTTGCCATGTGGGTGATGCCCCCGCTTTACAATGCACTTTGTGAGGTGTTGGGCATCAACGGTAAAACCGGCCAGCAATATACGGTAGTTGATAGTCAAATCGATACAAACCGTACCGTCAAGGTGCAGTTTGTTGCGCAAAACAATGAAGCAATGCCTTGGGAGTTTTCGCCAAACACCAGCCAAGTTGAGGTACACCCCGGTGCATCCTCACATGTAACGTATTATGCGAAGAACACGCAGGATCGTTATATGGTGTCACAGGCAATTCCCAGTCTTGTTCCGTCCCGCGCCGCTGAATATTTCCATAAAACCGAATGCTTTTGTTTTAACCAGCAGCCGCTGGCAGCAGGAGCCGACGCCGACTTGGCGTTGCAGTTTATTATTGATCGCGATTTACCAGAAGATATCCACGTGATTACCTTGTCCTACACGATATTTGATGTAACCGAGATGGCCGCGAAACAGGACTCTGTTGCGGCGTCTAAATAAGTAAGAGAGTTTTTCTCTAGCGAGAGAATGGAGACTTAACAATGGCAGGTCAAAGCAAAACCGGGTACGAAACATATTACGTACCCGACAGTAGTAAGCTTGCTGTAAGCGCGTCGATAGGTATGACCACCACAGTTTTCGGTGCAGCCAGCTTTATCAACGACAACAGCTACCGCCCCGGTGAAGAAACAAATTCCAGTTTTATTTTATTTGCTGGTTTAATTTGGCTCGCCGCGACGTTGTTCACGTGGTTTAGCATTACCATTCGGGAAAACCGTGCAGGCATGAACAGTGCGCAGCTTAAGCACTCTTATGTGTTGGGTATGCAGTGGTTTATTTTCTCTGAAGTTATGTTCTTTGGTGCCTTTTTTGGCGCCCTGTTCTACATCCGTAACTTAGCTGGGCCTTGGTTGGCTGGTGAAGGCGACGCGGGTGCGATGAATGGTTTGTTGTGGCCCGGATTTGAATACAATTGGCCTATGCTGACTACACCGCAAGATGCGATTGGCGGTGTACAGGCGCAAGCAGCGGCGGGTCACTTGGCGAATAACGGTGTATTTACCGGCGCTGAAAAGGACTTGTCTTTCCCCGGTTTTGCCCATATTGCCCATTGGTTGCCGTTGTATAACACCATTATTCTATTGGCTTCGAGCTTTACCTGTCACATTGCACATGTGGCGATGAAGAAAAATGACCGTAAGAAATTCAATGTGTGGTTATTTATCACCGTTGCTATGGGTTGTACTTTCCTATACTTACAGTACATGGAATATCACGAAGCACTGTTTGAATACGGCATTCACCTGAATAGTGGTGTTTACGGTACCACCTTCTTCATGTTGACCGGTTTCCACGGTTTCCACGTGGCGATGGGTACCTTCATGCTGTTGGTACAATGGTTGCGCTCAACCAGCAAAGGTCACTTTAGTGCAAATGACCAGTTTGGCTTTGAAGCCTCGTCTTGGTACTGGCACTTTGTTGACGTAGTTTGGGTCTTCTTATTCCTGTTTGTTTACATTCTCTAATCATTTACTGCTGACGAGATGGTAACGCTGGCCGTTAAGGTTTATTTGCATTGCAGATAGGTCTTAACGGCCAAGTCGTATATGGGGTTTTAGGGAGCCTGCTGAGTGATTGGGGCATCTTGTCCATGGCGCTGATCCCAGGGTGCTTTTGAGCCCAATTGGCCGGTGTAAAAACCATAGACGATAAATGCCATTAGCATTACCGCAAGTACCAAGCGCACACTCAGTGATTGCCAAGTGCGCATGGTCCTACCCTTATCTTGTATGAGAAAAAACAAACCGCTGAACAGGCTAATTACTAGCCCGATGAAAAGCACAACGATGACAATCTTTAACCACATGCTGGCGAGCCTCTTCAATAGTTCGCCGCAGTATACACAATAGGATTTGAAAAATGCGGCCTTCGCCCAGCAGATTCCAATGGCAGTTTGACTGGAAGTCCGTGCTCGCGATTGTACTGATTTTGCCGATTCTACTGAGTTTGGGATTTTGGCAGCTGCGCAGGGCTGACGAGAAAGCTGCATTATTGGCCGATTTTGAGCAGCGACGGAATCTCGCACCTGTCGCAATAAGAAACGTCACTGAATATCAAAATTACCTGCCAGTAACCGCAACCGGCGAATTTGACCCCCAGCGTTATTGGTTGTTGGATAACCGGATTTCTCATGGTCGATTCGGTTATGAGATAATGGCGATTTTTACGTTAGCTGATGGTCGCGAGCTCTTGGTCAATCGCGGATGGCTTGCAGGTGACCCATCGCGGCAAACATTACCAAGGGTCGCAATACCCAGTGCTCGGCTCCAAATTCATGGTGAGTTGTACCGCAATACAGAAAAGGCATTTAGTTTAGGCGGCGAGCTTGTAACGGATTCATGGCCTCGCCGTAAGCAATGGCTAGATCTTGATGACTTGAACGGCGAATTCCCGACGCTATTGCCAACGACCTTGCGGCTAGTGGAAGGGAGTGATGGCGCCCTTGAAGTTGAGCGAATGGTCGTCAATGTAACACCAGCCAAACATACCGGCTATGCAGTGCAATGGTTTGCCATGGCGCTAGCACTGGGGCTGATATTTATTTTTCGCAACAGTAATTTAGGCGAACTGCTGAAGCGACGTAAAAGCAAAGAGAGCGAAGATCAATGACCTTACCGAGCGAAACCAAGCGCAGTAAAAAACTGCTTACCATTATATTAACTATTCCGATTGCCGTAATTCTGCTCTCCAGCGCGGTATTTTATCTCGCTAAGCAAGATATTATTTCCTTCACAACGGTTAACCGCGGTGTGCTTATTAATCCGCCAATGCAGCTCGGTGATTTACACCCGGCGCTTCGCGATGGTAGTGAGTTTCTGTTTAACCGCGCCGAGTCTCGCTGGGTATTTATGGTTGTTGGTGGCCGTGATTGCCGGGATGCCTGCGAGCGCATGCTCTACCTCACTCGCCAGACTCATACCGCGATGGGTAAAAAAGTGGATCGCGTTGAGCGTATTTATCTTGCAACCGATGGCCCGTTATCGCCGCAATTACGTGATTTCCTAGAAGCTGAGCACAGTGATATGACCGTGCTACAGGCTGATGGCTCAGTATTCTTACGCAACTTGAAGAATCTTGATATTAACCCATTTGATTCAAGTACTTTTTACATAGTAGACCCTATGGGCTGGGTGATGATGTATTATCGCGCGGCAGATATGGAGCAGCTTACCCTGACTAGTTTGGGTAAGGATGTGCTTAAAGATATGGGGCGCCTGATCAAATAGTTGGCGCAAAACTGCTAGCAAAAGAATACACGGTAGAGAACGATGGCTATATTTAACACCGCAGCGCAGCGCAAAGCAGGATTCCGTCTAGCGCTCTTCTCCTGCTTTGTCGCAGTAATTGTCTTGGCGATGGGGGTATTCACGCGCTTGGCCGATGCAGGCTTAGGTTGCCCCGATTGGCCAACCTGCTACGGCCATGTGCTGTGGCCAACTGCTGACCATGAAGTAGCGCGTGCCAATGAAGCATTCCCGGATATGCCGGTGGAGCACGATAAGACTTGGCCGGAAATGATTCACCGCTATTTGGCATCGAGCCTTGGACTGTTAACGATTGGTCTAGTCGTTTTTTCTTTGCGTCAGCGCAAACCAGAACAGCCACTAAAACTGCCCTTGTTTATATTGGCGTTTATCATATTACAGGGCATGTTTGGTATGTGGACGGTCACCTTAAAGTTGTGGCCGCAAGTTGTTACCTCCCACCTTCTCGGCGGCTTCACTACCTTGAGTTTGCTGTGGCTGTTGACCCTGCGTTTGAATAATCAGCACTGGCAAATACCGGCGATAAGTGAAGCTAAGTTACAGGCTCTAAAACCCTTAGTTTTGATGGGTTTAGTTGTTGTCGTTTGTCAGATTGCCCTTGGTGGTTGGACTACCGCAAATTATGCGGACATCGCCTGCCCGGATTTCCCGCGGTGCCAAGGTTCATGGTTGCCGCCAATGAATTTTCGTGAGGGCTTTAACATAGCGCAGCATATTGGACCGAACTATTTGGGTGGCACCATGGATAACGCGGCACGGGTGGCGATCCATTTCAGCCACCGAATCGGCGCTATGGTGACAGCCGCGTATTTAATCTTTCTGTTTTTCAAATTACGTGGGCTTGGTATTGCACAGGCTCGCACGGCGGCTACGGGCATGTTAATGATCTTGATTGTGCAAATTGCGTTGGGCATTAGCAATATTGAATTTAGCTTCCCGATAGGCGTGGCGGTTGCACACAATTTAGTCGGTGCAATTTTATTGCTTAGCCAAGTGACCATCAGTTACTTGGTATTTACAGCGGTGGTTAACCGTGAGGGAGTTCGAGTATGACACAGCCACAATTGGCAGCGACCTGGCGGGATTATTACGAACTCTGTAAACCCAATGTTGTTTTGTTAATGTTGCTTACTTCGGTGATCGGTATGTTTATGTCGGTGCCCGGCATGGTACCTTGGAATGCGCTAATATTTGGCAACCTCGGTATCGCCCTCTGCGCCGCGGCGGCAGCAGCTATTAACCACCTTGTCGACAGTCGGATCGACTTGGTTATGGCCCGCACGCACAATCGTCCTATTGCTCAAGGCCGTGTGACAAACCGTAATGCTGGAATATTTGCAGCGGTAATTGGTATTGCGGGCATGGCCATTTTGTTGATTATGGTCAATGCGCTTACCGCGTGGTTGACCCTCGCCTCCTTGCTTGGTTACGCGGTGGTTTATACCCTGTATTTGAAGCGGGCCACACCACAAAATATCGTGATTGGTGGTATTGCGGGTGCAGCCCCGCCGCTGCTTGGCTGGACCGCTGTCACCAATGAAGTGCATGGTCACGCATTGCTACTGGTGCTAATAATCTTTATTTGGACGCCGCCACATTTTTGGGCTTTGGCCATCCATCGTCGCGACGATTACGCCAAGGTAGATATTCCCATGCTGCCGGTTACCCACGGCATTGCCTATACCAAATTACACACCCTGCTCTACACCATTTTATTGTTCGTGGTGACACTGCTGCCCTTTGCAACAGGTATGAGTGGATCCTTGTATTTGCTCGGTGCCGTTTGTTTAGGAGTGGGTTTTCTCTATTGGTCGATTGTGTTGTTGCGGGGTAAAAATCCGAAGGCGCCGATGGCGACCTTCAAATATTCGATTATTTACCTGATGGCGCTGTTTATGATCATGCTTTTAGATCATTACTTGCTACCAGCAGTGAGTATTTTTGAGGTTGAAATGCGATGACAGACGATACAACATCCACTGGTAATGGCGCTGCAGAACGTCAACGCGGAATCCGAATGACGGTTCTCGCGGTTGTCGCAATGGGCATTGTGCTGGTGGCAGGATTTTTTTACGCCGCGACCCGCGCGCGAATGATGACGGCGGAGGAGCTTAAATCTCAGGGTGCTTATCTCTATGAGAATCCGCGAACATTGCCAAATTTCAGTTTGCTCGATGACCGTGGCGAAGCGCTCACGCCAACGTCGATGGAAGGCAAGTGGAACCTAATATTCTTCGGTTTCACTTACTGCCCGGATGTTTGCCCAACTACCCTCGCCCAGTTAAAGGCTTTTTATCAAGAATTGGAGCCAGCGGTACAGGCCGATACGCAAATCTGGCTAGCCAGTGTGGATCCCGCACGGGATACGCCAGAGCAACTGCACAGCTATTTAGACTTCTTTCATCCAGCGTTTCGGGGAATTACCGGCGATTTTCTCGAGGTCCACCGCTTTGCGACGTCACTGAATATTCCGTTTACCAAAGTCCCTGGTGGCGGCAGTAATTATCAGGTGGAGCACAGCGCAAATATTGCATTGGTGAATCCAAAAGGGCACTCGGTGGGATTCTTTAAAGCACCTCTGGAAATCAGTAAACTAAAGCGCGCATTCCTGTCTATTCGCGAATACAACTAGACCGCGTGGAGCGCAATATGGCTCCGGTTTAATTGCTGCGCCGATACCCCGGCGCGAATTGCCCCAGTACAAATAAACACCCCGCGGTCAAGACAATACTTGGCCCGGCTGGGGTGTCCCAGTACCACGCTCCTGCTAAACCACCGCACACCGCAATTGCGCCAACAAGTGTTGCTAGTAGCGCAGCTTGTTCTGGGCTGCGCGCAACTCTGGCCGCCGCTGAGGCGGGGATAATGAGCATTGCAGTAATTAATAAAACGCCGACGATTTTCATTGCTACAGCAACGGTGGCAGCGACCATCAGCATCAATAGCAGCCGTAGCCGCTTAACCGCAAGTCCTTCAATCTCTGCTAGCTCCGCGTGTGCACTGATCGCGACAAGCGCAGGCCAGTAACGCCAGAGTAGTGCCAGAACGAGCGCGCATATAATCGCTAAGTTGACTAAGTCTTCCGACAAAATAGCGAGCAAATCGCCAAATAAGAAGGCGTTTAAATCCACGCTTTGGTTGTCGATAAATGACAGGCAAACCAAGCCCAAGGCCAGGCTGCTGTGGGAGAGAATGCCTAGTAGGCTATCCAAGGCGATATTCCGCCACCACTGCAAGGCGAATAATACGGTGGCGATAAATAGGCAGGTAAACAGAACGCTGTACTGTAGGTTGGCCTGCAGCGCCAAGCCAAGGGCGAGGCCGAGTAGCGCTGAGTGTGCCAATGTATCGCCGTAGTAAGCCATACGTTGCCAGGTGACGAGTGCGCCCAAGGGGCCGCAGGCGGCGGCCACTAACAAGCCCGCCATTAGCGCGAAGAGAAGAATATCAATCATGGTGATGGTGCTCGCAAACGACATCACCGTGAATATCGTGTTGGTGGTCGTGATCGTGTTGGTACAGCGCAACGGCTTCGGCGTGGCGGCGACCGAATAGCGCCAGATATTCAGGGTCATTGCTGACTTGTGCGGGGTGGCCGTGACAGCAAATATGTTGATTCAGACAAATAACTGTATCGGTCTGTGCCATGACCCAATGTAAGTCGTGAGAGACCATCAGTACCGCGCAGCCCAATTCGTCGCGCAGAGCGCTGATGAGTTCGTACAGCTCAGTCTGGCCGCTAATGTCCACGCCCTGGGCTGGCTCGTCGAGCACGAGTAAGTTGGGGCTGCTGAGCAGGGCCCTGCTTAGTAATACCCGCTGAGTTTCGCCGCCTGAAATGTCGTGTAGTGGCCGCTCACGCAAGTGGCTTATACCGGTGCGCGCTAATGCGGCGTCGATTTGCTGGCGATTGGATCTCGCCATGGCTAAAAATCGCGACACACTTAATGGCATAAGTGGATTAAGGATTAACTGTTGGGGCATATAGCCGATCCGTAAGCCCGGCCGCCGATAAACCTCACCGCTGTCTGCTTTGCTGAGGCCCAGTGCGACTTTGATCAACGTGCTCTTACCCGCGCCGTTGGGACCAATAATTGTCATGATTTGCTTGGCAGTAAGAGTTAGGCTGATATTGCTCAACAAGTTTTGTTGTTGGTGTTTTAACGATACATTATGCAGGCTAAGTAGGGCTGACTCAGACATGGTGGCGGGCCTCGACACAATGTGCGCAACTGCCAACGACTTCGAGGCTTGCGGTGTCTACCACGAAGCTTTGTTGACCGGCGGCGGCCGAGATTGCGGGATAAATTAATTGTGTATCCAGTTCAATTGCAACTTGGCAGTGGCGACAAATGAGGAAGTGGCCTTGATGGGTGTGGCCGGGCTCATTGCAGCCAACAAAGGCATTGAGAGAAGAGATGCGATGGATCAGGCCATTATCCAGTAAAAAATCCAGTGCCCGGTATACCGTTGGCGGTGCTGGTCGGCGGAGCGCTTCTTTTGCCAGTTCCTCAAGGATGGCGTAGGCGCCAACCGGTTTATGGCTCGCCCATATGGTGACCAATACCTGTTCTCTGATTTTAGTGAATTTAAGTTGGCGTTGCTGACAGAGTTCTCGGGCGCTGTGCAAAGCTTCATCAATACAGTGTTGGTGATCGTGTTGCGTGTTAATGTTGTGCATTACTTTGGGGCGCCCAAGGATTTTGGCAAGAATATAATGTTATAATATTGCATTAGCGTGGAAGTACACAATGGGGAAATTTGTTTGAAAGCAATAGTGTCGGGATTAGTGCTCGTATGGATGTTCGGAAATATGGCTTGGGCTGCCGACAAGCCGGTGATTTTAACGAGTATTACACCTCTGCAATTACTTGTACGTGATATCGCTGGTGACGCTGTCACCGTCGATGTATTGGCGCCGGCAAACGTTTCCCCGCACGATTTTCAGCTCCGCCCCTCAGATATGCAGCGCTTGCGCAGTGCCGATGTGGTGTTGTGGGTTGGTCCCGCGATGGAGTCTTATTTGCAAAAGGCGGTTGCTGAACAAAGCAATGCCGTCGCACTTTACCCCGCACTCAGTCTTGGCGAAGACCCCCATGTTTGGATGGACGCTGAGCAGGTACAGCATATGGCGCGGCGTATCGCCCGCATTCTGTCGGATCGTATGCCGACCCGAGGTGCGTATTTTCATGCCAACGCTGCTCGTTTCAGTACCGAGTTTCGTCAGTACGATAAGCAGTTGCAGATCGATATTGCCCGCTTAAGTGGACGTCCCTATTTATTGCTGCACGATGGTTTCAGCCGATTTGAGCGGCACTATAAGCTCTCCGAGGCTGAAGTCGTTATGCCAACGTCGGACCGCCTGCCTGGAGCACGGCATATTGTTGAGTTGCGGGCGCGTTTGCAACAAGGTGAGTTTGGCTGTGTTTTTCGTGAGCCTCAGTACCCTGCGGCCATGTTAAATGCCTTGACCTCTGGATTGGATATACCAATCATCGAAATCGATCCACTCGGTGTCGAAATAACAAATACGGATGGGTTTCTTGGCTTGTATCGCCAGCTTGGTCGAGCGTTTATCAGCTGCTTCGCAGTATAGGACGTATGCGCAAGACTTAACTATTGGCTAATAGGCTAGTTCATAGCCAGAGTTGCTTGCGCGTTGGTCTTAATTTTTCGCGATGCTAGGCACCGTATAGTGAGTTTGCATATCCAGCTCCACATTCAGTGTGGCTGAAACAACATCTAGCGTTTTTTCCAAAAAGCGATCAGCAGAAGCCTGCGACGCGTATTCAATCTTAGGCTCTGCTATTTGTGTAACAGTGCTTAGATTGTAAGCCAATACCAGCGACTGATTCGCACCTACTTCCGGTTCGGCAGCAGTCGCCATCGTACTGGCAACCAATATTAAGATTGCGCTGGTAAGTTTTTTCATTTTCCTCTCTCCTCTAATCAACCGAGGTCTCTTTTGCTCGGTTCAAGGTAAAAGGTTACCTTGTGTTACATAAGGTAACACAGTTAAGCGAGATGTCTTCTTAAATATCGTTAACAATTGGGTAATGTGGCGGTCACATTGTTGGTTTTGTGTGAATTACGGTAACACTTTGGCTTTGCTGCGAGTGGGAATATTTTGCTGCGGAGGCTCGTGCTACACTCTCCGCTTCCAATGGCGACGTCTTAACTCTCTACTATGACTGTAAAAAAACCTCTGATTTTGGTTGATGGTTCCTCCTACCTATATCGTGCTTTTCACGCGCTACCGCCGCTAAATACCTCGAAAGGGCAGCCAACTGGCGCAATCAAGGGCGTTATAAATATGCTGCGGCGTTTATACAAAGATTATCCAGACTGCCCAATTGCGGTGGTTTTTGATGCCAAAGGCAAAACCTTTCGTGATGATATGTACGACCAATACAAAGCCCAGCGGCCGCCGATGCCAGATGATTTGCGCAGCCAAGTTGAGCCGATCAATGCCATTATCGATGCCATGGGATTGCCGCGCTTGGTGATCGACGGTGTTGAGGCCGACGATGTGATTGGTACCCTCGCGGCGCAGGCGGGCAAAGAGCGGCCGGTACTGGTATCAACTGGCGACAAGGACATGGCTCAGTTGGTCAACGAGCATGTCACCTTGGTGAATACCATGACTGATACGGTTATGAATGTGGCTGGGGTTAAAGATAAGTTCGGTATTCCGCCCGAGTTAATTATCGATTTTCTCGCGCTTATGGGTGACAAGGTCGACAATATTCCAGGCGTTGCTGGCGTGGGTGAAAAAACCGCGCTGGCACTTATTCAGGCGCTGGGCGGTGTCAGCAGCATTTACGAAAATATCGACAAAGTCGCCGATTTGCCGATTCGCGGCGCCAAAGGTGTGGCGAAGAAGTTGGTCGACAGCCATGACAACGCCCTACTCTCTTACACGCTCGCAACGATAAAGTGCGATGTGCCCCTCGATGTGGGGGTGGCAGATCTTTTGCCGACGGCCCCAGACACCGAGCGTTTGTTGGCCTTGTTTAAAGAGTTTGAATTCAAAACCTGGGTTGACGAGTTGAGCCGTGAAGAGCGTAGCGCCGCGATTAGCGCAGAGTCAGGGGGTGGCGAGGTCGTATCTGCGCCCTCAGGCTTGGCGAGTACTGGTGCGCTAGCAGATGAGTTGGCTATTTCTGTCGAGCCCACGCCGCGATTAGATGCTGCTAAATACCATGTTATTCTGACGCAAGCCGATTTTGAATTGTGGCTGACTAAGCTGGCCGCCGCATCGATCTTCGCGTTTGATACCGAAACAACCAGCTTGAATTATATGCAGGCCAGGGTGGTCGGCGTCTCGTTTGCGGTAGCCGCGGGGGAAGCCGCCTATTTGCCTTTCGGCCACGATTATCTCGATGTGCCGGATCAGCTGGATGAGGCTTCTGTATTGGCCCAGCTTAAGCCGCTACTGGAAGACCCTGAGTGCTTCAAGGTGGGTCAAAACCTTAAATACGATGCCAATGTACTGCTTAACCACGGCATTACCCTGCGCGGTATTCACGACGACACCATGCTGGCCTCCTATGTTTTAGATTCCACCGGTAGCCGCCATGATATGGATACCTTGGCGCTGAAATACCTAGATCACACCACCATCCATTTTGAAGATATTGCGGGCAAAGGCGCCAAGCAAATCACTTTTAATCAAATCGCCTTAGAGCAAGCTGGCCCCTATGCGGCTGAAGACGCCGATATTCCCCTGCGCCTCTACCAGGCGTTGCTGCCCAAACTGCAGGCGAGCGAAGGCTTGTTGGCGGTATATCGAAATATTGAGCTGCCCCTGGTGTCGGTGTTGTCTCGAATCGAGCGCAATGGCGCATACGTGGATCGCGAGTTGCTCGGCAAGCAAAGCCACGAGTTGGGCATGAAAATGCAGGCCCTTGAGAAACAGGCCTATGAGCTAGCTGGTGGCGAGTTTAATTTGGCCTCACCCAAGCAGTTGGGAGAAATCTTGTTCGAGCGCTTGCAAATTCCAGTTACAAAAAAGACGCCGAAAGGTGCGCCGTCAACCGCTGAAGAGGTGCTGGTGGAATTGGCTCACGACTATCCTCTGCCCAAGGTGATCCTTGAGCACCGGGGCATGGCCAAGCTTAAATCAACCTATACCGATAAACTTCCGCTACAGATTGATCCCAAAACCGGTCGTATTCACACCTCCTACCATCAAGCGGTGGCGGCGACCGGGCGTCTGTCATCTTCCGATCCAAATTTGCAAAATATTCCCATTCGCAGTGCTGAGGGGCGGCGTATTCGCCAGGCCTTTATCGCGCCGCCGAGATACGTGATATTCGCGGCGGATTACTCCCAAATAGAATTGCGCATAATGGCGCATTTGTCCGGTGATCGCGGCTTGATCGACGCATTTACCCGCGGCGAGGATATTCACCGCGCGACTGCGGCCGAAGTGTTTGGCGTCGCGCCAGGCGATGTTAGTGATGAGCAGCGCCGCAATGCTAAGGCGATTAATTTTGGTTTGATCTACGGCATGTCAGCATTTGGCTTGGCGAGGCAGCTGCATTTGGGTCGTAAAGAGGCTCAGCAATACATCGATCTGTACTTTGAGCGCTATCCCGGGGTATTGCGTTATATGGATGAAACCAGGGTGCTTGCGTCCGAGAAAGGCTATGTTGAAACCTTGTTTGGTCGTCGTCTGCATCTGCCAGAAATCAATGCTCGTAACGGTATGCGGCGCCAAGCGGCGGAGCGTACCGCGATCAATGCGCCCATGCAGGGCACCGCCGCAGATATTATCAAGCGAGCGATGATTTCGGTTGATCAATATTTAAGCAGTAGTGCCGTGGACGCCAAAATGATCATGCAGGTTCACGATGAGTTGGTTTTGGAGGTTGCTCCGGCCGATTTGGCCGTTGTGCAGGCCGAAGTCATACGGCTGATGATGGCTGCGGCCGATTTGGCAGTGCCTTTAGAGGTGGGTGTCGGTGTTGGCGCAAACTGGGATGAAGCGCATTAATCGGGGGTGATGCGCGGAAAGGCAAATATGAGCTGGCTAAAATTTGCGCAATTAGAATTCCGCGTCTAAAGTCATATAGCCGCTATCTTGATGTGCTTGAGGATGGCGCCCGCGTTGGAGACTTGTCTCCCCCCTGACTCCATTTGGAGTAGGATTGCCCGGCGAGCTGAGCTTGTCGGGCTTTTTTCGTCCATGTTTAGCCTGTTTGCCAGATAAAATGGCCTTTAAGCGGGATTTTCGGGCTCGCTGCTAATCTCATCACCATTGTCGTCGATATAAACCATATCGACCATATTATTGCTGTCCAACCACTCGTCCAATTTACTCCGCAGCTCTGGCAGACCATCACCATTTGGGGCGGAGAAAAGCTGTACGCTAATTAAATCGCCAAATTCGGCGAGGCTTTTGCGTACGGCGAGCAGTGTTGCCGTGGCGGGGCCGCGTTTTAGCTTGTCCGATTTTGTTAGCAAAATATGCATGGGCATCGTGCTTTTGGTCGCCCACCGTACCATTTGTTGGTCAAACTCGGTCAGCGGATGGCGGATATCCATCATCAACACCATTCCACGCAGTGATTGGCGTTTTTGTAAATAGGCCTCTAGATTCCGCTGCCATTCGTTTTTTACGGCCAGAGGCACTTTGGCAAATCCATAGCCGGGCAGATCGACTAAGCGCTGGCGACCGCTGTCATCTAAAACAAAGAAGTTAAGCAGCTGGGTGCGGCCTGGGGTTTTACTGGTCTTTGCCAGTTTTTTGTTCTCAGTTAAGCGATTGATTGCGCTAGATTTTCCCGCATTTGAGCGGCCTGCAAACGCAACTTCGGCACCACTGTCGTCTGGGCAGTGGGTGAGGTTGGGCGAGCTTTTTAAATAGCTGGCGCGGCGATAGTTCAGTGCTGGGCTTGATGACATAGAGAGTCCGAGGGGAATTTGCTAAAGCAGCGGCATTTTACGGCAATTATTGGCCCCGGCGCCATGTAGTTGTGTATAATGCCGCAGTTTTTATATTGACTCGTCCTGCGCGGTTAAATGAAATATTGAGAGGTAGATCATGAATAAATGGCTCGTAGCTATGTTGCTTTCAATGTCTGGTGTCTCTGCTTTTGCTACTGAGCAGGCGGTTCTAGATCAATATCAAAAATCGTGTTTTGCTTGCCATGCTTTTGGGGCTAATGGCGCGCCAAAATCCCATGCTGTTGCTGATTGGGCGCCACGCCTAGAAAAAGGTATGGATACCCTCGTTAAGCATGCAAACGAAGGTTTTAATGCCATGCCACCTAAGGGCTTATGTTTTGACTGCAGCGCCGACGACTTTAAAGCCTTAATCGAGTTTATGGCAGCACCTAAGTCTTAAGTCGAGTGCGTTGATTTATATTTGCACAGCGTTATCTGTTTAAAGAGTAATTAACAATGAAGAAAACCACATTAGTGATGTTCGCCTCCTTGATGTTTGCCGGAACAGCGGTGGCTCTTGAGGGTAATCCCCTAGCTGGCAAGATGAAGGCGGCAGCATGTGCTGCGTGTCACGGTGCCGACGGCAATAGCGCGGCACCTAGCTTCCCGAAATTGGCCGGTCAGGGCGAACGCTATTTGGTTAAGCAGATCACCGATATTAAAACAGGTGCTCGGCCGGTACCGATGATGGCGGGCCAGACTGATAATTTGTCTGAGCAAGATATTGCTGATATTGCCGCTTACTACGCAAGTAAAGCGATCAGCACCGGCCAGGCTGATCCCGCCATTGTTGACAAGGGTGCTGCGATATACCGTGGTGGTATTGCGGACCGCAATATTCCAGCGTGTGCTGCATGTCACTCACCTACCGGTAGCGGCATGGCCGCAGCGGGCTTCCCTGCGCTGGGTGGTCAGCATGCCGATTACACTGCCGCTCAGTTAAAAGCCTTCCGCGCGGCAGCTGACGGCCGTGAAGGGCGAACTAATGACGGCGATGCAATGGTGATGAGAACAATCGCGTTTAAGTTGAGCGATTCAGAAATTGAGGCAGTGTCTAGTTTCATCCAGGGCTTACACCCTTAAACACTACCCAGTAAAAAGGCGGCTTAGGCCGCCTTTTTTATCGCTGTAATTTACGCATGTATAGATTTAGAACCATTATTCGTGTCAGCTGTCTGAAAAGCTTCACAAAAGACAATGATATTGAGTCCGCAATTTGAGTTAATTCAATGACGCAGGATCTTAAAATATTCGATTAAATAATCAGGGGGCTTCATGTTTAAGAAATTTCTACCGTTAGCCGGTGTGTTCAGCTTTTTACTGATGGTGTCGGCATGTAGCGATGGGTCTGAGCCAGCTGCACCTGCTAAAGCGGCTGTTAGTGCCGCCGCACAGACGGCTGCGGCCCCAGGTGTGGCCAGTGGCGGTGAGCGTTTTATTCGTATCGCTCAGCCAGTACGTACAGCAAATCCGCAAAAGATCGAAGTCACCGAAGTGTTTTGGTATGGCTGTAGTCACTGCTTTGATTTCGACCCTATGCTTGAAGCCTGGGTTAAGCAGTTGCCGGGCGATGTTGAGTTCAAGCGTTCGCCCGCAATGTGGAACGAGCTGATGGTTGTGCACGCTAAGGCGTTCTATGCGGCTGAGGCATTGGGCGTTATCGATCAAGTCCATACCCCTTTGTTTAATGCGATTAACGTTGATCGCAACCCCTTGCGTGATAGCGCAGCAATTGAGAAATTGTTTGTGGCACACAGCGATGTCGACGCCGAGAAGTTTCGCAAAACCTTTGATTCATTTGGCGTAAATAGCCAGGTTAAACAGGCGGATGCGCGTGCTCGGGCCTATGGTATTGCCGGTACCCCAGAGATCATCGTAAATGGTAAGTACCGGGTGACAGGCCGCTCTGCAGGCGGAAAGGCAGAAATGCTAAAGGTTGCGGAGGAGCTTATTGCCAAGGAGCGCGCAGCTAAGTAAGTAGCGCGGCACGCAATAAACCACCTACTGCCGGGATTTCTGCGGCGGTCGGTGGTTTTTTTATGCCTGCGATTACTCAGTTAGGTGGCAGCTGAATATCGATAGCGCCATTGTCGGGCTCTAAACTTTCGAGCTTTCGCAGGGGCTGCGCGAATTCTCGCTGGCAAAATGCCATGCGCTTCGCTGGCTTGGCCAAGGTGATGCCCTTGGCGTTGAGGCGAGCAATTTCGTCTTCGACGGTTTGGCAACGGGCGGCGAGGCCGGCGTCGTTGGCTATTTGTATATTCAAGCCAGGCCGTGCATTCAGCTCTAGCATTAGCGGGCCTTGGTCTTTGTCCAGCACCATGTCTACGCCCAAGTAGCCGAGACCAGTGAGTTCATAGCAGCGCGTGGCCAGTGACATAAAGCCTTCCCAATAGGGGAGCTGAACGCCGCGCACTGGGTTGGTGGTGTCTGGGTGTTTATTGATTAGCTTGTTAAGCCAGGTGCCATCGAGGGTGATACCCGTAGCCAAATCAACGCCAACACCAATAGCGCCTTGGTGAAGGTTGGCCTTGCCTCCAGATTGACGCGTGGGGAGTCGCAGCATTGCTAACAAGGGGTAGCCTTTCAGAACGATGATACGGATGTCAGGCACGCCCTCATAGCTAATGGCACTAAAGATAGGGTCTGGGATTACCCGGTACTCGATCAGTGCGCGATCGCGGTGACCACCCAAAGAGTAGATGCCTGACAAAATACCGGAAATATGAAATTCGATATCTTCGGTACTCAGTAGGCGGCCAGATGTGGTGCGGTAGTAACCTTCAAACTGGTCGGCGATCACGAGGATACCGTCACCACCGGCTCCTTGAGCGGGCTTAATAACAAAGTCGCTGTGGCCCTTAACAATGTCTTTTAGCTGGCTAATACCTTTGTCGGAATCAATGATGCCATACATCTCAGGTACATGAATGCCCGCTTTTAGCGCTCGCTCCTTAGTCTTTATTTTGTCATCGACTAAGGGATAGAGGTGGCGCTGGTTGTAGCGCAGCACATAGTCTGCATTGCGCTGGTTTATCCCCATTACCCCGCGTTTGCGTAGATCCTTCCAAGTGCTAAATAAGGACATTATTGTCTACCCTTGATCATGGCATTAAAGCGGAACAACTCGGTCAGTCGATAGCCGCGGTAGTGGCCAAGGATCAGCATAAATGCCATAAATATCAAAAGCATACCGGGGAAGGTAAAGACGAAGTAAGTCCATGCTGGGTAGGTCATCATCAGGTGCGACAGGGTAGCGGCGATGAGGGTGCCAATACCTACTTTACCGGCGTGCAGGCCACCCCGCTCCTCCCAAACTATCGACATTCGCTCAATAGACATTGTGAGTATGACCATTGGGAACAAGGCGATCGACAGGCCGCGATCCAAGCCAAGGCGGTGGCCGAGTACACTTATCAGGGCCATGATAATCACCACAAAGGTTAATACCACCGAGAGCCGCGACAGCAATTGCAAATGCAGATGTTCAAGATAAGATCGTATCGACAGGCCCAGTGCGGTAATGAGGGTAAATAGAATAATGCCCCACACCACTTGGGTTTCCCGAAAGGCGAGGCCAATTAGCACCGGTGTAAATGTGCCCAGGGTTTCGAGGCCAACAACATTACGCAGTAATAAAATCAGCATCACGCCGATGGGAATCATCAAAATTATTTCAAAGGTCTGTTGTGACTGCAGGGGCAAATCGTAAAGTGATAAAGCCCAGAATTTGTTTTCTTTGGTCTCAGCTATCGATTGGGCCAAAGTAATCGAGTTCATTACTTTTTGATTGGCTGTGATTTCTACTTTTAAATGGCGGCCGCCCTCAACTTTGGCGATGGGGTCGTTGCCAGTCCACCACACCACGCGGTCATCGGGCAGACCTTGGGTGCCTGTTTCAGGGTTAAAATACAGCCAGCGCTTGCCGTTGTAACTGCGCATCCACAGCTCGGGGCTTTGGGCGACGTCGCTAACCAAGCGCAGAGTGCGTACCCGCTCAACTGGAATATGGGCAGAGGACAGTAGTAGCTCGAGCACGAGTGATTTGTTGTCTTGGGTGTAATTATTGCCTAGGAGCAAGCGAGCGTTGTCGTTGCTAGGCTCGTTGATAAGCTTAATGGCTTCGCGAATAAAGGTTTCAATATCGGCGGAATGCTCGCGAATAGGCTTTAACAATGCTTCTACTGCGACTTTTTCTACGCCTTCTAATTGTGGGCTTTCACGAAACAGAGGGCCCGCTTCCGATTCTGCAAAACGCGAGTTGTTGCGTTTGGTTAGCATCAAGCGATAGAACAATTGTTGCTGGCCCTCCGCGCGGCGTGCAGACCATATTGCTTGACGATTGTCATTGATAATGTCGGTGTTAACACCGTAGTTCTTGGAGATAAAGCTCTCGTTCAGGGTGATGAACTTACTCCAACTCGGGGGTACAAACATTTGCACTTTAACGGGCGTATTGTCGCGGGCGCTAAACGTCAGTTTGGTATC
The DNA here is from genome assembly GCF_039539625.1 of Zhongshania borealis. Classification (NCBI taxonomy): domain Bacteria; kingdom Pseudomonadati; phylum Pseudomonadota; class Gammaproteobacteria; order Cellvibrionales; family Spongiibacteraceae; genus Zhongshania; species Zhongshania borealis. The sequence continues at coordinate 277,358 of NZ_BAABDM010000002.1, read as the reverse complement.
TATTACCCACACTGGCTCGGTTGTTTCGGCTGACACTGGAATATTCAGCACAAAAATCTGCCAGGCGGTACTGCCCGCGCCGATTAGCAGCAGCGCGAGCGCCAATACTCTGACATGTAATTTAACGCCCTTCATTCATCGTGCTCCTGGGAGTCTGCTTTTATTGGGCAGAGTGATTTGTCCTGTAAATATTTTTTGCTGGGGTCGACCAAGGCGCCGAAGGCGGTCAATGGTTCTGAACCAATCAGCATGGGCTTGGAAAACTGTCGACGATCCGCGAGATTGACTTCCACTTTGTGGGACTCACCACCTACGCAGAGGGTTAGTTCGAGCACCGGCCGGCGGCTATAGTCTTTTTCGTCGTCAGCGTAATCGGCGGCGCGTCGTTTTATACGAATATGTTTACTCAGTGGCAGCGTAACCGATTTCAAGGTGTTGTCAGGCAGCACTAAGTCAAAGTGCACGAGGTCGTCTTTTTTGCCGCGGCCCTTCTCAACCTTGGCGTTAATAGCATTGATCGATGCGCTTTCGGCGCCGGTATCAACTTTGGCTTTGTAACGCACACCTAGTTCTTCTATGTAGACATATTCGCTGAGGCCGAACACCCGCTGGGCATTAGTGGCCGCGTTGACGGAATGACTTAAAAAAAAGCTATTGAATATGAGTAGACTTAGTACAGCAAATCGCACGGTTTCTCCTTTTAATTTATTGTGCCCGAGCTTTGTCTAGCATAGTGCACTAAGGCGCTATTTAGCCAGTAGCGAAGGTGGGCAATTAAAGCGGATTACGGGATCTTAGTCCCTCACATTCTTAAAAAGTGCGAGGGTAATTTGTCGCACTTTTTGGTGATCGACGACAGGAGCAGGGTAATTGCCCTGCTCTTTAGGTTGGTGGATGGCTTTCGGGGTGAGGTCTTGGAGTTCTGGCAGGTAATGCTTTATAAAATCACCGTTGGGATCAAAGCGCTTGCCTTGCGTGGTGGGATTGAAAATCCGGAAATACGGCGCGGCGTCAGTACCCGTGGAAGCAGCCCATTGCCAGCCGCCATTATTGGAGCAAAAGTCGGCGTCAATTAAACTCTCCATAAAATGCCGCTCACCCCAGCGCCAGTCTATGTGTAGATCTTTACAGAGAAACGACGCCGTAATCATGCGTAGACGATTATGCATCCAGCCGGTGTCGCGAAGTTGCCGCATTCCGGCGTCAACAATCGGGTAACCGGTGCGCCCCTCACGCCAGGCGTCAAATAACGCCGCGTCATTGGGCCAAGGAATTTGTTCGGTGTAGGCTTGGAAAGCGCGCCCCCGGACTACCCGCGGGAAATGATAGGCGACATGACGATAAAATTCCCGCCACAGCAGCTCGTTAAGCCACGTTCCCGCGCCGCTGCTGGCGTCCCAAATCGCGTCGCCGCATTCTTGCTGCAAGCGTGCTAAACATTGCCGTGGGCTGAGCAAGCCGAGGCTGAGCGCGGTGGATAAACGCGAGGTATTGTCGAGATCGGGGATGTCACGGTATTCACGATAGTCATGGGCTCGTTCGGCACAAAAGCCCCTGAGTTGCTCTAACACGTCGTCTTGGTTTGCGGGCCACGCGCTGGCATCCCGCTCTTGGCCAAAAGGAGGGCACGGCGCATTGTCAATTTTGTCTGCTACGGCTTTGGGGCGGCGCGAGCATACGGGGAAGTTAGCCATTAGTTGCGTGCGGCAGCGTCGGGAAAACGGGGTAAAGACCTTATAGGGTCCGCCGTCTCCGGTGGCAATCTCGAGTGGGCTGAGTAGGCTGTCATCGATCAGTGTGAGTGGCACACCTGCTTCGATACAGGCTGCATCGCGATGTATTTCGTCTAGCAACCACTCGCGATGGGCGTATACGGTGTCGATTTGGTGGTCGCGACAATAGTTGCCAAGGTGCTTTGTGGCGTCAGCAAAATGCCCACCGTCTATAATATCAAGAACGATGCCCAGATCGCCGAGTTGGCGTCCGAGTTCGTCGAGCGCGCGGCGCAAATAGTGGCGTCGGATTGGCGCAATAATATGCTCGTCGAGTTGCTTGGGGCTAAGCAAATAAAGCCCGCGCACATTCTGATGTTTGGCGCAGGCAGCGCTGAGCGCGCGGTGGTCGAGGCTGCGTAAATCGTTGCGAAACCATACAACTGCGGTCATGGTTTACATTCCCATGCGCAGTTTCAAATCTCGGGGGTAGGGATCGAAATAGTACTGGTCGAGTAGATAGTCAATGTGATACTTCTTTAGATAGTGGCTTAGCATTTCCAGTGGTACGAGCAATGGCAGCTGCCCAGCAGCATAGTCGCGAACCGTCTCGGTAAGTTTGAGTCGGTCGTCAGCATCTAGGTGATCCTTAAAAAAGCCCTGAATATGCATCAGCGTGTTAGTGTGATTTTTGGTGCTGGCAGGTTGTTTTAGCGCCAGCATGAATTTTTTTATGTAGCGCTCGCCCCGCTCGTTTATCTCGCCGGCTTCGGCGACAATTGGCCCCAATTCTCGGTAAATAGCTTGATTGTGAGCCAGCAATAAAAATTTGTGACGGCGGTGAAAATCTTCTAAAAGCTTTGAGCTTAGGCCTTGGGCTGTAATGGCTTGCCAGCGCGAGTAGGCAACCACGCGCAAGACGAAATTCTCGCGCAGGTGCACGTCGTTGAGGCGACCATTCTCCTCCACAGGCAGCAAGGGGTGGACGGCCATTAATTGCCGGGCAAATAGCCCAACGCCTACTTTGCCTAGGCCGTTACCTTGCTCGTCATATACCGGTACGCGCTCCATGCCGCAGCTTGGCGATTTAGCGCAGAGAATATAACCGCTGATCTCGGTAAGTTTGGGCGTGGTTTCTTTTGCAAAAGCCTGCATAGCGTCGGTGACGTTTAGCTCGGCATTGCTGCTGCCAATAAGTTGCGGCTTGTCGGGGTCGCCTACTAGGCGAATTGTGGGTCTAGGTACGCCCATGCCAATAGCTTGTTCCGGGCATATTTTAAGGAAGTCAAAATGTCGGCTAAGCTCATCGTCAGCAAAAGGAAGGCGCTTGTGTCCGCCATCGTAGCGTACCGGCTCGCCGAGTAAGCAGGCGCTGATCCCTATTTGAATGCGTTGAGTTTGCGACATTGTGCGTTGTGTCCTTGTGCGGCTGAAAAGTTAATACGCTCAAGCATAGCTCACGGATCAGCCTTTGAAGTTGCCGATAGCGATTATTCTGCTTCCCCTGACAGAAAAAGGATTAGCGCTCGATAATCATCGTCGCTGCAATTCATGCACATACCTCTAGGCGGCATGCTATTGAGGCCATTTTTGGTATTGACTAAGAGCGTGTCTAAGCCTTTTAGCATCCGTGGTGCCCACTGTTCGGTGTTGCCGCTGCGTGGTGCACCTGCGGCACCCGAGCTATGGCAGCCATAACAACTTTGAATGTAAAGGGCTTTTAGCGAGGGGTCGTTGGGCATGCGGCTGCGGCTTGATGCCGCACTGGAGCTTGCTGCGGCAGCGGATTGCGCTTCGCCGTCGCTGTTGTTTAGCTCTGCACTGCAGGCATTTAGCAAGGTTAGCGATAGGCCAAGCAGCAAACATTGGACGAATCGATAAGCCGAAGATACCTGCATTAGAGTGACTCCATATATTAGTAGGTGGCAGTTTACCCCTTAAATTACAGCTTTGTCAGAGCGGTGTAGCTGTTAAGTCTGAGTTGTAAGCTATTCTGGGGCCAATATTTTTATTGTGGACTTACAGTTGGGGCGGCAATCGATTGAAACAGCGTCTGGGGATATTGACGCTGGGCGAATTCAATGTTGTTGCGCTTTTGGTCTATACCTAAGGCGTTAAGTCTCAAGCTGCATGCTGTCGCAACAGCAAACCCGGCATTGCAGGACGTATCGATAAAGCGTTTGCCCTTGCATCGCGGTTTTAATCCCCAGATGCGTTTTGTGGTGCAAAATTGTTTGGATTTAAGTTTGCGAGTGTGTGGCAGGGATTGATTGTCGCTGTGGTGATCGATTGCAAGCGACGATGGGCCCGGCACCGGGTCGACTTAAATTTAAGTACATTGCTGGCATAGATATAGATCACGCTTATTTTTACTGCCGTAAAAACTGGGCTTGATGACCGCTGGGGCACTCCATTACACCGTTACTTTCAATTCACTGCTGTTTGCATGCCTAACAATGTAACGGCGAAGTGTGGCACTTATGCGACGCCAGGGTTGGCGTAGGGAGTTTTAGTCGCGGGCAAAACCAAAGGCGTGGCTTTCCTCCTCGCTCTGCCGATCGATTGCGCCGACGTCTAATACTGGTGCGGCGTCGATATGCTGAGCATCCATCATATAGGCGACACGCTGCAATGAGCTGATGATTTGGGTTTGTTCCCATTCCTGCAGATCGCTGAATTGGCGAATAAAATAATCTTGTAGGGGCATGGGGGCATTGCGAATAAGGTCATTGCCGGTATCGGTCAGGCTAGCAAACACTTTGCGCTTATCCTGATTTGAGCGCTCTCTTATAACGAGGCCGCGTTTCTCCAATCTATCCATAATACTGGTGACGGTGGCCTGGCTAAGGCTCACCTGGCTGGCTACATCACTGATTATCGCGTCGCCCTGATCCCGAAGGGTTTGTAAGATGAGCATTTGTGGTGCAGTGAGGCCTGCGGTCTTCATTAAATGCTTTGAATGTAAATCAATCGCGCGGGTAACCCGGCGGAGTGACACTAATACTTCGTCAATACGATTCATTTTTGATGCCTTGAGATTGGCTTAGCGGCCCAATAGTAGCGGCTTGTAGAGGGTTTTGCATCAGCTAAAGCCTGCGTTTGTCAATAGTCTAGCTTGAATTAGTTTACGAAAGAAGCGTATAATGCTTCGTATTCTAAGTAAATGAACAGGAGAACGGGTTCATATATTTGGCGATAAATAGCATGATTGGCGAAACTAGCGCCCTAATGTTGTGCGTCATCTTCGTTAAATTATTATGAACACTAAAAGATTGTGTTGAAATCAAATAGCGCGACGCAAGCCACGGCTGCCACGCTTCGTTTTCGCCAGCCAACGGCGGAAGATGGTTACGCCCTAAACCAATTAGTGGCGGCCAGCCCACCACTAGACACCAATTCCGTATATTGCAATCTGCTGCATTGCACCCACTTTGCCAACACGGCGGTTGCCGCTGAAGAAGACGGCAAATTAGTGGGCTTTATCTCTGCGCACATTATTCCCGCTAAGCCGAACACTGTATTTGTGTGGCAGGTGGTGGTGGATAAGAGTCAGCGTGGACGGGGCTTGGCCAAGAAGATGCTCAAAGAAGTGATTAAGCGTCCAGCCTGTACCGAAGTGAAATATATGGAAACGACAATTACACCAGATAACGAGGCTTCGTGGGCTTTGTTCCGCAGCTTTGCTCGCGATCTGGACACCGAATTAAACCACAGCATTTGGTTTGAAAAAGAAACGCATTTTGGCGGTCAGCACGACAGCGAAGCGTTGCTGTGTATCGGCCCCTTTGCTCAGGAAATCTGAGCTACATCATTTTTACTCAGTATTCATCCGCTCAGTAAAGGACACTAAGAGGACTTAACATGACTATATTTGACAGACTCGAATCCGAAGTACAATCCTACGCCCGTTCATTTCCGGTGACCTTTGATAAGGCCCAGGGCGAGCATCTGTACTCTACCGATGGCAAACAGTACATCGACTTTTTGGCCGGTGCCGGCACCCTAAACTACGGCCACAATAATCCGGTCCTTAAAAAGGCGCTGGTTGATTACATTATGCGTGATGGCATCACCCACGGCCTAGATATGCACACTGAAGCCAAGGGTGACTTCCTGCAGGCCTTTAATGAACACATCCTCGCGCCAAGGGAAATGACTTACACGTTTCAGTTCACTGGCCCTACTGGCACCAATGCCGTAGAAGCGGCACTAAAATTGGCGCGTAAAGTAACTGGCCGCACGAGCATTGTGTCGTTTACTAATGGCTTTCACGGCGTGACCTTAGGCGCCGTGGCCGCGACAGGGAATAGTCATCACCGCGGTGGTGCTGGCGTTGGTCTAGGCGATGTGACCCGCATGCCCTATTGCGGCTACTACGGTCGTGATGCAGACAGCTTGAAGATGATGGACAAACTGCTCTCGGATCCGTCGTCGGGTGTTGACCTACCCGCGGCAATGATTGTTGAGCCAGTACAAGGCGAGGGTGGCCTTAATGTCGCCAATAATGATTGGCTGCGCGGCCTCGAAAAATTGTGCCGCAAGCATGACATTCTACTGATTATTGACGATATTCAAGCGGGCTGCGGTCGCACTGGTACCTTCTTTAGCTTTGAAGCCAGTGGAATCAAGCCAGACATCATTACCATGTCTAAATCCTTGAGTGGTTACGGTCTGCCCTTTGCTATTGTGCTAATCCGTCCTGATTTGGATATTTGGGAGCCGGGTGAGCACAACGGTACATTCCGTGGTAATAACCACGCCTTTATTACTGCAGCAGCGGCAATTCGCCACTACTGGAAGGACGATAAATTTGCAGCGGAGATTGTTGAGAAATCGGCGATTGTAAGCGAGCGCTTCAAGCAGATTTCCGAAAAGTACGGTGTTACAAAGATGTTGCCCAAGGGTCGTGGAATGATGCAGGGATTGGCCTGTCGCGACGGAGAGACCGCTGGAGAAATTGGCCGTGCCTGTTTTGAGCGTGGCTTAGTAATCGAAACCTGTGGCAGCCTTGATCAGGTCGTTAAAGTCTTCTGCCCTTTGACCATTGAAAAAGCAGAGCTCATTCGTGGCCTGGATATTTTGACTGATAGCATCGCCGAGGTACTCGGGAAGTCAATAGCTAAAAAAGCCTCGTAAGCGGTTGAATTCGCGCTTCTTCTGCAAATGAAATTTGCGGAAGAGGCGCGCTATATTCGGCAATTGAGCTTAACGAATTAGTATTGAACAAGGACAAGATCATGATTGTAAGAACACTTGAAGAATGTGAAAACTCTGAACGTCGCGTTGACAGTGAAAACTGGAGCAGCGTACGCATGCTATTGAAAGACGACAAAATGGGTTTTTCATTCCACATCACCACTATTTACGCGAATACCGAAACCCCTATTCATTACCAGAATCATTTGGAGTCGGTGTACTGCATGTCAGGTAATGGTGAAGTTGAAACACTGAGCGATGGCAAAGTGTATAACATTGAAGCGGGTACTCTGTATATCCTCGACAAGCACGACAATCATCTACTGCGCGGCGGCAGTGAAGACATGAAGATGGCCTGTGTATTTAATCCCCCGCTGAATGGCAAAGAAGTACACGACGAGAATGGGGTCTACCCCTTGGCGGCAGAGGCTGTACGCTAAGCTATTGAATTATTAAAAAATAATTTTTTAATTCTAGGGAGAATAGCAGTGGGACACAGTGTAGAGAAAATTGGCGGCACCTCGATGACTAATTACGAGGCTGTGCGTGACAATATTATTTTGGCTGGTGGCGAAAACGGAAACATTTACCAGCGTATTTTTGTAGTATCGGCATACGGCGGCGTTACCGATTTACTATTAGAAAACAAGCGCAATAGTCATCCTGGGGTTTACGCCTTATTTGCCGATGATGGTGCAGAAACATTATGGCGTGACGCATTAAGTGACGTCGGCAATGCCTTGAAGGAAATTAACACCGGATTATTTCCCGATACCACACAGCTTGAAGCGGCCAATACTTATATCGAAGGTCGGTTGTTCGAGGCTGAGCGCTGCATGGATAATTTACACCGCCTGTGCCAGCACGGTCATTTCGGCCTGGAAGACCATTTGCTAACCGTGCGGGAAATGTTGGCCAGTATCGGTGAAGCCCACAGTGCTTGGAATACCGCAACCTTGCTCAAGCGCGATGGCATCAACAGTTGTTATATTGACTTGTCTGGCTGGCGTGCAGATGAAGCGCTGCCCTTGGATGAACATATTCGCGAAGCGTTAGCGGGTATCGACTTAAACACTACTTTGCCAATTGTGACGGGCTATGCCCATTGTAAAGAAGGTTTAATGGCGAGCTTCGATCGCGGTTATAGTGAAATGACATTTAGCCGTATGGCTGTTATCAGTGGTGCGCGAGAAGCGGTTATTCACAAGGAATACCACCTTAGTAGTGCAGACCCACGTATGGTTGGCGCTGAGAAAGTCGTGCCGATTGGCCGCACAAATTACGATGTTGCAGACCAACTTGCTAACCTGGGGATGGAAGCAATACATCCCCGCGCGGCCAAAGGTTTGCGTCAGCAAAAAATCGCTCTGCGGGTTAAAAATACCTTTGAGCCAAATCATTCCGGTACCCTGATTGATTGTGACTACCGCAGCGAAAAGCCGTGTGTCGAAATCATTGCCGGTCGCAAGCAAGTGTATGCGCTGGAAGTATTTGACCAAGATATGGTGGGCGCACTGTGGCAGTACGAGCAAAAAATATTAGGTGCGATCGAGCGCTATAAAGGCACCGTGATTACCAAAGATATTAACGCCAACACGATAACTAACTATTTAGGCGTCAATCTAAAAACCGTTAAGCGCATTGTTAGCGCGGTAAAAGAACTGTTTCCCGATGCGGAAGTGAGTACGCGCAAGGTGGCCATTATTTCTGCTATTGGCAGTGATATGCAGGTGCCGGGCATGTTGGCAAAAACCGTCGTCGCTTTGGCTTCGGCTAATATCAGCGTGCTGGCAATGCACCAGTCTATGCGTCAGGTCGATATGCAATTTGTGGTCAATGAAGATGACTATGAACAAGGCGTTGCCAGCTTACACCGCTGTCTGGTCGAGGTACACGACCACGGTGAAGCTATATGCGCAGCGTAATACGGGGGTTTATCCTCGCTTGGGGGCTTCTGCCCCTTTTTGCCTTTGCGGCTGAAAATGCTGAGTCAGAACCCAGCGAGGCCCAAGTCGATGCCACTATCGACAACTTAGAAAAGCCACTCTACTCGCCTTTTATTGAGCGCTATATGCTCGACGAGGTCCGTAACTTGCGTATCGACATGGAGCGTGCCCACCGCGAGTTGGCTGCCGAAGTGGTTGATCGCGAACTAGGCGCCGCTGACAAGGCGGTATCTTATGCGACGAATACGGTCACTTACTTTTTCTATCTTATTGCTGGCGTGAGTTCGGCCTTAGTGCTGATGGGCTGGAATTCGGTTCGCGATATTAAAGAAAAAGTACACAGTGTTGCCAACGAGCAAGTTGCCGAGTTGGTTCAAGAGTACGAAAAGCGTCTGCGCGCGATTGAGAAACAGTTAAAACAAGAAACCGCGCATATCGAATCTAACCGCGAAGAGATTACGCTGACTCAAGAAATCCACTCGCTGTGGCTGCGAGCCAGCCAAGAGACGAGTCCGGCAGGCAAAATTGCAATCTACGATCAAATTCTTGCCGTCAGAGGGGATGACATCGAAGCCATCACCTATAAGGCAGACGCTGCCCTCGATCAAAATGAGCCGCAGTGGGCAATAAACTTGTGCCAGCAGGCACTGTTGTTAGACGAAACCAATGCCCATGCATTTTACCAGTTAGCATGTGCGCATACTTGCCAAGGTAATCTTGATGATGCTGCCCGATACTTTACGCATGCGGTGGCACAGTCAGAATCTTACCGCGAGGAATTGTATCGCGACCCGGCGCTAGCCGAATTGCGTGAACACCCACTGTTGATTGAATTGCTGGCACCCACGGTGGAGCAGTCTTCATAAGCTCAGTTTTTGTCATCACAACCAGAAAAATTCGGATCTGAATATGGTAACTGCCTGGAGCTTTGCAGCCTTTTTAAGTTTATTCGTCTTGATTGGCTTATCGTCAGTTTTTCTAAACCGACATCATAGCAGTGACTATTATCTGGCCAGTAATTCCGTGCAGCCTTGGCTGGTGGGTTTGTCGGCGGTAGCGACTAATAATAGCGGCTATATGTTTATTGGCGTTATTGGTTACACCTATACCGTGGGCTTGTCGGCGTTTTGGGTGATGGCGGGCTGGATCGCTGGTGACTTTATTGCTTCGCAACTAGTGCATCGACGATTGCGGGGCATGACTGAGAGCAGCGGCGAACTTAGCTATATAGGCGTGCTCAGTAGTTGGACCGGCACAACAATGGGCCGCTATCAGAAGCTTGCTGCCCTCTTATCTTTGGTTTTATTGCTTGCTTATGCCGCTGCGCAATTACTGGCGGGTGGTAAAGCCCTGCAGGCCTTATTCGATTGGCCGCGTTGGGCCGGCGCGGTTGCCGGATCTGTGCTGGTGGCCGCATACTGTTTGGCCGGCGGGATTCGCGCTTCTATTTGGACGGACGCCGCTCAGTCGGTGGTGATGATCACCGCCATGGGCGTTCTGCTGTGGGTTGCCATTGCGGCGTTGGGTGGTCCAGTTGCGACCGTCGATGCACTCTACCAAATTCCCAGCTACATGAATTGGTTCCCTGAAGATCTCGCGTTTCCCGGTGCGGCTGGTGCGGTATTGTTCGCACTCGGTTGGTTGTTTGCCGGATTCTCAGTTGCCGGGCAACCGCATGTTATGGTGCGCTTCATGACACTGGCTAATACTGGCGACATGAATCGTGCGCGGGTTTGGTATTATCTGTGGTTCGTTGCTTTTTACTTAATGGCTACCGCTGTTGGCTTATTATCTCGATTATATTTGCCAGAGATTGGCAGCTTCGACGCAGAACTAGCCCTGCCAACGATGGCTCAGGAACTATTGTCGCCGGTGATGGTTGGCCTTATTCTGGCAGGAATATTTGCTGCTACCTTGTCGACCGCCGACTCATTGATACTCAGCGCGTCGGCTGCCCTCACCCACGACCTTGCCCCTAAAAACATTGAGCGCCCGCTGTTGATTAAACTGGCGACCTTTGGCGTAACGTTGTTTGCATTGGGCTGGGCCTTAATGAGTGCCCAAACGGTATTCGGTATGGTGGTGATGGCGTGGTCTGGTTTGGCTAGTGCGTTTGTACCCGTGTTGGCAGTGTTAATTAGTGGCCGCCGTCCCAGCGAGGGGACACTCATTGCGATGAGTGCTGTCGGTGTTGTGACTGCCTTGCTCTGGCGCTACTTCGACCTGCACAACATGGTGTACGAAGGATTTCCGGGTATTGTTGCGGGTATCGCGGTATATCCTATTGTGCAGTGGATTCAAGGAACTCGCGATGAAAAAACACAATAGCATGGCAGAAAATTGATTTACAGCGCCCCGCATTCAAGGGGGCGTAATTAGTAAAATCAAACTACGGCCCTTCCTTTCTGGGCGTCTACTTAGCAACAGGCAACCGACTTCGAGCTATCCGACTCCTCCTGCACTGACTCAAGTTTACCCCTACCCAGTTGATACATTGTGACGTGTGGTTCACATTTAAACTTGCGCTTGCTTTACCGGCACTGACAAGGCGTTTACAGTATGGCGTAGATAGCTATTACTCACTAGGATATGGGATGCCGCGCCTTACAGATTTGCCGGGAATTGCCGCTTTACTAGCTCAGGTGGTGATTGGCCATATCACCATGCCGCGGCGTCATTTCACTATTGCACAAAGGGTTGATGCTTTGCCGCTAGCGGGGGCTCCCTTGCTAGCGCCAATAAAAATTCATTGGAATGATCATCTCGTTCCCTTTATTCAAGCTGAGAACGAGCGCGATCTTGCGGTGGGCTTGGGAATTAGTCACGCCCATTTGCGCTTGGGACAGATCGAATTCCTGAAGTACGTCAGTCAGGGGCGGCTGTCGGAAATACTCGGGCCGATCGCTAATGCTACTGACCATACCTTGCGTGTTCTTGACCTGGCTCGAGTCAGTAAAGAATGTTATGCCGCGATGCCAGAGCAAAGCAAGCAGTGGATGCAAGGCTACGCCGACGGCATAAACTATGTAATCGCTAATATCGTAGACAATAGGGCGCTGTGGCCAGAGGAATTTCAAATACTCAATGTGCGGCCCACCGCGTGGTCAGTTGAAGACCTTTTAACCTTGGCAAGATTAAACTGCGCTGATTTCTCTTGGGGTATGTGGCCGAAACTATTGCCGCTTCGTAAGCGCAAAGACTGGCTAGCGGTGTGGCGACATTTAATGAATTTCGCAGGCGGTCCGCCGGTACCAGCGGAAAACGTGTTATCAACGGATGATGCGCTGGACTGGCTCAGTGGCTTGTTTGGCAAGCCGGGTGGGTCAAATGCCGTGGCAGTTCAGGCTCGTAAAACCGTTAGTGGTAATGCGATGTTAAGTGGCGATCCCCACCTGCCGTTGGCGTTGCCAAGCTTTTGGGTTTTGGGCGGTTTACACTGCCCTACACTCAAAACAGTTGGCTATATGCTGCCGGGTTTACCCGCGGTTATGGTTGGCCGGAGTCCCCAAATAGCGTGGGGTGGTACGTCAATGCATGCCGCATCCAGCGATTTATTTGACGTTGCTAAGCACGCTGAGAGTACGTTTACCCAACGCCGCTGCGTTATAGCGACCCGCTGGGGTCGCGCTCGCGAAATAACACTTACCGATTCGCGCTTTGGACCTCTACTGACAGACGCGCCGATGTTCAATAAAAAAACGATGGCCGTTAATGGTTCACGATTGGCCTTTCGTTGGGTGGGGCATCAAATTAGTGATGAAATTACCGCTATGCTCAATGTTGCCAGGGCGCGTAATTTCGACGAATTCCAGTTTGCTTTAAAGGATTTTGCCGTTGCTGGTCAAAATATGGTGTACGCCGATACTGAGGGTAATATTGCTCAGCTTATGGCGGCTAGGCTGCCAAAGCGCGCAGCGACAAGGCCCGACGATATTGTACTGAAGAGTGCGGATCATGACTGCTGGGATGAGATGGTTGATACCACTGCGCTGCCTTTGCGTTACAACCCCAGTGAAGGTTATGTTGCCTCTGCTAACAATAAGCCGGAGCGTGATTCTGATGTTCTGATTAGTTGTTTTTTTTCACCTGATGACCGAGTGGCGAGATTAAAAAGCGTACTTGGTTCCGCCGCTAAAATCGACAGAGAGCTTCTCTGTAGTCTAATGACTGATGTAAAAAGTGACAGTGGCATTGTTTTGAGAGACGCACTATTAGCACTTATCGACCGTAAACAGACAGCCGTATATAAATGCTTAGCTGATTGGGATGGTGAATATCGAACTGATAGCGAAGGCGCATTGGTATTTGAATTCTTGCTATACCATTTCGCCGTCGCGCTGCATGGCAAAACCGACATGGCGGTTTTGACTGTGAGCTGGGACCCACGCAGCTTGCTGTTAGCAGATATCGCTAAGGTTCCGATCGCCGATTTGAAGAATGCTGTGAGTTTGGCGCTCCCTAAGTGTGAAAAAGCGCTTAAGAAATATCGCCATTGGGGCGCGGTCCATCGCCTGCGCTTTAATCATCCTCTTGCTGCATTGCCCTTGCTAGGTAAACGGTGGCGATTTGGCGAAGTAGAGATTGGCGGCGCAAATGAAACCTTAATGAAATCAGCGCATGGATTTGCAACTGGAAAGCACTATGTTGGGATGAGCTCAACTGCTCGCTACTTCTTTGACCTCGGTCATAGTGATGAAAACTGGTTTGCGATGCTCGGTGGCCAAGATGGGTGCCCGGGATCGCCCGCCTTTACTGATTTAATTCCGGCGTGGAACAAGCAAGAAATGCTGCAAATCCCGCTGGATCCGGAAGCAATCAGATTGAGTTATAAGTACTGTGTGACGATAGACGCATGAAATATTAAAACGCTCACATTGGCAGACTAACAGTCGATCACTGTTTAAGTGAAAATTAGAAACTATTGTGCCAATATTTCTGATGATCAGCTAATCACTTCTTGCTGAAGTAACGGTTTATTAGACGATTTTGCGCTTAAGGTCATTAAACGCTTAATTTGTGACACGCGGATCACAATTTCTTAGAAATTCTGCTTAACTTGAGTTAATGGACTGCCAAGGCGGCATGGTTTATCTCAGGTAGAGTATGAATACACGAGTTCTTATTTGCAGCCTCGCGCTGCTTTTTTTATTTAAATCAATACAGGCTGTCGCTCAAGGTGACATCGCCAAATTGTTCGAGCAAAAATCAAAGCACGTTATGACTTCTGGCTCGGGCACGGTGATTGAAATCCTCGATGGTGACACTTGTCAGTGTTTTGTTGTTCGGCTTCCTAATAATCAGATTGTGAATATAGTGCATGACACCAGTCACGCCGCAAGCCTAGATACCTTGAAGGAAGGGGAAGTGATTGAGTTTCATGGTATTTATGACTGGAGCGAGACCGGTGGAAATATTAGTCACACTTATTCCGATAATTCAGATAATAGGGGTTGGCTGAAATATCGGGGTGAGGTATTCCAGTAATATTGTTGAGCGGCCGATTAATTCCCTGGTCCTAGGAAATTGAACTACGCGCAGATTTCACTGATTATGAGCGCTTTCAGTAATTCAGGTTCCGCCTCCCCATGGAAAAACTGGCTTCATTATTTATTGTTGTGCTTGTTGCGGCATATAACTGGTATGGCAATAACCCTGAACGTGTTGCACTGCCCTCTGCGCCGAATCACACGGCAGTTGCGACTGATCAAGATCAAATCCTCAGCAATGCCTATAAAAATAAACGCAGTGATATTCAGGTGCGTGGTGCTGGAACGGTTGAAAAAATATTGCCAGACGATAATAAAGGCAGTCGTCACCAGAAATTCATTCTCCGGCTGGCGTCTGGGCAGACGATATTAGTGGCCCATAATATTGATCTTGCTCCTCGAGTCGCCGGTTTACAGACGGGTGACAATATCGTTTTTTATGGCGAATACGAGTGGACCGACCGCGGTGGTGTAGTGCATTGGACCCACCACGATCCAGCTGGCCGTCACGTCGGTGGCTGGTTAGAGCATGGTGGGCGCCGTTATGAATAAGCCTTAGCTGAGCGCCTTCCAGAGACCGATCGCGCTTATCAGTAATAATGTGCAACCCAGTATTCGGAAAAAGATCGGAGTTTCCGCAATGAGCATACGTTGGTGGAAGCGCAAACCAATAAAGTGGCCGATAGCTGCGCAAGGCAGTAACCAAAGATGGTGGATTAGCTGTAAGTCGATGCCGGCGTATATAAATGCCACTAGTTTGATACTGACTAGAATAAACCACAGCGCGAATAGCGTGTCGCGCAAACGTTCGCGGGCAATGTGCTGGGCCGCAACCGCAATAATCAATGGCGCGCCAATTAGCGAGGTGCCGCTTATATAAGCGCCAAGAATCAAAAACACGGCGTCGATAAGCTTGCTGTTACTTTTAAACGGTTTGTTCGCAATATAGGAAAGCGCATAAAGCGAGACGATAGAAAAAATAATGATACTGAGAATGTCAGCCGGCAGGGTAATTAAGCCGAAAACCCCCAGAAGTTTCGGCACAATCATAATGCCGAGCATATAGCGGAGGTAGGGCCAATCAACGGTACTGCTGTGCTCGCGCTTACTCGCTTGGCTGCCACGATTATTCACCAATAAGGTGGCGGAGGAAAACACCAATAATTGCACCGAGATTAAAGGTAAAAAGACCAGTGGTTGGTTATGCACGAGCAGAAGGAACGGTAGGCTCAGCACCGCGCCGCCAAAGCCAAGTCCCGAGCGAACAAAGCCACTCCAAATAAAAATCAGGCCGATCAGCACATACTGATAAAGGGCGAGGTCAGCCATAAAAATCCTGTGTAGTATTTTGAAAAGAACGCGACGGGGGCAGCGTAAATTGTAATGCGCTCACCGTTAAAATCCTAGGTACTATGATGAGTGCGTTTACTTTGCCTACGCTCGCTCTTTACGACATAAGCCTCTACTCAGCTTGCAATCTACAGTCCCTACCCTCATAACTAGACGTGCTGAACTCTAATTAAAGGCAAGTCCATGTCCGCACAGAACAATAACGGTGCCAAAGACCCTTGGGGCTCTGGTCAGAAGTCGCCCCCAGATTTAGACGCGATCATAAATAAAGGGATCAATGATTTGAAAAACCGATTTACAGGTGGCAGTGGCGGCAAGGGCGGTGGCGCTGGCGGCCTCAGTCGTGCACTACCATTGTTCTTGGTGTTTGGCGTGGGCCTGAGCCTGTGGTCGGCCTACTACACGGTGCCGAGTGATTCGGTAGCGGTTGTACAGCGCTTTGGTATGTACCTGAAAGAAGTGCCCCCGGGCCTGCATTTCAAGTTGCCATTGGGGATTGATAAGTCGACGGTTGTGCCAGTAAAGCGGCAGCTCAAGCAAGAGTTTGGCTTTTCTACGCCAGGCGCGCGGGACGCTTACCAAGGTAGTCGGGACGGCAATCTGGAAACCCAGATGGTAACCGGTGACTTAAACGCCGCGTTGGTTGAGTGGGTTGTGCAGTACCGTATCTCAGACCCCGTTAAATTTCTGTTTGCTGTGCGCGAACCCGCCGAAACACTGCGCTATGTGTCGGAGTCGGTAATGCGTGAAGTGGTCGGTGATCGCACCGTAGATGAAGTCATTACCATTGGTCGTCAAGAAATCGAAATTGAAGCGCTGTTAAAAATGCAGGAGCTGTCCAGTAAGTACGAGATGGGCATCAATATTGACCAAGTACAGCTTAAAAACATCAATCCGCCGCGTCCGGTGCAAGAGTCCTTTAACGAGGTCAATCAGGCGCAGCAGGAAAAAGAGAAGCTTATTAATGAAGCGCGCCGGGAATACAATAAAGTTATTCCCCTCGCCGAAGGTGAGAAAGACCAGCGCATTCGCGAGGCAGATGGTTATCGTTTAAAACGTATTAATGAGGCCGAGGGTGATGTTGCGCGTTTTAACGCCTTGTTTACCGAATACCGTAAAGCGCCAGAAGTAACGCGGCGGCGAATTTACATAGAAACCATGCAGGAGGTTATGCCCCGTATCCAAAACAAAATTCTGGTTGATGACGATATGAGTGGCTTGCTACCCCTATTAAACATTGGTGAACAAAAGGGGGGCAAAAAATGAAAAACACTAAATCTATTGCAGCTATGGTTCTTGTATTTGGTGGCTTGTTTATCTTGATGAGCTCCGCCTACACCGTTGATGAAGTTGAACAGGTCATCATTACCCAGTTCGGCAAACCCGTTGGCGAACCGGTAACTGAGGCGGGCCTGAAATTTAAAGTGCCCTTTGTTCAAGAAGTGAATCCCATCGACAAGCGTGTTTTGGAATGGGACGGTACACCGTCGGATATGCCGACCAAAGATAAGTTGTATATTTCTGTTGACCTCTTTGCGCGCTGGCGCATTGTTGATCCGCTGCAGTATTTCTTGCGCTTACGCGATGAGCGCAGCGCCCAGTCGCGGCTGGACGATATTCTCGGCAGCGAAACGCGCAATGCGGTTGCCAAGCACGAATTGATTGAAATTATTCGCACCACTAAGGACCGCATTCCCCTGCGTGATGCAGCGCTGGCATCGTCCTCGGAAGGTTTGAATATGGGTGCCTTGGTGCCAATTGAGAAAGGTCGGCAATTAGTCGAGCAAGAAATATTTAAAGAAGCCGCTGAGAAGGTTAGTGTCTTTGGTATCGAATTGCTGGATATTCGCTTTAAACGCATTAATTACAATGCCAGTGTGCGACCTAAAATATATGATCGCATGATCAGTGAACGTCGCCAGATTGCCGAGCGGTTTTTATCTGAGGGCAATGGTGAGGCCGCGCGGATTCGCGGTAACCGCCTTCGGGAGCTAAATAAAATACAATCTGAAGCTTATCGCGAAGTTGAAGAAATTCGTGGTGTAGCTGACGCAAAAGCTACCGAAATTTACGCAAGCGCCTATAATCAAAGCCCGCAGTCGGTCGAGTTTTATGAATTTACTCGGACTATGGCGGCCTACTCGTCACTTGTTGATCAGCAGACCACCTTGGTGTTGTCTACCGACAGCGATTTGTTCAAGTTCCTAAAAGGTATGACGTCGAGACCGGCGAAGTAACACCACCGTGTAAAGGAGCATTGTTATGAGTAAGGAACAAAAGAGTAATAAGGAAACCAAAAAAAAACCGGCCTTGTCGCAAAAAGAAAAGCGTCAAGCAAAGAAATCTAAGGTCAGTTCAAGACCTGACCCTTTCGCCAAGCTTTAATTCTGAAGGGCGGCGGCGCGTAAGCGCCCCGCATTAAGTTCCTAATGTATTCGCCGTTTAAAGTCTTGTGTACCTCTCGCTAGGCCGCTTTTTTATGAGTATCGCGAAGTTCTTGATGAAGATCGTTAATTAAGCGATCCTTTTCTTCCCATAAAGTGGACACCCATTGCTGAAATTCACTGCGAAATTTCTCGTCGTTTAAGTAGTCTCGACTTAAAAACTGCGGCGAAATCGCTCTCTTTTCAACACGGACTACCACCTCGGTAATCCGGCCAGATAAGAAGTGCCAAAAACTACGATCATCACCAGGATAGTAAATGGTGAGATTGAGCATGGTGTGCAATTGTTCGCCCATTGCGCCTAATACAAAGCCAGCGCCGCCGGCCTTGGGCTTCAATAGGTGCTGGTAAGGCGACTGCTGGTATTGGTGTTTTGCCGGGGTGAAGCGAGTGCCCTCTAAAAAGTTAAACACTGTTACCGGCGTGTATTTAAACTTCTCGCAGGCCTTCCGCGTTGTTTCCAAATCTTTGCCCTTTAAGGCCGGGTTCTTAGCAATCTCGGCGGCGGAGTAACGTTTCATGAAAGGAAAATCTAAGGCCCACCAAGCTAAACCGATGACCGGAACCCAAATGAGTTGCTGCTTTAGGAAAAACTTGAGCATGGGGATTTTTCGAAATAGTACTTTTTGCGCAACTAAAATGTCGGCCCACGACTGGTGATTGCAGGTTACAAAATACCAATCCTCAAGGCTTAAGTCCTCAACACCTTGAATATCCCAGTGAATATCGTTTATGGCATCGAGCAATAGATTATTGAAGCCCACCCACAAATTCGCGATCTCAATCGACACAACGGTACACCAGCGTCGCCAGGCTGGGATCGGGATCAATAATTTGAGTATCGCAACAACTAAGAGAATGGGTACCAAGCTAAGCGTAGAGCACGCAATTAATAGCAAGGTCAGACTGCCGCGCAGCCAATGAGGAAGAAAGTTCAGCATGGTTTCTTGTCTGTTCTCATGGTGATTTTGGCTATTGTAACGCATGAACACATTCTTGCGGAGTCTTGTCAAAATCGCCTTGAGCTGACGCTATCTTTTCAGATATAACGTGATCTTATGGGTAGTGGGTGCTCACTACAATTTCTTCAAGGGAAGCTGGCGATCCCGACGGAGTTCCTTCGTAACCCTATAGGCAAATTGCGGCTACATTTGCGGGCCGCGCTTGTGCTAAAAATAAGCTCATTCAGTTATCCGTGGGAGTGCCGTCAATGAGCTATGTAGATGGGCTTATATTGCCTGTGCCAGAGGGGAACATCGAGACCATTGGGTGATGGCAAGCGCATGCTATTTGGCGGCTTCAAAACCAAGGTGAATTTTTAATACTGCGCTTTGCACCTTGGCCAGGGGCTTGCTAGATTGGGTCGGTGGCATCCTTGCCAGAAATTTATCAACCGCAGGTGCGCAATGAGTTTTCGTATTCGTTTGGGTCAGCGTGGTTACCAGTTTGCTGATTTAAAAACTTTATTGGCTAAGGCGAGTCCAGCTCGCTCCGGCGACTATCTGGCAGGTCTAGCCGCAAGCAGTAACGAAGAGCGGGTCGCGGCACAGTGGGCATTGGCTGATCTACCGCTGCGTCATTTTCTTAATGAGCAGGTCATTCCCTACGAGAGTGATGAAATCACTCGGCTGATTTTAGACAGTCATAATGCTGAGGCATTCGCAGCAGTGGCGCATTTAAATGTAGGCGATTTTCGCGATTGGTTATTATCCGATGCCGCAGACACTGCAAGCCTTGCTGCCTTGGCCCCGGGCTTAACGCCAGAAATGGTGGCCGCGGTGAGTAAAATTATGCGGGTACAGGACCTGATTGCGGTAGCCAAGAAGTGTGAGGTTGTCACGCGCTTTCGCAATACCATTGGTCTAAGCGGCCATTTCTCGACTCGGCTGCAGCCGAATCACCCCACGGATAATGAGGCTGGTATCGCGGCGAGTATTATCGACGGCTTGCTTTATGCTAGCGGCGATGCGGTCATTGGTATTAATCCTGCCTCGGACAATACGCAGTCGGTGGGGAGATTGCTGGGCTTGTTAGACGAGTTTATTCAGCGCTTCGAGATTCCCACGCAATCCTGCGTGCTGACCCACGTGAGTGCGACTTTGGCGCTGATGGAACAAGGTGCACCGGTGGACTTGGTGTTTCAGTCCATCGCCGGCAGTGAGGCGGCGAACAAGAGTTTTGGCATAAATATCGCGATGCTAGGAGAAGCCCAGGATGCAGCTTTAGGCCTCAATCGCGGTAGCGTCGGTAACAACGTCATGTACTTTGAAACGGGGCAAGGCAGTGCGCTGTCGGCAAACGCTCATCACGGCGTAGACCAACAAACCATTGAGACACGCGCTTATGGTTTGGCGAGGACCTTTTCACCACTATTAGTGAATACCGTCGTTGGCTTTATTGGTCCTGAGTATTTGTACAATGGTAAGCAGATTATTCGGGCAGGTTTAGAAGATCACTTCTGCGGTAAATTACTTGGCCTGCCGATGGGCTGTGATATTTGTTACACCAACCATGCCGAGGCAGACCAAGATGACATGGATATGTTGTTAACCCAGTTCGCCTTAGCGGGGGGCAGTTTTATCATGGGCGTGCCCGGTGGCGACGATATTATGCTGAATTACCAAAGCACCTCATATCACGATGCCCTCGCTGTTCGTCGCCTCTTAAATTTGCCGCCGGCACCGGAGTTTTTTCAGTGGTTACAGAAAACGGGCATCATGGACAGCGGCGGTAAATTGGTGAGCGGTTCACACCTACCACCGGCGTTTGCTAAGGCCATTGAATTAGCGGAGCTTGGCGATGACAAGTAAGACAATTGATGCTTGGCGGCCGCTACGGGAATACACCACGGCGCGTATCGCGCTCGGTCGTGCCGGTGTCGCTGCGCCCACGAGGGTAAATTTACAATTTCAACTAGACCACGCAAGGGCGAGAGATGCAGTGCACCAGGCGCTCAACCTCGATGAACTGATTGTTGCCTGCACAACTGATCTGACCAGTGCAGGCAACGATCAGCGCGATATGCTATTCCCTATTATTTCTTTATGCAGTGTTGCTGGGGATCGTAACCGCTATTTGCAGCGGCCAGATTTGGGACGTCAGTTGCCCGAACAGCAGTGGCAAACGCTGCGCAGTCGAGCGGCGGAGCAAGGGCCGATTGATGTGGCCTTGATAATAGCTGACGGATTGTCATCTGCAGCAGTAGTGGCCCACGCGGTGAACTTGTCGCGGTTATTGATCGATGGCTTGCATGCCTTGGGCTTGCGGCTTGGCCCGTTGTGCTTGGCGAGTCAGGCCAGAGTGGCATTGGCTGACGATATTGGCGAAGCGCTTGGCGCGACATTGAGTATTATTTTAATCGGCGAACGACCGGGTTTGAGCTCGCCAGACAGTCTCGGCCTTTATATTACGCATTCGCCAAAACGAGGCCGTTCGGACGCCCAGCGCAATTGTATCTCGAATATTCGCGAGGCGGGCTTGAGCTATCCGCAAGCCGCCGAGACCGCACTCTATTTAGTGCGAGGTGCTTTGCGAAAAGGCTTGAGTGGCACGGATTTAAAAGACGAATCAACAACTATAAACACGGCAAGTACCGGGATTCCATTTTTAAAATAAATATTCTAAATCAGATACTTGACGGCGGTTTTTCATCTTAAATGAGCGTGATAGTGGTAAGCCCGTATGTGATAAGGATCATTATCCCGCCACACTGTTTATCCGAGGTAAACAAGCTTACTTTGTATGGTCGTCTATACTGAAGCCGAAGGCTTGGGAAGTCGCTGTACAAAATACAGACGCTTGATTTGTGCGAGTAGCCTTATCCTGTTAGTGAGCCGCAAAAGTTGCGTTGCCGAGGTGGTTGTGTGAAAGCGCCAAAGAATCCAGAGAACGAAGTGGAGCGTCTACAAACCTTACGTGCGCTTAATATTTTAAATACGCCGAAGGAAGAGCGTTTTGACCGCCTCACGCGGATGGCAAAACGGCTTTTCGATGTGCCAATAGTCGCGATTAGCTTAGTTGATAAGAATCGCCAATGGTTTAAATCTTGTATCGGTTTGGATGTGCGGGAAACTTCACGGAATGTCTCTTTTTGTGGGCACGCGATTCTCGATAACAAGATTCTAGTCGTAGAAAACGCTAAAGAAGACGAGCGTTTTGCTGACAATCCGCTGGTCGTAAATGCGCCAAATGTTGCGTTTTATGCGGGCTGTCCTATACGGGCGCTAGACGGACAATTGCTGGGGACATTGTGTTTGATTGACTCGAAGCCACGAACCATGTCGACGGAAGACTTGGAAATGTTGAGTGATTTAGCAGCGATAGTCGAGGCAGAGATAGCGGTCGAAAATAGATCGTTACCATTTTAAACGCTGCGTGTATAACGACGCTGCAGAGGTGATTTTGTGATAGCTCCTGAAATACCAGTAAATGATGTTGAGCGCTTAAAAACACTGCGTGCACTAAATATTTTGAATACGCCTATGGAAGAGCGTTTTGATCGTATTACGCGAATGGCGCGACGCTTGTTTAATGTGCCAATTGCGCTGGTAAGTTTGATTGATGAAGATCGCCAATGGTTTAAGTCGTGCATGGGCTTAGACGTGCGCGAAACGCCGCGGGACATCTCCTTTTGTGGCCACGCCATACTCGACGACAGTATTCTGGTAGTGCCAGATGCCAAGGACGATGAGCGGTTTTTTAATAATCCTCTGGTGTTAAGTGAACCCAATATTGGCTTTTATGCGGGATGCCCCTTGCGTGCGCCGGACGGTCATGTACTCGGTACCTTATGCTTAATCGATACCCACGCACGGACATTGTCTGGCGAAGATCTGGAAATGTTGCGCGACCTCGCCTTGATTGTGGAAGCTGAGATTGCAACCGTAGAATTAAACACCTTGGATGAGCTAACCAATATTAGTAACCGACGTGGTTTTCTGATGTTGGCCGAGCATGGTTTGAATATGTGTGCTCGTCTGGATTTGCCGGCATCCTTGGTCATGATTGATATTGATCAATTTAAGACGGTTAATGAGACATTTGGCCGTCGCGAAGGCGACCGCGCATTGCGTAGTTTTAGCGAGCAAATGAAAAATAAATTAGGTGCTTCCGATGTGTTTGCCCGAATAGGCAGCGATGAATTTGTTGTCTTGCTAAGCAATACGCCGCCAGATGCGGCTGAGGCTGTTATGGTGAGTTTTGCGGAGATACTCGCGGATTTTAATGCACGGGTGAATCGCGGTTACGATTTGGCGTTTTCCTATGGGATTGTCGATTTTAATGCGAACAAGCATTTAACGGTTGAAAAAATACTCGCCGATGCCGATATCATTATGTATGACCAAAAAAAGCAGAAGCGTTATTCTGAGCGCCAAGCGGCGAAAATCTAAGTTTACTTTATAAATATTTCTAGTCGGGGCATCTATCGCCCCGTTGGAATTTAGCAACGGAATGCTGTGCATATCATTCTATTGCCTCCTCTCCGTTAATGATAACCCCCTTTGTTTTACTGCGAATCTCTGTAATCCGAACAAACCTAGCGGTACTATGCCAATGGCGCTTTAGCCTAGCCTGTCTTTGGGCTCACTGTGAATGACATAGCGGAGGATGATATGAGCGGTATTCAATACCCACTTGAAGGATCTTGCCAATGTGGAAATGTTCGGTATCAATTATTGGCACCACCATTAAAAGTGATCGCCTGCCATTGTATAGCCTGCCAAAAACTCTCTACCAGTGCTTTTAGTATAACCGCGCTTATCGAAAGCGATACCCTCGTTCTACAAGGGGAATTGGCGCAATGGGAGAGACTGGCCGACAGCGGCAATAAAAATTACGCTAAGTTTTGTCCCCACTGCGGTAATCGAATTTATCATTTTAATCCTGATGAACCAGGCCTTATTAAACTTAAAGCGGCGAGTCTAAACGATACCCGCGTGCTTAAACCGGAAGCCCATTTATGGGTAAGTCAGAAACAGGCCTGGTACCAGATTCCGGACGGCGTACCACAATTTAGCGAACAGTCATAAGCCCAAAAAAGAGTAGGACGCTGAGTCGCCCTGCGACATCATGTCGCATTGTGCTAGGCAGAGTATTCACTAGAATGTGTAGCTCAAAATTGAGGTGCACATGCCGAATTACCAGTCGCGTATTTTTTTATTAAGCCTTGTCCTTGTCTGCTTGCCGGCGATTGCTGAGCATGCGGTGCTAGAAACGGTTTTAGTTACCGCTACCCGAGATGCTCAGCATCTTGCGGATGTCGCAGCGAGCGTGGGCGTTATAGATCAGGCGACGATTGAAGCCCTCAATCCACGTCATGCCAGTGAATTAATGAATCGCATTCCTGGTGTAAATATTGTGCAGTTGGGATCTGGTGGTGAGGGTGTGGCCGCGGCGATTCGCCAGCCGGTGTCTTACAACCCGGTATACCTCTATCTCGAGAATGGTGTACCAACGCGCTCCGCTGGCTTCTTTAATCATAATGCGCTCTACGAGGTGAATACGGCCTTGGCGAACAGCGTCGAAATTATCAAGGGGCCGGGCTCGGCGCTTTATGGCTCAGACGCCATGGGCGCGGTGATTAACAGTTTACTGGCTCAGCCAGCTAAGGAAGATCGCAGTACGCTCACCATTGAAGCAGGTGAATACGACAGCTATCGCAGTCAATTTCGAGGCGCGCAGCTTAGCGAAAAAAATAGCTATACGCTTAATGTGTCAGTGGCAAAGAACGGCAGTTGGCGGGAAAATAACGAAAGTGAACGGCAGGAATTAGTCCTGGGCTGGTTTCACCAACTTGATTCAGCGTGGCAGGTGAACACGGTATTGAGTGCTAGTAATGTGTCGATGGCAACTGGCGGTTCGGCGCTGAGTGTTGCGGATTACTATAGTCAGCCTGAAAAAGCAGGCAATACCATCGGTTACCGCGATGTCAGCGCGCTGCGCCTATCTTCGGCGTTTGAATTTAATGGTGACGATCACAGTGTAAGCATCACCCCATTTATCCGTAGTAATTCTCTGGCGTATGTCGCGACCTGGACTTTAAATACCGGCCGAGTGCAGCCAGCGCCGGCGTGGTGCCCAAGTTGTTCCCCCGCACTGGACTCCCAAGACGCGCATATTAATGAAGACGGCCACGACTCCGTTGGCGTGTTGCTTAAATACCGCAAGGATTTTTCGGAAAGCAGTTTTGTAATAAGCGGTGTCGACATCGATCGCAGCCGTGGCGAACAAATACAGTACTATATTGAGCGCACTGACAAGGATCCCGGCCAGTACTGGCTAAGCTATCAAAAAGCGGGCCGCTTATACGATTACACCGTCGATTATTTATCGGTATCACCGTATGTTCATGTCGAGAGCCAATTGACTGAGCCGCTGCGTATCAGTGCTGGTCTGCGCTACGATGCGATTGCCTATGACTATCAAGATAATATTGCCGATGCAGCGCAAGACCCCGCTCATTTACGTCCCCAAGATCAAAGTCTGGATTTTGAACATCTGAGTCCAAAGCTGGGCTTGGTATACGATTTTTCTGAGGGGATCAACGGCTATGCCGCTTATCGCCATGCGTTTCGAATTCCCTCTGCTTCACAATTATTTCGCGCTGGCGACACTGCTGATTCCACCGCTTTGGCACCGGTAAAAGCCGATAGTATTGAGCTTGGTTTGCGGGGAAATCTGGACTCCGCTAGTCGCTTTGATTTCGCTGTGTATTACATGCGCAAGCAAGATGAAATTTTATCGATAGCCGATCCGCAAACTGGAACCCGTCGCAATGCCAATGCCGGTGAAACATCGCACCGAGGCATAGAACTGGGCCTAGAGCGCGATATTAGCGAGCGCTTGGATATTGGTCTGGCGTATACCCGCTCAAAACATCGCTATGAAGAATGGCTAGACCGCAGCGGCGATTACAGCGGCAATAGTATGCCAGACGCTCCAGAAAGTTTTCTCAATGCGCGCTTGAATTATCGTCCCCACGTTCTCAATGGTGGCCACATCGAATTCGAGTGGGTGCGTCAAGGCGCACATTGGCTCGATGAGCAAAACGACAACGACGGCATTGCCAGCGATCGAGACAAATACGCCGGTCACAGCCTACTCAACGTTCACACTGAATATCAGTTCAATTCGCAGATGAGTTTTTATGCGCGAATTTACAATGTAACTAATCGCCGCTACGCAGAAACAACCAGCAAATACGGGCCAGCATTTACCCCCGGTAGTCCCCGTATAGCGACAATTGGCTTGCGAGTGGAATTGTAATGAATGCTAATCAATCGCGACGAAATAGCTTGATTGCCCTCTTACTCCGATGGCACGCGCGAGTGGGTATGGTGGTGGGCGTAGCCATTATTTGCTGGGGTTTAAGTGGACTATCGCACCCGATTATCTCGCGAATACAGCCGGTCGCAGATGCCTTTGCTTATAAGCTTGAGGCCCTTGTAAGTGCAGATTTACTTAGTGTGGCCGAGGCGGCAAATCGTGCTGGCGTCATCGGCGACGCATCGGCCGTGCGCCTACTCGCTTGGCAGGGCCGGCCTTGTTATCGCATTGTTGTTGCCGGTGAAGCGGTTTGGTTAGATGCCCGCAGCGGTGAGGTAATTGAACATGGCGAAACAGCCTATGCGGCGCATCTTGCCCGCCATTATTTGGGTGATCAACGCAGCGCGATTCGCGCAATGGTATTGCAAACCGAATTCGATGGAGACTACGTTTACGTTAATCGGCTGTTGCCGGTGTGGCGAGTTGACTTCGAACGGGGCGACGGAATGCGGGTCTATGTAGACACTGCCAGTGACCGACTCGGCACCATGGTGAACAACACTAAAGCCTTAAGCAGTGCGTTCTTCCGCAATTTGCATTCGTGGGTTTTTATTGAGAATTCGACGCTGCGTATAGGTTTAATGAGTCTCTGCCTCCTCGGTGGAGGCCTGATCGCACTTGCCGGTATCTTGCAATACTATTTGCAGTGGCGGACGGGACGACCACGGCGCAAAAACTCGGCACTCCTGCGCCTGCACCGGGGGTTTGGCTTGGCGGTGGCAATAACAGCAATCACCTTTACCGCCAGCGGCCTATACCATTTGTGGCAAAAACAATTTTTGCCATCTATAGCCGCAGTGCCGGCCATGGTTGCGCCCTTGGCTGAGGTGCAGCTGAATTGGTCAATGTTGAGTTCGACGCTTGTGCAAGCTGATCTTATTCATATCGCACAGGACCATTACTTCCGGGTTTGGGCTGAGGGTGGCATGCGGTACTACAGTGCGCAAAGCGGTGAGCAACTCGTGAATGGCGAGGCAATTCACGCTGCCGCCATTGCCAAGGCATATTTGCCTGTCGACGCGCCCTTGCTAAAAATGCGCACAGTGACGGACTTTGGCGGTGAATACGGTTTTGTGAATAAGCGTCTGCCAGTCATTGCCTTGGATTACGATAGTACTGACCATGTGAGTGTGTATGTTGAGCCACGCAGCGGTGCTTTAGCTGCCATCGTACGCGACAGCGACCGTTTAGAAGGATTGAGCTTTGCAACACTACATAAATGGCACTTCATTGATGGTCTTGGACGCAATGTCCGTGACAGTCTGTCGGCACTTTTCGCTGCAGGGGTTGCGACTGTATTTGCCATGGGCATGGCGCTGTACATACGGCGCGTGCGTCGGCGCTTATAATTGCCCGCCATCGGTGGTTTTCAAAATCGCGCTTGAAAAAGTGCTGCGCAAGCTGCAGGCTGCGTAAATGAATTAGAAAATGAGAACCACGATGGCCAGAAAATCAATTGAACTCCCCGAACGCTTTCTATTTACCACTGAATATATCGTTTTATACTCCGACGTGAATGTGGCCAATCATCTTGCTGCGGATCGTATCCCGGCAATTGCCATTGAAGCGCAACTACGTTTTATTATTGCCTTGGGCTACGAGCACGCTACGGCATTTGAAGAAGCGGGATTGATCATGGCTCACTCTGAGATTTCTTACATCTCGGAGACGGACTATGGTGACCACCTCGCAATCGACGTTACTGCCTGTAATTTCACTGCCAAAAGCTTTGATTTACTGTTCAGCTTGCGTAACGTAAGCAAAAATAGAGAAGCGGCAAGAGTAAAAAACACCATGCTGTTTTTTGATTATAAGCGAAAATCCGTTTGCCCAGTGCCTGAAAGTTTTAAGGCAAAAGTCGCGAGCATGTGACGGAAAGTAAAATCGTATGAGGCGAAGCGCGTGAGAAGAAAAGCAATATTGAGCTTGCTGGGGATTTTACTAAACAGCGCAGTCCAGGCTGAGGACTTGAAAACGGGCCAGTTGCCGCGATGGGAACTCGGTGGCGGTTTGGCATTTTTTCACCTGCCCGATTATCCTGGTGCCGATCAAGACCGCAGCTACGCTTTGCCATTTCCCTATGTGATTTATCGCGGTGAACGTCTAAAGGCCGACAGGGAGGGTTTGCGGGGCATGGTATTTGAACACCCGCTCTGGGATCTCGATATTTCTGCTGGCGGGAGTTTACCGGTAAATAGCGCTGATAATAGTGCCCGTGAGGGCATGGACGACCTCGACTTTAGTTTTGAACTAGGACCTTCGTTGCGCCTTAAGCTGCATGATAGTGCAATGGAAAAAATACAGCTGCGGTTTAATTTGCGGGCGCTCTTGGCGGTGGACGGCTTTCCGGCAATGAACTATGAAGGTTGGGTGTTTAATCCAGAGTTACGCTGGGGCCGGCGCTTAAGTGACGCTTTCTCATTGCGGGCAAGTGTGCAAATGCGCTATGGCAGCGCGGATTACCATGATTATTTTTACGGCGTTGGGCCGCGTGACGCCACTGCTGTTAGGCCGCTCTATCGGGGTAGCTCCGGCTACAATAGCAGTGGCGCAGGCCTCAATTTGCGATGGCACGCTAAGTCGAATTGGCGAGTAATGCTGGGCCTGAGCTACCTCGATCTTCATGGCGCGAGCTTTGACGATAGCCCGTTATTTCGGAAGAATAGCGGCGTGTATTTTGGTTTTTCAGTGTCTCGTATTCTATGGCGCTCGAGCGTAAAAGTGGACAGCAATACGCAAGACTAAGGCTTACTGAAGGCCTATCGCTATTACGCTACAATACGCGGCCTCAGCTTTGCACGTCAGGAATCCCGACATATGCCCCACTCTACCCACCTTAGCGCAACTGTTATTGGCGGTGGCCCCGCGGGCTTAATGGCCGCGGAGCAACTGAGCGCAGCGGGCTATGCCGTGGCAGTCTACGACAGCATGCCAACGGTGGGGCGCAAATTCTTACGTGCCGGTATTGGTGGGCTTAACCTCACCCACAACGAAGCGTGGCCAGATTTTGTCGCTCGGTTCGGCGATCGCGCTAGCGACTTACGGCCCTGCCTCGATGCTTTTGACGCTAATTCCCTGCGCAATTGGGCGGCAGATTTAGGCGTTGAAACCTTCGTCGGTAGCTCCGGTCGCGTGTTTCCTGTTGAAAAAAAAGCTGCGCCGTTACTGCGGCGCTGGTTGCAGCGGCTGCGTGCTAGTGGCGTGCGTATTCACCATCGCCACCACTGGCAGGGCTGGAATGCGGAAGGGGAACTTGTGATTCAAGGTCCTGAGCACAAGCTAGAGGTTAATCCGGATATTACGGTATTCGCCCTAGGCGGCGGCAGTTGGTCGGCACTCGGCTCTACTGGCAATTGGCTGGGACTGTTTGAACAGCGCGGCATACAGTGCGCCCCGTGGCGGCCCAGTAATTGTGGTTTCGAATATCCTTGGCGACCAGAGTTTATCGCTGAATATGCTGGAGCGCCCCTAAAAACGATTGCCATCAGTGTGACCGATACAAGTGGCAAACTTTGGCGACAACAAGGCGATGCGCTTGTGTCTGCCTATGGTATTGAGGGAGGGCCAGTCTACGGTGTGTCGGCGGCCATTCGTGATGGCATCGCGGCGCACGGTCAATGCACGGTATTTTGGGATCTTGACCCAGACCGCAGCCTAGAAAAATTGCAGCAGGCAATTGCCAAGCGCCGTCCTAAAGATTCCCTCGCCAATGTGCTGCGCAAGCAGTGCGGTTTGTCTGGTGCCAAACTGGCCTTATTAAAAACGCTAACCAGTAAAGCGCAAATGGCAGATATAAACGCGATACCGGCTTTGATTAAAGCCTTGCCGCAAACCTTGTGCAGCACCCGCAACTTAGACGAAGCCATTAGCACCGCAGGTGGCCTTTGCTTTAGCGAGCTCGACGAGGACTTTATGCTAAGAAAACTGCCGGGCACCTATTGTGTTGGTGAAATGCTCGATTGGGAGGCCCCCACCGGCGGCTATTTGTTAACCGCCTGTTTTGCCAGCGGTCACTGGGCGGGTGCCGCCGCAGTGAAACGATTAGCGTCTACCCAGCCTGCCAAACACGCTTAAATGATTTAACACGGAGATACGGACCATGGCGATGATTGAGTTTTCCGCCGAAGAAAAATCCCTGATAATTGATAAGATACAGCGCTATTTTGTCGCTGAATTAGATCAGGATATTGGCAAATTTGAGGCTGAATTTCTTATCGATTTTTTTGCAGAAGAAGTCGGCGCCTATTTTTATAATCGCGGGCTCAACGATGCCAAGGCCGTACTCGAGGAAAAGTTAGCTACTATTTCAGACGACTTGTATGAAATAGAGAAGCCAACTAATTTTGTGCGTTAGCTGATAACTCTAAAATTGATGGCGCCGCGCTGTAATTTCTCTGCAAGGATCTTCGTCAAATAGCATTATCAATGGCTTTCCTACTTGCTGTCCGGTTTAAATTTTACCGTGTTGCTAGGAACGACAATGTGAATACGGTTGCGTTATTATGCGTGGCTAGGCTAATGCCAGCTAAATAGAAAAGGACGCGCATTTGGAACAGCTCAAGCTAGCGGAATTACTGACCTTTACCGGCCGCAGTGTAGTGCTGATGCCCAGCGATGCCAGCGCCCGTCAGTGTCGTGAGCACATCGCGCAGCTGCGTGGCAGTCATGACCAAGCCTTTATCGAAACCATTACCGTCATGCCGCTGGATCAGTGGTTTGCCGAGTTATGGGACGCCAGCTTTCCCGCTAAACAAGTGCTGCGCCCTATTCAATTACTGGCCTTGGCCAGGGACATTATTGAGTCCAGTAGTTACTTTCCCGAAAACTGTCTAAATAGCATGGCGATTGCTCGCCAGTTTGTAGATGCCTTTCAGCTGCACGCCCAGTACCGTCTGAGTAGCGACCGGGAATATTATTTATTCTCGCAAGAATACCAAGCCTTTCATCAGTGGCAGCAAGCGTTACAGGAAAAGCTTGATGAGCAGCAGGCGCTGAGTGCCCAGCAATTGCCGGCGGCTTTATTGCCTATGCTTGCTGAGGGCAGTTTAGAGTTGCCCGATCAGTTAATACTGAGCACCGAATTGAGCCTTAGCCCAGCACCACGGCATTTTATTGAGCAATGTGCGCAAGTGCTGGCCATTAAACAGCTGACTATTGAGGGTTTTAACGGCACGCCGCATTTTCAATCGGCAGCGCAGTTGACTCAAGAGTGTGAAGCACTTACGGCATGGCTGGGCGATTACCTAAGCGCCGAGGGTGAACACGCCAATAAACTGCTCGCGGTGTTGGTGCCGGATATGAATCAATACCAGGCGGTTTTGCAGGCGGTGTTGCAGCGTCAGCTCTACCCAAGCGGATTGTTCCCCACCGCGGATACTCAGCCTAGGGAGCCTTGGCTTTTTGATGGCAGCGAAACGCTATTGTCGTACCCCTTAATTAAATCGGCTTGGGATCTAATCTCGCTTGCGGCTAAGGCTATGCCGCTAGAGCAATTTAGTCGGGTATTACGCTCGCGTTTTGTGCGTGGTTGGCCGGAGGCGCGCAGTGTTCGAGCGCGCTTGGATCTGCGTTGGCGTGATCGTCTTGGCCCTGAAGCCACCCTTAAAAGTGCGCTGGCCTTGGCAAAGAAAATGGAGGAAGAGGAGCCTGCGGTCAGTGATTTTCTTCACGATTTAGCTAGCATGCTCAAGACCATGCCGGGGGCGCAATTGCCCTCGGAGTGGGTGCGGTTTTTTGATCAATTATTACTCTCTGCGGGCTGGCCGAATGCTGACGATAACGACCCCGTGGTTGAACAATGCCGCCGTGGTTTTAGTCAGGCCATGGATGTCTTTCGCGCCCTCGATCGGCAGCTGGGGCCGGTGAGCCATGACAGCGCCTTGTCTTGGCTGCAACATATTCTCAGTACCAAACGCTTCTCGGTAAGTCGTGACTGGGCTTGCCCTGTGCGAATTATGCAATACGACGATGCCCTTGGCCTGCGCTTTGACGCAGCGTGGATTATGGGTCTTGATGACGGTGCCTTGCCGCGCCGAGTTGAACCATCGCCGTTTTTACCTTTGGAATTGCAGCAGCAAGCCGGGCTAGAGGGTAGCGATCCCGGCCTGTGTTTACAGCGTGACCGCATGCTTTTAAGTAGCCTTTTGGCGTCGGCGCCGGAGGTGCACATTAGCCATTGCCGTGAAAGCGAGGTCGGTAGTCCCCAAGGTCCTTGTTCACTGTTGCCGCGTTGGCAAGACGACGAGCAGCGGGATATTGGCAATCGCTACCAAACCAGTGGTCAGGTGACGACGCCCACTAGCGATGAGGTTCGCGCGGTAGACTCAGCGCAGCGCGACAGTATTCGCGGTGGTACGGGTTTGTTTAAGGAGTACGCCAGCAGTCCGTTCTTCGCATTTTTAAAGTACCGTTTAAATCTGCGGGAATTCCCGCAGCCAGCCGAAGGTCTTGATCATCGGATACAGGGCATTTTGGTTCACGACACCATGCAGCATGTTTGGGAGCGGCTAAAAAACAAGGCGGCTCTCGATGCCCTAAATAACGTGCAGCTAGAGGCCGCCGTGCGCAGTTGCTGCGAGCAGGCGTTGCAGGGGCCGGAGTTTAGCGTCGCCCGCTTTGGCGAATCCTTATTAAATATTGAAAAAGAGCGGGTGATTCGTCTGGTATGCAGCTGGCTAGAAGAAAAAGAAAAACAGCGTCTGCAAGACTTTGAAGTGATCGCGGTTGAGCAATTAATCGAAACCAAATTGGCGGGTATTCCCTTAAGGCTGCGCATGGATCGCATTGACAATGTTGGCGGAAAGCATCTGGTGATCGACTATAAAACCGGCAGCATTAATGGCCGCTCACTTAATGTCGATAGCCTGACTGAACCTCAGTTGCCGATCTATGCTTTGGTGCAGTCGGGAGATGAAGTTAAGGACTCACTGCATATCGACGGCGTTATGCTCGCCCAGCTTAAAAGCCCAGAGGACTTAGCGATTCACATGCGTAGCAATTGGGCTAATAGCGTGATTGCTAAACGGCCGGATAAAGACAATGACGTTGATAGCCCAGATAAATGGCAGGCCGAGCTCGATGCTTGGTCAACCGCACTGCAAGGTATGGCGGAAGGTATTTTGGCGGGCAATATTCATCACGATTACAGCCAGAATTACGGTCGCAGTTTTAGTCAGTTTTTACTGCCCTTGCTGCGGGACACCGTCGAGCAGGAGGATGCCGAATGAGCAATTTTCCACGTCCGCCAGATCAAGATCAGCGCGAGCGTGCCGTTGACCCCAGCCACTCGGTATTGGTGCGCGCCCCCGCCGGTTCCGGTAAAACCGGTGTTTTGCTGCTGCGCTACTTGCGCTGCCTGCTCACCGTTGATCAGCCAGAAAAAGTGGTCGCCATCACCTTTACCAATAAAGCGGCAGGTGAAATTAAAGAGCGGGTTGTTCATGCCTTGCAAGCGGGTGCTAAAGCCCTGGGCGGCGAAAATACTGAACCACCCAGCTCAGGCTTTGAAGAAGATATTCGCGACGCGGTGAATCAGGTCTTGGTCCATGACGCTGCCCAGCACTGGTCCTTGCTAGAAAATAGTGCTCGCCTGCGGATAACCACCTTTGACAGCTTTTGCGGCAGCCTAGTGCGCCGCCTGCCCTTGTTGTCAGGCTTGGGCGCCGCTGCGCCCGTTAGCGATGCCGATTCGCTCTACCGTGAGGCGATACTCAGCCTATTTCGGCAAATGGATGCCGCAAATTGCCCACCAGCGCTGGCTGACGCCCTGCAGAGTTTATTGGCCTACGGCAGCAATCGCATCGAGACCTTGCTGCCCTTATTAGCGGCACTTTTGTCTAAGCGCGATCAGTGGTTAAAAGACGTGCTAAGTGGCGATATCGATGAAATGGAGCAGGCGCTGGCTGAAGAGGTCGCCAGCCAGTTTGAACCGGCCTGGGAGGCATTGCAGACTTTAAACATCGATCAATTAATTCGCGGCTTTGTCGAGTCTTCCGGTAGTAATGAAGCCCATTCGTGGGCGGCGGATCTGCGCTTAGCTGAAAATTTGGGCTTGGCGGATTTTGCGCTGATTCAAACTTTGGCGAGCACCATGCTCAGCGGCAAGGGTGAGTTGTATAAGCCGCGCTCTTTAAATTACGCCGGACTCAAAGCCGGTCAGCCCGGCACCAGCGAGGCCAAGGCCTGGTTGAAAAACCTCGAAGACACAGATCAGTTTGCGCAGGTATCAGAACACCTCGCCTGCATCGCCAATTTGCCGCCACCGTATTTCCCCGATAGCAGCCGAGAATTGGTTGGCCATTTCCGTCTCGCCCTCGCCTACTTACTCGCCCATCTGCGGCTCAGTTTTGAGCGCAAAGGCGGCGTCGATTTTGGCGAGATTGCTCAGCGTGCAATTATTGCCCTGAGCAGCGAAGGCGCGATTGAGCACGGTGAGGCGGTCGGCGATGCGCTATTAGTGGAAGATCGCGTGCGCCATATATTGGTGGACGAGATGCAAGATACTTCGGTTAGTCAAATCGAATTGCTCGAGGCCCTGTGTCAGGGTTGGGAAGACAATGACGGCCGCAGTTTGTTTTTCTGTGGCGATTTACAGCAATCGATCTATGCATTCCGCGGCAGTTTGGTGAGCTTATTTGACGAACTTATGCAGCGCGGTAGCTTTGCTGGTAAAACCCTTGTGCCGCTGCAGCTCAAGGCCAATTTCCGCTCTTCGCCAGATTTGGTTAACTGGGTAAACGACGCGTTTAAGGTTTTGTTTACTGACCGTGGCCGTCACTACGAAGCGGCGTTGCCCCAGCGCAGCAATGCCGGTGTGGTGAAAATTCATCCGCAAGTATTGGCGAAGGGGGTTGATGGCAAAGCGGGTGCAGCCTTGGCCGAGGCCAAGCAGATTACTGATTACTTACTGGAATTACAGGCAAGTGATGCGGAGGTGGGCAGGACGTCATCAGTGGCAATTCTGATTCGCAGCCGGAGTCATTTAAAACATATTATTCCGGCGCTTAAGGCGGCGGGTTTGGGCTTTTCCGGACAAGACATTGATAGCCTTGGCACGACCCCAGCGGTCATGGATTTTATGGCTCTGCTGCGGGCGCTCTGGCATGAGGCTGACGACGTGGCTTGGGCGAGTGTGTTACGGGCGCCCTTTGTTGGTCTGAGCTGGGACGATTTGTTGCGCTTGCGAGAAAGCCCAATGTTGCTGCGCGACGCTATTATGGACGAGGCCTTAAGCACACAACTCAGCGATGATGGCGAGCATGCTGTGAGCCGCTTGCGCAGCACATTGCAATGGTTGGAGAGCTGCCCAGAAAGCCGTGATCTGCGCTGGGCCCTGCGCAGTGCTTGGCATCTACTGGGCGGTCCGGCGTGTATTGAAACCCATCAGCAAAGTGATATTGATCGAGTTTTGCGACTTTTAGACGACTACGCGCCAGCCGGTTTACTGGAAGATATTCAGGGCTTAGAGCGCGCTTTAGAACGTTTGTTCGCTGCGCCGCCCAGTAGCACGATCGAATTAATGACGGTTCACAAATCCAAAGGTCTGGAGTTTGACGTAGTAATCTTGCCGGGCTTGGGTTCGGCGGGCCGTAATGCCGACCGCGACCTTTTAGCGTGGCAGCGGCTGCGGGGTCATATGATTTTTGCGCCGAAGCCTCAGCGTAATAATGGTGATAAAGCGGCAGACCAGCTGTACAACTATATGAGCGAGAGTCAGCGCCGCGCCCTCGACGAGGAAATGGACCGGCTGATCTACGTGGCGCTGACGAGGGCGAAGCGTGAGTTACATTTATTTGGTGTTTGCCAAATAAATAGTAAAGGCGATGTTGCCGCTAAATCAGGCAGTGTGTTGGCAAGGCTGTGGGACAGCGTCGGCGACGCCTTTGAAACGGCAGAGATTATTGAGCAAGATGACGCGGTCGCACCCATGCGGGTGCCGCTGGCGCCGCGTTTACGGGATTATCACCTTGGGCTCAACCCCGCGTGGCAGCCGCCTGAACCCGTGGTTTCGCCATTGCAGCGCGCCCAGCGCCAAACTGAGAATGCGGTGCTGGAAGACAATATCGAAGACCGCGCAGTAGGCATTGTATTTCATGAACTGATGGAGCGACTGGGTCGCGGTGGCGACAGCACGCAATGGACGGCAGATCAACGGCGTTTACGTCAGGGCGTCACTCAGCGTTTGCGCCATCACTGCCATCCAGAACCTGCGTTAGAAGACAGTGTTGAGCGTGTGCTGAGTCTACTCGATAACACGCTCAACTGTGCTAAGGGGCAGTGGATACTCGGCAGTTATCAATGGCAAGATAGCGAGCAGACTATTCGTCGTATGTTGGCTGGGCATTGGCAAACTCTCATTTTAGACCGCGTATTTATTGATGAGGGACGCTGCTGGATTGTCGATTACAAAACCGCCAGCACGCGCGGCAGTGTCGATGTGTTTTTAGCGGCGCAAGCGGAACGATATACCGCAAAAATGCAGATTTATGCACAAGCTTTACGAGCAACTGGGGTAGAATGCGCGATCGTGACGGCGCTGTATTTCCCCGCCCATCAGCGTTTGCTGGAATTAGAGGAAATTCAAGCGCTTAGCTAAGCCCGAAGTCGGCTATACGAAATAATATGAACACTAAACGGCCGATTGGCTAGTATTTAGGAATGATTTTTTACATGAAACAAGCGCTTTATTTCGGTGTTCTGTCGGTGTTGCTGGCGGGTTGCAGTCAGTTTAAAACCAGCAAGCAGCCGACACCGGTCCCTACTAACTTAGAAAGTCATGTGCAGGCGCAAAGCAACGACGTCCTGGCGGATGTGCCCACGCAGTCGTCTAAAATCGTTGGCGGCGATAGCCGCACAATGTTGCTAGGCAAGTGGTATGGCATTCGCAAAACCAACGACGGTGGTCGCAAAGAGTGGCTAACCGAGCGTTCGGCGGACGGAACCTACCGCGCTGATTTTCGTTCTACTGCCAAGAATGGCGATGTTCGCACGCAGTCTGAAGTTGGATTTTGGGGTATATCGGGCGGCACCTATTTTCGTATTTTCCGGGGTTGGGTTACCTTGGAAGGAATGAAACTGGCTGACCCCACCAATGCGGATCATTACGATGCCTACGAGATTCAGGCGTTAACCGACGATTATTTTAGCTATAAGCATGTCGCTCGAGACCGCTTATATACCGTAAAAAAAATGCCGGCAGATTTCCGGCTCCCCGTTTCGGTAAACAGTGAAAGCAAAGAGCCGCTGACGTTTAGTTATTAGTGTTTAGCCTGCCGTTAATTATAAAAACCAATGTGCGGCAAAGGGGACAAATACAGCAGTAAACGCGCCGGTTAAACACAGCGCTAAACTCGAAAACGCCCCGGCCACGGGGCTGCGTTCAAAGGCTCGCGAAGTGCCAATGGCATGCGCAGCAAGGCCCAGACAAAAGCCCCATAGGCGATCATCTTGAATACCCAGTTTATTAAATAACCACGTTATTGTGGTGATCCCGACGACTCCGGTCAAAATCACCGATGCCACTGCAATAGTGGTGATGCCGCCGATATCTTGGGTCACGGTAATGGCGATCGGCGTGGTAATGGACTTGGTGGTTAAGGACAGTAAGGTGCTTTGATTGGCACCAAACAACCAGGCCAGGATTAACGCCGACGCCGACGCAAAAATAGCACCGACCGTCACCGTTATGAGCAGAGGCCCGGCCATATTGCGCAGCAAGTGCAACTGCCGATACAAGGGCACTGCCAAAGCCACAGTGGCAGGGCCGAGGAGGAAGGTTAGCCAGTTAACATTACGGTAGTAGGCATGATAGTCCTGGCCAAAGGCCAATAGCGCAAGGGCAATCAGAGTGGCGCCGCTAATAGTGGGATGCAAAATCGCGGCGCGCCCGCTACTGCGGTAGAGCATCATGGCGGCCTGATAGGCCAGTAATGTGAGGGTGATTGCAAACAGTGGGCCGTGGACGATATCGGTCATGAGCGGCTATTCCGGCGTTCTAAAAAACGGATTAGCAGGCCGCAAAATACCAAGGTACTGACCGTGCCAAGGGTAACTGCGGCAATAAAGCCCGGCCATTGGTCGGCAAAACCGGCGCCCAGAAAAAACACCCCTGCTGCGGGAGCCATTAACAATAATGGCAGTAACTCAATCAGTTTTTGGCTGCCGGCCTCCAAGTCCTTGGGCACATTGCCGCGTACGCACAGGCCGGCAAATAACAGCAGCATGCCGATAACTGGGCCGGGTAAAGGTAGGTTAAAGGCGCGCTGTAAAACCTCGCCTATCAGTTGACAGCCGAGCAGGGTTAAAAAGCCTGCCAGCATTAGCGCTTAACCATGGGCAGCGCGCTGACAATGGCGCACAGCCCCAAGCCGATAAAGGCGAATAGCGACCAGTTGGGCATACTTAAACCAAACAGTGTCCACACAATTTCCGCGCAATTTCCGTCGCCAATCATCAGGGTACTAAAGGCTTCGCTAAAAGGCAGATTAGCAAACATATACTCGAGGCTTGGGCCGCAGGCTGGAGCTTGATCAGCGGGTAGGCCTTGTAACCAGACCTGTCGGTAGGCTACTGCGCCGCCGAAACCGGTAAATAACAGCATTAAACCAGCACTAAAATAACGGCCTTTTTGCTGGGGGTGAACGATCAGCGCGGTGAGCGCGACCAGGGCAGTTAAGACAAAAAAGGCGCGCTGAGTAATACACAGTGGGCAGGGATGAAGCCCATCAAAGTATTGCGTGTACAGGGCATAGCCCAGCAGTGCGGAGCAGCAAGATACAATAAACGCATAAATCCAACGGGATGTGAGTGGCATAGTGGGTCTCTCCGTGAGCGCCATACAGTAGGGGATTATCTGAAAGCTGACAAGTCCGACCTTAGCCGGGTGGTTTAGTGCGGCGTTAACGCGAATTCATCGCATAATTGTGCGACGAGTTGCGGGTATAAGGCCGTGAACTGCTGGTTAATTAAAGGCAGTAAGCATGCCAATTCTGGGCCGCAATGATTGAGTGGATTATCGCGCTTAACCCTTTGGCCAATGCGACCCAACATGGCTTCAATATTATGCCAGTTGTCCATTTTACTTAGAACATCGTACTCGGCCAGAAATCGAATCTGACGTTTGGCGGCATTGGGGTAATCATCGCTGCTCGCTAATAGGCGTTGGTAACTTTGTGCGGTGAAACTACTTAATTCCTGAGAGTAAAAATCTTGCCAATTCACACTTAGGCAATGATCAAAACACACGTCGAGCATAATGCCGCCAAAACGTCGGTAGCCGCTTGGTAGTGATTCTAAGCAGTGGCCAACCAGTGGATGGCTGTCGGTCAGGGCGTCAATGCGCCGGTGCAGGCGAATGCCGGTTTCCCAGGTGCTGGGGTAATCGCCACGTAGCGGGCCTTTAACAAAGTCTCCGAGCAATCCGCCCACTAGTAGTCCGTGCGTGTCTAAGTTGCAGTGCTCAGATACTTCTTGGGCCAGTAAAAAGTGGGCGAGGTAATTCACAGCGCTTGGTATTGCTCGTAGAAACGCGCTAGGTAATCCTCAAAATTTTCGCCTGCTTGTTCCGCCTCCAGTTTGGCCTGCGCGGTCAATGATTGCTCCTGCATGCGCTTAAAGCGGGCCGCCTCAGCCGAGCGCAGGCCGCGATCGCGGAAACCTTTGGCGTGAATCTGGGATTGCGCCATGGCGTAGTGGTAGTAGGATTCCACGCCACTCTCGAGTTCGGCCACAATTTTCGCAGAGGGCGTAAGCGCTGAATTGTGAACTTTAGCCAACTGTTGGGCGCAGCTCTCGCGGTAATCGCTGCTGCTGTGGGCAGTATCTAATTGCGCGGCGATTTTGCCAATGCCGCCGATAAGCTCTTCGGCCCACGCTTGCAGCGCGCGAGGTTGGCCATTTTGATTTAGCTGTAGGCCTGGCTCCCGGCCGCGGTTGACCACATCCAATAAATTGGCGCTGATTTCGGCGTTATTGTCGTCGTCACATGGTGGGCTGTCTTGGTATAAGCAAAACAGTAAGAAGGCGTCGATAAAACGAATTTGCTCTGCATTGATGCCCAGCGGCAACATAGGATTCACATCTAGGCACCGTACTTCAATGTATTCGACGCCGGCACGGCGCAGGGCGCCAATTGGAATTTCGCCGCTTTGGGTGACGCGTTTTGGC
The DNA here is from genome assembly GCF_039539625.1 of Zhongshania borealis. Lineage (NCBI taxonomy): Bacteria > Pseudomonadati > Pseudomonadota > Gammaproteobacteria > Cellvibrionales > Spongiibacteraceae > Zhongshania > Zhongshania borealis. The sequence continues at coordinate 236,736 of NZ_BAABDM010000002.1, read as the reverse complement.
CGAATTGGGCTGTAAAATTCGTTCTCTATTTGCAGCAGGCCGCTCGACAGCTGCTGGTCGTGAGGGAATTTTTCGTAGTCAGGGTGTGAGGTAGTGATACCCCGGCGCAGTGTTTCGACATAGAAGTCGAGGTGGTTGTAGCAGATATTCAGATTTTTTTGGGCGTCACTTTGGTAGCCCAAATCGCCCATGCGTAGCGATGTGGCGTGTGGGCCATAGAGGGTGTAATCGCCGCAGGCTTGTAATTGGTGGGGGCGGCCGTTTAAAAAACAGCGGGAAACCGCCGGGGCGGCACCAAACAGATACACCAATAACCACGCGTAACGACGGAAATTGCGAATCAGGCCGAAATAACTATTGGTGATATAGGTTTCTAGCAGTAGTTCACTACCATCGGCGGCGTGCAGTTCTGCCCACAGTGATTTCGGCAGAGAAAAATTATAGTGAATGCCCGCAATGGTTTGCATTTTGCGGCCGTAGCGGTGACCCAGCCCCAAACGGTAGCGGGTTTTCATGGTGGCGGTGTTGCTGCTGCCGAAGCGAGCCACGGGGATATCGTCGTCGCCTTTGCCTAACCGGCAAGGCATACTCGCATTCCAAATGATCTCGTCGTTGAGTTCACTGTTGGCAAAGCGGTGAATGGCGTCGAGTTCGTCAAGGGTTTCATCAATTGAGGCGCTTACTGGGGTGATAAACTCAAGTAGGGCTTCAGAAAAATCGGTGGTTATCGACGGGTGGCAAAGTGCCGAACCGAACGCGGCGGGGTGATCTGTTTGCGCGAGCATGCCGTCGGGGTCGGCGCGCAGGCTTTCTTTCTCAATGCCGCGCATAATTTGGCGCAGTAGATGTTGTTTGGGTTCTGCTGCAAAAAAAGCCAGTCTTTGTTCTAACGATGCGGCCAAAATGGCATCCTCTGCGGAGCATAAAAAGGCCGCTCAGTGTAAATCCGCGCCAAGCTACTAACAAGCATTGTAGATGACGTGATTGTCATGTTTATAAGATACTGATTGAATTGCAAATGAAATAGGAGACCGACATGGTGGAACCACAAGCGGGAATTTTTGTAGAAGGCAGCGCCTCGCACTTCTTCTTGGAGTATCAACTTATAGAGGGGCTAAGCGACGCCCAACTGCGTGCGACATTGGCCAGTGCTATCGCGCTACCACTGAGTGCCGATGTTAACAATGTCTGGGCTTTTGGTGCAGATTGCTGGCAGCGGCTTACCCCAGATGCAGTGCCTCACGGGCTTAAATCGTTCACTGCCATTGGCGAGGGGCACCTAGTCGCGCCGGCCACCCAGCAAAGTATTTTAGTGTGGCTGCACGGCGATAATCACAGCGCGAATTTTGATGCCGCCATGGAACTGAGTGCTGCTTTGGCGGCGGTGGCGACGCTGAACCTTGAGAAAATAGGCTTCGTGTACAAGGATTTCCGGGATCTGTCGGGGTTTATCGACGGCACCGAAAACCCCAAAGGCCGGGGCCAGCAGGTGGTTGCATTGATCCCTGAGGGCGAAGCTGGCGCGGGTGGCAGCTATGTAATGAGCCAGCAGTGGGTGCATAACCTCGCAAGTTTTCACGCCCTTAGTCAACGCGAGCAAGAGGACGTTATTGGTCGTACCAAGCCGGACAGCATTGAGCTTGATGATGCGCGGATGCCAGAAAATTCCCATGTTAGTCGCAGTGATGTGAAAATAAATGGCGAGGCGCAAAAACTATATCGGCGCAGTGTCCCCTATGGCGGGGTGCTGGAACATGGCTTGTATTTCCTAGCATTTAGCTGCGATATGCAGCGATTTGATCATATTCTGGCTAGTATGTTTGGTGTTTCAGGTGACGGAGTACACGATCACCTAACGGATTTTTCGACCCCAGTCAGCGGAAGTTATTGGTTTGCTCCCTCCGCCGCTGAACTTTCTGTATTAGCTAGCCTCTAATCATTTGAAGTCTCCTACTCTAGGTATTTTTGAGCGCTCATATGAGCGCTCTTTTTTTTTGCCTGGAGAAAATGCCGGGCCGCTGATAGTCGACGCTCGCAGGCATTCTTTGTTTCCTGTGTTTCATCTCCGAGCCGAGGCTGGGGATGAGTTTTTTACGCTTGTGCTTTACACCTGTTCATTTGCTTGGCATTGTCTGACCCATAAAAGTAATCATGTAAAACATGGAGACAATAATGCGTAATATCCGGCCATTGCCTATCCTGAAATCTGCCAGCCTTTTATGTTTCAGCTCACTGTTTTTATTCGCTTGCGCTAAAACGCCGGCACCGCCGGCGAGTCCGGCAGAAGTAACCGCTGTTGAGTGGACAAAACACGGCGGCGGAGATGCTGAACAACGATTTTCACCGCTGACCCAAATTAGCCCAAATAACATCGGTGATTTGGGTTTGGCTTGGGCTTTTGATTTGGGGGTTAGCCGCGGCATTGAAGCCACGCCGCTGGTGGTTGATGGCGTGATTTACGTCACCGCAACATGGAATAAGGTATTTGCATTAGACGCCAAAACCGGCGCCCTGCTCTGGCAGTATGACCCTAAGGTCGATCGCAGCAAGGCAGCAGATTTATGTTGCGACGCGGTGAACCGCGGGGTGGCCTTCGCCGAGGGCAAAATCATCACTGGCACCATCGACGGTCGCCTTCTTGCGCTAGACGCTAAAACAGGCAAAAAATTGTGGGACACAATTACTGTGGACCAAAGTCAGCCTTACACCATTACTGGTGCCCCCCGCATTGTTCGCGACAAGGTGTTTATCGGCAATGGTGGTGCCGAATACGGTGTGCGGGGTTATGTCTCTGCCTACGACCTCAATAAGGGCGCGCTGCTGTGGCGCTTTTATACGGTGCCCGGCAACCCAGCCGATGGTTTTGAAGGCCCGGCGATGGCCAATGCCGCGGATACCTGGAAAGGCGAGTGGTGGAAATATGGCGGTGGTGGCACGGTCTGGGACTCCATGGCCTATGACCCTGAGTTAGACCTGCTGTATATCGGTGTGGGTAACGGTTCACCTTGGAATCAGAGTATCCGCAGCCCCGGTGGCGGCGACAATCTGTATCTCTCGTCTATCGTCGCGCTGCGGCCTGACACCGGCGAATACGTTTGGCACTACCAGACAACACCCGGCGAGACCTGGGACTATACCGCAACGCAACACATGATCTTGGCTGAACTGGATATTGATGGTAAGTCTCGCAAAGTCATTATGCAGGCCCCTAAAAACGGTTTCTTCTACGTCATTGATCGGGCGACGGGTGAATTGCTGTCGGCCAATAATTACGTGCCAGTTAACTGGGCGACGCACGTTGATTCGGAAACGGGTCGGCCGGTAGAAATCCCTGAAGCGCGCTGGGGTGGTAAAGCGCCGTATATGCAATTGCCGGGACCGTTTGGAGGACACAACTGGCACCCTATGTCGTTTAATCCGGATTCTGGATTAGTCTATATTCCGGCAATGGAAACACCTTATGTTTACGCCGACGATAAAGACTTCGTGTTTAACGCAAAGGGTTGGAATACCGGTGCAGACAGCGCGATGGGTTCACTGCCGACTGAAATCGCCCAGTTCAAGGCGGTAAAGGCCGCGGTAAAAGGCCGTCTGCTGGCATGGGACCCCGTTAAACAGAAGGCCGCTTGGCAGGTAGAACATAACAGCCCGTGGAATGGCGGCATTCTCTCTACCGCTGGCGGTGTGGTTTTCCAAGGTAATGCGGATGCCAAATTGGTGGCTTACCGCGCCGACAACGGCGAACGTCTTTGGGACTTTTTTGCGCAAACGGGGATTGTCGCACCGCCTATCAGCTACGAGCTGGATGGCGAGCAATATATTGCCGTTGCCTCGGGCTGGGGCGGGACATTCGCCTTGGTATACGGTGGCTTGTTCCCCGCAGCGAGTGACGCAGGCGTCGGCCGTTTAATGGTGTTTAAGCTCGGTGGGAAAGCCGCCCTTCCGGCGCTGCCAAGCGAGGTGGTGAAGCGGCCAGTGCCGCCAGAATCCACCGCCGATGCAGAGACGATCGCAATGGGCAAAACACTGTACGACGCCAATTGCGTGGTGTGTCATGGCGACCATGTTATCTCTAGTGGCTTAGTACCGGATCTACGTTGGTCTCCCCTGCTTGTCGCAGATGAAGCCATGCAGTCGGTTATTATCGACGGCGCATTGAGCACCCGTGGTATGCCATCGTTTAAGGGCAGGCTGAATAAGAAAGATGTGCAAGCACTGCGTAGCTATATTATTTTTGCCGCACATGAAGGCGTGGAGGCAAAGTTAGATATCGGAAAATAGCACTTCCGTTATGCTACTACTCAGGGATGTTTGTTGGTCAACAGCATCTCTGAGTCACTAAATAGTTTTGTCTAACGGTCCATTTCAATCACCGTGTTATGCCAATAGTGAACTATGCCGGTTGAAACTAGTCTCAATAGTGTTCGTTACATTCATAAATAAATGAGACATTATGAAAAAGCTTCTGATAGGAACGACATTGGCGCTATTTGCGACTTTTTTAATGGGCTGTGCTGATGATAAAGCCGCCGCACCCGCTGCCAAGGAAAGCTCTACCTCAGTGAGTATCGACACCGGCGAAGGTGCTTTTGCGTTTGAAAGTGATAGCGATGGCGAAAATACATCGCTCAAAATTGATGCTGATGGCGACGATAAGAAAAGTAAAAAATAGTTTTATTTTAAATTTTTAATTAAAAAGCCCAGTCAATGTATTGATTGGGCTTTTTTGTGATCTACGTGAGGGACTGTTTCCTCAGTTTTATAAACTGGGGGTTGCACTGGTCTTCTTGCGCGCACACGCTAAGTAAATCATCAATAAAGTAGTCTAGGGCACGCGCTTCTATCGTTTTTATTTTGCTTTGTTGTTGAGCACTGAGCATGTGGTACATCGACGCAGCGCCAAAATCGCCAAACAGTATGTTGGCGTCATCATCAAATAAGGTGTTGTGGGCATATACGTCGCCATGGCAGAGTTGTTGGTCATGAAGATGTGCAACAACCGATGTTATCTGCTCAACAATTTTACTGATCTGCGCAATTGATAGTGTAAAGCCGTCGGCAAAGGTGTCACGGGTGCAGCTGCTAAAACTCGGTGGCTGTCCGAGATTCTTGTACCGTGGTGGAATCAAATTCATGACCAAGGCGAGGCAGTTTTCTTCTTCTACCTTCGCAATTAATTTCACTAAATTGGGATGATTTCCCGCCTTTACGCAGGCGCGTAGTTCATTCTGTGGGTAGCCATCACTGGTCACCTCGCCCTTAAATATTTTAACAGCGATATCGCGAGCTAAGTGTGGCGGTGGCGTATTCCAAGTCGCTTTAGAAATTACCCCGGAAGCACCCTGGCCGAGCACATGCTGCAGCGTATAGCTTGAGGATGGTACGTCTGGCACAGAAACGCTGCGTGCGTCATCTTGGCTAAAGGGGTTGCCGGCAAATGCCAGCCAGGCCAATTTAGGTAGATCGAGGATGTGTTCTGGGCAGTGTTGTAGCTGATTGGCTGAAATTCGTAGCAATTCAAGGTTTTGGCACTGGGCTAGACTTTGCGGTAGCACTTGTAGCCGATTGCCGGCGAGCATTAGCTTTTGCAGGCGGGGGCACTGACCTAGCGCAGCAGGTAGCGATTCAATTTCATTATCGGTCAATGTCAGCCAGCGCAATTTTGGCGGCAGGGCATTAGCGGTAATCGTCCTAATTTGGTTGGATTTAAAGCCGATCATCTCTAAATTTTCACACTGACCGAGCACCTCTGGTAGTGATGTAAAACAATTGTTAGAGGCAAACAGGATTTTCAGTTTTTTAAGTTGAGCAAGCTCAGGGGGCAAGCTGCTTAACTTATTGTTAGACACATCCAAAATTTCCAGGCTATCAGCGAGGCTGAGTATTTCGGCGGGAAGTGATGTGAGGTCCGCGGTTAAAGTCAGGCGCTGACTGCCGGCTAATTTCCCTGACTTAAGCTGTGCTAAGGTGTGCAAAATGTTGGGCCTGTACTGAGTCGCAAATTAAGCGCTTGAAGCCTACGTAATAAGCCAGTAAAAAGAAAGACACGAATAGCATCGACACGTAAAACAAGGTGACGCATGAGCAGTATTTCAGATACCCGCGACAAACTGGCCCTAGAACGGACTCGCCTTGCAAATGAACGAACGTTTCTCGCCTACGTTCGCACCGGCCTAGCGTTATTGGGCGCGGCGGCGATACTGTTCCAGTTCTTTACCGAGCTCGACGCTAATATCGCGATTGCCTGGGTCTTGGCGATAAGCGGCCTACTTGTATTGGTGATTGGCCTGTTTCGCTTTAATAGCGTACGGGCGGACTTAAATGCTTATGCCGAAGACGCTGGACGTGACAGCTAGCAACGCTTCTGTTCTCCGGCTACACATTATTTTTTTGTGCTATCTTTACTGGCACGCAGCAATGTTAAAAACTGAAGGCTAATACACATGGATATCGTCCGTATTATATTTGCAATACTTTTACCCCCCGTTGGGGTTTTTTTACAAGTCGGTTTTGGGAAACATTTTTGGATCAATATTATCCTCACTCTGTGCGGTTATCTGCCGGGGATTATCCACGCGGTTTATATTATTGCTAAGAAGTAGCGAAATGACTGACAGTGAAATCGAGCTGCGCTTGCGCCGCAGTCGGCAGCTAGCCACCCTGCTTGATGGCGCTTGGTTAATTCCCGGTACGTCTTGGCGCTTTGGTATTGACGCCTTGCTAGGTTTGCTGCCGGTGGCGGGTGATCTGCTCAGTGCCCTTCTCGGCTTGGGCATAATCTGGCAGGCCCACAAGCTAAGCGCGCCGAGATCATTGCAGCTGAAAATGCTTGGCTATATAGCCTTGGATTTTTTGCTGGGTAGTGTGCCGGTTATCGGTGATATTGCGGATGTCGCGTTCCGTAAAAATATTCGCAACGCCGACTTGTTAGAAACGTGGGTAGCACGGCGGAATAAGAAATAGTGCGGCGGTGTTTAGCTTTTCCAATACGTTGGCGTCAGTATCAATATCACCGTCATAAACTCCAGTCTTCCTAACAACATCCCTAAACTTAATATCCATTTACTGCTGTCGGGCAGGCTTGAGAAATTGCCGGCTGGGCCGATGGTGTCGCCGAGTCCGGGACCAACGTTCATGAGTGCGGTGGCGGCGCCAGTTAAGCTGGTGGTGAGGTCTAGCCCACTGAAGGCCAGTAGCAAGGTAATAAGGACCAGCGACACCAGCATAATAAATACAAAGGTTACTGCCGATAGCACAATGCTGTCATCGACCGGGCGGTTATTATAGTAGCGGCGGATCATCGCACGTGGGTGTACCGCGCGAACAATGCTCTCTTGCATCATCATAAACAGCAATTGGAAACGAAATATTTTAATACCCCCGCTTGTGGAGCCGGAGCAGCCGCCGATAAACATAGCAAAGAAAAAGGCCGCTACGGCTAGCTCGCCCCACTGAGAGTAATCGCCGCTGGCGTAGCCAGTGGTGGTGATAACCGATACCAGATTAAAGCTCGCATACGTGAAAGCATGAGCTAGATCGATGTCGGTTTCTGAGAGCAAATGCAGCGTAATGAAGACGCTGAGGGTGAGCAGCGTGAGTAAGAACCCGCGGATTTGTTGGTCGTTAAAGACTTGCCAGTGGCGCTTAATTATAAAGTGCACGTAAATGGTGAACGGCATAGCACCCAAGATCATAAAGAAGATGGCAATCCAGTGGCTCGGCAGGTCGGCGAATTGGGCAAAGGAGCTGTCTGAGGTGGAATAGCCGCCGGTTGAAATAGTGGTCATGGCGTGATTTACAGCGTGAAAGCCGTCCATGCCGTCGAGCATATAGGCGCCCGCGCACAAGAAGGTCAGTATGATGTAAACGTAGATGATCATTGTCACCATGGTGCCGGAGCGGGTGGTTTTGTCTGACCAGTCGGATGATTCTGTCTGGAAAAGACGCATGCCGCCCACTTTTAAAAAGGGCAAAATGGCGACCGCCATACCAATGACCCCAAGTCCACCGATCCATTGCAACATGGAGCGCCACACCAGTATGTCGTGTGCCATATCGTCGAGCCCAACTAATACGGTTGAGCCGGTGGTGGTTAGGCCAGACACGGATTCAAATACGGCGTCAGTGAAGTCGCAAAAACCGGGTATTAATAAAAAAGGTAGGGCGCCGGTCAGTGAGATCATCAGCCAGGAACTGGTGGTGATCAAAAACATTTGTCTGGGGGTGAGCATATTCATGCGGTAGGACCGCGATAGCATCCAGCCACACGCGGCGAGAGTCACCGTTAAGGCCAGAGCGCTGGCAAACGCGCGGCTGTTGCCAGTGTTGTAGATGATGGCCATAAGCAGTGGCACAGCCATCAGCAAGCCAAAGACCAGCAGAATTAAGCTGCAGACTTTTAGTACCGGTTTAATCAGTGTGGCTTGGTTCATCATGGTTTCGCTGTTATCGCTTGGCTAGCGTAGAAATCATTATGACTGAGTTACCGGCTTATTTTCTGCGGTTCTGATGATGCCGAGTTCGGCTGATCCGGCGCCACAAGAAATAATCGATTTAAACGCAACGTCCAACTTAATGTCGGGGCGTGGTTCGACGCAATCGGGCGGCAGGTGATAGACAAAGCCCGAGGTGGGGTTGGGCCCGGTCGGTACAAACACCGTAAACCAACCATTGTCGTGACGACTGGTGATAATGGCCGTTGCGCGGGAGGGAATGTGGCTGCCATACAGCTGCACAACCGCGGCTTCGCCCCGGGTAAATGGTGAGTTGCTATTGGCGCCAAACATTTGCTGAATAATATCGCGAATGAGTTTGTAGCCAGGCGCAAACCGGGCGAGGTGATTGTCGACAAAATTTTGCAGCCAGTGTCCGGCGCGTGTCGCGACCAACGTCCCGACCATAAAGCAGCCGAGCAATATTAAAACGATAACGGCGGCGTCTATCGCCAGGCTTGGTGCACCGGTTATACGCTCTAGTGGATCGGTGAGTGGGGCGATGAGCGACTGCACGCTTTGCATTGCCCAGCGCAGGGCCAGCAATAAAATAATAATAGGGGCAATAACCAACACGCCACCAATGAATGACTGACTAATAAAATGCTTGAGCTTGTTCATAGTGATCCAGGTTGGTCTAGGTCAGTGCGTATAGTAGCGAGTTTAGCCGTGGACTACATCGCTAATGACGGTGAATTAGTGCCGCAGTATTTCGCGTTTTTTTAACGCAATAGACTTAATAGGCCGTCGAGTAAGCGTTCTAATTTTCGCAGTGAGCCACACTCTGCGACATAGTGTGCTGCACTTTGATAGCGCCGTATTTCTGAATCACCGGTGTTCCAGTTGTATTGCGATTCTGGATTAAACCACAGCACTAGGCGGGCGCGGTGGTATATATCGCGAAGCGCGGCAATGCCGCTATCGCCGCCGTTGCCGCGTCCGTCACCTAATATAATTACACAACTGCGGCGGTTGAGTTTGTCGGAAATCTGATCGCGAAAACTATTTAGTGCCAGACCATAGTCACTGCCGCCTAAGCCGTGGCGTTGCTGAACAATTGCCAGTGCTTCGTCGGCGGGGTGCTGACGGAATAAATCAGTGACTTCAATGCTTTTCCCGCAAAACACAAAACAACGAGTACTGGGTAGAACGTCGTTCAGTGCCTGCATAAACAGCAGTAACACCCGCGACCACGCGCTGACCGAGCCGCTAATATCACATAAAACATAAATCTCGCTTTTATCTTTGCGAGTAGTTTTCCAATAACGATGGAAGGGAATGCCGCCGTAGGCGATATTGCGGCGCAGTGTTTTGCCAAGGTCGAGCTTGCCTTTGCGCGCGTGACGTTGGCGCTGTCGATGCCGGGAGGCGAGTTTTTTGGCGAGTTTGCGAATCAGTGGCGGCAGGCGCTCGCGGTGATAAGACTCCATGGCCGACAGAGAGCTGTTCTGAAGTATATCGTCGCGAATAGCGCGGGTAGCGGCGTCGTTGTTGAGTAACAATTGTCGATTGATGACCTCAATGACGGCGTCTATTTGGCCCTGACGGATTTGTTCAAGCCAGTTGGCTTGTTCGTCATTACCCGCCTCGCGCAATGCTTGTATTTCAGCTTGGCGTTGTTGATCACCTAGTGCCTGGAGAATTCGACGTCGAAAAATACCGCGCTGGGTGCGAAATTGAATATTCTCCAGATTGACTTCGGCTGCTGCGCGCATTACTTCGGCGCGGATTTGACTGCCCTGCCCGCCACCGCCGCCACCTTTACCGGGCATGGCCGCGTCACTTTGACCTTCGCCACCCGCTTCGCCCTGGCTGTCGCCATCACCCTGTGCGGGCTCCTCGGCGCTTGCTGCACTGCCTTCTGCTCCGGTGCCCTGTTCGGAGTTCGCTTGGTCCGTGTTTGCATTCTCGCCTTGCTCGTCCGCGTGGGCTTCGCTTTCCGTCTGAGGATTGTTGAGGTGGAAAAACCGTTCAAAACACAGTGCAAAGGTGTCGTTGTCATCGACGGTTTTGGCTAGGCAGCTCGCGAGACCGTCGCGAAGCAAGACTGGGTCGCCATAGCCCAAGGCCGCGGTGACTTGCATCGCGTCTAGGGTTTCGGCGGTCGATACCGGCAGGCCGTGGTGGCGCAGGTGCCGAATAAATTGCAGCAAGGTGCTATCCATGGGCGTGGATTTACAGCTCGCGTTCGGATTTTTTAATTAGGCTGTGCAGCTCTGGGGTGACCATGGCGATGTCTTCCTCGTATTTGAGCAGCACATTGAGTGTGTCTTCGACGAGTTGCTTTGACAGGCGGTCGCTGTGCAGCAGCAGTAAGCTGCGGGCCCAATCGATGGTTTCACTGATGGCCGGTTGTTTCTTAAGGTCGAAGCTGCGCACGCTGTGTACAAAATCCACCAATTGGCGACGTAGCACTTCGGGTACCTCGGGCACCCTACTCTGCACGATTTGGTTTTCTAGCTTGGCCTCTGGGAAGGGAATATACAGGTGCAGGCAGCGGCGCTTAAGGGCATCGCTGAGGTCGCGAGTATTATTGCTAGTGAGGATAACCAGGGGCTTATGCACGGCGCTTAAGGTGCCGATTTCCGGCAAGGTAACTTTAAAATCGGCAAGAATTTCTAGCAGCAGTGATTCAAATTCATAATCGGCCTTGTCGATTTCGTCGATGAGCAATACTGCGCCGCTGTCACTCTGCAGCGCTTTGAGCAACGGCCGGGGCTCCAGAAAACGTTCGGAATAAAAAATGTCGTCAAAATTGTGGAGGCGCTCGACCGCGGAACTCAAGCCTTCGGCGCCATTAAGGATTTCTTGTAGCTGTTCTTTTAAGACCTGCACGTACAGTAATTGCTTGCTGTATCTCCAGTCGTACAGCGCCTTGCTTTCATCTAGCCCCTCGTAACACTGTAGGCGAAACATGGGTTTATTGAGCATGGCGGCGGTGGCATTGGCCAGTTCAGTCTTGCCCACGCCCGGCGGCCCTTCGATAAGAATAGGCCGTTCTAATTGCTGGGCAATATAGAGCGTAGTGGCAATGGCGGAGCTGGCGATATAGCCCTGCTCAGCTAATTGGGCGATGAGTTTGTCGATGTTTTCACGGGCGTCGCTCATGGCGGGGCTTCCAAGTTTATTGCTTGTTGTCGTGGTCTGAGGGCGAAATAAGGTGCGCGAGTTCAGGCCAATGCTGAGGGTAGTCGCGCTGGATTTGTGCGGCGCTGGCCAGTTCGTGGTCAGCAAAATCAAAACCGGGGCATACCGCCTCGGAAATTAATCCGTAGTCGCTGGATGCTAAGCGGTTTGCCTTTAACTCCGATGCTTTCCAGTAGCCACCGGGCACGAGCATTTGCAGGAGTTCACCCTCGGCGATATTCGGCCCCATTATGGGGTGGCTCACCTCGCCGTTGGGTGACACTAGGGTGTAATGCAGCGGCTTGCCGCCCTGCCAAAAATGCAGAATGTCTGAGCGATTGCGGTGTAGGTGGCCAACGGGGCTGTCGCCGCTAAGTAAATAGTAGATCGACGACATCGCCGCGCGTCCGTTGATGCTGTGTGCCGCGGTATAGCTGCGCCGAAAGTAGCCGCCTTCAAGATGCGGTTCGAGGCCGAGCTGAGCGATGATTGCTGTACTGCTCATAGTGACATTAGGCTCGCTGAGAAAACGTGCTGCGCGGACGGGGCTGGCATTAGCCACCGGTGGTATTCATAAAGCGCACGATTTGCGGTTCGCCGTCGAGATCAAAATGATGGCGCTCAGGTTTCAGGTCCATGGCTTTGATGATGGCGGCTTGCAATACCTGCGTGTCGCCGGGGTGCGCCTCAATAATTTCCTTCAGGTTTAGCGAGTGTTCATTGCCTAAGCACAATAGCAGGCGGCCTTCGACAGTGAGCCGTACCCGATTACACAGGTGGCAGAAGTTATGGCTGTGGGGTGAGATGAAACCGATGCGGCTTCTGCTGTCGGCCATGCGGTGGTAGCGCGATGGGCCGCCGGTGCTTTCGGTACTGGTGGTTAAGGGGTAGCGGGCGTGGATGATGTCGCGAATTTGCTCGCTACTTATAAAGCTCAAGGCGCGGTCGTGCTCGCTAATATGGCCTAGCGGCATTTCTTCAATAAAACTGATGTCGACGTTTTGGTGGCGAGCGTAATCGACTAAGTCGAGTATTTCGTCGTCATTGCGACCCTTGAGAATCACGGCATTGAGTTTAATGCGCTCAAAGCCTGTGGCGACGGCGGCGTCGATACCGCCGAGTACTTTACTGAGTTCACCAAAGCGCGTTAGCGCCTTAAAACGGTCCGGTTGAAGACTGTCGATGCTAATATTCATGCCCGTTAGACCCGCGGCTTTCAGTGGCTCAGCGTATTTGTCTAGTTGGGCGCCATTGGTGGTCAGGTGCAGTTGTTCCAGTTGTTCGAGTTTGCCCAAGCGTTGGATCAGGGCCATCACATTATTGCGAACCAGCGGTTCGCCGCCAGTGAGGCGAATTTTCCGTACGCCGAGCTCAACAAAGCTGCTGGCAACATCGTATAACTGCTCAAGGCTAAGAATTTGCTTGCGCGGCAAAAAGGTCATATCTTCCGCCATGCAATATACACAGCGAAAATCGCAGCGATCGGTGACCGAGAGGCGCAGGTAATCTACACTGCGACCAAAGCGGTCTTGTAATGGGGCGCTTGTGCTAGTCATGGCGTTGATGCTACCACAGCTTGGGCCAATGAGCTTCGCCTGTGCAGGCTTGGAAAAGAATTCAATAGTATTAAATTTCAGATGAATTAGGGGTGAAAAATGAAAACTATCAATACCTTGGCAGGAATTGCACTTATGTTTGCACTGCCCTTGCAGGCGGCAGAATCAACGGCAAATTCCCAAGGCAGCAGTGCTGCCGAGGCATCTGCCAGCGCCGAGGTTAATCAAACGGCGGTTATATATGATCGTCATGGTAATCCAACTACCGCGATGCAGGCAGGCAAAGCACGTGCGGCAGAGGCGGCGGTGCGTAAAGCCGGCGTGGCGCCGGATTCGACCGAAGCCGCGATGATTCGTATTAGCATGGGCCAGGCACCTGAAACGGCCTATGAGCCAAATGATGGCATTTACGACGCCGAGGGCAATCCAATTGATAGTCGCCAGGCGGCGGAAGATTTGGCGGTGGTTGAAGTGATGCGCCGCGGCGGTATTGAACCGGGCTCCGAGCGTGATGCACAAATTCGTGCTGCGGCAAATGGCGAGGCGACCACTGCAGAGGGGGAGCCGGTTGACGAGCAAACCATGGAAGAAGTCGCTAAAGAGATTGCCGTGCAGCAAACTATTTTGGCTACCGGCGTGCAGCCTGGCTCGCCTAATGAGTCGCTGATTCGCATGGGCGCCGATGTGATGATGGAAAAATTCAAAAGCTGGCGTTAAGCGCAAAATATGCCTGCTGAGCCTAGCGGCCAAGGACGGTTGCCCTTATTTGGCCTGCGCCAGAATGGCGTTTTTTGCCAGTGTCATGTCTCCATTTGTCATTGTCTGTGGAGGTGTGGAGAGTAAAGTGTGGGCAAAATACGCCAAACTCGCCAATGTTATGGTTTGGCGCCAAGTGCCTTGAGGACAGAATAATGACTAGCCAAATGCTAAAACGCTACCCTATGCCCATGCCCTTCGGCTGGTTTGCCGTGTCTTACTCCGACGAGCTGGCGCCGAGCGAATCTCGCGCCGTACATTATTTTAATGAAGAGTTGGTGTTATTCCGCACCGAGGCCGGCAAAGCGGTGCTGATGGAAGCTTACTGCCCACATTTGGGCGCGCACCTTGGTCACGGTATTCACGAGCGCTCTGGCACCGGTGGCGGTCGCATTGAAGGCAATAATATAGTGTGCCCTTTCCATTCATGGAAATTTAACCCTGAGGGCGAATGTGTTGATGTGCCCTACGCGAAGAATATGCCGCCAAAAGTAGCCGGTAAAAAGTGCCTGAAAACCTTCCCTGTTACGGAAACCAATCAAGTGATTTGGGCCTGGTATCACCCAGATGGTGTTGCGCCGTTGTGGGAAGTAATCAGTCACGATGAAGCCAATAGCGACGACTGGTCACCTCAAGACCGCTATGAGTGGATTATTAAAACGCATCCTCAAGAAATGGCTGAGAATGCTGCTGATCCAGCGCATTTTAAATATGTACATGGCACAGCCTCTTTCCCTGAGTGGGAAACCACCTACGACGGCCCATTTGTACGCGGTCTGCAGGTGGCGAATATGCCAACGCCACGAGGTGAAGTGAAGGGTTCTATTCGAACCGGTAGTGCTGGCCCAGGCCAGGGTTTTACCAAGTTCGAAGGTATTGCCGATACCTTTTTATTAGGTCTGACCACGCCAATAGATGAGCACACGGTGCAGGTTCGCTTTGCATTCATTCAGCCCAAAGTAAACGGCGAAGTCAAAAAAGGTGGTGTTAACGCTGCGATCATCGCCAATATCGTTGGCCAGCTAGAAGAAGATAAGCCGATTTGGGAACATAAGATTTACCGCCCCCTCCCTATCCTGTGTGATGGTGACGGTCCTATCGCTAAATTCCGCAAATGGTATAGCCAGTTTTACGCAGGTGGTTTTGACCCCCGGGCACTATAAACCAAGGTCTGACATCAGATCTTTTAACGGTGGTGTGCTTATTTCCGCCTGCGTAAGCATAAGGATACAAATCATCGCCCCTGTTTAGACAGGGGCTTACCCTCGCAACAAATAGACAAGTTGTTTAACACCGTGGTTTCCGCGGGAATTTTCCTTCTTACGTCACCTCTCTCTAATACTCCGCGAGTGCTTTGCCAGCGACATCTGACATTCGACAGTTCTGTGGGTATACTCTGCCAAAGAATTTTTCTCCGGATCGAATTAATGCGTTTTTGCACATTTATTTTTTTAATTATTGTTTGCTGGGCACCACTCGCAAAAGCAGCATGTATTCTGCCCTTAGTACCCAAAAATTTGGTCGATGGCGCAATTGCTGATGCCGACGATATGAATGCCGCTAAACGACGAGTAGAACGCTATCTGGATGATAGTGAGCGTTATTTAAAATGCCTAGATACTATGGATAAAACCGCCATAGGCACTGGCCGTGATAATGATGAGCGCCGTCGTAAACGTATCGCGAATTATAATGTTGCCATGAAAAATATGAGCGAGGTGCGAGGGACTTATAATAGTAGCGTTGAGGCATTTAACCTGCGTTGATGTGAATATTATTAGCCTGCAAATAACACCGTAAACTTGCGCTTATGGGCTCTTCACCAAGAATAATCACTGACTGCGTGGCGAGCTTATCCGGCATCGTCGTCAGACCTAATTGCTCAATGAGAAAGGCCACCCGTCGCGCAATCGCCTGACCAGAATCCACCCAGTTAATATTTGGCATTAATGTTGAGAGTTGCTTGGCGACTAATGGGAAGTGAGTGCATGCCAGCACTACGGTGTCCATATGGGCAAATTCGGGGTGCTGGCTAAACGCTGTTTTTACTTTGTGGAGGACCGCGTCGAGTTCTTGTCCATGCCAAATATAATTTTCTACTGCGGGAGCGAGCTCGCGACTCCCCACGGCAATAATTTGGCAATTAGCGGCAAAGTCTTGAATAAGTTGAGCTGTGTAAGGGCGGCTTACGGTGCCGGGGGTGGCTAGGAGGCCGATAACGCCGCTTTGGCTCAGCGCCGCCGCAGGCTTAATGGCGGGCACGACACCAACAACGGGTATTGTAATTTGCTTGCGTAGCGCCGGTAATACCGCCGTACTTGCTGAGTTGCAGGCCATGACCAATAAGTCTACGTGGTGAGCGGACAGAACCTGTTCTATGGTGGCGCATATATGCGCCGTGAGCTTGGCTTCGTCCCATTCCCCATAGGGAAATCCGTCGTGGTCCATGACGTAGAGCAGTTCAACTTCCGGAAGCAGATCGTGTATCGCGGCGCCGATACTCAGTGAGCCAACGCCGGAATCGAAGATCAGCACACGGAGCGTGTGCTGGCGTGCGCTCACAGCAGGGCGAGGATTTTTTCAGCGGCGCTAACGTCAACGCCACCAGCGGGTTCAACGGCGATATGACTTACGCTGCCGTTGTCGACAATCATCGCAAAGCGTTTGGCGCGGGTGCCCATACCAAAACCGCTGGCATCCATTTCTAGGCCCAGGGCTTTGGTGAGATCGCCGTTGCCGTCGGCAAGCATTAGCAATTCTTCTGCATTTTGCGACTTGCCCCAGGCGTCCATAACAAAGGCGTCGTTAACTGACATGCAGACAATGGTGTCGACACCGGCCGCTTTTATTTTGTCGGCATTTACCACGTAGCCAGGCAAGTGCGTTATTGAACAACCCGGTGTAAAGGCGCCAGGTACGGCAAATAACACAACTTTCTTACCGGCAAAGATTTCTTCACTCGTAATGTCTTGCGGGCCTTTCTCGCCCATAACTTTCAATGTTACTGCGGGGATCTTGTCGCCAGTCTGAATGCTCATAATAGGACCTTTAATTATGTGTGAAGGTTTTTCTGAGATTGTAATTAAGCAGTTTAGCAGAGCTGTGGCTTGGGCGTAATGCACTTGAAAAATCAAAGTTTCTTGATACCGGCGGCCGGCCGGGAGTGGGTGATGGTTGCAAGAGTTTAGCCGCTATCCCGTTAGCTTTTGAATAAAAACACATGAATACGAGCGGGCTTGATACACTAAGCGACTTAAATTGGTGGCCAGAATTTATTCTGGGTATATGCAATGTGGAGTTAACATTTGATATCTCGGCAACAGTGTCGCTATGAATGGCAGGTGTTTATTTTGGCAGTGGGGTTTTTAACGCGTCTGCCGGTGCCTGAAGATCCAAGTTTTACCGAGGCAAAGCTCAACGGCGCATCGCGCTATTTTCCCTTGGTGGGTTTGTTGGTCGGTTTTTTGGCAGCGTTGGTATACGTGGTGGCCCTAGCCGTGTTTGCAAATGGCGTCATTGCCGTGCTGTTGTCGATGGTCGCATCTATTCTGATTACCGGTTCTTTCCATGAAGATGGATTTGCTGATAGTTGCGACGGTTTTGGTGGTGGTTGGCGTAGTGAAGATGTGCTGCGCATAATGAAAGACTCGCGGATAGGCACATACGGCACCGTGGGCCTGATATTAATTTTGGCCCTGAAAGCGGCCAGTTTGGGCGCCATGCCATCGGCATCGACAGTATGTGGCGCCCTCCTGTGGGGGCATGTGTTTAGCCGTTGGGTGTCGACCTCGTATTTGCTCGACCTCGATTACGTTCGTGGCGAAGGCAAGTCCAAACCCTTGGCGACGACAATGCCGCTAAAACACTGGTGGTATTCCGGTGTCGTGCTTATTCCCCTGCTCTTTTTAATTGACGTAACTTCGTTGGGCGTTTTACTCATTGCGGCTATTGGCTTTCGTTTGGGCTTTGCGGCCTATTTGCGTCGCCGAATTGGCGGTTATACCGGTGATGCCCTCGGCGCTGCGCAGCAAGTTATTGAAATAACAGTGTATTTCGCTTTTTTACTATGAGCAATTCATCGCCAATGCCCTTGCGGCTAATACACAGAGTGTGAATACTGCACAGACTTGGCTGCCATTCTAACGGCACTCCTAGCCTCGACTACAGTCATAGCACTACAAGCAATTGATGGCTGAGGATACAGGCATGAACACAAATTTATTAGTAGGCGGCATTTTTGGCGCGGTTGCTGTCACAGCCGCTGGCAGTTACGCCGGCTATAACACCTTGGTAGAAAACAAAAAGCCGCAGTTTGCTGAGGTTGTCGACAGCAAGGCCATTACTGAAACCTACTACACTGATCGGCAAGAATGTTATGACGAAGTGGTACAGCATCAGGCTGAAGTAAAAGACGGCAATCAGGTCACTGGTACGGTTATTGGCGCGGTATTGGGTGCGGTTATTGGTAAGCAAGTGGGTGGCGGCAACGGTAAGAAGTTAGCGACCGTGGCGGGTGCGGCAGCCGGTGGCTATGCCGGTAATAAAGTACAAAAGAATATGCAGCAAAAAGACGTATATACCACCACCGAACAACGCTGTAATACTGTACAAGATCCGCATCAGAAAATTACCGGCTATAGTGTTACCTACCAACTAGACGGTAAAACTGAGACGGTCATTATGGATCATAAGCCGGGAGCAACCATTCCCGTTGAAAATGGCCAACTGGTCATGAGTAAACCTGAGACGAGTAGTCTTTAAGTTCTACTAGGCCGCACCGGCACCTTTGTGTGCGGTTAATTTTATACTGGAGTGAGCTTTATGAATAAAGTATTGGCAAAACGTAGTACCGCTGTCGTGATGAGCGGCTTTATGATTTGGACTGGATTATTAGCTAGTACCGCCTCTGCGGCGGTAATTAGCACCGATAAAATGGTAGCGGAATATTCGGTTCAATCGGATCGTGCAGAAATGAAAGCTGCACTGGCCAGTGATGATGTGCGTTCTCGTTTACTGGAATTAGGTGTGTCACCTGCAGATGTCGAGGCACGTATTGACGCGCTAAGCCCTACCGAACTGGCCATGCTCCACGAACGTATGGCTGAAATGCCAGCGGGCTCAGGTGCGGTTGGCCTGTTAGCGCTATTGGTCTTAATCTTCTTTATTACTGATGTGCTGGGTATTACCGATATCTTCCCGTTTGTTAATGCGGCGAAGTAAAACCTTCGTACTACTGTGCCTGCTTCTGCAGGCCTGTTCAGGTTTACCCCTAAAGGAATACGCCGAGACCATCGCGCCGCGGCGCCAACTAGATGTGCCGTTTATTGCGCAGCAGCAATTCTATTGTGGCCCTGCGGCTTTGGCTGAAGTCGCCCAGTATTACGGTATTGATGCGAATCAAAACGAGCTAGCAAAGCGCTTGTTTATCCCCGGTAAAAAGGGATCGCTTGCCGTGGAAATGCAGGCCGCTAGCCGTCGTTTGGGTTTGCTACCCTACCCCTTGGCGAAAGATTTTCATGCCCTACTTAGGGAAATCAGCTCCGGGAATCCAGTTCTCGTCTTTCAAAATCTGAGCTTCTCGTGGTGGCCCCAGTGGCATTATGCGCTTGCGGTTGGCTACGATTTAGACAGTGAAGAGTTGATTTTGCACTCGGGGAGTCATGCCTATTATCGCATGCCGTTTTCGACTTTTATCGCAACATGGGATCGCACTGACAACTGGGCGCGGGTTATGGTCGATAGCAGTCGTCTGCCAGTTACGGCAGAGCCTGTAGCGACAATCAGCAGCGCTTATGCCTTTGAGCAAACTGGCCACCCTGAGCTCGCGGCAGGTTTTTATGCTCTAGCCGCGGAACGCTGGCCAGATTCTCAGCCGGTTCTTACCGCGCAGGCAAATTTAGCCCTGTCGCAAGGCGAGAATCAGCGAGCAATTGCCTTGTTTGCGCATTTGTTGACGTTCAGCGCTGAGGACCCAGCACTCTGGAATAATTACGCCTATTCGCTGCTGGCCGGTGGCTGTAAGGAGCAAGCCCTAACGGCGATTAGTCGTGCCGAAGCGCTCGCGCCTGATGACCAGCTATATCGTGATAGCGCCAGTGACATCCGCGCCGCCGAGGCGGCTGCGGAGCACTGTGAAATGCGAAACCAATAAGCTCGGTGTTAACGTTTCTTTTGCTTGGCCTGCGCAAATAGCGCGGCCATGGTCGTGTTTTCGGCCTTTGGGGGCTGTTTGGGCATTGCCGCTGGTTTATTGCGTGCACCGCGCCGCTCGCCACTGCTATTTGCTGATTGCACGTCGCTGGCTTTGTCATCCAAACGCATAGACAGTGCGATGCGTTTGCGTTGAGCATCTACTTCCATGACTTTCACTTTCACGATGTCGCCAGCTTTGACCACACTATGTGGGTCTTTAACAAACTGGTTGGCGAGTGCTGAAATGTGAACCAGGCCGTCTTGATGGACGCCAACATCGACAAATGCGCCGAAATTAGTCACGTTGGTGACCACGCCTTCCAGGATCATATCGGGCTCTAGGTCTGATAACTTCTCGACGCCATCTTTAAATGTCGCGGTTTTGAAATCAGGACGCGGATCGCGGCCGGGTTTGTCGAGTTCGGCAAAAATATCGGTCACCGTGGGAATACCGAAACGTTCGTCGGCGTATTCCGCCGGTTTCAGTGTCTTCAAGAAGCTGCTGTCACCCAGCACGTTGCTGACCTCGCGGCCACAGCGGTTCACAATTTTCTCGACCACACTGTAGGACTCGGGGTGCACTGCAGAAGCATCCAGTGGATTGTCGCCACCAACTACCCGTAAAAACCCTGCAGCCTGTTCGAAGGTTTTGGCGCCAAAGCGGCTGACTTCTTTTAATTGCTCGCGGCTCTTAAAGGCGCCGTTGCGGTCGCGGTATTCAACAATATTGGCTGAAATACTTAAATTTAAGCCGGAAACACGTGCTAACAGCGCTGGTGAAGCCGTGTTTACATCAACGCCTACTGCGTTTACACAGTCCTCGACCACTGTCTCCAAAGTGCGCGACAGTGCAGTTTGTGAGACGTCGTGTTGGTATTGGCCAACACCAATGGATTTGGGGTCGATCTTAACCAGCTCTGCCAGTGGGTCTTGCAGGCGGCGGGCAATCGAAATAGCGCCGCGAATGGTGACGTCGAGGTCAGGAAATTCTTTCGCGGCGTATTCTGAGGCGGAGTAAATTGACGCGCCAGACTCGTTTACCATCACGCTGGTACAGCCGAGTTCCGGGCGCGCGCTGAGTAAATCTTTGACGAAGCGCTCGGTTTCACGGCTCGCGGTACCGTTGCCAATCGCGATGAGCTCAACACCGTGTTTTTTAATTAAGGCGAGCAACACCGCGGCAGACTCGGCGATTTTGTTCTGTGGCGGGGTTGGGAAAATAGCGCAGTGGTCTACAACCTTGCCGGTGGCATCGATAACGGCGACTTTGACGCCAGTCCGCATGCCGGGGTCTAGCCCGATAGTGGCTCTCTGCCCTGCGGGTGCTGCGAGTAGTAGATCTTTTAAATTATGGGCAAACACGTCGATAGCGGCGTTGTCTGCGAGTTCCCGCAACTGGCCGAGCAAATCAGTTTCCAGATGGGTGTAGAGTTTTATGCGCCAAGTCCAGCGGATCACTTCTTTAAGCCAGGTATCGGCGGGCCGACCCTCGTCTTTCACCTTCCAGAATTCGGCAACCATGCCTTCGCAGGGGTGAGTTGCTCCCTCTTCTTCACTGAATTTAATGGCTAGGCTGAGAATGCTTTCATTGCGGCCGCGGAACATTGCCAGCGCGCGGTGTGACGGCGTGGTTTTGAGCGGTTCGCTGTGGGCAAAATAATCGCGGAATTTTTCGCCTTCCTGCTCTTTACCGGTCATGACAGTGCTGCACAGTAAGCATTCATTCCACAGGAAATTGCGCAGTTTGGCGAGTAGATTGGCGTCTTCGCTAAGGCGTTCCATCAAAATATATTTGGCGCCGTCCAGTGCGCCTTTAACATCATTGATACCCTGTTCAGGGTTTAAATAATTCAGTGCCAAGCTGGCGGGATCTTGGCTGGGATCATCAAACAGAGTGTTTGCTAAAGGCTCTAGGCCCGCTTCAATTGCGATTTGGCCTTTGGTGCGGCGTTTGGGTTTATAAGGGAGATATAAGTCTTCTAAGCGGTTCTTGGTGTCTGCGCCGCGAATATCACGCTCTAACTCGGGGCTTAATTTGTCTTGTTCGCGAATACTGTTAAGGATGGTCTCGCGCCGATCTTCCAGTTCTCGTAAATAGCCCAGCCGGGACTCCAGATCCCGCATTTGGGTGTCATCTAGGCCGCCGGTGACTTCCTTGCGGTAGCGGGAGATAAACGGGACGGTGGCGCCTTCGTCTAACAGGGCAACAGCTGCGCTAACCTGTGCTTCTTTGACACCAAGTTCTTGGGCAATACGGCTGGGAATGGAATTCATATGATTGGCTTATTGGATATTGAAAGGCGGACATTATGCAAAAACTAAGGCGCAGGTGCGAGGCTTGAGAGGAAGTTTTTTGGGCTGGGGGCGGCGCTGACTGGGTCGCGGAAGATAGCACGCCAGATTTAGCCTTAGGGCCTAATTTTTAACGCCTCGCGTCTAGTCACCAGCGTGTCATTTCGCAAGCAGCCGCTGCCGTCGGTACTAAGCCTCGCCCTGTGCTAAGGCGTCAAATAAAGCGCAGCACTCGTCATAAAAATAGCGAAATTCCGGGCGGAGATGCTGGGTCACCAGCGACATAATTTGAAACACGCCTTGATGAATCATCATTTCATTGCTAGTGCGTTGCTCGCGTAGCTGGGTGTAGTTCAGCCAGAATGTGAGCGACATGGCGATATTGTCGCAAAGGCGTTCAAGTTGCAGATCGTCTAGCTCGAGGAAATTTTGGCTGCGCAGTTCTAACGCTACCGCACGGGCTGCCTGGACCTTAAGTTCAAGTAGTTTAGAAAACTTTTTAGCAATTTGTGGGTATCGCTGCAGAATATCATTGAGGTTGCGGTAGAAGTAACGGTGGTTGAATATGTGCTCAAAAACAATATATAGATAAAACCAGGTATCCTGCGCGCTAAGGTTTTTTTCCAGTGGCGCGCTGAGAATATCAACCAGTTCCAGCTCAAAGGCGGCGTAAAGTTCAGGAATAATTTCGTCTTT
The DNA here is from genome assembly GCF_039539625.1 of Zhongshania borealis. Classification (NCBI taxonomy): domain Bacteria; kingdom Pseudomonadati; phylum Pseudomonadota; class Gammaproteobacteria; order Cellvibrionales; family Spongiibacteraceae; genus Zhongshania; species Zhongshania borealis. The sequence continues at coordinate 213,626 of NZ_BAABDM010000002.1, read as the reverse complement.
ACCGTGGAAATGGTAGTAAAGATTACCGGGACTGATATCCAATTCATTAGCAATATCAACGGCGGTGACATTGGGTTCACCGTCGGTATTAAATAAGGCGAGGCTGCTTAATAAAATTTTGTCGCGGGTTTTCATCCGAGATGACAGACTCCTGTGAAAGATGGCACAAGGTGCCACGAACCTCACGTCTGTGTCTAGCGGTGTTCGTCTATTCTGCGCCGGTTTCAATTAGGCTGCGGCACAAAAAAGGGAAGATGAATGAATCATCTTCCCTTTTGCCTAACACTTGCATCACTTATTTAGTGACAGCTTTCTTTGCAGGTGCTTTGCGTGGTGCTTTTGCTTTTGGTGCAGCTTTTGTCGCAGCGGCCTTAGGTGCAGCTGCCGGCTTAGCGGCTTTGCTCAGCGCGTCAACTTTTTTGCTCAGTGCGTCGAGTTTTTTCTCGAGGCGGCTAAGATCGTCGGCGCTGGCAGTGTGACCAAAACCAAGGCTAGCACGCATTTTACTAATGCGCTCTTCAATGGAAATGGTTTTGCCAATATTGGTAGCTTCGCCAAGTTTAGCACGAGCTTGAGTTTCCAAGCGGTTGCCTTTGTCGACCAAGTCGGTAAACAGCTTAGGCGTTTCTTTGCTCGCCTTCTCGATGACTTCGTGGGCTTCGTCGTAGGCACGACCATATGCACCAAGTCCAGCTAGCCAAATGCTTTTTGCGACTTCGCCAGCGTGGTTGGTAGCGTCTTTAAGATCTTGCAAACTTTTTTTACTGTCTTTGCTCATGGCGTTCTCCATTGCAAATTAAAATTACTGAATCTAATGCACCGGCAAGAATACCTTGTCAGTGCGGAAACTATGAGTCTGGACTCGGGTATGAAAAAAGCACGATGGCCATACGGCGCATCGTGCAAAAGCATAGGTGAGATTCAGACCTAGGATTTGGCAACCTAAAACGGATGCCGAATGCTTACGACGCGGTAGCTTCTGCTACAACTTCAGCTGCTTCAGTAGAGCCGCCAGAAACTTTAGATTTCACTTTTTCAAAACCTTCGCGCAATGTTTTTAACTGAGTTTCAACGGCAGTATTACTTTCGCTTTTAAGTTCTTCGAACTTGGCTAGCGCCTGCGCTTTAGTGTCGTTGAACTTGGCAATTGCTTGCGCTTTGCTATCTTCAATTTTGCTAGTTACTTGGGTTTTGCTTGTTTCGAATTTAGAAACCGCGTCGCTCTGGACTTTTTCGCCGCGAGCAACCAAGCCGTCAAAGAATTCGTTGCGCTTGCTGTAAGCGTCTTTGGCTTTAGTTTCGGTTTCTTTGATTTTGGCTTCAGTCTGCTTTAGCATTTCTTGGCTTTGTTCAAATACTTTGCCAGCCAGGCCTAGGTTAGCTAAAAACAATTCTTTTGCGATGGCATTGGCTTTTTCGATTTTGCTTGCTTCGGTCATGGTGACGTCCTCGTAAAAATTGAAGTAAAAGGCTGTGTGAGCCTGAATTCGGCGAGAACTGCGCTTGCTCGCTGACTTGGATGCAAGACTACGGTGTTTAATTAGAAAGCACATACTAAACTGCGGTAAGTCCCTATTCCGTGCGCGATAAATTCCCCTCATCGTTATATGCAATACAAGTGGTATTGCATATAACGATAAATTTAGGTTATATGGTTGTTACCTTTTAGGCTGCTTGCCCAAATATAAAGAGGTGATAATGGCTCAATCTAAGAATAACAATGGTCAGCCCACGGTTTTAAGAACAGCAAAAGAGCTGAGGGTGATATTTGAAATGCTGGCGATGGTCAGTTTTCGTTCAACCTTGGACAAGATTAAGTGTGGCGATGGTCATCCGGTTGTGGTGGCGCCATCATTTATGACCGGCGATGGCGGTACAGCGGCGCTTCGCGGGTTCTTGCGCCGTCGCGGCTTTGCCGCTTATGGCTGGGAGCAAGGCTTAAATAGCGGCATGAGTGAACAAAAGTATTTAGCTTATGAGCGTCATGTTAAAGACCTTGCGGCGCGTCATTGCCGTAAAGTCAGCCTGATTGGCTGGAGTTTAGGTGGAATTTACGCTCGAACACTCGCCCATAAAAACCCTGATATCGTTCGCCAAGTGATCACCCTTGGCTCGCCTATTCATATCCCGGACATGGATGGGGTAACGGGGCCAGTGTTAAAACTCTATGAGCTAATGAACCCTGGTGCGATGACTGATCCTATGTTGGGCTGGGGCGATTGTTGGCGAGCGACGCCTACGGTGCCGTCTACAGCGATGTACAGTGAGGGTGACGGAATCGTTGACTGGAAGTTCTGTATTGATAAAGAGTTGAATAGTAATACTGAAAACTTGCGTGTACCCGGTAGCCACGTAGGGCTAACCCACAATGTAGCCGTCATGTATGCGGTGGCGGAACGATTAGCCCAGCGTGAAGATCGCTGGCAGCGTTTCAATGTAGCTGGATTGCGGAGTCGGGTATACGCTCACTCGGCGGTGCCTGCCTAATCTCTCACTATGCTAATTTAGGGCGTCTGCTTGTAGCAGGCGCTCTAAGCATTGTTCCTGAATTCCATAAAAGCGCTTAATGTCGGCTATTTGCTGGAGAACTTCGCTGTTATCACGGTGTTGCTTGCGTTTCTGCGCGAGTATCATTTTATTTTTGCTGGTGTGTTCTAGCGAAATGAATTCAAAGACCTTGGTGTCGTAGCCGTGTGCTTCTAGTAGCAATGCGCGTAGACCATCCGTGAGCATTTCCGCTTCTTGGCCTAGGTGAATTCCATGTTGTAGCAGTGGCGCTAGGGTCGCAGGGCTTTTGAGCTGGGGACGAAGCTGCTTGTGGCAGCACGGTGAGCACATAATAATGTCGGCGCCGCTGCGTATCCCCATATGAATGGCGTAATCAGTGGCGGTATCGCAGGCGTGTAGCGCAATCATTACATTGATTTCTTGTGCGGCGAAATGCTGAACATCACCCTGCTCAAATTTTATGCCGCTCAAGCCGAGATTGGCTGCGGTGGTGTTACAGAGGTCGACCAAGTCTTGGCGCAGTTCAACGCCGGTAACCTTTGCGGGTATGTGCAGCTTGTCGTGGAGGTAGTCGTGCAGCGCAAAGGTTAAGTAAGCCTTGCCAGAGCCGAAGTCGGCAATGTGGATCGTGTCGTGTTCAGCCACGCCGGTATTAGTGATGGCTGTGGCCAGCACTTCAATGAAGCGGTTAATCTGTTTCCATTTGCGCGCCATAGCCGGAATGATTTGCGCTTGCTGGTCGGTAATGCCTAATGCCTGCAGGTAGGGACGAGACTGCTCGACAAAACGATGTTTTTCGCGATTGTGCTGCGGTGCGTCGGCCGAGCTAGCGGGGCTATTTTTGATGCGATGTTTATTCAGTAATGGTTTGCCTTTTTTACTGAAGCGCAGCTGAATTTCCCAGCTGCTACTCACCATATGAGCATTATTGAAATCGCTGCCAAGCCAGCGATGTAGCAGGCTGCTTGCATCGTCCATGCTCATGTTCTTCGTCACGTGGCGATTGCGGTATTCATAAAGAAACGACAATAGTAAGGTGTTTTTAAGACTAACGGGACGGATGCTAATTCGATTGAGTTCGGGTTCGTCGCCTTGGTATTTAGACAGCACCAAGCGTTGCAGTTGGCCGGCATGAAAAGCCTGCTGACAGTCGTTGATAAAGCTCGCAGTTTGCTCTGCCGTGGGAATTGCCGTCATAGACTTATCCAGTGAGAAGCCGAATTGGTATGCAGGCCGAAGCCTTTTACGTTAAATCGCAATAAGTGTGGGCTGTGCGGGAGCGCTAGGCAAGTTTGAAGCACAAAAAAGGGCAGCTAAGCTGCCCTTTTTTGTATTGCGTAATGCCTTAGGCTTTAGGGCCGGCGGCAACAATGGCTTCGGAAACGTCAAATTTCTTGATGTTTTCTTGAAAGAGACGTGCCAGCTTGCTCGCTTCTGCATCGTATGCCGCGGTATCGCCCCAAGCGTTGCGCGGATTGATGTACTTCTCGTCAACGCCAGGAATTGCTTTGGGAATAGTCAGATTCAGTGCTTCCAAGCACTCAGTTTCGGCGCCGATCAGGCTACCGTTCTGGGCTGCAGCAACCACTGCGCGTGTAACTGGGATGGGGAAGCGCGAGCCAGTGCCGCCAGCCGCACCTGAACCGCCAGTCCAGCCGGTATTAATCAAGTAAACCTGCGAGTCGAAGTCTTCAATGCGCTTCATCAGCAATTCAGCGTAATCGCCAGCGGGGCGGGGCATAAAGGGCGCGCCAAAGCAGGTAGAGAAGGTTGGGTGGATACCGGCTTCTGCACCAAGTTCGGTTGAGCCCACTCGAGCGGTGTAGCCGCTCAAGAAGTGGAAGGCTGCGGCTTCTTTAGACAGTATCGAGATTGGTGGAATCACGCCTGACACATCACACGTCAGGAAGATAACGGTTTTGGGCTCGCCGGCGGCGTTCTCAATAACACGTTTTTCAACGTTCTCTAGCGGGTAGCAGCAGCGACCGTTTTCGGTAAGGCTGGTGTCGTCGTAATCGGCATGGCGAGTGTGATCTTCAATAACCACGTTCTCAACAATAGATCCGAAGCGAATCGCGTCCCAAATAATGGGTTCGTTCTTTTGGCTCAGGTTGATGGTCTTGGCGTAGCAGCCGCCTTCAATATTGAAGACAGAGCCTTTGGCCCAGCCGTGCTCGTCGTCGCCAATCAGGTAGCAGCTTGGATCTGCAGACAGGGTGGTTTTACCCGTGCCAGATAGGCCGAAAAACAGCGTAGTTTGGCCTGTTTCGTCGACGTTGGCCGAGCAGTGCATAGGCATTACGTCTTTTTCTGGGAGCAAGAAGTTCTGTACTGAGAACATTGCTTTTTTCATTTCACCGGCATAACGCATACCGGCTAATAGGACTTTGCGCTGCGCGAAATTAATCATTACGCAGCCGTCGGAGTTGGTGCCGTCGCGCTCAGGTTCGCAAACAAAGCCTGCGCAATTGATGATGGTCCACTCTTCTTTGCCCTTGGGGTTGTATTTTGCTGGGCGCACAAACATATTGCGGCCGAATAGACCTTGCCATGCCGTTTGAGTATGAGTAACCACGGGGATGTAGTGTTCTTCGTGAGCACCGACGTGGAGTGAGGAAACAAAACTGTCTTGATCTGCTAAATAATCTTCAACCCGAGTCCATAAAGCGTCGAAAATGGCGGGAGCGATGGGGCGGTTGACGCTAGTCCAATCGATAGCATCAGAAGTTGATGGCTCTTGCACAATGTAGCGGTCAGCTGGCGAACGGCCGGTGCGTTTTCCGGTAGTAACTACCAGGGCACCACTGTCGGCCAAACGGCCTTCGCCACGGCTCAGGGCTTGCTCGATCAATTGAGCAGGGGTTAAATCTTTGTAAATCGTTGTTTCAGCACTCATTCTCTGGGTTCCTGTCGCGTAATTCGGAGAGCAGCCTTATTTTGTGTAGCTGTGGGGTGGGCAATAGTACCCCTAAGTGGCTGTTTAATTGGGGCGCCATTATTACAAAAAACCCATGACAGCGCTAATTTTTGAAGTTCGAAAGTGCGGTTTGGGGAAAATACCCGAATTTAATTTCTTAGTGGCGGGTCATATCGCTACCTTGCTCAAATAAACCGGCTATATCGCCAGCATTAAATTGGTAGAGTCGATTGCAAAATTCACAGTTTGTCTCGATGAGCTCTCGCTCGCTTAGAATGTCGTCGAGTTCTTCGCGACCAATGGAAGTGAGTGCCTGCGCCACCCGTTCGCGACTACAGCCGCAATGCGCGACGAGCGGCTTGGTGTCAAAGAGGCGAACTGCGTCTTGGTGGTAGAGCCGGTAGAGTAAGGTTTCTGCGTCTAAACTTAGCAGCTCTTCGTCGCGGATGGTGTGGGCGATGGTGCTTAGATGCTCCCAGCGGTCTAGGTCAGGTTTAGCGCTGGGCAACTGCTGCAACATCATGCCGCTGGCGGTTTTGCCGTCGGCACATAGCCAAATACGGGTGGCAAGCTGTTCGCTGCGCTGAAAATAAGCTTCGAGGCAACTGGCGAGGCTGTCACCATCTAAGCTCACTATGCCTTGATACGGCTTGCCATTCTCTGGGGAAATAGTCATCGCCAGCTGGCCGTTACCGATGAGGGATTGAAAGTCCAGGCTAATGGCTTGGTTCGCATCACGGGCAATGGCGCGCAGTTCTTGTTTGGAATTAGCCTCGGCCATAATTAAAGGTACTTGTCCGTCCCCTCGAACCTGAAGAATCAGGGAGCCTTCAAATTTAATGGTGGCGCTGAGCAGGCTAGCAGCTGCAAGAAATTCGCCCAATAGATTGGCGACCCCCGGGGGGTAGTGGTGGATACTCAGGATGTCCTGATAGCTTTTCTCTAAGCGAATATGTTCGCCACGAACGTCGCTGTTGTCAAAAATAAAGCGGCTAATAGTATCGCTCATGGCAGATTGTTGTCCGTAGTAAAAAGGCGACAATTATAGCGCGGACAGTAAGTGGGGTCTTGCTTGGCTGCGCTATAAAGTAGACGCTTATTCGTTGATGTTTTTAAATCGGTGGATTTGCCGGCGCTGTTTTTTGTTTGGTCGCTCGGGGTGTAAGGCGCCCGCAGCGGCGCCAAGTACTTTGCGGTCGGCGGCGAGTTGTTCCCGAGCGCTAATGCTTTCGTCGGTTTCGCGATAGAGCATTGCGGCTTCGGGTGCACCACGTCGCTGATTGGAAAGGGCGATAACATCAACGATTTTACTGTCCCAGCCGGTGCGAATACTGAGGCTGGCACCGATTTGCACTTCTTTGCTGACTTTACAGCGCTCGCCATTGTAGTGAACTTTACCGCCTTCTACGGCTTGCTTGGCGAGACTGCGGGTTTTGTAAAATCGCGCTGCCCAAAGCCATTTATCTAAGCGAATACCGCTGGGCGTATCAGTCACCGACATTCTCCCGTCTAGGAATAGGCAAAATTTCATTAAAGTGCTGAACGGCGGGGTAAGTCAATTGCTCGCGAATAGCTTGCTTGCTGTCGGGTTGGCGTAGCGTGAGTAGATGGCGGATGCCAAATGCGGCCGCAGCGTCGAGGACACTGCAGGTGTCGTCAACGAGTAAGGTGCGCGCCGGGTCAAAATGCCAGTGTTGTTGGAGGCGAAGCCAGAACTCGGGGTCTTCTTTGGGTTTGGCCAACTCGTGGGATGTGATCATTTTTTGCATCCAGCGAGCCAAGTCAGTGTGCTCGAGCTTTAAGTTTAAGCTGTCGCGATGGGCATTGGTGACCAGCCATGTTTCGCAATGGCTATCGCCTAGTGCGGTTAGGAAGTCTGCTGTGCTGGGGTGTGGTGCAATTAAATGGGCAACTTCGCGTTTTAAAGCGGGAATATCCACATTTAGACGCTTGGACCAATAGTCTAAACAATACCAATTTAATGAGCCGCGCTCCGCCATGATGAGGTCAAAGAGATCGCTAGTGACGCGTTCGGGTTCACCGCCGTGTATTTCTGCGTAGCGTTTGGGAAGGTGTTGCGACCAAAAAAAATTATCGTAGTGAAGGTCGAGTAAAGTGCCGTCCATGTCGAGCAGAACGGTGTCTATTTCTTGCCAATTTATCATAGCTTACCGGTGTTGTGTGCACCGGTATTAATTCGCTACCCGTGCTTTATTGAGTTTGCCGCTGACCGCATCACGCATTTCAATGACTTCTGCGTAATTGACGTTTAACCACCATTCTGCGCGGCTGCCGCCGTAAACGTTAATGGTGTTAGTGCCGCGACGCGACTCCTGGAAAAACGTGCTTTCAGATTTGATGTTAGCCATGGGGAATCCTCTTCACTTACTTTTGACTGTGTGTAATGAGTAAGTAAGGTATCGCTAGGCCTAGCCTGCGAGTATAGGGAAAAGTCCCTAGTGAGGGTACCTTGGTATTGAAACTGTGAACTGGGTACGGTTTGGAGCGTCTTCTTATCTGCTGCGGAGATGGTCGGGCTTAAAAACTGAGCACTGGCCTACCTGAATAGCTGGTGGTGCTGAGGTTTATTTTGGCTGTTTGTTTTTATCGCGTGTGGCTTTGGTATCGATCGCGGAGTCCATGTCGATATCTTCTGAGTAATCAATATCTAGCCACCAATCATCACGATGACTGCCAAACCGGCGCTTTGTCGTTGGTTTCTCGCCGATTTGCTGAAAAGGGGTGTTTGTCTTGGATTGGTCGTCAGCGTTTGCCATATCGATTGCGCTTATAGGGTGGTTAGTAAGGTGAACTGCACTAGTGCCTGCGCACCGCCTAAGTATAGATTGGCTTACGTCTAGCGCAACTAAATGGATCCGTTTGAGCTAATATTCTTGTCATCCATACATTTGATAAAACTCGCGGTATCAATGCTTCCATTTCCTAGTGCAATATTAGTTGCTGCAGCGTTGTAGTGCTGCTACTGCGCGGTTCATTTCTACGATTTCTGCGTAGTCGACATTTAGCCACCATTCGCTGCGTTTAGCACCATTTTGGCTAAGTGAAGATTGGTGCATACGGTTGTCACCAAAGATTGAAGTGTCTGTTTTTTGAGTTGCTGTAGCCATGATCTTGCCCCGAAATAAGTTGTTTTGTTTAAGTAGGGCTACTATAGCGATGGGCGGCATTTGAGCGTATTCGGGATATCACTTACACAGATTGGGGTTTGTGGGTAATAACGATGCTGGTTAGCTGCTACAAGGTGCGTGAAACGAGTGATAATAGGGGTTTGCGGGGAGTTTTGGCTTGCGTGGGGCCGGTGGCCCCAGCGCGGTTAAAGCATCAGCGCGAGCATGCTGGCTTTAAATTGTTCCTTTGTGCTTGGTGACTGTCGGTAGGAAATAACAAGACGACCGACTATTTTGATTAGGTCATCGAGTTTCACATTGCGCTTATTACGCGCATTGTAAGCATCCAAGGGCGCTTTGAGTAGCTCACGCCAGTGTTCGTCAGACTCCTCAGTATCGATATGCGGCGACGCCTCAGCGGCATTTACACCTGATACTAAGTCGATTTTGCCGCCTTCTGGTGGGCGATAGGTTGCCGCAAACCAAATACACTCTTCGAGCATTAGCGGAAAATTATTGTCGTGTAGGACGGCGATATCCTTCACTTTATAAAACATCCGCTGCCGTTCGATCTCGATCAGCGCGGTGATAATGTCTGACTTGCCGTTAAAGTAGCGGTAAACAGTGCGCCGCGTGACATTGGCAACTTTGGCGATATCTTCAATGGTGGTGGACTTTATGCCCTTGGTTATAAAACAGTCAACGGCTGACTTAAGTAGAATTTTTTTACCGGTATCAAGGTCGTCGACCCGTGCTCCATTGCCCCAGCGTTTGTTTGTTTTCATAGCTAGTTTGCTCTTCAGCGCCTTTTTGTGTGTCACTATCTTAGCACGGTGTAATCTTGTGGTTGCTGTTTAAACCCGGCATTTTGATCGTGGATTATACGTATTTATCGATGAAGTAATGTGTGAATTTAGTGATTTTCAAAACTTTAGTGGGGCCGATGATGGAGAAGTTCCCCACTTGTCTGCGTGAAAATTGCCCATTGCGGCCCAAGCTGCTACGTAATTCGATTGGTTTTTGCTTAACTCAATGTCTTCAGGCCAATATAAAACAAAGGCATATAAGACTCTGTTTTATATTTCCGGTTTGGGAGATGGAGCGAGATCTTTAAAAAACGGGGCTAGAAAAAGTGCCCCTGAGTCGATTTACTTTAAGGGTTTTTCCAGGACAAACTGATAAACATCAATGGACTTGCCTCGGAATCCACCCTCGCAGTAGCCCAAGTAGTAGTCCCACATCCGCTTAAAGCGTTGATCAAAGCCCAGTGGTGCAATGCCTACCCATTGCTGATGAAAGTTCTTTGTCCACTCATGCAAGGTTTTGGCGTAACCCAGGCCAAAGGCTTCTTCGTCTTTTACGGCGAGGCCCGCAGTCTGAGCTTCAGCTCGGAAGCGCTCGGGGCTGGGCAGCATGCCACCGGGGAAAATATAGGTCTGGATGAAATCGGGATTGCGGCTGTACTCTGCAAATCGGGCTTCTTCTATAGTAATGATTTGAATCGCGGCGCGGCCGCCGGGTTTGAGACGCTGGTATAGTGTTTCAAAGTAAGTCGGCCAGTATTTTTCACCCACTGCCTCAAGCATTTCAATGGAGACAATGTGGTCGTATTGGTCTTGGGTATCTCGGTAGTCGGTGAGACTAAACTCGGCTTTGCCTTTACATTCGCCCTGTGATGTTAATTTATCTAAGCGTTGCTGAGCGTATTCGAGCTGGCGCTCGGACAAGGTAATACCATGGAGCTCAACGGCTTTTTGCTGACAGAGTTGTTCGGCAAAGCCACCCCAGCCGCAGCCGACCTCTAAAACACGGTCGCCGTCTTTAAGCTCAAGTAAATCGATAAGTCGTTGATACTTAGCGTATTGTGCTTCGCCTAAGCTTTGATTTTCGTCGCTATAGTAAGCGGCAGAGTAGGTCATGCTGGGGTCTAGCCAGTGTTGGTAAAACGCATTCCCCAGGTCATAGTGGTAGCTGATATTACGACGGCTGCCGCGCTTGCTATTGGCATTGCGGCGATGTCGCCATTTTTGAATTGCGCCTTCAAATTTACCGCTGTCCAGCATGCCGCCGAACTCACTTTCGTTAACGGTAACCCACTCCACTAACATGGCAAGATTGGGGCTGTCCCAATCACCGTCCATATACGCTTCACTCCAGCCGACCGATCCGCCGGTAAAGGCTTTGCGCACCGCCTGCCAATTGTGCAGGGTAACCACGGGATTTAGGCGCTCGCAGGGATGCTCGCCAAACTCAACACAGCTGCCATTGGGCAAATTTAGGCTTAACACCCCTTGAGATGCCTTGGACAATGGTGCAAGCACTTTGGCGAGCATTTGCTGCTGGCGTTTTGCCCACCAGCCCGATTCTAAGTTGCCATCTAAGGTGGCAGCAGCTGATTTCATAGTAGACCCTTTGTGTGTTCAACGGATTTACTTACCAATACGTGAAATTGGTGAACTTGGTTCAGTTGGTCGAGGGACTATTTTTAATCCGCGACTAAATAACTTTAGTGCCTGCCAGTGAATGCCACCAAGGACTTTTAATGTCATTAGCGGGAGTGAGCAAAAATTGCGTAACAGTTCTCGGTCATTAAATGGACGCCGCTGGCCTTGAAACGAGGCGTGGAGTACGTCTTGTTCATTTTGCTTAACGCGGATGCTAATGCCCAGCTTGTCGCTTGGCAGGCGCAATCGGAATTGGTAGCGCATTGCCATGCCGTTAAATGGGGATACGTAAAAATTCTTGTCGCACTGCTGCCGAATAGTAGGTTTATTGCGGTCGACGGCGGGAACAGAGAATAAATAGCTGTGGCGCTGTTTAAAGGTATTGCTCACTTCGTGGAGTACAGCAAACAGCTCCTTGTGCTGGTTATAGCAGTAGTAAACGCTCAGCGGATTAAAGGTGTAGCCCAAGATGCGCGGGTAACAGAGAACGCTTGCGCTGGCGAGGGTGTCCTCTAAGCCTTGCTCTTTCAGACAGCGTTCAAGGTAGTCACGGGGGTGTTCACTGCTGCCATTGCCAAAGTCTTTAAAGTAGAAGCTAAACAAATTAAAGCGATTTAGGGAAAACCAGCGGCAGTGCCGCTGGGCTTTGTCGAGTTCGTCGAGATCAAATAAAAAGCTACTAATGTTGTAGGCAAAGCGATTGCTGAGTGGTGTTAGCCGCTGATGCCTAACTTCACCTTTATAAATAGCCGTACTCAATTTAGGTTTCATGCTGCATTGTCTATCACCGGTGGTTTGCGCAGGTGAATACGGCTGCTGGGATTGGGCACAATCCACGGTCTGACCGTATTGCCGAGTTGTTCAGCCACCGCTAGGCCAGATTGAATGCCGTCTTCGTGAAAACCGTAGCCAAAATAACTACCGCAAAACCAGGTGCGCTGCTGGCCTTGTAGGTCCCATAAATACTGTTGCGCGTTGAGGGCCTCTTCATTGAAAACAGGGTGTTGATAGTTAAAGCGACGGTAAACCTGATCTGGACGCGCCTCTTCTAGCGGGTTCAATGTGAGCAAAATCGATTCCTGGCAGGGCAGGTGTTGCAGTAAATTCATCCAATAGCTAACCGAGACTTTGTCGGTTTTTTGGCTGCTGTCCTTTAGGTAGTTCCAGCTCGACCATACTTGATGACGTTTGGGCATTAAGCGTTCATCGCGGTGTAAAACCGCTTCATTGCGCTCATAGGCGAAGGCGCCCAGTAAGCGTGATTCATCAGGGCTGGGGTTTTCAATAATGGCAAGTGACTGATCGGCATGGCCGGCCATCACGACGTGGTCAAAGCGATGACTCTCGCCTTGGGCGTCGACAAGAATAACGTAATCCTTGAAACGGCGTACTTTGCTAATGCCGCAGCTTAATTTCAGTGTACCGTTAAAGCCGGTGGCGAGCCGATTAACATATTCTCTAGAGCCACCGGAAACAGTTTGCCATTGGGGGCGTTCATCGACTTGCAATAGTCCGTGATTGTCGCAGAAGCGCAAAAAAGTTTTGGCTGGGTAGGCGAGCATTTTCTCTACCGGTGTCGACCAAATTGCGGCGCTCATCGGCAAAAGATGGTCTTCGCAAAAACCGGGGCCGAAATTTTCTTGGCGCAGAAGCTCGCCGAGCGAGAGGTCCGCTGGCAGTGTTTCAAGCCAGTCAGCGCTTTGTTTATAAAAACGCAAAAGGTCTTTTAGCATTCCCCAAAAGCGGGGGCGCAATATATTGCGCTTTTGGGCAAACATAGTGGCAATCGAGTTTGACCCGCTGTACTCAAGTCGGCCGTTATCCAATGACACGCCAAAGGACATGTCAGTGCCGCTATATTCAATGCTCAGATGCTTAAACAGCGCAACTAAATTTGGGTAGCAGCGCTCATTAAATACAATAAAACCGGTATCCACCGCAATGGTGCCAGCACTGGTTTGGATGTCGACGGTATTGCTGTGGCCACCGAGCCGGGCGTCTTGTTCAAATAAAGTGACCTGGTGCTGTTTGCTTAATAGCCACGCGCTGCTTAAGCCGGCAATGCCGGAACCGATAACAGCAATTTTGAGCGGTGCTGATGTTGACGTTGTATTGAATGGTGTTTGCATAAAATTATCGCTGATCTCTCATTGCAATTTGTACGTACATCAACCATAAACAGATCAGCCACGACAAACGTTTGGCAGGGCAATTATTAATGCCTCTGTTATGGAGAGTTAAATGCGGAGTCCGTTCCGGGCTTGGCGGTATCTACGATACGCCTTGCCGGGTTTACCATTAGCTGCTTTGGGCCTGCCATTCTATCTTTATGCGCCACTATGGCTTGCTGAGCAGGGCGGCTATGGTTACAGCATAGTTGGTATTGTGTTCTTTGCTGCTCGGTTCAGCGACGTGTTGAGCGATATGCCTGTCGGGGCATGGATCGATAAGCACGGAAGCAAGCGATATCTTTGGCTCAGTGCCTGGTTACTCACTGCCAGTAGTGCGCTAGCCTTAGTTTTTTTACCCCACCCTTGGCCGCTGCCACTGCTCGTTGCCGGTTTGGTATTACTCATGCTGGGATGGACGGGCATTACTGTACCTTGGCTAGCGCTCCCTGTGAATCTCTCTTTTTCGGCGGTAGATCGATTGCGTTATAACAGCAGTCGCGAAGCAATGTTGCTGCTGGGCACCCTGCTGGCAATGGTTTTACCGGCCATGCTGGCATCAAAAAATATCCCCTTAGTTATCCTGTTTGTGCTTTGCTTGTTGCTGCTGGCGGTGTACTTGCAGGGTAGCCAAGGGTCGGTGGTTGGAGATCGGCAGTCACTGGGTCTAAACGTATTATTTGCTGATGTGCGGCTACGTAGCTTAGCACTCCCGTGGTTTACCAATATGTTGGCTAACGCCATTCCCGGTACGGTGCTTATACTTTATATGCGTGAAGTGCTGCAGGCTGAAGACGATCTAGCAATTGTGTTAGTGAGCTATTTTCTGGCGGGTTTAGCCGGCGTGCCGTTTTGGTATTTCTTGGCGAGACGAATCGGCAATTTACGGGCTTGGCGGGTAGGTTTGTGCAGTTCAGCGCTATTGTTTAGTTCTGCAGCGCTGTTGGGCGAGGGCGATGTCGGGTGGTTTATCGCGATCAGTATTGGTACCGGTCTGGCCCTGGGGGCAGACCAAGCATTGCCCGCGGTAATGCAAACGGGCTTGGCTCAGACATTGTCTGCTGAACACGGTGGGGCTGTCATAGCGGCGCGGATGTTCGCCTTGTGGAGTATGTTAGGGAAAGCCGCCATGGGAGTGGCTGTCGGCATTTCGTATTTGTGGCTGGGCAGCCAGGCGGAGGCTGCAGCGCCGCCAGTATGGGCGATCAGCGGTGTATACGTTTTGGCGCCGGTAGCACTCAAATTATTGGCGTTTATTATGTTGGGCCGCAAATCACTGATTAATATTGAGGGGGATGGCAAATGAAAGGCGGACGCAGCGTTAAAGGTCATTGGACTCGGGTACGACGTATTTTGCTGTTCCTTGTCATTGTATCCCACGCCACGGGTTTGCTGGCGGCGGCTAATTGGCAGACCGTGAGCAGTGAGTATTTCAGTTTGCTTTGGAAAAAAATAACCTACACCCAGTTGCAAGTGGATCCACAGCAAGCTCTGCCTGACGCGGGTGATATTCTTGCGCCTGAATACGCCAAACAAATCATTATTGAATATAAGATTGGCGTTTCTGCTGAGCGCTTTCGCGATATGACCGAAAAGGCCCTAGCTGGCGCCTATTCGCAGGCCGAATTGCTTCCTGCGGCTGGGGATATTGCGCGATTTTCCAGCTGGTACCAAGATGTCGAAAAGGGTGATAAATATCGTCTTGCCTGGCGGCCGGCGCAAGGCTTGCAGCTTTATTTAAATGATACGTATTTAGGGGTGATTGATGACCCAAATTCCGCTGCGCTGATATTAAGTGTGTGGCTGGGGCCGGCGGCAGTGAGTGAATCCCAGCGCGATACGATGTTAGCGGCGTGGCGTCGAGCGCTTACTAACACCAAAAATAAGCTCTAGTTGCTGTGCGTTTTCGCTAGGTTATTGAAATAAAAGATAATAACCAAATGGTATAACCTTAGAACATTTCATGCTCGGAGCAGTCAATTGCTTGAAAACCCTAGGCTGAATCCCTAGCATGCGCTGCTGATAGCCTGCCGGGAGTGAGTTTAGGTGAACAAGTCGACCAAATTGTCCTTAGTATTGTTAAGTTTAGCCCCTGTGCTTGGGGTCAGCGCGCAAGAAAATACACAAACTCGGCGTGGTCTTAGCATCGAAGAAGTTTTGGTCACGGCGCAAAAGCGTGAAGAGGGCGCGAATGATATTCCCTTGGCGATTGCTACCTACACTGGCGAAGACCTTGTTGCCTTAGGGGTGAGTGATACCCGTGACCTTGGCAAATTACTGCCGGGCTTTAACTACGCCGATGGCGGCTTTAACACCCCAATCTACACCTTGCGCGGCGTGGGCTTTAATGAAAATAGCCAAACCGCGAGTGCCACGGTGGGTGTATACGTTGATGAATTCAATTTGCCCTTCCCAATTATGACCAAGGGTAGCAATGTAGACTTGGCGCGGGTGGAAGTACTCAAGGGCCCGCAGGGCACGCTTTATGGCCGCAACACCACCGGCGGCGCCATAAACTATATTGCCAATAAGCCCAGTGACAGCCTGCTTTACGGCGGTAGTATTGGTTATAGCAGTTATGAAACCACTGAAGCTGATGGCTTTATTAGTGGACCACTGTCCGAGACACTTAGTGCGCGCCTCGCGCTGCGTGCGATTAGTAGCAGCGAAGGTTGGCAGCGCAGCCGCACTCGTCACTCCAGTAGTGACGCCTATAATGGCGACACTGGTCGTAATCTTGGTGGTGATTACCAGCAATTTGGCTACGATACCTTGGGCGAGTTCGACAAGCAGAGCGGTCGTTTTTCGCTTAGTTGGCTGCTGAGCGACAATATTGATATTAGCTATCATCTCGACGGTTGGCGTGACCGCTCAGAGCCACAGGCACTGCAAGTGATTGCCATTGAGTCTCAGAATGCAATCTTGGGCGCGGCAGGCTTGCATCCTGAGGTGGCAGATTACCCAGTGAATGACAAAGACACGCAGGACAGCCGCGCGGCCGATTGGCCCAATATTGGTATGGAATTTCGTTTAAACGACAGCTTTTACTCCACTGGTGTGAGAGTGGGCTGGACGCTGTCAGAAAATTTAGACGCGGTATTTTTGGCATCGCTGGGTCGTTTTGAATCCGACGGCAGCTTTATTCCTCAATCCGGTGTGGACACGGTGAACACCGAGCGCAATGTGTTCGCAACCACGGATTACTACAATGTAGAGTGGCGTTTGTCTGGGCGTTATCAAGATGAGGTTTTTTGGCAGATTGGGGTCAATTACAGCGAAGACGATGTTGCCGAGTTCCAGCGTTTGCATCACGAGACGGTGAGTATTATTTTTCCTGTCGACGCGCCCAATGGCGATGGTGTTGCCGGGCTCGATAACCGCTCCGGCTTTGACGGCAATCAGATCGCCGAGGTGGCCGCGGTATTTGTGCATGGTGAGTGGGAGTTCACTGACAACTGGACATTAACCGCTGGTGCGCGTTACACCGATGAAGCGCGTAAGTTTAATGGCTGTGGTAGAGACGTGAACGTTGACGATGAGCCCGGCGCGGATCAAGACTCCCCAGGCGCGCAGGACGAGGGCGTCGGCCTAGCGGGCGCTTTTAGCGCCTTAAGTTTGGCGCAGTCGCCATTGGCCGGTTACCTGCCTGGTACAGCGGAGTCTGGTGGTTGTTTTACACTGGACAGTGAAACCCGTCGTCCTGGCCGTTACTTTGGTGAGCTGGCAGAGGATAACGTGTCGGGCCGTCTGGCCTTGGATTGGCTGTTCGCTGAAGACATGTTGGCCTATGTTGCGCTGAGTCGGGGCTTTAAGTCAGGCAGTTTTCCGGTAATTAATATTTCTGACTCTGTGCAGTTTGAGCCGGTTACGCAAGAGCAGCTAGATGCTTTGGAAATTGGCGCTAAATTAACGCTGCTCGACAAATCGATGCAGCTCAATGCCTCGGTGTTTGACTACCGATATAAAGACAAGCAGCTGGTCACCAATTTCCGTGACCCCGTGTTTGGCGCTTTACCGATCTTGCGCAATGCCCCTAAGTCCACGGTGCGTGGTGCGGAGCTGGACGTAAAGTACACGCCGGTTGAGGGCCTCTACTTGTCATTGGCGGCGGCGTACTTAGACACGGAAGTTGAGGAGTTTGTTAGCGGCGACAGCAATGGTGACGAGTTTGATTTTGCCGGCAAGCCCTTTAATTACAGTCCGCGCTGGGAGTACACAGTATTGCTCGACTACGTCTTGCCGGTGTTTGATCGTTATGATTTGTCGATCGGTGTCGACTACAGCTACAGCGGGGAATCCAATGCGTCTCTTGAGCAGGACGAGCGCTTTTTTATTGATGACTACGGCATAATTAATGCCCGTGTCGCCTTGGCGCCTACCGCTGGACCTTGGCAGCTTATGCTCTGGAGCCGCAACCTCGGCGACGAGTACTACTATAATAATGTCACTAATCAACTGGACACGATTGGCCGCTATACCGGTATGCCGGTGACCTACGGTATTAGCCTGTCTTGGCAGCCATAAAAACTCGCTGTTTTAGCGACAGGCGCCTATATTAAGTAAATGATATAGGCCGCGCCGCGGCCACTCACCGAGGGCCGCAATCATTACCGTCGACAGTTTTTTCATTTCACTTAATAGCTATCTTACCTACCCTTTGGTCAGCTTGGGTAAAAACCCGGTGACCTTGGGCACCCTGCTTACTGGCTGTGTGGTGGTAGGCATGGCCATGGTGGCGTCGCGCGTATTGCGGGGCAGCTTGCGCTCGGTGGCGCAGCGACGCGCGTCGTTTTCTAGCAGCATCCTGTACACCATTGAACGGCTAATCCATTACGTGGTCTTGAGTATAGGGGTGTTTATTGCCCTGTCAGTGATTGGTATCGACTTTAGCAAACTCGCATTGGTGGCCTCGGCACTTTCTGTGGGTATCGGTTTTGGTCTGCAAGCTATCTTCAGCAATTTTGTATCCGGCTTGATTATTTTGGTTGAGCGCGCCCTGAAAGTAGGCGACTACGTGCAATTGGAAAGCGGCGTAATTGGTGTCGTTTCTGAAATTACAGTGCGGGCTACCATTATTACTACCTTGGAAAATGCCGAGGTAATTGTGCCAAATTCCGAATTTGTTAACGGCAAGGTCACAAATTGGACACACACCAATAATTACTGCCGTTTGCGTATCCCTTTTGGTGTTGCCTACGGCACCAACAAAGAACGCATGCGCGACGTGGTGTTAGCGGCAATTAAGGAGCTGCCGCAGACCTTGTTGGATTTTCCGGGTCGAGCACCAACCGTGATTATGAAAGGCTTTGGTGACTCAAGTTTAGACTTTGAATTACTGGTGTGGGTGAAACCCGAATACGCCGCCCAGCAGAGTGGCACCCGCTCAGTATTTTTATGGGCAATAGATAGCGCCTTGGTCGACGCCAATATTGTGGTGCCCTTTCCGCAGCGGGATCTGCATATTGTTTCTGGGTTTAAGTCTAACGTCGACGCGGAACAAAATACGGCTCCGCCGGAGCAAGACATGTAAGGCTTATCGAATATCGGGCTTGGCAGGCTAAGCGCATCACCACTTAATTTGGAGATTGTAATATGGCCAGCGTCTTGAGCATTTTAGCGTTTGTATTTTTACTGTTTTTTATTTTCTATCGACGGCTGTCTTTGCATACCGGCGCAGTGGTTTTGGTATTGGCGTGGTTGCTACTCGGACTAAGTAGTCCAATATTCCTTCACCCCTTGAGTTTATTAACCCTGTTTGCGGGTTTAGCGCTGCTCCTTTATACGCCGCTGCGTATACGAGTGTTGTCGGCACCGGCCATGGCCGGACTCAAAAAAATGATGCCGCCGATGAGCGATACTGAGCGCGAAGCGCTAGATGCGGGGACCACTTGGTGGGAGAAAGAATTATTTTCGGGGCGCCCTGATTGGTCGGTGTTTGAAGAGATAGACCTGTCAGAGCTCACCGCAGAAGAGCAGGCTTTTATCGACGGCGAAACCAATGAACTGTGCGCGCTGCTATCAGAATGGCAAATTCATCATGAGAGCAAAGACCTTTCCCCAGAGGTTTGGCAATTCATAAAAGACAAAGGCTTTCTGGGACTGATTATTCCACCCGCTTATGGCGGATTGGGCTTTAGCGCCTACGCCCAGAGCCGAGTGGTGAGCAAAATTGCCAGCCGTTCAACTGTTGCGGCCGTCACCGTGATGGTGCCCAATTCCTTAGGGCCGGGCGAGCTGCTGCTAAAGTACGGCAGTGATGAACAGAAAAACTACTGGCTACCGCGCCTAGCAAAGGGTGACGAACTGCCCTGCTTTGGCTTAACGAGTCCGGAAGCGGGTTCTGATGCCGGCGCGATTCCTGACACGGGTGTGGTCTGCGAGCAAGACTATGACGGTAAGCGGGTACTTGGCGTTAAGTTAAATTTCTCTAAGCGGTGGATTACCTTAGCGCCAGTAGCCACAGTGGTGGGTTTGGCCTTTCGGCTCAGCGACCCCGATGGTTTGATTGGCAACGAAGTCGAGCGGGGTATTAGCTGCGCCCTAGTGCCCGCGACACTGCCGGGGGTGGAGATTGGTCGGCGACACAATCCCGGGTCGGCATTTATGAATGGCCCAATTACTGGTGAAGATGTGTTTATTCCAATGGACATGCTCATTGGTGGTCAGGATTATATCGGCCAGGGTTGGCGTATGTTGGTCGAGTGCTTAGGCGCTGGGCGCGGTGTTTCGCTACCGGCGCTGTCCACCGCTGGCGGTGAAATGAGTTATCTGCTGGTAGGGGCTTTCGCCCGTATTCGCCGGCAATTCGGTATTCCGGTTGGTAAGTTTGAAGGGGTGCAAGAGGCCAGCGCCGAGATTGCAGCCTCGGCCTATATGCTTGAAGCATACAGGGCCTTGGTTACCCGCGCGCTGGAAGATGGCGCGCCTTCGGTACTTACCGCGATGGCTAAATACCACGCCACTGAAAGTTTGCGCGGCGTGGTTAATCACAGCATGGATATTCTTGGTGGGCGCGGTGTTCAAATGGGACCGCGCAATTTTATGGCCTTGGTTTATCAAACCGTGCCGATTGCGATTACCGTTGAAGGCGCGAATATATTAACGCGTTCGATGATAATTTTTGGCCAGGGCGCGATGCGCTGCCACCCATACTTGGCCGACGAATTAGCGGCACTTAGCGACGAATCTGCCGATGCACTGCCGCGTTTTGACGGCTTGCTAATGGCGCACCTCGGGCATACCGCGGAGGTATTTAGTCGCGGTATTCTACTCGGCCTCAGTGGCGGCCTCCTGGCAAAACCAAAATGCGGCAATAGCGAATTGTCAGCGCGTTGGTATCGCCATATTAATCGTTATAGCGCGGTCTTTGCGGCGAGTGCTGACATTGCCTTGCTGACCTTAGGTGGCGATCTGAAGCGTCGCGAATTACTGTCGGCACGCTTGGGCGATGTGCACAGTCAACTCGTGATTGCCTGCGCCATACTTAAGTTTCATGATGCGCAAACGCCCGACGAGGCAAATGCCTTGCACGCGGAGTA
Source organism: Zhongshania borealis (assembly GCF_039539625.1). Lineage (NCBI taxonomy): Bacteria > Pseudomonadati > Pseudomonadota > Gammaproteobacteria > Cellvibrionales > Spongiibacteraceae > Zhongshania > Zhongshania borealis. The sequence continues at coordinate 192,923 of NZ_BAABDM010000002.1, read as the reverse complement.
CGCCTTAAAACACTGCTTTATGAGTATGAATACCGCGCTTGCAGCTTACTACCGTAACTTGCCTATCAAAGCCTTGGGCGTCACATTAAAAGCCGCGTTTTTCCCTTGGGGTATGCCGCAGTGGACGCCGTCTGACGACGAGGTTCGCGCGCTGGGTGAGTTGATTATGCAGCCGAGTTCGGTGCGAAATCTTTTGGCAGATAAGGTTTATCTCAGTCCTGATCCAGAAGATGCACAAGGCCGTATTCTATACACTTATCAGCTCTTGGCTGCAGTGGAAAAAGATTATGAACATTTTCTAAGCCTCGACAAACAAGGTGAGCTCGCTGGGGACTCCGTCGCCGAAAAATTGGCCAGCGCAGTCGCTGGTGGTCAATTGAACCAAGCCCAAGCCGACGCGATAGCAGCCTATGATGACTGTCGTTACGACAGCCTGTTGACCGACGCCTTCGATGCGAGTCTCGACAAGGTCGATGTTCGCCCACTTAGGCCAGAAGCGTAACCGGAGTGCGAAGCGCAGTGAAGAAAGTTTTTACGGATGCAAATTTAAGTTTGGTCGCCAATGCGGCCAACGTTTTGCATATGGCTGGCTTGGCTAGTGAGATGCGCAATACCTACGCCGGGGGCGCTAGCGGTGGTCTTGCCTTTACTGAGGTATGGCCGGAACTTTGGGTTGCGGAAGAGCATCTTGCGCAGGCACAGACCTTATTGGCGGTGTTAAGTGAGGAGGATGATCGCGAATGGCACTGCTCACAGTGCAAGGAAGGTAATGGTGCAAACTTCAAGTTGTGTTGGCGTTGCGGCGCATCAGCGACGTAATAACAGTCAGGCGATTTTTTTTGTGACTGGAGTAGTAAATTTCACCAAGAATGATGGCTAGGGGTATTTGCCTATAAATATCGACGCAGACATGCGGTATAGTTTGGCTTGGCGTGAGCTTAATGTCGACGCTATGAATTATTGGGACGGCTGGCAAACTCAGTTGCGTGAGCATGCCAGTAATCTTACGGGGCCTTTATTGGCCCCTTTTTTCTTTCTATAGTCGGCGTTTATAGCTGGCTAACATCTCGCACGGCACCCTTGTCGGCACTGGTTACCATTGCAGCATAGGCTTTTAGGGCTGCAGAGACTTTGCGAGGGCGTTCTTTAACTGGCTTCCAGCCGTCGGCGCCCTTGGCATCCATCGCTTTGCGGCGCTTATTGAGCTCGGCTTCGTCTACCAACACGTTTATGCCGCGATTTGGTATATCGATACGGATAATATCGCCTTGTTCAACTAAGCCAATGGCGCCGCCCGCCGCCGCTTCTGGTGAGGCGTGGCCAATCGACAAGCCAGACGTACCACCGGAGAAGCGGCCGTCGGTTAGCAGTGCACAGGCTTTACCCAAGCCCTTAGATTTTATGTAGCTGGTAGGGTAGAGCATTTCTTGCATACCGGGGCCGCCTTTGGGGCCTTCGTAGCGAACAATAACAACGTCACCGGCTTTCACTCGGTCATTTAAAATGTCGTCTACTGCGCTTTCTTGGCTTTCGCAGATATGGGCTGGACCTTCAAATACCAGAATGCTTTCGTCTACGCCGGAGGTTTTAACCACACAGCCGTCTACCGCAATATTGCCGAACAGTACCGCTAAGCCGCCTTCGAGAGAGAAGGCGTGATCTATTGAACGAATACAGCCATTTTCGCGGTCGGCGTCGAGTGAGCTCCAACGGGTATCTTGGCTAAAGGCGGTTTGGGTGGGAATACCTGCGGGCCCGGCTTTAAAGAAGTTTTTCACCGCGTCGTTGTCGGTCGTCATGATATCCCATTGCGCCAAGGCTGCGGCCATGGTGCTGGCATGGACCGTTGGCAGGCTGGTGTCGAGCAGCTCGGCGCGATCGAGTTCGCCGAGGATAGCCATAACGCCACCGGCGCGGTGAACATCTTCCATATGGTAAAGCGGGGTATTGGGCGCCACTTTACAAAGCTGCGGTACTTTCCGCGACAGGGCATCGATATCTTTGAGAGTGAAATCCAGTTCCGCTTCTTGGGCGGCAGCCAGCAAGTGCAGTATGGTGTTGGTTGAGCCACCCATGGCAATGTCCAGCGCCATGGCATTACTAAACGCACTGAATGAGGCAATATTGCGGGGCAGCACAGTGTAATCGTCTTCTTCGTAGTGCTTGCGTGCGATCTCAACGATTCGGCGACCGGCCTCTAAGAACAACTTTTTACGGTCGGCATGGGTCGCCAACAGCGAACCGTTGCCCGGCAGGGATAAGCCCAGTGCCTCGGTTAAGCAATTCATGGAATTGGCGGTGAACATACCTGAGCAAGAGCCACAGGTAGGGCAGGCTGAACGCTCGTATTCGGCAACCTTTTCGTCAGAGGCGCCATCATCCACGGCGATCACCATGGCATCAACCAAATCGAGTTTGTTTTCAGACAACTTGGTTTTACCGGCCTCCATTGGACCGCCGGAAACAAATATCACCGGAATATTCAGACGCAGCGCGGCGTTGAGCATGCCCGGGGTGATTTTGTCGCAGTTAGAAATACACACCATGGCATCGGCGCAGTGGGCGTTAACCATGTACTCCACAGAGTCCGCAATAATGTCACGACTCGGCAGGCTGTAGAGCATGCCGTCGTGACCCATGGCGATGCCGTCGTCAACCGCGATGGTATTGAATTCTTTGGCGACGCCGCCAGCTTCTTCGATTTCTCTGGCAACTAACTGGCCCATGTCTTTAAGATGCACATGGCCGGGTACGAACTGCGTGAAAGAGTTAACTACCGCAATGATCGGCTTTTCAAAGTCGCCGTCTTTCATGCCGGTGGCGCGCCACAGTGCGCGGGCACCCGCCATATTGCGGCCAGAGGTTGTCGTCTTGGAACGGTAAACAGGCATAATTTTCCTCGCGGGTGGTTCGCAGAGCGGTATTTTGAACAATTGCTATTGGGCGGCAGTTTAACACAGAGCGCGGCGCCTTCGTATGCGGTAAATAGTGCATCAGCAAGGTTTCACGCAGGTGTCTATACTCGTGGCTATGAGTATGATGCAGTCTTACACCAGTAAAGAGGTTTGTTGAATGGATGATGCCTTAGACGTAGTCGTCAGCGTAGCGCCGAACTGGCTGGGCCAGTGGGGGCCGTTTGCCGTAGTGATGGTACTCCTATTTGGCAGTTGGCTGTTTACCCGAAAAGTCTTTGCGGTCCAGAAAGGTCACGGTGTCGATACGCGGTATCGTGAACAGGGTACGCGCTTGGCCTTCCGCCTTAGCGGCTTGCTGCTCGCCATCAGCACTATTCCAATGAACGGCGAATTACGCGGCCAGCTATTAAGCTTAGTAGGCCTGTTAATGAGTGCTGCGATTGCCTTGTCGTCGACCTCGGTCATGGGCAATTTAATGGCGGGCTTTATGCTGCGCACGGTGAATAGCTTTCGCGCCGGTGATTATATTGAATTTCGCAATGAGCTGGGTCGCGTGTCCCAGCGGGGTTTGCTGCACGTTGAATTTCAGAATGAAACTAGCGAGCTGGTGACGGTACCGAATCTGCTGCTGGTGCAAGAACCGTACAACGTGGTGCGAGCCTCGGGCACGGTGGTGTCGGCGGAAGTATCGTTGGGCTATGACGTTGACCGCCGCGATATAGAGACCGCCCTATTGATCGCGATTGAGGCGGCGGAGCTTGAAAACGGTTTTGTGCAAATCCGAAATCTCGGTGATTTTTCGGTAAATTATCGCGCTAGTGGTTGGTTGAAGGAGGCGGCTTTGCTCGTGAGCGCTCGCTCGCGATTGCGGGGCAAAATACTGGATGCGCTGCATGAAGCGGGCATCGAAATTGTGTCGCCGAACTTTATGAATCAGCGGCCACTGCCGCCAGAGCAAAAGTTTATTCCTAAGCGTCGCTACCAAGCACACCCGGATGAGGACAAAACCGGCCATGCTGAGGAAATCTTGTTTAATAAGGCGGAAGTTGCGAGTGCCGTGGAACAGCTGCAAATCAAAATTAAGAAACTGAAAGACTCGCTGAACGCGGAAGTAGCAGAGGGCGAAGAAGCGCCTGATCGGGATGCCTTAAAAGCGGAACTCAGTGCGCTCACCGAGGAATTAGAACTCGCCCGCCAGTTGGCAAAAGACGAGATCGCAAGAGATCGTGATACCAGCAGTGAGGAAGACGAAGAAGCCGCGGCAGAGGGTGCCGAGGCCAAAGAACTCACGCCGGATGAACCCGAGGACGCACCGCCTAAGGCTAAATAGCCGCAGGCGGTGATAGCAATGCGATGAGTTTATTCTGCGGCGCGTAGGGAGTTCTGCCATTCGCTAATTGCGAGTCCAGTGCCCATTGGCCAGGGCTTGATTTCTAGTGCGGGTACAATTTTATAATCGTCAAGCTCATGGTTGAGTTTGATTTCGCCCGCTGCGCGAACATGGTAGGCAATAATCACTTGGTTTTGCTGGGCAAAGGGGTAGACCCCGATCAATTTTGTTTCTAGGGCGTGGAGGTTTAATTCCTCCAGTGTCTCACGGCGAGCGCATTCTTCCGGGTCTTCGCCAGCTTCCAAAAAGCCCGTGATAATAGAATAAAAACTTTTAGGCCAGGCCACGTTGTGGGCCATCACCACTCCGCCATCCACTTCGACGATCATAGCGACTACCGGTACGGGGTTATTCCACAGTACAAAACCGCATGCCGTGTCGGGGCAGCCTTTACGAATCTCACTGTCGATCAGTATTTCGGCAATTGGGCTGGCGCATTGGGGGCAAAAATTCATCGTGGCCTCTTTTATCGTGATTAGCAGCAGATGATTTTGCCACAGACTGCCGGTGTGCGACTATGTTGGTATAACGTTAATTTACAGGGCGGTTCACCATGGATCTAAACCTAAAGAATAAAGTAGCCCTTGTTACTGGAAGCAATCGCGGCACCGGCGAGTGCATTGCCGCTACCTTGGCCAGCGAAGGTGCACGGGTGGTCTTTCACAGCAACGAACAGGGTGGCGCTGATGCCGCAGTAGCTGCTGTTGATGGCGCATTGGGAGTGTGGGGCGATGTCAGTACCGAGGAAGGCTGTGAGCAAGTCTTAGCACAGACCCGCGCTGCTATTGGCGAAGTCGATATACTAGTGAATAACTACGGCACCGCAACCGCGGGTAAATGGGCGGTGAGCGACACCAATGACTGGCTGGATATGTACCAAAAAAATGTGCTATCGGCCGCGCGCTTAATACAAGGTTTGGTACCGGCAATGAAAACCAAAGGCTGGGGGCGTATTGTGCAGCTGGGTACTATTGGCAGTCATCAGCCCAATAGTATTATGCCGCATTACTATGCGGCAAAAGGGGCTTTGGCGACTATGAGCGTCAGCCTAACAAAAGAATTGAGTCACACTGGTATCACGGTCAATACTATTTCACCGGGCTATATTCGCACGGCGGAATTAGAGGCTGGCTTCCGCCGCCGCGCTGAGAAAAAAGGCTGGGGCGATGATTGGAGTGACATTGTTAAACATATCGTGGCCAGCGAGTACCCCAACCCTTGTGGGCGGATAGCGGAGCGGCAAGAGGTTGCCGATTTAGTGGCGTTTATCTGCAGCGATCGCGCGGGTTTTATCAATGGCCAGAATATTCGTATTGATGGTGGCGCGGTTTGTTATGTGTAAGCGTGGGCTTTATGCTGGCAGTATTAACCGCTAATTAGGCGCATGTGCCTTGCGACGGCTACTTGATTGCGGCCGCCGTGTTTTGCTTCGTACATGGCGCGATCGGCTTCCTCAGTGAAATAACTGGGTGACACGCCACGCATGGGTACTCCAACATAAATACCCGCGCTCACTGTAATCACATCTGATGTCTTGGATTTTTCATGGGGGATGGCAAGTTCTTCAATTCGCAACCTAACCGTCTCTACATGGTTTAAAAAAGTCGATTCATCGGAATCACTGGCCGAAAGCACGACGAATTCTTCGCCGCCATACCGAGCGCAAATATCCGCTTCGCGACTAAAATCATCGTTGATTTGACTAGCCACGAGACGCAAGGCGTCGTCGCCGGCACTGTGTCCGTAGAAGTCGTTGTATTCTTTAAAATAATCAATATCCAAAAATGCTAGACTCAATGGTGTTTGATAGCGTTGGTGAAAGGCGCAGAGTCGTTTAAGTTCGCGGTCAAAGAAGCGACGATTATAGAGCTGTGTCAAAAAGTCGTGAGTGGCCATATTGTCGAGCTGAGAATTCTTTTTCTCTAAGAGTGAATTCTGAAGCTCAATTTTTTCTTGGTATAGAACCTGCTCATTGATGTTGTGTAAAACACAGATGAAATGGGTGAGTGTATTGTTGTTCAATACTGGGGATATACAAAGATCATTCCAGAAAAAATCGCCGGATTTAGTATTGGATTGTTTTGTGTAGCGAATGCTTTCGCCCGCGTGTAGCGCTGCGGTAATCTCTTGTTCAGTGACCGTGGTGTCACTGGTAAGGCGCGCCATTAAATTACAATCACTACCGACAAGAGATTGGCTGTCATAGCCCGTGAGTGTTTCAACAGCTTTGTTGGTATAAATAATTTTGCTGGGCTTACCTTTGGCCTCAATACTCGCAATGATCACGCCTTCCGATGTCGCAGACAGGGCTGTCTCGAGTAATTCTCTTTCGATCATCGTTTTTAATCCTTTAACTGTTGGTATTTGTGTGTCAAAACTCCTTCTTATTGAGTAGCGACAATAGAGATCCTTGCTAGCGTGTTGTGATAAATATCTTCGCCAGACAAACACGCTAGCGCGCCTCCTGCCGATTAACGATACGTAGTTTCCACGATTACAGAGTAAATAGTCTTTAAGAGTTTGATTCGCAAGAAAGAAAAATAAACAGTTGTTGCGGCATAACTTGAGTTAGCTGGGTAAAAATTCGCTGAGGATGCTGTCGATCAATTCAAAGCCTCGATGACTTGGCTTGATTAGCAGGGATTCTTCCTCAAGTAAGCCTTGTTTCACGAGCTTAGCCAGAGTCGGCTCTATGGTTTGGCTATCGAGTCCGGTACGTTCACTGAATAATTGTCGGGTAAAACCTTGCTGCAGGCGCAGCGAGTTCATCATAAATTCCAGCGGTAAATCGATGGCGTCGATCAGCTCGGTTTTACTGCTGCGCGAGGGCTTACGTTGTAGATAGTCTTCGGGCTTACGAGTTTTTTGGTAGCGCAGGACATCGCCATTGGCGAGACTGATTTTGCCGTGGGCGCCAGCGCCGATGGCGAGGTAGTCACCAAACTGCCAATAATTAAGATTGTGGCGGGCCTGATGCCCAGGTTTGGCAAACGCCGAAACTTCATAACGAGCAAAGTTATTGGCAGCAAGCAGCGCGCCTCCGGCGTTTTGAATACGGTGCATATCGGTTTCAACGGGAAGCGCCGGTGGCCGTTTGTAAAACTCTGTATTGGCCTCGATGGTAAGTTGATACCAGCTGATGTGGGGCGCGCCGGCGGCGATGGCGGTATTTAAATCTCGAAGTGCATCGTCGGGCGTTTGTTCGTTTAGGCCGTGCATTAGATCAATATTAAAATTGCTAAAGCCTGCCTCCTGCGCGCAGGCAATAGCGCGCAAGGCATCATCGCTATTATGAATGCGCCCCAGTTTTGTGAGCTGGACAGGGTCAAAACTTTGTACGCCAATCGAGAGGCGATTAATACCCGCAGCACGATAGCCCTCAAAACGGCCCTGTTCCAAGGTGCCGGGATTGGCTTCGAGGGTAATCTCAATATCATCGGCGAATTTGAGGTGCGTTTGTAAACCTTTAAATAAGGTCTTATATGCGACTGCACTGAATAAGCTCGGTGTGCCGCCACCAATAAAAATACTTTGCAGCTCACGACCCTGAATGAAATCTAAATCCTGTTCAAAGTCTTCCAGCATCGCAGCAATATATGCCTGCTCGGGCAACTCACCCTTTTGCTCGTGGGAATTAAAGTCACAGTAAGGGCACTTGCGCACGCACCAGGGAATGTGGATGTACAGAGATAAGGGGGTTACCTGTGGTCGTCCGGTATCGAAGGTGTTTAATGGGGAGTCGTTCATAGCCGGACTTTACTTGTGATGGTTCGCTGCGGACTGCCAGTTTAGCATTATTCATTGTCTCTTTGTTATTGAGCGCGGCCTATGGCGCGTCGTTAAGGCTGGGCGTGAGCGGCGCATTCAGCGTAGAGAGGGTTTGTGCTTCAGGCATCTGATGCGCTGTGAGTCATATTTGTATAGGTGGGTGCTGAAGGGAGGGCGAAATGCCGTCGGCCGGCGAAGTTATTAAAAAACAGGCTATACCAAATACTAGAAAATTTTTTAAATGGCTGCTGGCGAATAGTGTATTTCCTTTGCTCGTAGATAAGCGTAGCCATGTTCATTAACGAGTCAAAACTGTAATCCGCTAGAAATAACTTAACAAGCCATTCCTGCGGATAGTTTCTGTGCTGCTGGAGGGCGCCGAATGATGAGCTTAGCTCAACCCCAGCTCATCCCAGATATCGTCAATTTTCTGAATAACAGCAGGGTCTTTGATAATAGGCCGTCCCCACTCGCGGGTAGTTTCCCCACCCATTTTATTGGTTGCGTCCATCCCCATTTTTGAACCGAGGCCGGATACAGGTGAGGCGAAGTCGAGATAGTCGATGGGGGTGTTTTCTACCAGCACGGTATCTCGTGCTGGGTCCATGCGCGTGGTGATTGCCCAGATTACGTCGTTCCAGTCGCGGGCATTGACGTCGTCGTCGCAGACAATCACAAACTTGGTGTACATAAATTGGCGCAGAAATGACCACACGCCAAACATGATAGTTTTAGCATGGCCGGGATATTGTTTTTTGATGGTCACTACCGCCATGCGATAGGAGCAACCTTCTGGCGGCAGATAGAAATCGACAATCTCGGGGAATTGGCGCTGTAGTAAGGGCACCAATACTTCGTTCAGTGCGACACCGAGCACGGCGGGTTCATCTGGCGGTCTGCCAGTGTAAGTGCTGTGGTAAATGGGGTCGCGACGGTGGGTGATGTGGGTCACGGTAAATACAGGAAAACGGTCGACTTCATTGTAGTAGCCGGTGTGGTCGCCGTAAGGACCTTCGTCCGCCATTTCTTCTGGGTCGATATAACCTTCCAAAATAAATTCGGCGCTGGCCGGCACTTGTAAGTTATTGGTCAGACTGGTGGTGAGTTCGGTTTTGCTGCCTCGCAATAAACCGGCAAAAGCGTATTCGCTCAGGCTGTCGGGCACCGGCGTCACCGCGCCGAGTGTTGTCGCAGGATCGGCGCCAAGCGCAACCGATACTGGAAATTTTTCACCGGGGTGGGCTTTTTTAAATTCTTGGAAATCCAGCGCGCCGCCGCGATGAGAGAGCCAGCGCATAATCACTTTGTTCTTTGCGATTAATTGCATGCGGTATATGCCGAGGTTCTGGCGTTCTTTGTGCGGTCCACGGGTAATGACCAGCGGCCAGGTTATTAACGGCGCGGCGTCGTCGGGCCAGCAGGTTTGAATCGGTATTGTTTTTAGGTCGACGGCGTCGCCTTCAATAACCATTTGTTGGCAAGGGGCGCCGTTGATTAATTTTGGCCCCATATTCAGGACTTGTTTGAATATCGGCAGCTTGCTCCAGGCGTCGCGAAGTCCTTTTGGTGGATCAGGCTGGCGGAGGAAGGCCAGTAATTCACCTACTTCGTGCAGGGCTTTGATGTCGTCCTTGCCCATACCCATGGCAACGCGCTTTTCAGTGCCAAATAAATTTGCCAGTACCGGGATGTTGTAACCAATAGGGTTTTCAAAAAGCAGTGCCGGTCCATTTGCGCGTAAAACCCGATCGCAAATCTCAGTCATTTCTAAGTAGGGATTGACGGGGTGTTTGATGCGTTTTAGCTCGCCCTTTTTTTCAAGGTCGGCAATGAATTCTCTGAGGTCTTTATACATAGGGAAGGTCTGACGTCGGAGTCGGATGTCCGAGGCTGCAAACTGCAGCCTCGGCGTCATACTATCAAACTCAATATGCGTTGCTGGTTGTGGGCTTTAGCGTCGGAGGTCCGACGCTGGACTCACTTCCGTTTCATTGAATCAAAAAATTCCGCATTGGTCTTGGTGTCTTTGAGCTTGTCGATCAAGAACTCTATTGCGGCGGTGTCTTCCATCCCATGCAGCAATTTGCGTAGTATCCACATTCTGGCGAGCTCTTCTTCACCTGTTAGCAGCTCTTCGCGGCGGGTGCCGGAGCGACGGATATTGATTGCTGGGTAGACGCGCTTCTCTGCAATTTTACGATCCAAGTGCAGTTCGTTGTTACCGGTGCCTTTGAATTCTTCGTAGATAACTTCGTCCATTTTGGAGCCGGTGTCGATTAGTGCGGTAGCAATAATTGACAAGCTGCCGCCTTCTTCAACATTACGTGCCGCGCCAAAGAAACGCTTAGGACGTTCTAGTGCGTGGGCGTCGACACCCCCCGTTAATACTTTACCTGAGCTGGGGACGATGGTGTTGTAAGCACGTGCAAGACGGGTAACGGAGTCGAGTAGAATGACCACGTCGCGTTTGTGTTCAACCAAACGCTTGGCTTTTTCTATAACCATTTCGGCTACTTGCACGTGACGGGCTGGTGGCTCGTCGAAGGTCGAGGCCACAACTTCGGCGCCGCGAACACCCACGGAGCGCTGCATTTCGGTAACTTCTTCTGGGCGTTCGTCGATCAGCAAGACGATAACGTAACACTCGGGGTTGTTGCGGATGATGCTGGATGCAATGTTCTGCAGCATCAAGGTCTTACCGGCTTTTGGCGGTGCGACAATTAGGCCGCGCTGGCCTTTGCCGATCGGCGCCGCAAGGTCAATAATACGACCGGTTAAATCTTCTGTAGAACCCGTACCCAGTTCCAGCGTCAGACGCTCATTGGGGAACAGCGGGGTGAGGTTTTCAAACAGGACTTTGTTCTTGGATTGCTCGGGGCGGGCAAAATTGACTTCGTCTACTTTGAGTAGGGCGAAGTAGCGTTCGCCTTCTTTCGGTGGCCGTATTTTGCCGGCAATGCTGTCGCCAGTGCGCAGGTTAAAGCGTCTGATCTGGCTGGGTGAAACGTAAATGTCGTCGGGGCCAGCGAGGTATGAACAGTCGGCTGAGCGCAAGAAGCCGAAGCCATCTTGTAGTATCTCTAATACGCCGTCGCCATGGATGTCTTCACCGCTTTTAGCGTGACGCTTAAGTATGGAGAAGATGATGTCCTGCTTGCGCGAACGGGAGACGTTGTCTAGGCCAATTTCTTTGGCAATGTCGAGTAATTCTTGTGCTGGTTTTGTTTTAAGATCGGTAAGATTCATAGGTATATGGGTTTAGTGGTGTCAATTAAACGAGATATGAGCGAGACGCGGAAACGGCAGAATCGGAAAGCCGAAACGAACTCGACGTGTAAAGCAGGAACGAAATAAGGTTAATTATTTGGGTGTTCTTTGAAGGATCGTCAGCACTCTAACATTGAATGTCCGAGGCGTCTAGTATTTAAATTCAGTAAAATTGCGCGGCGGTGCCGCGCAATTTCGAATTACAGTGCAGCGTTAATAAAATCGAGCAACTGAGTTTTAGACAGTGCGCCGACCTTAGTCGCCTCGGCGTTGCCGCCTTTGAAAATAATCAGTGTAGGTATACCGCGCACGCTAAATTTCTGAGGCGTGCTGCTATTGGCATCAACATCGATTTTGCAGATTTTGATTTTGCCAGCAAATTCAACAGCTACCGCTTCCAAAATGGGGGCGATCATTTTGCAGGGACCACACCACTCTGCCCAGAAATCGACCAGTACAGGTACGTCTGACTTCAGCACTTCTTCTTCAAAGCTGCTGTCGGTGACGTGAACGATGTTGTCGCTCATGTTATTTCTCCGATTACACATCATAAAATTAAGGATGTGCGATGATAGCACAGGATTTGGGCGGAAGTGAAAACAGACAGGGGTGTAACTTTGACGACAGGCTCGACGATTGCGGCCATCGATATGGGTTCGAATAGCTTCCATTTACTAATAGCGGAAATGACGCATTCGCATTGGCAACCCTGCTACGTCGCTGAGCGTAAAGTGCAGCTGGCGGCTGGGAGTGAGGGCGGCGTTTTGCAGCTCGCGAGTCAAGAACGCGCCCTGCAGTGCTTGCAGGAGTTTAAACAGATCTTAAGTAGCTATGGTGCTGTGCCCATTCATATTGTGGCGACTGCATCGCTGCGGGGGATGCGTAATGCCGGTGAATTTTGCGAACAAGTTCAATGTTTGCTTGGCGTGACGCCAGAGATAGTTAGTGGCGAGGAAGAAGCCGAGCTGGTCTACCTTGGCGTATGTAGCGAGATGGCGAGCTTTGGTGCAGGGCAGTTGGTTGTCGATATTGGCGGCGGTAGCACGGAGTTGGCCTTCGGTGAGACCGAATCTATGCTTAGAGGTCGCAGTGTCGCCGTTGGCTGCCTGAGTTATCTGCGTTATTTTCCTGAGGGACGGCTAACTAAGGTCGATTTCGACGCGGCGTACCGTGCGGCGCGGCGCGAATTTGATCGCGCGGTGGCAGAATTAGCTGTGCCGCGGCTGATGACGGTCGTTGGTTGCTCAGGAACATTATTGGCGGTTGAACAGGTGCTTGTTGCCCGTGGTAAACACTGTGCGGGTATTTGCCGCGCAGATTTGCGGAGTTTGGTGCGAGACCTACAAGGTTTCAGTCATTTAGATTCGGTGATTTTTGTGGGTTTGCCTGAAGATCGTCAGTCAATATTTGCATCTGGCTTGGCGATTGTATTGGCGCTTTTTGATGCCTTAAATATAGAGCAAATGACGGTGTCTGAGCGAGGCCTGCGCGAAGGCATCCTTGAGCGTTGTTATCTTGCTGCCGGGGCTGACTAGTAGACTGCTATAGAGGAGAGGAAGAATGAAGAACGTCGCGTTAATTTTAGCGGGTTGTGGGGTCTACGACGGCTCAGAAATTTACGAGAGTGTGTTGACCATGTTGTCGCTGGAAAATCATGAGGCCAGCTACCAGTGTTTTGCGCCAGACCTTGAGCAGATGCATGTTGTTAATCACCTTAGTGGTGAGGTTGCCGAAGGAGAGCGGCGCAATGTCTTGGTTGAGTCGGCGCGCTTGGCGCGGGGCCGCATTAAAAACTTAAGTGAGGCCAGTGCCGCTGATTTTGATGCGGTGATTGTGCCGGGTGGTTTTGGTGTGGCTAAAAACTTGTCTGATTTTGCGTCTAAAGGGGCTGAGATGTGTGTTCAGCCAGAAGTGCTCAATTTTATTCAGGCAGTTCATAAAGCAAATAAACCGGTGGGCCTGATCTGCATTGCGCCGACCATGGCCGCGAAGATTTTTGGGCCTGGAGTGAAATGCACGATAGGCAGTGACGTAGATACCTCCGCGGCGATTACTGCCATGGGCGGAAATCATCAAGTGTGTGCTGTCGACGAAGTTTGCATTGATGAGGAGCTGAAGTTAGTCACAACGCCAGCGTATATGCTGGCGGGCAGTATCGCTGAGGCCGCGCGAGGGATTAACCGCTGCGTGCGCGAAGTGTTGAATATGGCTTGAGCGTCAGACTGAGTATACTGGCGGGCAAATTTGCATTTTAACATTGAGCGCTCGGCAAGATCGCGCCGAAAGTTGGAGTTTAACCCTGCTATATGGCCCGTTTTTTATACACTGCTTTTTTCTATCTGATTCTGCCCCTAGTGCTGCTTCGCTTGTTTTGGCGGGCGTCGCAGGCGCCAGCCTACCGTCAGCGAATTGCTGAGCGCTTTGGTTTTTTTCGCGCCCCTACGAAAACCGGTGGATTGTGGGTTCATGCGGTCTCGGTTGGCGAGAGTATCGCCGCCGCGCCGGTTATCGAACATTTTTTAGCGCACAATCCAGACTTACCCGTGGTTGTCACGACGATGACACCGACCGGTTCGGAGCGGGTGCGCGCGATGTTTGGCGACCGCGTCTTTCATGTTTATGCGCCCTATGATTTGCCCGATGCAATTGCCCGGTTTCTTAATCGTGTCCAGCCCCGCGTCGCGGTAATTATGGAAACCGAAATCTGGCCGAATATGGTGTGCCAAACCGCGGCAAGAGGGATTCCAGTGGTATTGGCCAACGCCCGGTTATCGGCACGTTCGGCCCGTGGTTATGGCCGTCTTGGCAGTTTGAGTCGCGATGTGTTTTCGCGCTTTAGTCAGGTGGTGGCGCAGAGTGCGGCTGACGGTGCGCGCTTTGTGGATCTGGGCTTAGCCGAGTCTAAACTGACGGTGTCGGGCAGTATAAAATTTGATCTGGATATTCCCACGCAGCTGCGTGATCAAGCAATCGCGCTACGCCGCGATTGGCTGGGCGCACGGCCGGTCTGGATTGCCGCCAGCACGCACGCCGGTGAGGACGAGATTCTGCTTGCCGCGCATTGTAAGTTGCTAGCGCAGTACCCCGACGCGCTATTGATTTTAGTGCCTCGTCATCCAGAGCGTTTTGCCAAGGTCGCGGAACTTATTGCAGGGTATGATTTGCCTTTGCAGCGCCGAAGCACAGTATTGACCGCGAAGGTCCTGACTCCGCTGGTAAGTGATACGTCGGTTGTTTTGGGCGATACCATGGGCGAGCTGTTGCTGTTATTGGGGTGTGCAGATATTGCGTTTGTTGGCGGCAGTTTAATTGAGCATGGCGGTCACAATAGTTTGGAGCCAGCAGCCTGGGGTTTGCCGGTGGTGACTGGGCTGAGTGATTTTAATTTTGCTGAAATCAGCGCAATGCTAATGGCGGCTGGCGGTTTAGAAAAAATTGAGAGTGATGCGGCGTTAGCTGAACAGCTGCTCGCTTGGTTTGCAGATCCTGTTTGCCGCCAGCGGCAGGGCGCGGCGGCAAAACAGGTGGTTGATAATAATCGCGGCGCTTTGCAGCGTTTGCTCGCGATTATTGACGGCTATCTTAGGGCTTAACACTAGTCGCTGGTGCGCGGTCGCTGAGAGATACTGACTCGGCAGCCTGCAGCCATTTATTAAAATGGAATATGTCGGCTGGGCTTAGCGTGCCGGCATTTAATTTTAACTTCAGTACGTTAATCACGTAGTCATAGCGAGCATTGGTGTAGTCGCGCATTGCCGCATAGAGTCGACGCTGAGCGTCGAGTACATCGACGATATTACGCGTCCCCACTTCGTAGCCCGCCTCGGTCGCATCCAGTGCGCTGCGGGTAGAAATAATATTCTGATGCCGCGCATTGACGGTCTGCACGTCGGTGTATACCGCAATATGCTGTGCCCGGGTATTGGTGATTACTTGGCGCTGCGTAGCTTGGGCATTGTAATTGGCCGCATTGTATTGCTCGTAAGCCTGACGACGACCAGCGCTGATGCCACCACCGGCAAACAGTGGCACGCTGAGGGTTATGCGCAACGCTTCTGATTCAGTGTAGCTGTCTGGCGGTGTAGAAAAGGTGCTGCTCGGCATATAGCGCGTAGTGCCGTCTAAATCTTCTTTGCTCGCAGTAAAGCTTCCGGAAATTGTGGGCAGGTGAGCCATTTTCTTGGCTTGGGCAGATTGATAGGCCGATTCCGCGCCGGTGGTCGATACTTTTAATAGTTTGTTGTTGGCTAATGCGAAGTCGACCCATTCCGCGCGATCCAGCGGTTCTGGCATTGTGATGGGGAAGTCAGACTTTAACGACCATAAA
This sequence comes from Zhongshania borealis, assembly GCF_039539625.1. Lineage (NCBI taxonomy): Bacteria > Pseudomonadati > Pseudomonadota > Gammaproteobacteria > Cellvibrionales > Spongiibacteraceae > Zhongshania > Zhongshania borealis. The sequence goes on along the minus strand of NZ_BAABDM010000002.1, from coordinate 177,256 downwards.
TTATTGTGCTCTTGACCAGTCAGGCTGCTAAGGTTTTCTCTGGCGATAGCCAGATTGCCTTCAAAGCCAAGGCGCTGGGCGACGGTACTGTCGTATACCGCACGGGCTTCGTGAACGTCGGTGATGGCGATGAGGCCAACATCAAATCGCTGCTGGGTTTGTTCTAATTGGCGTTTGGCGGCGCGCTCTTCGGCTTTGGATGCGTCTAAATTTTCCCGACCGCGGAGTACGTTAAAATAGGCTTCAGAAACACGTATGATCAATTGTTGCTGGTCGTAGGCTAATTGCGCCTCGGCTTGGGCTGTGATTTTTTTGCCGGCGCGAAAGGTGAACCACGCGGGTAAGTCGAACAGCGCCTGATTCAGAGAAATGCTATAGGATTCGGTTTCGCTATCGGTGTTGGACTGTTGATCAATGACGCTTGAACTTCCGAGGACGCCGCCAGATGAGGACGTAACGCTTTTGCGCTGGCTGTCGATTTCGGCATCTTGGTAATACGCTTGGGCAGAGACCTGCGGTAGCAGGGCGGATAGACCCAATTTTTCAGTTTCAATATTGGCGCGGTAGCTGGCTTCGGCGGCTTTGAGTTGGGGGTCGTTTTTCACCGCCAGTTCATATACATCGAGTAAGGTATCTGCAAACACAGATTGGCTGGCGAATAGTGTCGCGATGGAAAGATTGAGAAGATGACGTTTGGCGATCATAGCGTTAACCTGTTCTCCAGATGGGGAGGTTTGGATAGCAAGGGAGTGTATCAAACTACTGACGTATGAGAATGAATATTAACTAAAGTTATGGATTTGACCGCTATTTATTGGGAGAAGCGTGAGTAGTCAACGTTATCAAATCGATCTCAGTGGGCATCTCGCCGATTGTGAGGTGAATTTTCGTCGCCTAAAGCAGTTGCTACCTGCCGATGTTGAGGCGGGCGATTGCCTGTGTTTTGGCGTGGTCGGCAGTGCTGTAGAAATCCTGATTAAAGAGCGCGCGCCGTATACCACTATGCTGGAAATACGCTTACAAAAACCGCTGTTTCTCGATTTACCCGCACCGTCTTTGCATGTTCGTATATACCACGATGCTAAATTGGCAGAGGTAATGGGAGCCAGCGGCTTGCGTCCCTTAAAGCCGCGTTACGCCTACCCTAATGCGGGCATGTTCCAGCGCGATGAAAAAGTCCAGCAGAATACCTACCTTGGTGAGTGGTTGAGTCTGTGTTTGGAGTTAGGGCATTCCTTGGATAATCCACTGAATCTTCTCGAAATATGATGCCCGTCGCGAAATTGACTGGTGCTGACAAAGCTCATACCGTATAAAACAAGCATCAAATTATGGGGTAAGCTTAAAATTGCCTGTTCTTCCTAACAAGGCGCCGCTCTGCGTGGTGCAAATTAGCGATTGTCATCTGGGCGCAAACCCCGGTGACGATTTGCTCGGTATGGATACCGACCATAGTCTTGAGGCTGTCCTTAAGACCGTGGAGCAGGAGTGTCCGGAAATCGATGTGCTGGTGGCGTCTGGTGATTTGGCTGGTCATGGCGATATAAGTGCTTATCAGCGCCTAGCTGCTCGGCTTGACGGTATGGCAAAGCAAATTGTTTGGCTACCCGGCAATCATGACAGCAGCGCGCTAATGCGAAATGTGGTCGGTGAGCAGTGGATGCCCAGCAGTATCGTTGTGGGCGGGTGGCAATTGGTGTTTTTAGATACCGCCGTCCCCGGTCAGGTTGGCGGCAATTTAGCGGCTGATCAGTTGGCGATTTTGGCCGCTGCCGCTGCAAACAATTACCCCACATTGGTGTTTTTGCACCACCATTTACGGCCCTTGGGTTGTGCGTGGCTCGATGAGCAGCGGGTGGCGAATGCGAGCGCCCTATTTGAGCAGCTTGTTGATAAAGACCAGTTTAAAGCGATTATTTGCGGTCACGTTCATCAGCAGTCGGAGCAACTATTCCAAAATATTGGTCTGTTGAGCACGCCGTCGACCTGTGTACAATTTGCGCCGAATAGCGCTAATTTCGCCTTGGATGATTGCAATCCTGGTTATCGCCAACTTTGGTTGGGGTCGCGGGGTGAGTTTCAAACAAGAGTGTCGCGGGTAAAAGGTGTAAGATTCGCTGTTGATAATTTGGCTAGTGGTTACGAATGACAGCAGCGGTAATTTATATTCATGGTTTTCTCTCGTCGCCGCAATCGCTCAAGGCGCAGCAACTGGGTGAATTTGTCGCCGCGCAGCATCCAGATGTCGAGTACATCGTTCCAGGTTTGGCTAATAATCCCGGAGAAGCTTGTCAGCAAGTAGATCAGTTGGTGCAAGATTGCCTGCGGCGATATCCCGGCTTGCTTGGCTTGGTCGGCAGTTCACTGGGCGGTTTTTTGGCCACGGTTATGGCTGAGCGCTATGATTTGCCTGCGGTATTAATTAATCCGGCGGTCGCGCCACATAATTTTGCCGAGCATTTTATTGGTGACCATCGCAACCCTTATACGGGGGTGGACTTTAGCCTCGGCCAAGCTGATATCGATGCCTTACGCGGGATGGCTGTGTCGCCAACTGCCAGTCGCTACTGGGTTTTGGTGCAGGAAGCCGATGAGATATTAGATTACCGTCGCGCCCTCGATTTTTATCAATCCAGTAAATTAACGGTGGAGGCCGGGGGTGATCATAGTTTCCAAGGCTTTGACCGTTACTTGCCGGCGGTAATGGATTTTTTGCAGTTGGCTTAAGCATGACGCAAAGTACATAGTTGAGCACCGTTGCTGAGCAAGTGACGGTGAATTCTTAAATAATTAGACAATGCGGCCCGGCCGCTAAAATGGTTTCAAATGTCACAATATGATGCGCAGTCCATTGAAGTACTTACTGGCTTAGAGCCTGTCCGCAAGCGGCCGGGCATGTATACCGACACCACTCGACCCAACCACCTTGCACAAGAAGTTATCGACAACAGTGTCGATGAGGCGCTTGCTGGCCACGCCAGAGAGATTACCGTAACGCTCTATAACGATGGCTCGCTGAGTTGCGCCGACGATGGTCGTGGTATGCCGGTGGATATCCATAAAGAGCAGGGCTTGCCGGGGGTGGAAGTGATTATGTGTACCCTCCATGCCGGGGGTAAGTTCTCTAATGATAACTATCAGTTTTCTGGCGGCTTGCACGGGGTTGGGGTGTCGGTGGTCAACGCGCTGTCGAGTTCGCTTGAAATTGTGATTAAGCGCGATGGCCAAGTGCATCAGATGTTTTTTGCTGACGGTGACAAGGCCTCTGAACTGGCGGTAATAGACAGTTGTGGCAAGCGCAATACGGGCACGTATATACGTTTCACGCCAAATCCAAAATACTTTGACACGGCCAAATTTTCGGTTCGCCGTTTAAAACACGTACTGCGGGCCAAGGCGGTTTTATGCCCTGGCCTCAAGGTTAAGTTTGTCGACGAGACCGGCACGGAAAGTGAAGAGTGGTATTACGAAGACGGTCTACGCGACTATTTAGCAAGTCATACTCGGGAATACGATACCCTGCCTGCCGAACCATTTATTGGGCATTTTAGTGGCCGTTCGGAAGCGGTGGACTGGGCGGTGCAATGGCTGCCAGAAGGCGGTGAACCGCTGGCGGAATCCTACGTTAACTTAATCCCCACGGCGCAGGGCGGTACCCATGTAAATGGCTTGCGCAGCGGCTTGCTCGATGCGATGCGCGAGTTTTGTGAATTCCGTAGTTTGATTCCCCGTGGCGTGAAGTTGGCGCCTGATGATATCTGGGAAAAATGCAGTTACGTGTTGTCGTCGAAATTGGCAGACCCGCAATTTTCAGGGCAGACCAAGGAGCGGCTTAGTTCCAGGGAGGCGGCCGCGTTTGTTTCCGGTGTGGCGAAAGATGCGTTTAGCCTTTGGTTAAATCAGCATACTGAAAACGCTGAAAAGCTGGCTGAACTGTGCATAAATAATGCGCAATCACGCATGCGTAAAGCGAAAAAAGTGGTGCGTAAAAAAGTCTCTGCTGGGCCAGCGCTGCCGGGCAAGTTGGCTGACTGCTCTGGTGGCGACATCGAGCGCTCGGAATTGTTTTTGGTTGAGGGTGATTCGGCGGGTGGCTCAGCCAAGCAGGCGCGAGATCGCCAGTTTCAGGCGATTCTGCCTCTGCGCGGTAAAATCCTGAACACTTGGGAGGTTGAGTCCCAGCAGATATTGGCGTCGCAGGAAGTGCACGATATCTCGGTGGCCATGGGCATTGATCCAGACTCCGATGATCTGAGCGGTCTGCGCTACAGTAAAATTTGCGTGTTAGCTGATGCGGACTCCGACGGACTGCATATCGCCACCTTGCTGTGCGCACTCTTTTTACGGCATTTCAGACCCCTGGTCCAAAAGGGGCACGTCTATATTGCCATGCCACCGCTGTATCGTATCGATTTGGGAAAAGATGTGTATTACGCCCTCGATGATGCCGAGCGGAAGGGCATTATGGATCGCTTAGAAGCTGAGAATAAGCGCGGCAAAGTTTCCGTTACCCGCTTTAAAGGTTTGGGTGAAATGAACCCCCTGCAATTGCGGGAGACGGTTATGGATCCGAATACCCGTCGTTTGGTGCGTTTGTCGATTGAAGACGGCGACGAAACCGATGGTTTAATGGATATGCTCTTATCGAAAAAGCGGGCACCAGATCGCAAAAGTTGGCTAGAGGCCAGTGGGGATGAGGCAGAGGTACTACTTTAGTCGCTGTTTACATAACCCCTACTAAATAATGGCGTTAATGAAAAAAAATATGGGTAGTATGCCCAATCAACTCTTTTGTTCAGACAAGGATAATTAAAAATGTTCAGTCATATTATGGTTGGTACAAATGACATCCAAGCTTCGAAAGTATTTTATGATGCGATTCTAGGCGCGCTAGGTTATGAACCGGGTGTTTTCGATGACTTGGGCCGCTGTTTTTACTTTACTGAAAGTGGGATTTTCGCAATCACACCGCCGATTGATGGCAATCCGGCATGCCACGGTAACGGCAGTACAATCGGTTTTGCTGCGAAGGACCCTGCGCAGGCAGATGCATGGCACGCTGCAGGTGTTGCCAATGGCGGCGTTAGCTGTGAAGACGCGCCGGGTGTACGTGAAGGTGGTTTAGGTAAACTGTACCTAGCTTATTTGCGTGACCCTTCCGGTAATAAAGTTTGTGCCCTGCATCGCATGGGCTAAGCTTAAATAGATACAAAAAAGGGCGAGGTCTTATTTTAGACCTCGCCCTTTTTTGTATGGGCGTTGTAATTAGATCTAATATCTAAGGTATACATAATAAAATTAGAGTTGTTCACAATGAAAATTACATTATTTGGCGCTACAGGCCAGCTTGGCAGTGAATGTTTACGGCAAGCGTTAAGCGCGGGGCATGAGCTGACGGTGTTAGTGCGCTCTGCCAAAAAGTTACCGGTAGAGTTGCGGGAGCAAGTGCATATTGTTGAAGGCGACGCATTGTGCCCGGAAGACGTGTGGCGGGCGATCGGCGCAAATGCTGAGGCGGTGTTATTCGCCATTGGCGTAGACAAACGTTCCCCAGACGACCTTTGTACTGACGTCACGCGCACCATTCTCGATACCCTGCGCGGTGATAGCGCTGCGCGATTCATTTGGTGTGGCGGCGGTAGCACCTTTGTTGAGGAGGATAATATTGGTCTTGGCGCGAAGTTCGTGCGCAAATTCGCCGAAATCTTTTTGAGCTTGCGCCATGTAGATAAAGAGCATCAGTATCAATTGCTTAAGTCGTATCCAGATATCGTTCACATTGGCGTTCGGCCACTGCAAATGCGCAGAGGGCCGATGCGAGGGCAATATCGCTTGGGATTTGATCGCTTCAATGGCTTCTCTGCTATTAGTTTTGCTGATTGCGCGCATGCGATGTTGGCACAATTGGACAATGACGAGTGGCTACATAAGGCGCCAATCGTGCAATATTAGCGAGTTGCAGGGGATTTTTGTCTTAGTTCGGCCCGATATGCGCCAGTGTTGGAGTAATCGCGGTCATGCCGCTATAATGCCGCCAGTAAATTTACGGGCTGATCAGCCCTGTATGTCGAGAGGGCGTAAACGGTGAAGAGTGTAATGTTAAAGAGATTGGCGGCCGTCGTAGGTTTGTTCATGGTGTGTGTCTCTGCTTGGGCATTGACCGATAAGCAGTACAGTGACGTTGAATCCCGTATTCAGCCAGCGGGCAAAGTTTGTTTGCAGGGCGATAGCAGCTGTGGTGCCGCAATGGCTTCAGCGGGTGGTGCGCCAAAATCAGGCGAAGACGTTTATAAGTCGAGCTGCCAAGGTTGTCACGCCAGTGGCGCCGGTGGCGCGCCAAAGCTTGGCGACGCAGCTGACTGGGCTGCCCGCACCGAAAAAGGCATTGAGCAGGTATACAGCCACGCCATTAATGGCTTTAGTAATATTGGTATGATGCCCGCGAAGGGCTTGTGCATGAGCTGCTCGGACGAAGAAGTGATGGCCGCAGTGGATTACATGATTGAACATAGTAAGTAAGTCTCCATGCTTGCCAATGAGCCGCGCAATAGCGCGGCTTTTTTTTGCCTGTGATAAATGCATTGGCCAAATGCGCGGTTTTCTGGCTAAAACCGAATTGAAGTATTTATCGTGGAAGCCTAAGTGACGCGGGACTCATTGCAGCAAAATTAGGTCGTTAGGGGTAGTTTCCCGTGATATCTGATGTAGTATTGAGCTTGCTTATACCTCCGTGGGGACGAAAATGATAAAACAGTGGCTAGTATTGGCGGCAATTTTTGTGTTGAGTGCTTGCGGAGGTTCGTCATCGACAAGTAGCAGTTCGGATAGAACAACAACAGTACCGAGTGCGTCTTTACCGATAAATCAGGGCACGCCGTCTGCTACGCAAATTCGCCCCGGTGTTGAAATTGTTGCTGATGGCAGCAGCTGCACCAGTAACTTTTTGTTTTCCCCAAACGCCCAGACGGTGTATATCGGGGTCGCCGCCCACTGCTTTAGCTCGGATACCAATTCTGGCGTAGATCCCTGCGAAAGCAATAATTTGGCTATTGGCTTTAACGAAATCACGATCGAGAACGCGACTCAGCCCGGTGAACTGGTGTATACCAGCTGGCGAGCAATGCAGGAAATGGGCGAAACAGCTGGCTCGGATATCTGTACCTATAATGATTTCGCCCTCGTCAAAATTCACCCCGACGATTTTGCAAATGTTCACCCCGCGGCCATCGCATTTGGTGGCCCGACGAGCTTTTTCACTGGTGTGGCGGCAGTTGATGACGGAGTGTTTGCCTTTGGTCAGTCTCCGCTTCATTTTGGTATCCGCAGCAGGGAAGCCAAAGAAGGTCAGATTACAGCGGTGCGGGCCGATGGCTGGGCCTATGACATTGCGACGGATACCCCCGGTCTTTCTGGCGACAGCGGTGGTCCAATCTTTACGGCGCAGGGCGGTGCTTTGGCGGTGACCAGCGTGTTGTCAGTGAGTTTGAGTATTAACCCACTGAGCAATGGTGTTGTTAATTTAGAGCGCGCCTTGAATTACGCGATAGATGGCGGTTTTATTGGTGCAAGTACTCGCTTACTTACGTGGCCCGCGTTTTACCCAGCCGGTGATTTGTAAAATTGCCTTTTGGCGGTAGAACCATCGCCTTCTGCTAAGCGTGTTAACCCAGCATATCTCTGAGGCTGGCCAATGTTTCGCCGCCGCGCTTTTGATTTTGTGCAGGGTCGGCGTCACCGCGACCTTCCCATTCCACATCTTCTTGGGGTAGCTCGGCGAGGAAGCGGCTGGGTTCACAGCTGGTGAATTCGCCAAAGCTTTTGCGTTTGGCGCAGTAACTCATGGTTAAGGTACGCTGAGCGCGGGTAATGCCTACATAGCATAGGCGACGTTCTTCTTCGACCATGCCGTCGTCAATGCTGTTTTGGTGAGGCAGAATTCCTTCTTCCAGACCAATCATAAACACATGCGGAAATTCCAAACCTTTGGCTGCGTGCAAGGTCATTAGCTGCACTTGATCATCGCTCTCTTTCTCGTCTTCTTGGCGTTCCATCAAATCCCTCAGTACCAAGCGCGTTATCGCGCCCTCAATGGCATTCTCGCTTTCATCGTCCTTCAGGGATTTTTCCAATGAATTGATGAGAATGTGGACATTGGCCATGCGGCGCTCAGCAATGGCTACCGAGGAGCTGTTTTGAATCAGCCAGTCGAGGTAGTCAATATCGCTGCACAGCTGGCGAATACTGCTGATGGGGTCGTCTTCATAACATTTGCGGCGCAGATTGCTCAGCCAACTGGTGAATTCACGTAGTCGCAATAGCGCGGCTGCTGGAAGGGTTTGGGCTAAGCCGAACTCGTCGCAGGCCTCGTACATGCTAATTTCACGCTCGGTGGCGTAGCGCCCGAGGTTCTCTAAGGTCGATGTGCCTATTTTACGACGAGGTACATTTACTATACGTAAAAAGGCATTGTCGTCGCCGGGATTAATGATCAGGCGTAGATAGGCCATGATGTCTTTAATCTCATTGCGACTGAAAAACGAGGTGCCGCCGCTAAGTTTATACGGTATCTGGTGAACCTGAAGCTTTAGCTCAAGCAGGCGCGACTGATGATTTCCCCGGTACAGCACCGCGTAGTTACCAAAACGACCCTGGGTACGAAGCTTGTGATCGAGAATTTCGGTGACCACTCGCTCGCATTCGGCGTCGTCATTGCGGCAGCGAATGATGCGTATCGGATCGCCATAGCCAAGCTCTGACCACAGCGCCTTATTCATTTCGTGAGGGTTATTGGCAATAACGGTATTGGCGGCTTTAAGAATGCGTGCGGTAGAGCGATAGTTCTGCTCCAGCTTGACCAGCTTTAAGTGCGGATAGTCTTTGCTAAGCAAGGCGAGATTTTCTGGTTTGGCGCCACGCCATGCGTAAATAGACTGGTCGTCATCACCCACCACGGTCAGCCCACCGCGGTTGCCGACCAACTGTTTAACCAAATGGTATTGCGAGCCATTGGTGTCTTGGTATTCGTCCACCAGCATATAGCGAATTTTCTGCTGCCATTTTTCTAAAATAGCCGGTTGCTGCTCAAACAAGAGCGCAGGCAGCATGATTAAATCGTCGAAATCCAACGCGTTATAGGCTTTTAACGCGCTTTGGTAGCGCAGATAGGCTTGTGAGCACAGAATGTCAGCGGGGCCATCGGCACTGGCAATGGCTTGTTCGGGGGTAATGAATTCGTTTTTCCACTGGGAGATGCGCTGCTGAATACGGTCGGCGTTGTCACTCTCCGCGCCGTGATCCTGCATTAATAAATCGCGGATCAAGGTTTGCGCGTCTTGGGCGTCGAAAATAGAAAAGCCGGATTTGTATTTTAATGCTTTGTACTCGCTGCGCAGAATCGTCATGCCGAGGTTGTGGAAGGTTGACACCGTGAGACCTCGCGCTTCTTTGCCTTTTACCAGCTGGGAGACCCGCTCTTTCATTTCTCGGGCAGCTTTATTGGTAAAGGTTACCGCCGCAATGTGGCGGGCTGGCATGCCGCATTTCTCAATCAGATAGGCCATTTTGCGAGTAATAACGCTGGTTTTACCGCTGCCTGCACCAGCCAGCACCAATATAGGACCGTCGATATAACGAACCGCTTCGCGCTGTCTGTCGTTGAGTTTACTCACGCTGATGATCTATCCCGGGTAATGCAAGAAGGGCCGAGCATTGTACCAGCGCCTATGGCCAACAAGAACTCTCAGAGGCGATGCAGCTTATTAATACCGCTAATGCACCGTGGCTGAGTTCGCCTGTGCCTTAAAGGGATTGTTTATGCGGAAATTTGTCCCCGTGAATGACATTAAAATGTTTCAGGTCGTATTTTTGTGATGCGGTCGAATATAGCAGGATGTGTATTTGCTGTTGCTTTGATATATTTAAAGACATATTTTTATTTACTGCCAATGACTTGCGTAAGCTGTCCGTTTGGCACGGAGAATTACAAATGAGTCATAGTGATTCTTGTCAGCAAAAGCCATGGCAGCAGCCGCTGCAGATTGGCCCCTTGGTACGTGGCTTGGCGTGGTGCTTAGGCAAGGCTCAGTCTTGGGGACTCAATTACCCCGACTTTTCTGAGCAAAAGCTCATGGCGGCTGCACGGAAAAAGACCGGGCTCGATGATTTTGGCGATCAACGCTTTCTTGAGCCTTTGCGCCTGCGGTTAAGCTACCTTAAAAATAATAAACGCTTGAGCCCACTTGGGCGGGTGGTTGCATGGCAAGTGTTGCTAAAGCCACTCGTCAATCGTCTACGGATCCAAGATCTATTAAAACGTCATCCAGAAATCCGCGAGCAGCAAATTGTGCGGCCATTATTTGTCGCCGCTTTTCCGCGCACCGGTACAACATTGCTCAGTAAGCTTTTGGCACTGGACCCCGCCTCACGACCACTACTGTTTTGGGAGGCAATGCAACCAACCCCCGAAGAGAGCCATAAAGTCGGTGAACCAGACCCGCGAATGGCGCGCGCTGAAGACATCATTGCGCGACTGTGGCGCATGCTGCCCGCACTGCGGAGGATCCATGATATTGATCCCCTGGGGCCAGAAGAGTGCGCGGGCTTGTTGGCTAATGCCTATATCATGCCTGTTTTTGAAGAGGACGACGTCAACTACCGGCAGTGGATTGAGGGTCTCAGCCGTGAACAGATTTGTGCGGCGTATGAAGAGTATAAGCTGCAATTGCAGATCTTGCAGTGGCAGCGCGGTGGCGGTCACTGGGTGTTAAAAAGCCCCCTGCACCTGAATTGGCTTGACGCATTGTTGACGACGTTCCCAGATGCCTGTGTGGTGCAAACCCACCGTGACCCGAAACAGGTTTTACCGTCGATCTGTAGTTTAGATGCGGTTATGCAACAGGCGGCGTGCGGCAAAGTGGATTGCATGGAAGTGGGGCGACACCTGAGTAGTCAGCTTGCTGCTTCGCTGCGGCGCGGCATGCAGGCCCGGCTGAATCATCCGCCAGAGCGGGTGTATGACGTTCAGTATGCCGATTTGTTGCGGGATCCAGCGGCGGTGCTGCGCAGTATTTACGAGCATTTTGGCTATACATATTCTGATGCCATGGCGGGCAGGGTTGCCGATTATCTCGCGGCAAACCCTCAGCATAAACACGGTAGTCATCAGTATCAGTTAAGTGATTTTGGCCTCAGTGCCGAGGATCTTGATCGCAGCTTTGGCGATTATTGTGAGCGTTTTCAAATTCCGTTAGCTGGGCAGGTATCGCAATGACGAACACGGACATATCCAATGATAATGGTACAAAAGCGCCGTGGCGGCCGCGCCATGTAATGCTGCGTTTAAGCTATGGATTGCTCAAACTATCTGCGAAGTTGCCTTTGGCTAAGCAGCTCGCTTTGGGCCGGGGAATTGCCGCCGTATTATGGCCATTTCTTGGTCAGCGTTTGCATGTTGCTCGAACCAATATCGCCCTGTGTTTTCCTGAGCTGGATGATTCCGAGCGGGAGGCCTTGTTGCGCCGTCATGTGCAGGCCTTAGGCATGGGTATTTTTGATTCCGTGGCAAGTTGGTTTAGTGAAGACGCGATCTTACGGGATCAATATCGCCTTGAGGGCGCTGAACATTTAGATGAAGCTTTAGCGAGGGGGAAGGGCGTATTGTTATTGGGTGCACACTTCACGACTCAGGAGCTGGGTGTGCGCATGCTGAGTTTTCATTACAGCGTGCATTGCGTGTATCGACGTCACCCGGACCCCGTGCAAGAGGCAACTGTTCGCGAGGCACGTTTGCTTCGGTTTGCTGACCTCATTCCTAGTGATGATATGCGTAAGGCGCTTAAATACTTGCGTAAGGGCAAGATCGTTTGGTATCCACCAGATCAGGATTATGGTGAATACGGTATGGAGCACAGCGTGTTCTTACCTTATTTTGGTGTCGACGCGGCAACCGTCACGGTGCCAGGCCGATTGGCGCAGAGTACTGGCGCGGCTTTAGTTCCATTCTTTTTTCGACGCGAGGAGGATGGACGCTACTTGCTACGCATATTACCGCCGATGGACGAGGTGGCAGATGACCCAGAGGCAGTTGCGCGGGAGTTTAATCGCTTGCTAGAAAGTGATGTCAAAGAAATTCCAGAGCAGTATCTATGGGTTCATCAGCGATTTAAAACCCGCCCAAATCCGGAAGAACCCTCGCCGTATATTATGCCAAGGGAACAAAAGGCTTAAGTTAAGGTGATTCCTGCACGGTGGTGTATGCAGAATTAGCGGCAGTGGTGTGGTCTGGTCTGGGGGGGATAATGGACTCTAAAAATCCCCACGATAGTGTAGCGCTTCCTGTAGGTGGGAGAGAGTGATAGTGTGCTCACCCTCTAAGTCGGCAATGCTGCGCGCGATTTTTTGCAGACGGTGATGGGCGCGTGCGCTCAGCCCGAGTTTCTGTTCGGCTTTCAGCATAAATTGCTTGCTTGGGGTGTCGAGCGCGCAAAATTCCCGTACTTGCGCGGCGCTGAGTTGGGCGTTGATAGTGCCACTACGTTGCAATTGGCGTTCGCGGGCCGCGCAAACACGCGCGCGAACCGCGGCACTACTCTCCGCTAGACCGTCTTCTTGCAAAACCCCCGGCGGAAGGCGCGGCACGGTAATACGCAGGTCAATACGATCTAATAGTGGTCCTGATAGTTTGCCGCGATAGCGCTGAATTTGGTCGGGCGTGCAGCGGCAGTCTTTGCTGCTGTCGCCGTCAAAACCGCAAGGGCATGGATTCATGGCGGCTATTAATTGGAAACGAGCTGGAAACGTTAATTGCTGGGTGGCTCTGGAGATGGTCACCTCGCCTGATTCGATGGGTTCACGCAGTACTTCGAGTACTTTGCGGGGGTATTCAGACTGGTGAGTTCGGTTAGAAACAGAAAAGTTCGGTTAGCCCTTGCAAAACACGCAGATACGACCTGATAGGTCAGGGTAATACCTAAACCTATTAATAATCAAGAAGACTATAAGGGTTGAAGCGGTGGGAGGTGCCATCCGGTATTTGCTGGAATGCAAGGACTAGGTGGTGGATCGTGAAAGCTGACATGGTGGATCGTGAAAGCTTTTTAGGTGGATCGTAAGAGCCTGAAAGGTGGATCGTAAGAGCAATTTCAGGTGGATCGCGAAAGCTTTTTTAGGTGGATCGTAAGAGCGAAAAACGAGTATTTCCCTTTAAACTTAAACTTAATAATATCTTTTAAGGATAATAGAGATGTTGCTTTAGTTGTTGCTGACTTTTTGGCGGGGCCAGACGGGGGCTTAAGCTTGCTAGTTTGATACTTCGGGTTAGCTTGGGATTGTATGTTCTTGTTTAAATCACTCAAGATTCAATTCTATGCGTCTAGGAGGTAATGGTGATTCCAGTTGAGATTGTAGGTGTGTTCGGTTTTTTGGCCCTGTTGCTCACGATTGTGTTTGCGTACCATTCTTATGATGATCGATCGCGGTATCGCCAGCTCAAAATTAGCACTCAATGCGATGAGTTCTGTGACGTGTCATCCGGAATAGATTTTATTGAGGGGCCGAGTCCGCGTAATGATGCGGAGCAGGGGTCAATATTTGTTATTATTCTGGAGCAGAGTTCAAAACCCGGATCTGATTTGATAGCGGTCGTTCGTGATGGAATTGCGTTTTCGTCACTAGAATTGTTGTCAAAGGCGACCGGGCTTTCTGATGTTGAAATCGCCGAGTCCTTGTATATATCGGACTCGGCATTATATATGGCATGTAAGAAGGGTAGATTCCCGATGTTTGAATCTGAACGAATACTGAGGATGGCCCATATCTTTGATTGTGCGGTAGATTTCTTTAATGCTGAAACTGATTCTGTAGCAGATTGGTTGAAAGCGCCCAATATGATGCTTGGCGGGAATGTTCCAATAAATGTAATTGGTAGTGAAGTAGGGGCTCGCAGCATCGAAAATCTCTTACGTCGTCGTGATAATGGATGGCTTTTATAAGATGGTAGTTTAGGGATGAAGGCCGTACTGGATGCCATTGGCTTCCCAGTTACCGTGCAATGGCGCAAAGAAAGCAGGAGAGGAACCCTAAGCCTCAAGTTCTTCTCACTCAATGATCTCGATGATCTAGGTAAGCGTCTTGGGTATGAATCGGATGAAAACTATTAGTTAGCTCGGTAGATGGGCAGGTTTTACTACAAGTTTTGTAGTGATATTTAACGTGTTTTTATTAAGATAATCTTTAAAAACAAATACTTAGTGAGTCCAAGGGCAAGTATGGTCACATGTGACCATACTTGCTTAAAAAAGGGCTTTAAATCTGGTTGAGCGCCTTGAGGATAAGCTGTTCAACTGCAGCAACATCGGCCTCACTCATTCCTTTCCTTACTATTTCAAACTTTACAGATCCACTGGTAGTTGAAATCGAATGCTTCACCTGTACTTTCGATTTACCAACCGTATACAGCTTATTCTCACGCACCTTGACTGCTATAGTGTCATTCGATCTTGCTCTCACTGAGCTTTTCAATACACTCACAATATCAGCCGCATCTTTCCATGAGCCCGAATTTTTTATTACCTTCGCCCTCTCCTCCTTCAATTGCTTCGCGGCCGGGATTAACTTTTCACTGTTCTTTTTCATCAGTTGAGCAATAACTTGGCCAAATGTTTTTTGCATGTTTGTTGGGGTAGTAAACAGGGAGGCAAACAGCTCAGGCAGTTCATACAAAGCCTTATACCGCTTAACGTCGTTTTCGTTGATATTCAGTGCAGCACCCAACTGATACCAAGTAGTGTAATCACCACGCTCTACCATGGAGCCATATATTTGTGCTTGCTCCCAATGTGACAGCGCCGTGTTCTTGTTTTCGTTCTCACTGAATTTCGCCCGGTCAGCGACAGGCACATCACCGACCAAAGCTTTGTACTTCGTAATCCCAGCAATTTTACAAGAAGCTAAACGACGAGATCCGTCTAAAGAATCGAATCGACCATCTTCTTTTACCGTCAAATACCCCGGCCGCTGCTGCCCTTCCTTTCTTATCGACGGCAAAATGTCGGACAAACTTAATTCGTCTAACAAGGACTGACGACGACCGTTGGCATCTGGAATATCAATAAGGTCAACATCAACTTCTATCTGCTTGAACTCAACAAGTTGACCCGTTACCGGCATTTTAATCGTAACGACGCCGCGCCCTGATTCTGCCTTCTCGCGTTCGGCCTCTGCCTTCTCACGTGCGGCTTTTTCTTCTTTAAGCTGTGCTTTCAATTTATCCCAGGCGCCTTCAATTGTTTCGCCTCTGCTGGCACGTGTCGCAACTGAAGCTTTACGATTTGTATCTATATGTGGCTCACCCACTTTCGCGTTTTCATCATCCTTTTTATCAACGTCCTCGCTGGACATTAATGGCGCGATGCCATCGAAGCTGATTTTTTTCCTTTTAGTAGTCATTTCACGACCTCCTTGTTATCAGTACCTAGATCTAATTTACTTAAGGCAGCTGGTAGATTCAGGGCATAGTAAATTTGGCCACCTGATTAGAGCTGCAGTGGACGTTGAGCCTGCATAAAAATCTACGGCCTTCGTCGGATACGTATTTTTGACCGTCTGCTTTTACCGGAAGGCGACGACCACAGTTTCTTACATGTGGCATGACCATATTTCGAGACGGAATTCGACTAGGGGCGAGAGAATCAGGCGCCAATAAATTCAACAAAGATCGCAGTATTCGGCAGCTAATAATTGGGCCGTGCTCAAACTATGCATAAGACGTTCGTCTAAGTGAAGCGTTAAGCGTAACTCTTGAAACATTAAAATGCGCAGCGACATCTGACTTTGTAATTTTAGGGTCGGAAAGCATTGCTGCCGCTTTTTGTATATCTCTAGTTGTCATTTTAGGTCTTCTACCCCCCTTCCTGCCTCTGGCTCTTGCTGCGGCTAGCCCTGCAAGGGTTCTATCGCGAATGAGGTTTCGCTCAAACTCGGCTAACGAGCCAAATATATGGAAAATAAGTCTGCCACTTGGGGTGGTTGTGTCGATGGATTCGGTGAGTGATCGGAAACCGACCTCACGGCCTTCAAGTTCACCGATAATGGTAACTAGATCTTTAAGGCTCCGTCCGAGCCTATCTAATCGCCAGACGATAAGAGTATCTCCTTTGCGTAGACAGCGAAGACATTCCTCTAGCTGTGGTCGCGATTTGCTGACGGAAGATACGCTCTCCTGGTAGATGTTTATGCAGCCCGCGTTGGTTAGTGCGTCGATCTGAAGGTCTGTTTGTTGATCAGCAGTGGATACTCGTGCATAGCCAATATACATAGAAAACGATCCTTGTCTTTACATAGATTTCTATACGGAATTTCTTTGCATAAATAAAGTGCTTCAGCGCGAATACTGGAGCTAATTTTATATGTAAAGAAAACCTAGGTTTATAGTATTCATTATTTGGAATACAGCGAATTGAAGGCCATTTGAGTATCAGAGCAAAGAATTTCGTTTTTTTGAAATGACTTTAAATTCTTTATCGCTCTTTGTGAAATGGCTCAAACACGACATCGGGCACTGGGATGTCTGTGAATGACCCATCCATTAACTCTGTCCTCATTATCAAAATATCATCGGGGGCTTTGATAGAAATTACGGCACTACCTTTAGTCGCACGCTTTACAGTAATAACAATATCGTCGCCAACGTAAAACGATTGACCGTTTTTTCGTGTAATTGAGAGCATTCCTTGATCTCCTTGCAGATTTTCTTACGTAATTACTTGTAGCTGTCCTCAGCCTAACATTCGAGCCCAAACTCGCGACAGGGCTATAGTTATAACACGCCCAAAGTTGTTAGCATATACGGGGGCTATTCCTCATCTATTTTGAAATAGGTTAAAGCTATAAGTTGTAAGCTTATAAGAAAAGTAAGGCGGTAAAGGATTGGCGACGCGTCCAGTTATGCGCCTTCAGTTCGTGGTACGGAAATAGGACTTCTTC
Organism: Zhongshania borealis; assembly: GCF_039539625.1. NCBI lineage: Bacteria > Pseudomonadati > Pseudomonadota > Gammaproteobacteria > Cellvibrionales > Spongiibacteraceae > Zhongshania > Zhongshania borealis. The sequence goes on along the minus strand of NZ_BAABDM010000002.1, from coordinate 160,276 downwards.
TTGGCTAGCCCTATATAGATAAAACACCAATTCACCCACATTTGAATCGAACGAACAGGAAGTGGTTTGTTTCTGCTTTTGTGATGCGGTACGTTTTAATGTTTTCGATTGGCTGGAGGTACTAATTTTTGAGCGGTACGGAGAGGTATATGAACAGGAGTTTTAATTGGGCAAACAAATTGGTGCTAATGGCTTTCCTCGTCATTGTTGGACAGACATTTGCCAATGCTGCACCAACGAGTTTTGGGGTGGCGAAAACCGAGCTTAAAAAATACGTTTACTTTGATCGCAACGATGATGGTGATTTTTATTGTGGTTGTGACTGGCGCTGGGTAGGGGCTTCAGGTGGGCGAATAGATCTTGCCAGTTGTGGCTACAAGACACGCTCACAAGCGGTTCGGGCTGCCAGAACTGAATGGGAACATATTGTCCCTGCGAGTAGCATGGGCGGCCAACGACAGTGTTGGCAGAACGGTGGCCGTAAGAATTGCAGCGCGAATGATCCGTTTTTCAGTGTGATGGAAGCCGATATGCATAATCTGACTCCCGCATCGGGAGAGGTGAACGCGGACAGATCAAATTTCAGATTTGCAGAAATCCCCGGCGAAGCGACTCAGTATGGCGCGTGTGATGCTGAAACAGATTTCAAGGGCAGACGGTTTGAACCACGACCAGAAGTACGGGGCATGATCGCGAGAGTGAATTTCTATATTCACGACCGGTACAACTTGAAGCTTTCACGAAGCCAAGAACAGTTATTTATGGCGTGGAACAATATGCACCCAGTATCGGAGTGGGAGAAAGAGCGCGATCGCCGTATAGCAAAGCGTATGGGCCATTCTAATCCGTTTGTCACAGGTGAGCGCAGCTGGTCGCGTGGTCATAAGAATTCAGGCGAAGGATTGGCTAACCAGACAAAGGGGCAGGTACAAAAGCAACCCGTCGTTCAGCAGATCGCATCGAATCAATCTGGCTGGGGAGTGCGGGGTAACAAGAACAGTCATATCTACCACTTGTCAGTGGGTTGTTCTGCCTATGAGAAGGTCGCTGTCCATAATCGACGTGAGTTCAAATCTGAGCAAGAAGCTATCAATGCAGGGTATCGCAAGGCAGGAAATTGCCGGTAGTGCTGGTTCTAGTAATTCAATTTTGTAAAAATAATAACGCTACTAACCCAATAATCGAAAGGAGCATAGATGGAGGTATAGGTTAGACACGGATCGTCGGTGGGGCTTTCACCGAACACATTACTTCATGGATTTTTAATCAAAGGGAAGGGTTTGAACAATGAAATCATTACTCGGGTTGGCTTTCACTGCGGCATTGGTGACATTACAGGGCTGTGGTGGTGGCGGTGGCGGTGGTGACTCAGCTGCTCCAGCGGTCGATGAAGCTGGGATTCTTGAAAATATCAAGATCAGCAATCTTTATGGTGGGAACGCATTTAGTGAGCGGGATGCGTATTGGGGTTTTGAAGAGTACCCTGAGTGCGATGACCGATCAAAGCTTGATGATCCTGAGTTTGAAGGTGATGAGGGATGCCCAAGAGTCAGAAGTGCTCCCGTCGACTGGGAAGACGAAACGATTGGGCGCTTAAAAAAGTGGGATATTGCTAGCGATGGTCTAATTCCTGTTAAACACAACAATAGCCAATATGCACATCATGCGATGGACGTGATTGAAACTAAGATGGGAGTGATGCTGTTTGACCGCAATTCTATTGTCAATGTTGATTATTATGAGGTTGAGCGTGGATTAATAGTCAGTGAGGGCACGGCAACTGGCATGTTTGGTAGTATTAGTCCGTCGACATGTGGAACTGTAGAATCACGCGGGAGTCAGTATGCGCTAGGAGGAGAGAACTCAGAAGATCCGAGCTGGTTTGATGAAAACGGTGTTATTTTTGGTCCGCTAGTCATCCACATCGGACAAGATGACCCGCGAGGATGTAGTCAAGGGCAAGATTTAAACGAAATTGCCGTGCATGAGTTTATGCATGCCCTTGGGATGGATACGCACTTCCAAGGTTTTGGTATCGGTCCCATATACAGTGATGATGCTTGGAATGTATTGCACAATATATTAATTAATTATCAGTATATGGATGAGTTTGAACTCAATATTGAAAAGCGTTTCCCTGAGCAAGAGTAAGATCTTCTGGCCCACCTGACGGGTGGGCCTTTACTTCCACCGATCCAGTACCCCGCCAGGCACAAAGACACCACCTGTCTTTTATCCGTCCTAACCAGGCACATTATTTATTCACTGCATTACGACTCTATTCCACGGCGTTGCTAGTCTGGTCAAATGTGAGACACTTTAGTTACATCCAAAAGACAGTTATCGGATCAGTTTACGCGGCAGATGCCGTATGTGTGAGACTACAGGAGGTAGAGCATGTCAGAGCCAGTGAAACTTATTTCCCGTGAGATAAGCGACCGAAAAAAGCTGGGTACCAAGTAAGACTAGGCAGCTGACCTTAAAGACGGTATTGGTATTGAGTGACATGCGGGAGGCCTCGTATGAAAGGGAGGCCGTAACGATAGCTGATATTATTCTGTCATTGACCCGAAAGCGGGACATCGCAGACTGACCAAATTATCAACGATGCTCTCAGGAGACTTATAACGGATGCCTTGGTTGGTAAATAGGGTATTCAATTGGTTCGCGTACCTTTTTACCGCGGTTGGCATGGGTTAGTCGCCGCAAGAAATAACGCTCACCGTCGCGCTCGATTAATTCACCTGACTTAACTTCGCCAAGTAACTCTAGGCATTGGGACGCCTTTATTCTGAACTCTTCAAAATCGACATCATTAGGTACGCGCATGGCAATCACACCGAGCACTTTATCGTCCCGCAGTGCCGCCCAACACTTTCCTAAGTTCATCGCAATATCATGTTCAAGCGAATCGAATTCCTTGTCTACCGGCATAAAAACTCCTGTTAAGTATGGTTTTGGTATGTTGTTCAGCGTGTGATATTGATGACGACCCAATTAAAGTCACTTGCGCGGATCGTAGTAAACCCCAGTAACATTAAGCATGGTTGCAGCTCTGTGAGCACTTTCTGCCGAGCTTTTGCTATACCCAGTGCCATTTCCCGGTACTGGGCCACCCATAAAAATTTTGCGGCCAAACTCTAGGTAGAGAAAAAACGTGTTGAGGAAGAAATAGATAAATGGGCCTACGATCAAAAAGCCTCGTGGTGCCTCATAGATTCCCATCATGTCTAGAATTTCTGAGCCAACGGCAGAACCAAAACCGAGAACAAACACCGTAGGCAAAACTACGGGCTTTGTATTAAGAATATATTTTTTGAGCTTTTCCATTTCCAGTTCCTACCATTAGTCGAAAAACAGCAAGTGAGATTAACGTCCGTATTACTCAAGGTGAATTTTAGTACAAATGACAATGTGCTGCATAGGTATGGAGGTGTAACCGGCGCTAACCCTCAGTTTGCTCGACACGCCTATACTGCGCGATTATTGAAATAATCGACTAAACATCGCGCACCATGAGGACGATACGTTGGAACTGAAGCAAATATACACTGCGAAAGATGCTATTCAACTAGAAGATGGTAGCTGGGCTATAGATTTCACTTTACCCACTACAGGCCAGGGCTACCGGGTTAGAGCAAGATCTCCCGAGGAAATTGCCGGTAGTGCTGGTTCTGGTAATTCAATTTTGTAAAAATAATAAAGCTACTTACCCAATAATCGAAAGGAGCATAAATGGAGATACTGGTAGTGTTTGGCTTCAGCGTCACAATAGCAGACAGTCGCTGAATAGTGCTGAGTACGTCCAGTCAAACTCGTATTCAGCAGCATTGCGCTCACTAATTCTGGTGGAAATCAGTTAAGCAATTGATTTTTATTGAAAAGTGATTATGCTCAGAGCTAAGCGGATTCCACATCAAATGCAGGATGCACACAAATGAAAAATCCCTCTCAAGCTTACTATCATCCTGATTTAAATAGAATTTTACTACTTAATCACCTCTACGCTTAGGCTCACTATGTGCATGAGTTATAAAGCGGAACGCATTTGAATTTACTGTTATGTGTAATCCAAAGGAAATCACTATCACATGTTAACTGATATAGGAGAATTCATTGTTGGAGCGCACCTCCAGCTAATAGAGGGCTGTGATGTCATTGACTATAATGCTCGTATTCCTGGCGGTGGCCTGAAAGGGCTCGGTGAGTTAGACGTTATTGGCTTAAATTTCGAAACAAACACTGCACATCTATGCGAGGTCACTACGCATATCCGTGGATTGCTATATAAAGATAGCAAAACAACAATTATAAAAATCAAAAATAAACATGAGCGGCAAAAAGAATATGCCAAGGAGCGTCTTGGCAATTTCAAAAATCACAAATTTATGTTTTGGTCACCAGTTGTCCCAGTAGGCTATATAACAGAGAATCTTGAAAAAATAGAAAGGCTTGAATTAGTAATAAATGGTGAGTATAAAAAAAGAATTGAAGTACTTCGTGAGCTAGCTTCAAAAACAACACATGATGCTAGAAATCCATTTTTCAGAATGCTTCAAATAATGGAGCATTTGCGTGAGTAAATACATAACAAGGCGTTCAAATGGATCCAGTAATATTGTCACCTTTGCTGCAATGAGGGCAGTAAAGCCGCCAATATCAATTCACCAGTTAACGCGGCGTTATGTGGCTTAATCGAATCAAGGTAGAGATCATGAAATCAATTGGCACATTTATCACAGCAATTGCGATTGCTGCGATTGCCGGCTGCACTATTATGGATGGTAATGCCATTGTTACAGGAACCACCCGTCCCGCCATATCGCCTGAAAAGGTTCGTTTATACCGAGTTGCACCAGATGAGTTCGAAGAGATCGCTATTGTTTCTGTAAGTGCTGGTCATGATTTTAAGAAAAACTCCAGCTTGATGAATGAGGCAATCCAGCGCTTAAAGGAAGAGGCGGCGAAGGTCGGAGCAAATGGAGTAATACTTACCATAATTGACGAGCGGGATGCGCCCAGTGTTACCACCGGGTTTGGTTCAGGTACTGCGACGGGAACCGGCGGGAACGTATTTTTAACTGGCACTGCTACGAGCGTAAATCGAGGCGACGCGTACACTAGATTGAACGGTTTAGCTATCCATGTCGTTGAGTAAGCCGCCATGTGCGAGCACCACATAACCAAGGCTTGTTGGCGGCGTTGAGCGTGTATAAAAACCTACAGACTTCCTTCTAGTTCGGGATTTTTGACCGTCCGCTTTTTACCCACAAGGCGACAGCTGTAGCTTGTCCTGTATCGTTCGATAGGATTGAAAGAATAGCCGATTGCGTGGTCTGTCGGGGTGCCTTCTCTGGTCAGCGATTTCTTGTTTCTTCGAAACTGTATTTCTTACCTGACTGCGATCGAGTGAGACTATGGATTTCTTCCGACTCGTGATGTTCACGTCATCATTAATGTGTCGTCGTGCTCGCTGTTGCTGCGGGGTTCATTTTTCATGATAATTTTCCGTTGAATACGGCGGGGAGCGGATTAGTCGCTCTTTATTCTGCCGCCGGAAAGCAGATAGCTGGAAGCCGTGGCATTGTGGATACCGTAGCCATCGCGCAGGATGGCGGGGTCGTTTTCGCCGGCTTCGATGATTCCTCGAAGCGCGCATTGGAATAGTTGGTCTGCCGTGACCCCCCAACCTTTGATATAAACGGCGATGGATGTAGGGGAAAGGGGCTGCTGATAGCGCCAGCTATGGAAAACCCAGGGATTTTCGGTGTCCTGACGGAGTGCAAGGTTGGATTCTCGCCAACAGAGGTACTTTTCCATAATGTCTGCGGCGGAACCAGTGAGCGGTAACGGAAATAGTCCGAGCTTTATGAGATAGCTGCGATCCCCAGTTTTCTGAATATCGTTAATCTTAAGCTTCACGAGTTGCTGGCCTCGCTGGGCGTACAACAGCATGAGTATTCCGGCCAACGCCTTTTTTGTGTCTTTGTTTTTTGCAGTAATCCAGCTTTGATAGAGCACGGCTTGTTGGTCCGTCGTCAACAAGGCGCGGCTGACTTCGTTGCGACGTGTTTTAAGAGAAATAGTTTCGTCGCCGAAGCGTTTTCGGCGGGTGTTGAGGAACTCGACGAAACGCCTAAGCGAGTTGCGATAGCCAGGCTTTAGGTCGAGAAATGCCAGAATCGTATCGTTACGGAGTGCGGTGTGGGAGGTCGCTCCCAAGTGTTCGGTGGCATGTGTCAGGAGGCTTTTTGCCGATTTCATGGCGGAAGTCAGGGTGCGGAGCGACGCTGGAATATCATTTCGCAATTGGAAACGGTAGTTGTGTCGTAGCTCTTGTAGGTACTCAGTGAGCAGTATGTGGTACCACGTATTTTGTGCCTGGAGGACGATCGCGTCTTGTAGCGTTTCCTCGTGAAGGTCGTCGATGTCAGGCTGGTGGAAATTGGGCAGCAGATTGTGGCTAACCAGGAAATTGAGCATGAGCTGATGATCTTTCTTCAGCCCCCGGCGTTTGAAGCTCGCGAACAACGACTGGGTGGTGACTTCGGTTAGGTCCGTATAACTCTCATCTAGGTGCTGAAGGAAAGCGATATCTCGCTTGAGCTGGCGAACGACGATGGGCGTCACCTTTCGAGTCAGTAGTTGTTGTCCATAACGAGGAAAGGCCAAGCGAAGCTCGGGGGACTGGAGTGGCGCAGCAAGTTCGGTGGCGACTCGGGCTACGCGCTCCTTGCCGTAGCAAGCCTGGCAGCGCGTGCTTGAGTAGCGGATAGAGGGAAACGTCCCGCATTCGGGGCAGTGGAAGGGCCCGTGTGTGAAGCACGACTTGCACAACAGGGTGCCATGTTCGTCACGCTTATGCGGCAGACGGTTGTGACGGCAGCCAGGACAATTGAAGTGCATTTCTTTCCGGTAGCAACTAAGACAGATCCGGTCGACGATGCCGTAATTTGGGTACCGGGACAGTCGCTTGGAGGGGGTGTGGCACCAGCTACACGGCTCCGGTTCGCGATAAAACCAACGGCAGCTTGCGCACACCGGGCCGGTCTCGAGTACGATTCCAATTTTACCACTGGTAATGGTTTTCTCGCAGCGGATGCAGCAGCGTCCTTTTTTCGTACAGCGTAGACAAATACTACGGGTGGAGCCGGGCAAGCGCCGAAAATTACCACCGCAGTCCGGGCAGTGGGCTTTCTCGAGATGCCGGTGGTAACACGATTTACAGGTTGTAATACCCTCTTGCCGGAAGCTGGCTTTCTGGATTGAAATACCGCAGAGGTCGCAATGCAGGGAGGTGGTATTGGTCATGGTGCATCTTCATTGCTAGGGAAATCGAAGCAGGTAGCATGCAGATTGATGGTGGTTGGATGGCCAGGTTTGATGATGGGGCGCCGGTGCTCACTGATCAGCTGACCTGGTGTACAGCCGAGAACGGTAACCAATCCTTCTAGGAAGCTAAGTGACAGGCGCCCGGGTTGATCGCTGACGAGTCGGCAGACCTGGGAGTAGCTGAGGCGAACCCCGACGGTCACCAAGGCATCACGTAAGCCGTGTCGATCTAAGCCTCGGAGTTCCATTTGCTCGCGGGCATTCCAGGTTAATTGGCGGCGCGGGGGGAGAGAGTTCATCAATTATCCTCCTCGTTTCGGGTAGTGGGGCGCTTTGTTGATGTAACAGCTTGATTTTCAAGACGCGCGAGACGGGCATCCAGTGTTCGAGCGAACTGGTGCTCGGCATGGGCGCTATCGTAGTGGCAGTAGCCTGCTGTAGACGAGGCCCAGGAGTGGCCATGCTTTTCTTGCGCGGTGCGAATATCTACGCCTGCCTGGATATCGCTGGTGATAGACGTATGACGTGTACTGTGGGGCGTGAGTCCATTGGCGTGGCCGAGCCCGGCCTCGATCATGCAGAACCTGAATCGCTCCCAAAGCCCGCCATCCTTGAAGCGCGTGCCGCGGGTGTTCAGCCAGAAAGCCTGTTCGTGGGGGTGCCGCGTAGTGACCATTTCGGGTCGGATTTGGCTGGCGTACCATGCCAGCATCATAGCGACGCGGGGACTGTCGATACGGACGTGACGCTGCTTTTTGGGTTGCCCTGGTGCGGCCTTGCCCCACACGACGACAGAGGCAAAGTTCTTGCATTGGGGGCGGCTCATGTGACTGTCGAAATGGTTGCAGTCGATGTTCAGGGCCTCGTCAACCCGCAGCCCTGTATGAAACAGCATGTGGAAAAGGACCGCATCTCGAGCGGCGGGAAGGGCGATGCGGGGGCCGCGATCGCGGCTGTACTCATAGCGCTGCATGGCCACCACCAGAAAGTTGTTTTGTTCCTCTTTGTTGAAGTTGCGGCGACGTGTCTCCGACATGTTTTGGCTTTTATGCCCGATGCAGTTGTGCCGAGTGGCGATGTGCTCGATACGGGTTCCGAACAGCTGCTCGCAGCGTCGCTGGAACACGGTGCTGGTAACGGCGTAGTTCAGAAAACTGCGAATAAAGGACTGGTATTTCCGCACTGACTCGCGCTTCAGACGGGTTTCTCGCAACAGGAAACTGCAGTAGGCCTCAAAGTCGGTCTCTGTCCAGTGCCAGGGAGTAGTCCGACAAAAGCTGCAGAATTCTGTGACGATCTTCAGCGCTTCGACTTCGTGCAGAGACCGTCGGCCAGAGCTGGCATTACGGCACTTGAAACCTTGCGCGAGATCCTGGAACAGGGCGAACTCTTCCTGGGTCATATGATCTAGGTTGTGCAGCAGCGTCCGTTTATTCTTAGCCGAATCATCCGTAAGGGAAAAAAGTTGGACTATATTGTTGGCCATTGTCGGTTCCTTTCCATGTTAGTGAGGTACGAATTCCCTCTGGCAGTGACAGTGAACGCATATTTTTCAGGTTTTTTAAGCGATTTTGGGACATTGCTCTCTCCCCTTTTTTTTTGTTGTCCAGCCTCGACTCGCAAAATCCGCGAATATGTCGCATGTGGTGCGAAAATGGCGCCCCTGCTAATGGCTAATTCAGGACTGTTGCAGGTTGCGTACGGGCGTCATTCGCATAGTATGCGAATGACGATGCCATCATTTTTTAACGAAAAATCAGAGAGATAGGGTGTTTTTAGAAAGGGGAAACCGTGCTTTTTGCCAATCACAGTGAAGAGGTAACTCATCTAAAAATAATACCCCATTATGAGCCAGTGAGATTTCGCCGGGGCGAGGATAGCTACCGCCACCCACCAAAGCCACCCCAGAGGCGGTGTGATGGGGTGCGCGAAAAGGTCGATTAAGGCGTAGAGGCTGCCCCGCAACTGACTGTACGGTGGCAATCTCTAAACGCTCGCTTTCATTTAACGGCGGCAAAATGCCGGGTAAACGGTTGGCGAGTAGGGTCTTTCCGGTGCCGGGAGGACCACTAAGTAGGAGCGAGTGACCGCCAGCCGCGGCGATTTCTAACGCACGTTTGGCGCTGGCTTGGCCGCGTACCTCGCAGAGGTCGGGGTAATTCTCGGTGATTTCAGCCGCATTATCGGCGCTGGCATAAGGCAGTGCTTGCTGGCCATGAAGATGGGCGACCACGGCGAGTAGCGAGTGGGCTTCGCGGATATCGCTCGCATCAAGAATACTGGCTAGCCCAGCGTTGGCGGCCGGTAATATCAAGCTATGACCCGCTTCGCCAGCCTGGACGGCGGCGGGGAGCGCGGCATCCACGGCGCGCAATTCCCCGCTCAAACCAAGTTCGCCAATCAGCTCACAGTTGGCTAATGGCGCTGTGGGTAGCTGACCTGAGGCAACCAAAATGCCGATGGCGATCGGTAAATCAAAACGGCCGCCTTCCTTGGGTAAATCGGCCGGGGCAAGATTAACAGTGATGCGACTGACCGGGAATTCAAAGCGGGAATTTACCAGGGCCGAACGTACTCGGTCGCGGCTTTCGCGAACGCTCGCCTCAGGTAAGCCGACGATATTAAAAGCCGGTAAGCCGCCAGAGAGATGAACTTCCACGGTGACCAGTGGTGCTTGCACGCCGAGTTTGGCGCGGCTGTATACGGTTGCGAGGGGCATGTCTTCATCCTTGAAGGCGGTGCTATGCCGTTTTGGCGTGAGAAAGTTTAGCTATCGCTGCTCGTTGGGTTCGCCAATTGTTCGGTTAATTCTGCGAGCTGCTTTTCCAGTAGCTCCAACTTGCTGCGGGTGCGATTCAATACCGCGACTTGGGCGTCGAATTCAGCCCGCGACACCATGTTTAAGCGACTAAAGCCGCCTTGGAGTAAAACCTGTACCTTTTCTTCGATGTCCTGCTGAATTTCAGGGCCATTATTCATAAGCTTACTGGCTTGTTGCGCCAACTGAGCAATAAAATCGGGTTTTGCCATTGATCGTTACCTCATTGATTGCCCAAGTGTATCGTTTATTGGTGTTTTTGGGGAGCTGCGAGTGATATCGGCTAACTAGATGCTGGACGGGAGGCGAGAGAAGCAAATACAGCTAGGGTTTGATTGCATCTTAGCGTTTTCCGTCAAGGGTTTCCTGGTGGTCCGCTTAATAATGGTGCGCATCTTTCTGTAATCAGAACCGATTTAGCGCAAAGGCGATAAAAATGCACAGTGATGGTACAGATATTGCTGTCTTGGCTTCAATAAGTTGAGCGCTAAGCGGCGCTGCAATCGAGCAATTTTGGTTTTACAAATGAAAGGAAACGCTGTTGACGGCTATAGCCACCGTAAGCTCTGCCCTTGATGACGCGCCTGCGGCCACGCCGCCAATTAAATCGTGGCCGGCGGCAATTGAATTGGGCTTGCGTGCGAGCAATATTCGCACAGATTTGGTGCGCATATCTCATAAAGGGCCGTTGCGGGTGCAGCGGCCCTTTTATCCTGAGGGTGATTGCTGTCACGTCTATCTATTGCACCCCCCCGGCGGCATGGTCGCAGGGGATACGCTGCGGGTGGCGGTGGCCTTGGATTCGGGCGCGCAAGCGCTGCTGACCACGCCATCGGCGGGCAAAGTGTATCGCAGTGATTTAGCTAAAACCGCGCAATGTCAGGGTGTGAGTGCAGAGCTGGCCGACGGCGCTTGCCTCGAATGGCTGCCCCAAGAAACCATCGTATTTGAAGGCGCCGAGGCGGAGTTAAGCAATCATTTTGCTTTACAGGGCAGCGCCCAATTATGCGCCTGGGACATTGTGGTGTTGGGTCGCCGCGCGAGTGGTGAAGGTTTTGCCCGGGGTCGTTGCCGTCAAAAAATTGAGATTAGTCGCGACGGTAAACCGCTATTAGTTGAACGTACTGAGTGGCTGGGTGGTAGCGCCATGTTGGAGGCGCCATGGGGGATGGGCGGTGCCTCGGTGAGTGGCAGTTTTTTTGTGACGATGAGCTGCGACCAAGCCATGATGGATAATCTACGAGACGGTCTCGCTGAGTTGGCCGTGCAGAGCAATTGGCTTGCGGCGGAGTGGGGGCTGTCACAGAAGAGGGATATTTTTATCGCTCGTTATATTGGCGATTCACCAGAGCAGTGCCGCAAGGGATTTGCTTGGTTGTGGGCACAGCTTAGGCCCGCGTTTAACAGCCGCGAAGCCTGCCAGCCGCGCATTTGGAATACTTGAATTACGTCTTTAGCTAAGCGCTATTTGAAAACAGGATGAGATCGCGATGGAATTAAGTCCCAGAGATAAAGATAAATTACTGCTGTTTACCGCCGCATTATTGGCCGAGCGCCGTCTGGCCAAGGGCTTAAAATTGAATTATCCCGAGTCGATTGCCTTAATTTCGGCGGCCGTGATGGAGGGCGCGAGAGAGGGGCGCACTGTTGCGGAGATGATGAGTGCTGGCCGCGAGGTTTTAAGTCGCGACGACGTGATGGACGGCATCGCGGAAATGATTCACGAGGTGCAGGTTGAGGCGACATTTCCCGACGGCACCAAGTTGGTCACCGTACATAACCCCATTGTTTAAATCGGCCGATTGCAAAGCCAACGGAGCACGTATGATTCCCGGAGAAATAATCGTCGCCACGGGTGATATTAGCCTGAATGTCGGTCGCGAAACCTGTGTGATAGATGTGGCCAACAGTGGCGACCGGCCAATACAGGTCGGTTCGCATTACCATTTTTTTGAGACCAATCCCGCCTTGATTTTTGACCGCCCGGCGAGCCGCGGTTTTCGTTTAAATATTGCTGCGGGTACGGCGGTGCGCTTTGAACCTGGGCAGAGCCGCCAAGTAGAGTTGGTGGCGTTGGCGGGTAAGCGCGAAGTGTATGGTTTTCGCGGCGATGTGATGGGCGCACTCGATAAGCAAGGAGCATAGTTATGTCCAAGATTGATCGCCGCGCTTACGCGGATATGTACGGCCCGACCGTCGGCGACCGCCTGCGCTTGGCCGACACTGAATTGTGGATTTCAGTTGAAAAAGATTTCACCACCTACGGTGAAGAAGTGAAGTTTGGCGGTGGCAAGGTTATTCGCGATGGCATGGGCCAGAGCCAATTGGGCAGCGCCCACACGCCGGACACCGTCATAACCAATGCCCTAATCTTGGATCACTGGGGCGTCGTCAAAGCGGATGTAGCCATTAAAGCGGGACGTATTTGCGCAATTGGTAAAGCGGGTAATCCGGATATTCAGCCAAATGTCGATATTATTGTTGGTCCCGGCACCGAGGTTATTGCCGGTGAAGGCCAGATATTAACGGCGGGGGCGATCGATTCGCATATCCACTTTATTTGCCCCCAACAAATTGAAGAAGCCTTGATGAGTGGCGTGACCACCATGATCGGTGGTGGCACCGGTCCGGCGACCGGCACCAATGCCACCACTTGTACGCCGGGCGCGTGGCATATGGGTAAAATGCTGCAAGCCGCGGAAAGCTTTCCCATGAACTTGGGTTTTCTCGGCAAGGGTAACGCCAGTTTGCCGGATTCGCTGGAAGAACAAATCCAAGCCGGTGCCATGGGTTTAAAACTGCACGAAGATTGGGGAACGACGCCAGCGTCTATTGATTGCTGCTTGAGCGTCGCCGACAAATACGATGTGCAGGTGGCGATTCATACCGATACCTTGAATGAGTCGGGCTTTGTTGAAGACACCCTCGCCGCCTTTAAGGGCCGCACTATCCACACCTATCACACGGAGGGTGCCGGGGGTGGTCATGCGCCGGATATTATTAAAGCCTGTGGCGCGGCGAATGTATTACCGTCTTCAACCAACCCAACACGGCCGTATACGGTGAATACCGTGGATGAGCATTTGGATATGCTCATGGTTTGCCACCACCTTGACCCGAATATTCCCGAAGATGTGGCTTTTGCAGATTCTCGTATTCGCAAGGAAACCATTGCCGCTGAAGACATTCTTCACGATCTTGGTGCCTTCTCGATGATTGCCTCCGACTCCCAGGCCATGGGGCGCGTTGGCGAAGTGGTGTGCCGTACATGGCAGACCGCCCACAAAATGAAAGTGCAGCGCGGCCCTCTGGCCGAAGACAGTGCAGAGAATGATAATTTCCGCGCCCGTCGCTATATCGCCAAATACACCATAAACCCGGCGATTGCCCACGGCATCAGTCACGAAGTGGGTTCGATCGAGGTGGGTAAACTTGCCGATTTAGTGCTGTGGAAGCCGGCGTTTTTCGGCATTAAACCCGCCATGATTATTAAAGGCGGGGCCATTGCCGCTGCGCCGATGGGCGACCCCAACGCGTCGATTCCGACGCCGCAGCCGGTGCACTACCGGATGATGTTTGGCGCTTTTGGCAAAGCTTGTGTACAGACTTCGGTGAGCTTTGTGAGTCAGGCGGCCATTGATGCGGATATTGCGACGACCTTGGGATTAGATCGCCCGCTGGTGGCCGTTAAAAACTGCCGCAGTGTCACCAAGGCCGATATGGTCTTGAATAATTATCAGCCAGTGATGGATGTGGACCCAGACACCTACGAGGTGCGTGCAGATGGTCAGTTATTAATATGTGAACCCGCTACCGAGTTACCCCTAGCTCAGCGCTATTGTCTGTTCTGATGTGTTTAGAATAAATAATCTTAAATTGGACGTAAGTGATGCTTGAGTGTTTTGAAGTGATAAGTGCCGAGCCGGGATTGGCGCCAGAAATGAGTATTGTGCTGAATTATCAAGATCGGCAGCGCAGTCGTCTTCGTGGTAAAACCCGCTGCGGCCAAGATCTGTCTTGGTATATTGAACGTGGCCAAGTGTTGGCCGACGGCGATATATTAGTCGCTAAAAATGGCGAGCAAATCTCGGTCGTCGCGGCCAGGGAAACGCTCTCTATTGTGCGCACTGACGACGCCCTGTTGTTTGCTCGGGCTGCCTACCATTTGGGTAACCGTCACGTGCCCTTGCAGATAGATGCGGGTGAGTTGCGCTACCAGCATGACCATGTACTCGACGATATGTTGCAGGGCTTGGGGCTAGATGTTCACGTCAGTGAAAAGCCCTTTCATCCAGAAAATGGTGCCTACCACAATAGCGGTGCAGGCAGCATTCACAGCCATCACCATCATCATGACTAGTCCGTTATTGCACCTGATGCACCTTGTTAGTCCTGCCTTGCCGGTGGGGGCTTACGCCTACTCCCAAGGTTTGGAATACGCGGTGGAGCGGCGCTGGGTTAAGGGCTTGACCGGTGCGGAAGAGTGGATTGGCGAAGTGCTGAGTCATAGTTTAGGCGGCTTGGATTTACCGGTCTTACAGCGTTTGCACGCGGCATGGCAAATTGGCGCGAACGAGGATGTTGTGTATTGGAACGCGTACTTGCAGGCGGCGCGTGAGTCCAAAGAATTGCTTTTAGAAGATGTGCAAATGGGAGAGGCCTTGTTGCGCCTGTTGGTGTCATTGGAGGTACCCAATGCTTTGGCGTGGCCGAAAGGCGTGCCGCCAAGTTTTGCAACAATGTTTGCGTTGGCAGCCCAGTATTGGCAGGTCGACAGTGACGACACTCTCAGCGGCTTTGCCTGGAGTTGGTTAGAAAATCAGGTCGCGGCAGCGATCAAATTGGTGCCGCTGGGGCAGACCGACGGTCAGCGACTGCTACTGGTCTTGATGCCGGTGCTTGAGACCACAGTGAGTGTTGCCAAGACCCGCGGCGATGAGGATCTCGGTGTCGGCTTACCCGGCTTGGCCATGGCATCGGCCCAGCATGAAACCCAGTATTCGAGGTTGTTTCGATCCTAGTGTCGAAACGCCTCTTTCGTTATTTAGAATTTACGGAGTAATTTTATGAAAAAGCCTGCGCTGCGGCTTGGTATTGGTGGTCCAGTTGGCTCGGGTAAAACGGCCCTAGTTAAAACCCTGTGCGCCGAGTTGCGCGAGCGTTTTGATATTGCTGTTATCACCAACGATATATATACCCGGGAAGATGCGGAGTTTTTATTGCGCCACGAGGTACTGGATCAAGAGCGGATTCTCGGCGTAGAAACCGGCGGCTGCCCACACACGGCAATTCGCGAAGACGCCTCAATGAATTTGTCCGCGGTGGCCGAACTTAGTGGTCGCTTTCCAGATTTAGATTTAATCATGATCGAAAGCGGTGGCGACAATCTCGCCGCGACGTTTAGCCCCGAATTGTCGGATTTAACCATTTACGTTATCGATGTTTCTGCCGGCGACAAAATTCCGCGTAAAGGTGGGCCCGGTATTACACGCTCCGATTTGCTGATTATCAATAAAACCGACCTCGCGCCACTGGTGGGCGCAGACCTTGCTGTGATGGACCGTGATGCCAAGCGCATGCGTGGCGACAAGCCGTTTATTTTTAGTAATTTAAAAGACGGTAGCGGTGTTGCGGAGATCGTTAATTTTATCGTTGAACAGGGCATGCTCGGCGCTTAAGACCAGCGGCCTAGCGCTGTTAATAGAAAAGGATTACGACATTGATTGCGGAAACTACGCCTTTGTTCAGTATTTTACTCCTTGGTTTTGCCGCGGGGGTGGTACACGCGTTTGACCCTGATCACCTTGCCGCGGTCAGTGGTATGAGTGGGCGGGACAAGGGCCGCCACAGCTTCCGGTTCGCCTTGCACTGGGGGCTAGGCCATGGTTTGGCGGTGATTGCCGTGGCGAGTTTGGTGTTGTTGGCGGGTACGGCAATTCCCTTTGAATTCAGTGCTTTTGCAGAAGCCATGGTGGGCTGGATGTTGATCGGCATTGGCGGCTTAAGCTTCTATCATTTGTGGCGTCAGCATCAAAGCCATGACTCAAAACAGGGCGTTCTGAGTTCCGCGGTTTTGATTGGCGTGATCCATGGTAGTGCGGGCTCGGCGCCGCTATTGGCGGTAATCCCTGCTGCAGGCTTGGCGAATCCCTCCTTGGGTATGTTTCACGTACTCCTATTTAACCTTGGTTTAATTGTCGCCATGGCCGCCTTGGGGTTTGCCCTGCGCGGCGGATTTGCAAGGCTCGGTCGGGGGCATCAGTGGTTGCAACATGCTGTGCAGTCGCTGTCTGCGGTATTCGCTATCGGCTTCGGTTTTTTCTTATTGCTCAGCCAATAAAACCTACCTAGTGCACCTTTGGTGCGCAGGCGCATATTTAGTGCGCTTTGTTGCACGCGCTTGAGGCTGGTCGCCGTCGGCTGTGCCTCAGTTGTGGCCTTCTTTTTTCCGCTAAGCCCCGTAAATGAGCACTTCGGCTTGGTTGGCACCAATTCTGCTAATACCTCTTGGGAGATTTACCAGGGCCCGTTATTAACAATCGCTGCGCGATTGAATTAATTAGCGGTATAAAAAATAGAGTTGGGAGCTAAGTATGAAAACAAAATCATCTATCAAGGCATTCGCCAAGCACAGCAGTATTGTGTTGGCGGCAGCGACCTTGTCGCTAAGCGCCTCCATCGCCCAAGCGGCGGACACCATTAAAGTCGGTGTTTTACATTCGTTATCCGGCACCATGGCGATCAGTGAAACCACATTGAAAGACACCGTGCTGATGCTCATCGACGAGCAAAACAAAAAAGGTGGTTTGCTTGGTAAGCAGCTAGAGGCTGTGGTTGTTGACCCGGCGTCGAACTGGCCCTTGTTTGCGGAGAAAACCAAAGAGCTGTTAGAAAAAGAGAAGGTAGACGTTATTTTCGGTTGCTGGACTTCTGTGTCACGGAAATCGGTATTGCCCGTCATTGAAGAGCTAAACGGTTTGTTGTTCTACCCTGTTCAGTATGAAGGCGAAGAGTCGTCTAAGAATGTTTTCTACACCGGTGCAGCGCCCAATCAGCAGGCAATTCCTGCGGTTGATTACTTGATGAGCAGCGCGGGTGGCTCGGTAAAACGTTGGGTATTAGCGGGAACCGACTATGTATACCCACGCACCACCAACAAAATTCTTGAGGCCTACCTTAAGAGTAAAGGCGTGGCTGAAAAAGATATCATGATTAATTACACGCCCTTCGGCCATTCAGATTGGCAAACAATCGTTTCTGATATTAAGAAGTTTGGTTCTCAAGGTAAAAAGACGGCCGTGGTTTCGACTATTAACGGTGACGCCAACGTTCCTTTCTACAAAGAATTAGCTAACCAAGGTTTGTCGGCAGAAGATATTCCAGTGGTGGCGTTCTCGGTAGGTGAAGAAGAGCTGTCTGGCTTTGATACCGGCCCATTGGTTGGCCACCTTGCAGCGTGGAACTATTTCATGAGCGCAGATGCTGAGGTGAACGATGCATTTATTGATAAGTGGCTAGCGTATATCGGCGACGACAAACGCGTGACGAACGACCCAATGGAAGCCACCTATATCGGCTTTAATATGTGGGTGAAAGCTGTCGAGAAATCGAAAACAACTGAAGTCGATAAAGTACACGATGCGCTTATTGGCATTAGCGTACCGAACCTCACCGGCGGTGTTGCAACGATGCTGCCTAACCATCACCTGACCAAACCAGTGTTAATTGGTGAGATTCAGGAAAATGGCCAGTTCGATATCGTATGGCAAACCGAGGCTGCAGTCCCCGGCGATGCGTGGACTGACTTCCTGCCAGAGAGCGCTAAGCTCACCGCAGATTGGCAAGATCCTAAAGTCATGTGCGGTAACTACAACACTGAAACCAAAACGTGTTCAGGTCAAAATTACTAGTACCCGTCTGTTCTTAAACTTTAGCGGAACGAAAGAAGCTCCCCCGGGCTTCTTTCTCAAAAAGTACCCCGCCATATGCTGGCGGGGTATCTCTTGTAAATGGACGTTTCAATGAAACTGACCCACAGCTATACGCAATCACTATTTCGATTTCTGTTTTTTTGCATAGCCATTAGCTTGTCTACGCAAGGTACTGCTGAGCCAATTGCGACAGTAGACCAGAATAAAATGCAAAGTGAGGATGCTGCGCTTTTATTGAATGAATTAATTAGCGCAAAGAGCACTTCTGAAAAAATCGACTTAATTAATCTCATAGCCAATTCTGATTTGCCGCAGCGCGTTGACGTACTCGAAGCGCTACAAGCAGGTGATTTGTATTACACCAAAAAAGAACGGCAACTCGTTTATGCGCAGAGCCACACCGACGGCTATTCAGCTGAGACGGTAATCAGTGGCGAAAATCTCGGCGTACTAGGCCGCCGCACGGTGCGCAAGATCAGTATTAACAATGAACTGCGCACGGTGCTGCGCGGTGTGCTGGCGGAAATAGCGCTGCGCAGTGAAGATGTCGCCGTGCGCCTACAGGCAGCCAAAAATCTGGTTCGCAGCCCATCACCGGAATTTCTCGTGGCCATTGAGCGGGCCTTGGTGATGGAGTCCGACGCAAAGGTGATTGAGTCGCTCAAGCTCGCCGCAGCAATGGTGAATTTAAATTCCGATGAGCAAGTGTTGCGTTTAGAGGCGATTGAATCCTTTCGAGGCACGCTGGACTCGGATGCGATGTCAATTCTCGCAGCCATGCAGCTCACCGGTAGTGACGGCGAATATTTAGAAAATGATGAGCTGGTGCGAGAATCTGCCGCCGCCGTATTAAAAGAAATGCGCAGCGAGGCGAAAATATATAAATTAATTGAAAACACTTTCTTTGGTTTGAGTTTGGGGTCAGTGCTGTTGCTCACTGCGGTGGGTTTGGCAATCACCTTTGGCGTGATGGGGGTCATTAATATGGCCCACGGTGAAATGATGATGTTGGGGGCTTACACCACCTACGTTATTCAGCTGCTGATGCCCAATTATATTGACTACTCCATTATCGTTGCGATTCCCGCCGCGTTTATGGTGTCGGGTTTAGTGGGTATCGTCATTGAGCGCGGTATTATCCGGCATTTGTATGGCCGGCCATTGGAAACTTTGTTGGCGACCTTTGGCGTCAGTTTGATCTTACAGCAAGCGGTGCGCAGCATTTTTTCGCCGTTAAACAAATCCGTAACTGCGCCAAGCTGGCTCAGCGGCTCTCTAGAGATTAACGGCGCCTTGTCGTTAACCTATAACCGCCTCTACATAATTGCCTTTAGTTTGATTGTTTTATTACTGCTGGTGTTCTTGTTAAAGAAAACCTTTGTTGGATTGCAAATGCGCGCGGTGACGCAAAATCGTGCCATGGCAAATTCCATGGGTATTCGCACCGGCTGGGTAGACGCGCTCACCTTTGGCTTGGGCTCGGGTATTGCCGGTATCGCTGGAGTGGCCTTGAGTCAGCTCACCAATGTCGGCCCGAATCTGGGGCAGTCTTATATTATCGATTCCTTTATGGTGGTGGTGTTTGGCGGGGTCGGCAATTTGTTCGGCACCTTCTTTGCGGCGATGAGTCTTGGGGTTGCCAATAAATTCCTAGAGCCTTTTGCTGGCGCCGTGCTAGCCAAGATCTTTGTGCTGGTGTTCATCATTCTGTTTATTCAGTGGCGGCCTCGCGGTTTGTTCGCTCTTAAAGGCCGCTCGGTAGAGGATTAATTGACCATGCTGAATACAAAAATATTTGAACGCAGTGCCATCGGCCGTTTACTGCTGGCCGATAAAGCCGGCAGTTATTTGTTAATGGTGCTGTTCGCCGCCATGGTGCTGGTGCCGCTGTGTAATTTGTTAATGCCTGAGGGCAGTTTTTTACACATTCCAACCTATGTTGTGGTCTTGTTAGGCAAGTATCTCTGTTATGCCCTGCTGGCATTAGCCTTGGATCTGATCTGGGGGTATTGCGGGATTCTGAGTTTGGGTCACGGCGCATTTTTTGCCCTCGGCGGCTACGCCATGGGCATGCATTTAATGCGGCAGATTGGTGAACGCGGGGTCTACGGCAATGCTGACCTGCCGGACTTTATGGTGTTTTTGAACTGGACCGAATTGCCATGGTATTGGTACGGTTTTGATAATTTTTTCTTCGCCATGTTTATGGTGGCCTTGGTTCCAGCGGTATTGGCGTTTGTGTTTGGTTGGCTGGCATTTCGTTCGCGGGTAACGGGGGTTTATTTGTCGATTATTACCCAGGCAATGACCTACGCCTTGTTACTCGCATTTTTTCGAAACGACATGGGCTTTGGCGGCAATAACGGCCTCACGGATTTTAAAGATATTCTTGGCTTCAGTTTGCAATCGGATATAACTCGTTGTGTATTGTTCGCCTTGTCGGCGCTGAGCGTGATGGGCGCCTATATATTGTGCCGCGCCATTGTTAGCAGTAAGTACGGTCGGGTCTTGGTGGCGATACGTGACGCAGAAAGTCGCACGCGATTTATGGGCTATCGGGTTGAGCACTTTAAGCTCTTTGTGTTTGTGGTGTCGGCGATCTTGGCGGGTATTGCTGGTGCATTGTATGTACCTCAAGTCGGTATTATTAATCCCGGCGAATTTGGCCCCATCAATTCCATTGAAATTGTTATTTGGGTGGCTATTGGCGGACGTGGCACATTATTCGGTGCAGTCATTGGCGCGGTTGCGGTGAACTATGCCAAAACCTATTTTACCGGCGCCTTTCCAGAAGTGTGGTTGTTTATGTTAGGAGCGTTGTTTGTGATCAGCACCTTGTATTTGCCCAAGGGAATTGTCGGGGTGGTTAAGCAATTGCAGGATCGCCGCGCTGAGCGCAACGCGCCAACATCGCAAGGAGCAGAGTCATGAGTGCGGTAGTGAAGAGTCCGGGCTTTCACAGCGCTCAAATGCAGAGCATGTTGTACCTGAACGGCGTAACCAAAAGTTTTGATGGTTTTAAAGCCATTAATAATTTGTCGCTTGATATTGCGCCGGGTGAGCTCCGCGCCATTATTGGTCCCAATGGCGCGGGCAAAAGTACCATGATGGATATTATCACTGGTAAAACTCGACCCGATTCGGGGGAAGTGCGATTTCGTGACAGTATCGACCTTACTCAATACGACGAAGCAGATATTGCGAACTTGGGTATCGGCCGCAAATTTCAAAAACCCACGGTGATTGAAACCCTAACAGTTTGGGACAATGTGGAACTGGCTTTGGCGGGCAACCGCAGTGTGATTCGTGCGCTCTGGCACAAATTGAGCAGTGAGCAGGGTGATCGTATTAATGAAGTTATAAAGCTGGTTGGCCTAAAAGCGAAAACCGGTGATTTGGCTGGCAGCCTTTCTCACGGTCAAAAGCAGTGGTTAGAAATTGGCATGCTGATTGTGCAGGGGCCGGAGCTTTTACTTGTCGATGAACCCGCCGCGGGAATGACGGATCAAGAAACCATGGAAACGGCTGCGCTATTAAAAGAAATTAACCGCGAGCACACCATTGTGGTGGTCGAGCACGATATGGACTTCATTAAAGCATTAGACAGCAAAGTGACGGTGTTGCATGAGGGCAGTGTTCTCGCCGAAGGCCGTCTCGACGTCGTGTCGGCCAATCCACGGGTAATCGAAGTTTATTTAGGGCGTTAACACTATGTTGCTAGTGAATGATATCGATCTCTACTACGGCGCGAGTCAGGCTTTACGCAAAGTAAATGTTAGCGCAGAAAAGGGCAAGGTGACCTGCATACTCGGTCGCAATGGCGTGGGTAAGTCGAGTTTGGCCAGGGCTATTACAGGTCGGCACCCTGTGCGTGGCGGCAGTATCGTATTGGACGGTAAAGACATTAGCGCCATGGCGCCGGCGGATCGCGCTCGGGCGGGTGTTGCTTACGTACCTCAGGGGCGAGAGATTTTTTCGCAGCTGACCGTACAAGAGAATCTCTATACCGGTTACGCGCCACTCAAGCGCAGTCAGCGTCAAATCAGCCAAGAGATTTTCGATTTGTTTCCCGTACTGAAAAGTATGCTAAAGCGTCGAGGTGGCGATTTGTCTGGAGGGCAGCAGCAACAATTGGCGATTGCCAGAGCTTTAATTACCCGGCCACGCTTGTTGGTACTGGATGAACCCACCGAGGGAATTCAGCCTTCTATTATTAAGGACATCCACAATGTTATTACCATCCTGCGCCAGCAAGGTGAGATGGCGATTGTCTTAGTTGAGCAGTATTTTGATTTTGCCCGTGAGCTGGCGGATTACTACGCGGTAATGGATCGCGGTGAAGTGATCTTGTCTGGTCGCGGCGACGAAATGGTTGAGGAGGACGTGCGCCGTCATATGACGGTGTAATTCAGCTGGGTCAGATGCCTGACGTCGGGCCCCGAAGGAAAAGGAATTCACTCCGTTCACGTGGCTATTTGCGCCTGCCGAGATAATTTCGATGCAGGTCACTTCATCGTTTCTGCTAAGGCAACTAGCTCGAGTTAGACATCGGGCTGCAGACGAGTAAAATTGATGACTATTCACACTAAATGCCGCATTTTTATTTTTACCAAAGACTATAATGGCGGCCTTCACCCCTTTAGGAAAAGTCCATGAAATACCTTGCCACACTGGCGTTAGCCTTGGTTCCGCTAACGAGCATGGCAACCGATTTAACAATTCCGGCTGGCCAGGCATACCTTGTTGGTGTCGATCAACAGGAGTTGATTTTAGATAACTTGCGCATAGGTAACGACGCGCGAATTAGCTTTGCGCCAGGGGTTAATTCTTGGCGTGTTCATGCGCGCGTGGCCAGTATTGGTAAAAACGTGGTGATTGATGGCCGCGGTGCGGCAGGTGTGAATGGCGCGGCCGGTATTTCTGCGCCAAGCTGTGACGAGTTTGTCGACGGCCAGCCTGGCAATATTGGGCAAGCCGGTGCAGACGGTGTCGAAATCCGCTTACAACTCGCGTTAGAAAGCCTAGGCAGTATGCGGATTTTAAGTGCCGGTGGCGACGGTGGCCTCGGTGGTGCGGGTGGCGACGGTGCTGACCTTGATAGCGGTTGCGGAGCAGATGTGGCTGGTGAGGGCGGTAACGGTGGTGATGGCGGTGAAGGTGGTCGCGGCGGCGACGTGACTTTCTTGTATCAAAGTTTAGCCAAGACCGAATCTGGCGACGCGATGGTGAGCCGGCTTAATATTAATACCGATGGTGGCGCTGGCGGTGAGGGCGGTGATGCCGGCTCAGGTGGCGCTGGCGGCAGCGGCCATTACGAGACTAGAAAATCGCTGACGGGCAGCGGTCGTAAGTGGGTAGCGGGTGCATCCGGTGGCTTGGCCGGGAGTCCAGGTTCGACAGCGTCGGCGGGGCAGCCCGGACGTATTCTGCTCGATCAGCTGATCATGAGTACTGTTAAAGTGGCGCCGACTAACGTTAACCCCTTAAGCCTTAAGGCCCTGCAGCGTGAAATAGAACAATTGCGCAAGCGAGTTGAACAGCTAGAGGCACAATAAGTAACTGGCGCTTTGTGATAGGTCGTTTATTAGCGCTTTAAAAGGATGCCAATGGCATCCTTTTTTCGTTTCAGGGTGCAAATCGCTGGCTTGTAGTGCGGCGGCACTTAATTGGTGCGTTTTTTCCAGAGGTCGTTGCCGACGTTGCATCATAATTGGTCTGACTGTGGCTATCCTGTTGTTTTTAAATAGATAATTAGCGTTATTAAAGGCGTTTTCCAGCCGAGTATTTTCCGTATTTATTCAGGCGTGCTTATATTTGTGGCATTTATTTTTTGCATATTCGCCCTAATGCTCTAAGTTTGTGCGTACCCGGTGTTTTCGACCTTACTAGGCAAAGACCGGTAAATGGCTAGATTTAACTTCACCAAACGAGTTTTATTTAAGCTTTTGATTTTAAACAATAAAAATGATGTTGGCACTGAAAGTGCTATAGCTACAACAGGAATGTGCTTGATCACTTTCTCTATACTAAATGCGGAGACTACAACATGAACAAAATGAAAACTTTACTGGCTGCCGGTGTTGCAGCTGCTTCAATGACCATGGTTGCTGCCCCAGCTTCTGCTGAAGTATCAGCGAGCGCTTCTGTTGCCAGTATGTACTTGTGGCGTGGTTTTGATCTGAGCGATGGCTCTCCAGCTGTTTCTGGTGATATCACCGTAAGCGGTGCCGGTTTCTATGCCGGTGTTTGGGGTTCTAGCGGCGATGACACTGCAGGGCAAGAGGTAGATTACTACGCTGGTTATGCAACTGAAGTAGGCGCGCTAAGCGTTGATCTGAGTGTGTGGAACTATGTTTATCCAGGTGCATCAGCAGGTTTCGTTGATAACGGCGACACGTATGGTGATTTGAGCGAAATTATTCTTGGCTTAGGTTTAGGCCCAGTTAGCTTGACGATTTATGACAACATTGCTGGCGCTAACGGCTATTTCTATTACACCTTGGGCTATGATGTTGCGCAATTCTCATTCACCCTCGGCGGCACCGATAGCGACGATGAAGATTCAAATTACGCTCACTTCGACGTGTCTTACGCCTACAACGATAATCTGAGCTTTACCTTCAGCCAGATGATCGACGAAGACAATGACGACGATATGAACTTTGTAGTTTCTTACAGCTTGCCTATTTCCATGTAATACCCCGACCGGTGGCAGTGTTGCCACCGGTCATTTTTTTAACTTAGTCCTAGTGTGTGATCGACGCACATTAACAGGAGATTTCCGATGAAATTGATTACGGCTGTTATTAAGCCATTCAAACTTGACGATGTGCGTGAGGCGCTATCTGACATCGGTGTACAGGGAATAACTGTTACCGAAGTTAAGGGTTTTGGTCGCCAAAAAGGTCACACCGAATTGTATCGTGGCGCTGAATACGTTGTAGATTTTCTTCCTAAGGTGAAGATTGAAGTTGCAGTTGCTGATGGTTCTGTTGAGCCAACTATTGAAGCAATTACTAAATCAGCGAATACCGGCAAAATTGGCGACGGCAAAATTTTCGTTACTGCGCTTGAGCAGGTTGTTCGTATTCGTACCGGTGAGACTGGCGAAGAAGCCATCTAGATTCACAGGTTTGCGGTTTAAATAAACATTTAAATACAAGATTATTCTCTTTCCCTTTGGAGGGCATGTGATGGAAGACATCATACAGGTCAAGTACGCCCTGGACACGTTCTACTTCCTAGTGATGGGCGCGTTCGTAATGTGGATGGCAGCAGGTTTTGCCATGCTCGAGGCTGGTTTAGTTCGTTCTAAAAACACCACAGAAATTTTAACTAAAAACATCGCCCTGTTTGCGGTGGCATGTACCATGTACTTACTATGTGGCTACACAGTTATGTACGGCGGTTCTGAAGGCGGTATTCTGCCAGACGCTTGGTTCGGCAACTCAATTGCTGATGCGTCAGTAGAAGAAGTACTGGCCTCTAACGGCGATACTTACTACTCAGGTTCATCTGACTTCTTCTTCCAAGTGGTATTCGTAGCAACCGCTATGTCTATTGTTTCGGGTGCGGTCGCTGAGCGCATGAAGTTGTGGGCATTCTTAGCTTTTGCTGTTGTTATGACTGGCATCATCTACCCTCTTCAAGGTTCTTGGAGCTGGGGCGGCGGTTTCTTGTCTGAAGCTGGTTTCTCTGACTTTGCAGGCTCTGGCATAGTGCACATGTGTGGTGCTTCTGCAGCACTGGCTGGCGTATTGCTGCTTGGCGCTCGTAAAGGCAAGTATGGCGCAGGCGGTCAAGTTAATGCGATCCCAGGTGCAAACCTACCAATGGCGACATTGGGTACCTTCATCCTGTGGATGGGTTGGTTCGGTTTCAACGGCGGTTCTGAATTAATGGTGTCTAACATCGAAGAAGCTAACGCAACTGCACAGGTATTTGTTAATACCAACGCGGCGGCAAGTGGCGGCTTGATTGCAGCATTAATCGTAGCGCGCATCCTGTTCGGCAAAGCTGATTTAACCATGGTATTGAACGGCGCCTTGGCTGGTCTGGTAGCCATTACTGCTGATCCACTGTCACCTGATCCAATTATCTCTACCTTAATCGGTGCGGTTGGTGGTGTGTTAGTTGTGTTTGCCATCCTTGCTCTGGATAAAATCAAAATCGACGATCCTGTCGGTGCGATCTCTGTTCACGGTGTTGTTGGTCTCTGGGGTGTAATGGCAGTGCCATTCAACAACAGCGATGCAACTTTCGGTAATCAGTTATACGGTGCTTTCGTGATCTTTGCTTGGACCTTTGTGGCCAGCTTAGTGGTCTGGGGTATCTTGAAAGTAGTTATGGGCTTACGTGTTACAGAAGAGGAAGAGTACGAAGGTGTCGACCTCTCTGAATGCGGTATGGAAGCCTACCCAGAGTTCACCAACAAGTAGTACTCCCCTCAGGTCGGTGATTATAGGGCGCTCATTGAGCGCCCTTTTTTTTGCCTAGGCATAGAGGAGTTGAACGCTTGATGGGGGAGGAAGTCGAATGTCTGGTGCATAAACTCCGCGTTTTGTTTAAGCGATGCGTGTTGGCAAGGAAGATAGTGGACATAGCGAACGGCAAGCGTCAGACGTCTGACACCAAAGTGGGCCGTTTCTAAGGTTTTTTACGGCAAAAGCTGGGATCACCTTGCCAAACTCCCGCGCACTAGGCTAAATAGGGGTATAAAACAGTATTCATAATGAAGGGGAAACTACGGCGATGAAATTAGTCAGTGCGGTTATTAAGCCGTTTAAATTAGATGACGTCCGTGCCGCTTTGTCGGAAATTGGCGTGCAAGGCGTTACTGTGACCGAAGTAAAAGGTTTTGGACGCCAAAAAGGCCATACCGAGCTGTACCGTGGTGCGGAATATGTGGTGGATTTTCTTCCAAAGGTGAAATTAGAAATTGCGGTGTCCGACGATCAAGTGGAGAAAGTAATCGATACCGTAACCAAGGCGGCGTGTACCGGCAAAATAGGCGACGGTAAAATATTCGTGACTTCCCTTGAGCAAGTTATTCGAATTCGCACCGGCGAAACCGGTGAAGAAGCTATCTAATTTAGCTTTGGTAACGGTGAATCGAGGGCGGCTTTTAGTCGCCCTTTTTTATGGTCGCATGATTAACCTTTTTAGCTCAAAATAGATTAGTTACAACGATTATTAAGAACAAAACAGCCTAATCAGACCCTTGTCAGAGACTCTAAGAAAGCAGTATAAAGCGGCTTGTAAGCGCGGGTTTATTGTTTCCGGGAGGGGTTCCTATGGGGTCGCGTAATCGTAGTACAGAAAGTCCAATTCCAAGCCAAAGTTTTGTGCCTAGTCAGACCGTGCATGACCGCATGCGCGATCAACTGTCTAAGGACGTCGAGGCTTATTTAGCGCGAGGGGGTGAGATAAAACACCTCGACCCGCATATGCGCAGCAATCTTGCCGACACCGATTCCGACTCAGAAACTTATTAATTCTGCGTCGGCTGCGTCTGCGTGTTATTAGGCTTAGCTGGCATTAAACAGCTGGATGAGCTTGGGCAATTCTCGCCAGTCGTCAAAATGTTGATCCGCTAAGGGATGTGGCTCAGGCGCGTTCTCTGCGAGTCGCGCCTGAATTGCATGCATGCCTACCGCTTTCGCGCCAGCAACGTCATCATGCGTATTGTCGCCGATATGAATGCTTTCATGGGCATGGCAATTTGCCTGCGTGAGTGCTTTTAAAAACAGCGGAGCGGCTGGCTTGGCGGCGCCTAATTCTTCGGCTCGAAAGCAGGAATGGAAGTATTTGCTGATCGGCAGGCGTGTTATATCGGCGTTGCCATTGGTGAGGCTGATTAAGATATAGTCTTTGCTTAATTCCCTCAGGATGTCGGCGCAGTGCTCAAAAAAATAAACCTGCTGGCGGGCCTGATAAAAAGCATCATAGGCCGCGGCGGCTAATTGCCCACTTTGTTCGCCGTAACCGGACTCAATTAAGGCTTGATTTAAGCTGTCAATTCGCCACTTCGAAACGTAGTGTTCTAGGCCTGGATTGGCGCGGAGGTATTGCCAGCGGTGCTCGCGCAGGGCATCGGGATCAAACTTCGCCACCAGCGCCGGTGCGTTGCATTGCAAATGCTCATAAAAAGCTCGCTCGGCGTTTGCTATGGTTGGCGCGGTATGCCAAAGCGTGTCGTCGAGATCAAAACTCAATAATTTAATCTTGTTCATTGCTGGCCTTTCGCGTTGCTCGCGGGTGCGCCTTGTCATACACCTGCGCTAAATGCTGAAAATCGAGATGGGTATAGACCTGGGTGGTCGACAGATTGGCATGGCCGAGCAATTCTTGAACGCCCCGTAAATCACTGCTGGACTCCAGTAAATGACTGGCAAAGGAGTGTCGCAGCATGTGCGGATGGACATGGGCCGGCAAGCCCTGCTGTATTGCCCGATAGCGGATACGTTGCTGAATGGCGCGGTGGCCAAGGCGCCCGCCTCGCTGGCCCAGAAATAAGGCCTGATCGGCGGCGAGGCTGTCGCGTATTTTCAACCACTCGCGTAGGGCCGCTATCGCAACGCGGCCGATGGGTAAGGTGCGGGTTTTATTGCCTTTGCCGGTAACGGTGACCAGGGCGTCGTTTAAATCTAAATCACCGACATTGAGTGTTGCCAATTCTGCCAAGCGTAGACCAGAAGAGTAAAACAGTTCCATCATGGCGCGATCGCGTATATCGATGATGTCGTCGCCGTCGAATTCCAGCAACTGCTTTATCATGTCGACATCGAGGGTCTTGGGTAGACGCTTGGGGCGTTTAGGTGCGCTAATGCCGATGGCAGGATTCTGCTTGGCGTCGCGATGGCGCATCCTGAAGCGATAGAGGCTACGCAGAGCCGACAGTAGGCGCTGGATGCTCACTGCAGCGGCGCTGGCACTGCGTCGCTGACCAATGAAATAGCGAATATGTGCGCTGTCTGCTGCATCGACTGAGTTTAGCGATTGCTGCTCGCAAAAAGTGATAAAGCCGCTAAGGTCATTGCGGTAGGCGCTGAGGGTGTGAGGTGACAGCCGCCGGGCTGTACCGAGATAATCTAAAAAGTCCTCGAGCTCGTGTTGGATACTCATGAAGCGCGCCATAACAGACAGAGCACTCAGCTTAAGCACTGGCCGCAGCGGGGGCAAGAGTGGATGGCAATTTAGTGCTGCAACGAGAATTTATTGTATCGTGCACTACAGTCGATTATCTTGAATATGATAAAACTAAACATTTGCACAATATGCCAAGAGAATAATAGCGATGCCGCAATCCGTTTTACCCCCAGTTAAGAGCTCGCCTCCGTGGTGGAATAGCCTTCCTGAGGACTTTTACTCCCAGTCCGACGGCACAGAACTCGACAGCGAATACCCTTTAAAAGTTTACGGCACCGCGATTATGGATCGCATGGTGCGCACAGGTTTAGGGGTGATGATCTCCGGCGCCTTTGTGCCGCAGTTAATAAAGCGCGATGGCATGGCGCGTGAACGCGCGCGAATGGATTTTTACGCCGGTATGGCGGAAGACCGCGACGTTGATAAGGTCTTTATACCACCGCCAAAAGTGGAGGTAGAGGCGCATAAAATAGGGCGTTTTAATTACAAGCCAAAGGGAACTCCTGCTGTTGATCTCCGATTCACCAGCCCTTTTGCACCCTTGAACCCTGACCTTACCGAGAGTTACCTAAGCTATAAACGAAACCAAACGGCGAGTGCGCAGTACTGGACGCATCCCGACGGTCCTCGCCCGACGCTGATCTTTGTGCATGGGGTGGTCGAGAGTTGGTATGGTTTTAATAGCCTGTTCTTCTCGCTGCGTTGGTTTTACGAAAGCGGTTACGACATTTTGTTAATGACCCAGCCCTTTCATGGCGATCGCGCCGAAAAACATCACCCCTTTAGTGGTTATGGCCTTTTCGCCGGCGGCTTCTCGCAGTTAAACGAAGGCATGCTGCAAGCGGTGAGTGATTTACGGGTGTTTATCGATTACTTGTTTGAGCGGGGCGCTCCGCATGTTGGGATTAGCGGTCTGAGCTTAGGGGGTTACCTCAGTTCAATCATGGCGGTCGTTGAACCGCGCTTGGCTTTCTGTATTCCCAATTCGCCACTGGTATCACCTGTGGATACCATCCGCAGTTGGCAGCCAACGGGCGGCTTAATGGACTTGGTAAGCAAGCGCACCGGATTAAGCCCCATGGACCTTCGGCGCGGCCTGGCAATACACAGCCCGCTGAGTTATCAACCCAAGCTCGACCCGGAAAAGGTCATGATTATTGGCGGCGCTGGCGATCGTTTTACCCCACCGCGCTTTGTGCGCCTGCTCCATTCCCACTGGCCGGAATCGCATTTGCACTGGTTTCCAGGCAATCACATTTTGCACTTAGGGCAGAGTGAGTACCTGAAATTAATGCGGATGTTTATGGATAGGCATTGTCAGAGCGTCGAGTCTGGTGTCGGAAGTCAGGCGGTTGACGTATAGGATTGAGCGCAAATAGGGTAAAGGGCCGCTCGTATGCAGTTTGTGCGGGCGGGCATCTCGTCAGACACCCGACCCCAGAGGTCTAGCGATCGCTTAAAGAAACGGTCCCTTCATCAACTTTGGCAAACAGCGATTGACCACATCGGCAATGTATTCCAGAAACAGTGTGCCCATGCTGGATTTAAAGTGTTGAGGGTCTTTGCTGGCAATGGCAATAACGCCGTCGATGTTGCCAGCTTGAATCGGCATTAACGCGGCTGAGCCAATGTGGTCGGCGTGTTTGCCGAACAGAAAACTCAGTTCTTCGCCGCGCAGTACGCCGCACACCGCCTTCTTGCCACGGAGTAAATTGCCAATTTGTTGATGGGCTTGCTCGGGGCTAACCACGCGCAAGGCATTGCTGCCAACGCGATTGGGGTCGGCAAATATAATGAGGCTGGCGTAGTCGATATCGTCAAAGTCACTCACCAAAATGCGGCATAGACTGTTACTCAGCTCTTCGGCGCGCTTGGATTCAATGAGGGTCAAGATCAGTTTTTTACTGTGTTCAAATAACTGGTCGTTGCGGGTCGCGTTGTCCAGCAGCTTGCTGAGCCGGTTGCGCATGTCCATATTGCGCTCACGCAGAATCTCGACCTGGCGCTCGGCCAAGTTAACCACTTTGCCGGTTTGATGCGTGAGCTTAAGCTCAGCCAATATATCTTCATTGTTGAGAAAGAAACCGGGGTGGTTGCGCAGGTAACGCGCAACTTCGCTCTCACTGGGTAGACCATCTTTTTTCGGGTTTGCACTGTCCACAGGCGATCCTATATTTGTATCTGGCCTTCAAAAACGGTTGTGGCGGGGCCGGTCATAATAACGGGCTGGCCCGCGCCTTGCCACTCTATACTCAAACTGCCACCGGGCAAATGCACGGTAACCTTAGGGTTGAGCTTACCTTGTACGATGCCGCTAACCACCGCGGCGCAGGCCCCAGTTCCACAGGCCAAGGTTTCACCAACGCCGCGTTCGAATACCCGCAGCTTGATGGTGTCGCGGTCGATGACTTGCATAAAGCCGACATTGACCCGCTGGGGAAAACGCGGGTGTTGTTCTGCAATTGGGCCAACCTCAGCCACCGGCGCAGTGTCGACATCGGCAACCGGCAATATCACATGGGGATTACCCATCGACGCGGCGCCAACGCGCCACTCCACGCCATTGATGTCGAGCGCGTAGTCGCGGGCTTCGGTGTCAGCGGTAAAAGGAATGCGTTTGGGGTCGAGCACTGGCGCGCCCATGTCCACTTTTACATGACGGTTTTCGGTGACTTCTAATTCAATGATGCCCGCGAGGGTTTCGACTTTAATGCGCTCTTTACCGGTGAGGCGCTTGTCGCGGATATAGCGGGCAAAACAGCGCGCGCCGTTGCCGCACTGCTCCACTTCACTGCCTTCGGCATTGTAAATTCGGTAACGAAAATCAACATCGGGCTGGGTGGGAATTTCCACTGCCAGAACTTGGTCACAGCCAATCCCAAAATGCCGGTCGGCAATTTTACGGATATGGTGTGGCTTGAGCTTGAAGCGCTGGGTAATCAGGTCAATAACGACAAAATCATTACCCAGGCCATGCATTTTGGTAAAACGTAACTGCATCGCAAAACCCTGTGGTGCGCCTCACCGGTGGCGCGGTTAACGATGCTGGCGGGTTGCTAATGGCGAGGGTGCAGATTGAATACAGCCGCAAGTGGCTGTGGAATCTTGCGCCCTCAGGGCAACACGGTTTCGCCACGCATCAGGTCGGTGACAGTTTCGCGGGCGCGAATCAGGTGGCATTGATCGCCATCTACCATTACTTCCGCCGCACGTCCTCGGCTATTGTAATTGGAACTCATGGTAAATCCATAGGCACCGCTGGATGCGAGGGCCAGCAAGTCGCCTTCGGCAATACACAATTCGCGGTCTTGAGCGAGAAAATCACCGGTTTCACAGACCGGTCCTACAAAATCATAGCGACGCAAAGTGCCGTCGTTACGGGGTTTGACCGCCAGTAGGTCCATCCACGCGTCATATAAAGACGGTCTGATCATGTCGTTCATCGCGGCATCGATAATGGCGAAATTTTTATGTTCATTTAACTTCAAATATTCAACAGTGGTCAGCAAAACGCCGGCATTGGCGGTGATTGAGCGGCCAGGTTCGAACATCAGGGTCACTTTGCGATCGCCCAAGCGCGCGCGAATGGCGGCGATGTAGTCGCCAGTGGCGGGGGCAATTTCGTCGCGGTAGCGCACACCCAAACCGCCGCCTAAATCGAGATGAGAAATTTGTATGTCCATGGCCGCCAAGGTATCGACAAGGCTAAGAACCCGGTCGAGGGCGTCAAGAAAGGGGCTGGTATCAATCAACTGTGAGCCGATGTGGCAGTCTACGCCTTTAATCGCAATATTGGCCAAGCTCGCGGCGCGGCGATAAACCTCGGGGGCGCGGGCGATATCAATACCAAATTTATTGTCCTTCAATCCAGTCGAGATATACGGATGGGTTTTGGCGTCTACGTCGGGGTTAACGCGAATAGAGATGGGCGCGCAAACCCCCATCTCGGTGGCGACGGTATTCAAACGCTCTAGCTCAGCCTCGGACTCTACATTAAAACAGTGAATACCCACTTCCAGTGCGCGGCGCATCTCCGCCGCTGTTTTGCCCACACCAGAAAACACGATGCGCTCGGCTTTGCCGCCTGCCGCGAGGACGCGCTCTAATTCGCCGACCGACACAATGTCAAAGCCCGCGCCGAGTCGGGCTAAGACATTGAGCACCGCGATATTGGAGTTGGCTTTTACCGCATAGCACACCAAGTGATCTTGACCGGCCAAGGCCTCGGTATATTCAGTAAAGCGCTGTTCTAGATAGCCGCGGGAATACACATAGCAGGGGCTGCCGAATTGCTTGGCGATACTGCTGAGGGACACTGATTCGGCGTGGAGCTCGCCGTTGAGGTAATGAAAAGGCGTCATGAAGGCGTTCTCTACTTAGACTGCGCGCTGGAATTGGCTGGAGCGTCATTTTTGTCGGGGTACACCAAGGGCCCGGTTTGACCGCAGGCGGCAACAAGCACTGCAAGGCAAAGCACAGTAATACGAAAAACGGCCATGATGTTATCCCCAAAATTGACTGAGGCGCGCATTATACCTAGGGTGCCAATGAATAACACATCAGGCAGCGCGTCGATGATGGCCTTGGGGCGCTCGGCCTTAGTATACTGCCGCAACCCTCGCAATCAGGATGTCAGCTGCAAAATGAATGAAGTAGAGTTTAACGACAATATCGACGAACTATATGTTGCCATAGAAGATGCGGTAGACGAGCTGGATGCCGATGTTGACTGCGAAATTAGCGGCGGTGTGCTAACCCTCAAGGCGCCCGATGGCAGCGCAATGATATTCAGCCGCCAGAGCGCAAGTTGTGAACTGTGGTTGGCCGCCCGCTCAGGGGGCTTTCACTATAGCTGGGTAAACGGGCAGTGGTATTGTCAGCGTACCGAACAAAGTTTGGTGCAGATGTTATCAGAAATCAGTCTAGAGCAGATCGGCGAAGAACTGATTTTGGAATGAAGCTGCGTGTGGATGTCAGGCGTCAGACATCTGGCGTTTAGCGCCCGAGCTTCGTTCTCACTGGGATAATACCGAGGTATTCAGCATCTCCTCAATATGTTGTTTATAGCGCAGATAAACACTGGTCTGCTGGGGCCCTTGGCTGCTGAGGTCGATGGCGTCGAGCTGATAGTGGGTTGGCCGGGTTTCTTCTAGCAGCAGTTGGCTGGCGAGTTCATCAAATAGTGCCTGACCGGCGTTGGCGTAGAGAAAGGTTTGGTCGCGGTAGCGCATATCAAACACCAGTCTACCGTTGTCGTCGGTTTGGGCGATGGCCTCCAATTGGACTCTAGTATCAAGGCTGCCCGCCTCATTCATCAAACTATCGATATCCAGCGCCTCACTGCGCCAGCGATTGTCATGCTGATGCAGTTCGTGCAGGCGAATACGATGCTTGCTCCCTTGCTCGATTCGGCAGCGCTGCAAAAACAGCACTAAGGGCTGCAGGAGTTGGGTGACATTTTTAAACGCGGCGGTGCTGTAATGTAGGGAGCCACGTTCGTCCTTCACAAACAGGTCGGCGAAATCGTCGCGGCGATGGAAAAACACATGGCAATCTGGCGTGGTGGCGGTAGCAATTATGTTGGCCAGTGCGGAGTGCGGCGCGCAAAAGCGATCCATCATAATGGGGCTGTAGCTGGCTTGGCCACGGCCTAGGCATTGAATCAAGGTGGAATAGCTATGCGCGTGAATATTGCGTAGTTCGTCATTCTCGGCCTGCAAAATATGAAAGCCATTGCTGAGTTTAATAATGAGTCGTTTATTGGCGGGCTGGGTGTAAAAAACCCGCAGCAATAAACGCGGCAGATGGCGAATACGCTTACGTAATTTTTTCTCGGGATCGTTAAAGCAAATCGCGTCGATGACGGGCGGCGAACTGGCCTTCGACGCCGCTAGCATTAGTTGCTGGTAAACCCGAAAGGTGTCGATAATTGCTTCTTGGCCGCCGAAGGCGAGGGACGAGACTTCACCCCAACTATTGATCACCACAATTTCAATATGGCTGATAGGGTAGCTGCTATTGTGGCTGGCGAGCCCGGCTGCGCCGAGGGTGCTCAGTGCGCCTTGCCCCAAATTGATATACAGCAACATCGCCTCGGGCACTTTAGGGCGATTAAAGGCTTCGTGTTTGTCTGGGTCGGCGGCAAAGGCTTTGCGGGGTAGGCTGCCGCTTAAATGCTTGGCCATCTCTCGGAGATCATTTTCAGATACACCGTCTTGGCGACCTTTAAGCCGAAGCCGCGTGTAGTCGTTGATTAAGCCATTGCAAAAACACCAACAGAGTAAGCCGCTGAGGTGTTCGTGTTCCTGCAAAATCGCGTCGTGTTCAAAGTCGTGGCGGGCACTGGTGCTTACCGCCCAGCGTCGTTGCTCGCCAAAGCCCAGGGTGTGGAAAAATAATTGTTCTTCAGATAAGTCGGGTGCAATGCCCGGATTGAGCCATTCAACTTTATTGCGCTTGCGCTCAAAGGCGGCGTAAAGCTTGCGGCCGAGTAAGGTCATTTCCTGGGATTTAATCAGTGCTGGGCTATTACTCTGCTGAGCGAACTCTTGCAAAAACCGATAGCTATTGGTGAGTTCGGCAACGAGAAAACGGTGCTCCTCGCGCACGCGCCGAATTTTCCAACGACTGCGGGTATCTAAGTTGAGCAGCTGCTCCGGCGGCCACTGCCATTCAGCAATGAGGGATTCCAGTAATTTTCGTCGCCAGGGCGCGGCGCTGCCGGCAGTTTGGGATAGCCGAATGCCAACTTTAAAATAAAACGCGCGGCGAATAAGCTCAAGGCGATCAAATTCGCTGCGCGAACTTAGGTAATCGGCCAGGCGGCGATACACCATAATATAAGGATCAAAATCGTCGCAGGCGACTTCGCCGTGGTAAATCGCTTCTTTCAAATCAATACACAGCGGCACCACATTCGGAAAATCCCGGGCGTAGGCTTCGGTTAGTAAGAGTTTTAGTGCGGCTTTATAGGGTGAACTGATGGCTTTATACAGTTGCCAAACCCCTGCGCCAATAAATTCGCCAGCCGGGATGTCGGAGACCCCACCAAAATCAATCGACTCGTCGGGGCCGACAAAGCCCTGGGCGTGTAATAACGCGGTGTACTCTTGGTAATTCACTTCTTCGCTGGGGGGCACCAACCACCACAGCGGGTAGCGGCCAGCAACCAGTAACGCACTGCGATAAAATTCGTCTAGCAATAAATAATGTTGGCTGGTGCCCGCTGATTCAGCGCTAATACGATCGCGTTGGCCGCGCCGAAATTGCTCGCTATCCATCAAGAAAAAATGAATATCTAAACCCAGGCTGCGCGCCCAGTCTGAGATAGCGGCGGCTTTGTTGTACAGACGTTGAAGGCCTAATTCATCAATGCCGCTGTGATGGCAGAGCCAAACATCAAGATCGGAATCTTCGGCCTGGGCGACGGTGCCGCAGGACCCCATTAAAAAAACACTGTGAATAAGGGGCGCTGCTTGATCTTCGTGGCGGTATTGCACACTGCGGGCAATATTGCTGCGCACTCGCTCTAAGGTCACTTGGTCGGGTGTGTAGCCGTCAATACCGCAGGGGGTGTTTGCGCTTTTATAGCCGGGCAAAATGGGGTGGTTGATATGAATCAGCAGGGGCAGTAAATCTAAAAATATTTGCTGACGGGGTAGTAGTGCCGTGCGGGTGCGCAGCAGGCGTTCGTGATTGAGCTTGGCAAAGCGATCGCGCACCTGGGTGAGACCGGCGTGACTTATGCCCCGGTCAAACAGTGGGTGGCTGATCGATTTTTCCGTCATACAGGGCCTGGCGTTTGAATTTCGAACGCCTACTGTAGCTGTATTAGCTGCTTGCTGTCATGCCTCGCTTAAGGCGCCGAATAAGTAAGTGGCCCTGCGTGTCGACTTTGGCTTGCCAGCCCTCGGCCAGCCAGGTGGTGGCGACGGACTCACTAATCAGCGCGGGGCCGGTAATGAATTGCTCGCTGGCCAGCTCGTCCCGCAAATAGCGAGGTGTGGCGTAAAAGTCATCGGCAATAAACACGGGGCACAGCTCTTCGGCTTGGCTGGGCGCGCGTGGCGGCAGGCTGGGTAGGTCGGGCATTGCGGTCGCTGCGCGCAATGCTTGGCGAACATTAATCAATTGCACCGGCAGTTCTAGGCGATGGCCGTAGCGTTGCTCATGGGCGTGATGAAAAGCCGCTTCGAGGTCGGCGACGGAGTTTTGCCATGGTAGATTCAAGGTATAAGACTGGCCTTGGTAGCAGAGGTCAACGCTGGGGTGTTCTGTGATCTCTGCGTCTTGCACCCCTTCGCCGTGTAATTGCGTTTGGCCAGTGACGGCCAAGTTGTGAAAATGCTGTACAAGAACATCGCTGCTAATCGACGCTAAGGCAGTATTGATGGTGCGGGATAGCTGTCGCTCCTTCGGTGCAAGCAACATCCCTAGCGCGGAAAACACGCCGCCGTAATTCGGCACAATGATCTCTGGGCAGCCCAAGGCATCGGCAAGCGCGCACACGTGCAAACCGCCAGCCCCGCCAAAACAACATAGGCTGAATTCCCCAGGATCATGGCCGCGCTGCACAGAAATGACCCGCAGTGCGCGAATCATATGTTCATCGGCAATGGCGAGAATACCGGCGGCGGCGTCTTCAATACTGAGCTGTAACTGCGTGGCAAGTGCTCCAACCGCGCGCCGGGCGGCGTCGATATTGAGGGGCATAGAGCCGCCGAGCTTGGCGCTGGCGGGGAGTCGGCCCAACACCACATTAGCGTCGGTTACGGTGGGTTTTAGTCCGCCCTTGTTATAGCAGGCCGGCCCTGGGTCAGCGCCCGCCGATTCCGGCCCCACACGCAACATGCCGCCTTCATCGATATATGCCAAGGAGCCGCCGCCAGCGCCAATGGTGTGCATATCGACCATCGGTACTGCGACGGGGTAGGGGCCAATACTGCCCTCGTTGGTGAGTTTAATATCGCCATTGATCAAGGCGACGTCACTGGAGGTGCCGCCCATATCAAAGCTCATTAAGCGTGGCCGTTGCAGGCTGTCGCCTAGGTGCTTAACCGCCGCTAAACCCCCAGCCGGACCCGACAGTAATAAATTGACCGCGCGCTGGCTGGCGTTGGCGGCATCGGTGGTGCCGCCAGAAGACTGCATAACCGACAGCGGCGTGGTCTTTAATGCCGCCTGCAAACGGCCAAGATAGTCCGCGACTTTGGGGCCGAGCCAAGCGTTTAGCCACGTTGCCATCCCGCGTTCGTACTCTTTGTATTCGGGCAGTACCTCGGAGGAGCGTGACACAAAAACGCCTTTGGGCATGGCGGCGGCAATTGCCTTTTCAAAGCGGTCATCAATAAATGAAAACAGTAAATTGATGGCGACCGCCTCAGGTTTTAATGTCTGTACTTGGCGTTTTAGCGCCGCGATATCCGCCTCGGTAAGTGCCTCGATAACGCGGCGATCGGCACCGATTCGCCCGCCGGTTTCCAAGCAAAGGTCAGGGGCTACCGGCACTACTTTTGCTGGCGGTCGTAAATCGTACAAGTTCGAGCGGGTCTGGCGGCCAATCGTCAGCATATCGCCAAAACCACGATTGCTGATAAACACGGTGCGTACGCCCTTACCCTCGAGCGCGGCATTGGTGGCAACGGTGGAACCATGCACAACCATCAACTGCCCTGCGGCAATAAGCCCAGATAAGCCCAGTTCCTTAATCCCGTTTAAAATGGCCTGTTCAGGATGCTCGGGGGTGGATGGGCATTTATGGCAGCGCACTTGATGCTGATGGAACAACACAAAATCGGTAAACGTGCCGCCGGTGTCCACGCCAAGATACGCAATGTGAGGGGCTAGTAACATAGATACTCGCAGCAAAATATTTGGCATATTGTCGCCAGTATCGGCGGGGATGTCATGTTTTTAACAAGGCGATGCTGAGTAAGTTACAATCCAAACCACGCTTTTGCTCAGAACGAGGTCGCAAACCAACCGTGCCAGAATTACCCGAAGTCGAAACCGTTAAACGCGGCATTGCTCCGCATTTGATTGGTCGTGTATTTAGCGACGTAATTATTCGTGACCACCGCTTACGTTGGCCGGTAGATCCCGAACTCGCCAACCACCTATGCGGACAAGAAGTGTTGTCGGTTGAACGCCGCGCAAAATACTTGTTGATTCGTCTGCCAACGGGCCATCTCGTTATTCATTTGGGCATGTCGGGCCGCCTCTACTTTGTGGCGGCGAATACGCCGGTAGCAAAACACGACCACCTTGACTGGCGGATGGATAACGGCCAAGTGCTGCGCTATACCGACCCACGCCGCTTCGGCGCGGTAATTTGGGTAGAGGGTGAGAATGTTGCCAACCACAAATTGTTAGCCAAGCTAGGCCCAGAACCCTTGAGTGACGATTTTAACCCTGACTATATTTTCAAGCGTTCTCGCAAACGGTTGGTGCCGATCAAGAGCTTTCTAATGGACGCTCACGTGGTTGTAGGGGTCGGGAATATCTACGCTAACGAAGCCCTTTATATGGCAGGCATTAGCCCAACGCGCGAGGCCGGCAGCATTCGCTTAGCCCGCTACACGCGTCTGGTTGAGGCGATAAAAGAAGTGCTGGAAAAAGCCATTACCCAAGGCGGCACCACCCTTAAAGACTTTATCGGAGGCGACGGCAAGCCGGGTTACTTCAAACAAGAACTGCAAGTTTATGGCCGTGGCGGCCAACCCTGCTGGGGATGCATGAAAGAACTAAGCGAGATACGAATAGCCCAGCGCACCACCGTGTTTTGCCGGCGCTGTCAGAAGTAAGTAGCCCCAGTTACCAGATACCCGATCTGAGACGGGTATGACGAGGTGGACTAGGTCGTCATCCTTGCGAACGCGAGGATCTCGTACCACTGCAGTTTGCATCGGCAAGATACCCGATCGGAGTCGGGCATGACGAAGTTGGAGGAGTCGGGCATGACAAAGTTGGAGGAGTCGGGTATGACGAAGTTTGGGGAGTAGGGTATGACGTGGCAACGGGCTGACTATGACGAATAGCGCGGGCAAGGTGCAAACCCACAATCCCCGTCATCCTTGCGAACGCGAGGATCTCGTACCTCTGCACGTTGCGCCGGTAAGATACCCGATCGGAGTCGGGTATGACGAAGTTGGTGACATCGGGTGTGGCGCAGCGAAGAGGTAGATCTCTGCTGACTGCTGCTCCGCGACTACAAACCCAGCGCCTGCCCCTCGCGGCGGGGATCGGCTGCGCCTTCCAATCCTGATTCTTTAATCAAAATTCCATGCAAGCCACTGGTTTGATCGCCTTCTTTAATCGGGTGACCGCGCTTTTCTAGTTCCACAATATCGTTGCGGCTAAAGCGACCAGTTTCCAATTCCACCGCATCGCTCATGGCGATAACATGCCCGCTGGCAATGGCGGCACTTATCGCTTCGCCCTCAGCGAGCACCCGGTAAAGACTGCCTGCAACGTAGTCAATAATCCTCGCGCCGCCCGGTGAGCCAATGGCCAGAACGGGGCTGCCATTTTTAAATACCATCATTGGTGACATTGATGAACGCGGGCGTTTTCCCGCTTGGATGCGATTCGCTATTTTGCTGCCGTCTTTATCAGCGGGGTTAAAAGAGAAGTCGCTGAGTTGATTGTTGAGTAAAAAGCCGTCGACAAATACCCTCGAACCAAAAGCGGTTTCAATGCTGGTGGTCATGCTTAAAACATTACCCTTGGCGTCGACAATACTGAAATGGCTGGTCGATGGTAGTTCGGGTGAATTGCTATCGATTAAGTCCGGCGCGCCGGGTGGTTTTCCGGCTTCAACTGTCGCAAGGCGACGGTCGGCTTTGATACTTGCCGCGCGGGTTGTTAAATAGTCCCGGTTCACTAAGCCATTGGTCGGCACGGTGACAAAATCTGGATCGGCAACATAGCGGTTGCGGTCGGCGAAGGCGAGTCGTGAGGCTTCAATAAACGTGTGAATAAAATCGACTCCGCGCAAAGCGCCGCGTTCCTGTTCAACGGCTTCGATCATACCTAAAATTGCCAGGACAGTTGTGCCACCAGAGGACGGCGGCGGCGCGCCACAAACTTGATACTCCCGAAAAGGCGCACATACCGCAGGCCGCTGAATAGCGTGGTAGCGGGCTAAGTCGCGGAGGCTCAATGTGCCAGCCTTGTTGGGGTCATTCGCGACCGCAGCGACAATATTCTTGGCGATCTTGCCCTGATAAAACGCATTGCCGCCATTCTCAGCTAAAGTTCGTAGCGTAGTCGCGTAAGTCGGGTTTCGTAAAAGCTCACCAATGGCTTTTGGCTGGCCATCAGCATTAAAGAAGTAGCGGCTAATCGCAGGATTTACGGCGACCTTCGGCATCTTTTTTAACAAAGTATGCAAGCGCGGAGAAATGATAAAACCCGACTCAGCCAACTCAATCGCAGGCGCAAACAAACTTTCCCACGGCAGTTGACCAAACTGCCGGTGCGCCGAGTCTAGCATCGCGATAACCCCCGGTACCCCAACAGAATGACCGCCAATCACGGCTTCAAAAAAGCCCATTGTGCTGCCGTCTGCGTGCAGAAAGTGATTTTCATCGACCGCTCGCGGCGCAGTTTCTCGGCCATCCCAACTACTGAGTTGCTTACCGTCGGCGTTCCAATACAACATAAACGCGCCGCCGCCAATACCGGAGGACTGGGGCTCGACAAGCCCGAGCACCAACTGCGCGGCGATACCCGCATCGATAGCGGAACCGCCTTGGGCGAGGATTTTTTGTGCCGCGCGACTCGCATAAGGATTTGCCGTTACCGCCATTGCTGATTTCGCGCGAACCGTTGGGCTCTCACTAAAACCACTCGCCGCTTCAGGAACAATTGTCGGGTCGCTAGCATAGCCATAGGTACTGGCTAACAGTAAAAATGAAAAACGAAGCAGTCGTTTGGCAAAAAACATAAGCCTAATCACATAACGGAAACGGTCAATCAGATTGCCACGCGGCGAGGATAATCGCAAAGATTAGGAAAAGAGATTTGCGGTGTTTGTACGTGCGGGGATTCGAAGCCACAGTATGTAAATAGCCTGCTTGGCGTAGCGATCGTGCGGAGGATTTATCGGCTTGGCTCTGAATCGAAAAAGTAGCAGGAAGGCAGTCGCCATCATTGCAACGCCATCCAATCCTTTGCTGGTTCTCATCCTGAGAATACCTTCCATGCTGTAGGCCCTTCCTGAGCCTGTGGTAACTATAAATGCACAACCACCATTTGCAAAGTCACAAAGGCAATAAACTTCTTGATGTTGCCCAATTGCGGGTGGAAATGACAAAAAGGGCGGGTATAAAGCGATTCCATGACCATTGTTGTCCTTGCGAACGCGGCGATTTGGCACTACTGCACGTTGTACCGGGTAGATACCCGATCGGGGTCGGGTATGACGAGGCCGCGGGCCGGGTATGAAGAATAGCGCGGGCATGGCGCAACTCCACAACCCCCGTCATCCTTGCGAACGCGAGGATCTTATACCGCTGCACGTTGTAACGGTAAGATACCCGATCGGGGCCTGATATGACCAGGTGAGTGAGCTCTTACCCCATTTAAAGCAGAATGAGAGCCGGTGATA
The DNA here is from genome assembly GCF_039539625.1 of Zhongshania borealis. NCBI lineage: Bacteria > Pseudomonadati > Pseudomonadota > Gammaproteobacteria > Cellvibrionales > Spongiibacteraceae > Zhongshania > Zhongshania borealis. Next base: position 117,438 of record NZ_BAABDM010000002.1, on the reverse strand, counting down.
AAACTTCAAAATAATGATGAATACAAATCCAGCCAATCAGGATTTGCGCGCTCAATTAATTCGATTTTCCAAGTCCGCTTCCAGTGCTTAAGCTGCTTCTCCCTTGCGATTGCTGAATGCATATCGTCAAATTGCTCGTAGTACACCAATAGGTGAGTGCGATACTGCTTACTGAAGCCATCTAGGTATCCTCTGCGGTGCTGCCAAATTCTATTTGGAAGGTTGCTGGTTACACCAATGTACAAAACACCATTGGGGCGATTGCTCAGAATATAAATTGCTGGTGATTTCACGTTTTTCCATCCTTGGATACGTAAATTTCAGGTTCTAATAAGGTGGTGTCAAAGTCAATCATTGCGCTTGGGCTTCGTCATCCTTGCGAACGCGAGGATCTCGTACCACTGCACGCTGAACAGGGAAGATACCCGATCGGAGTCGGGTATGACGGAGCTGGCTTGGTTGGGTATGACGAGACAAAGACTTCTGGCGTAATGACGTGGGTTGGGTGTGGCGAAAATCCACAATCACCGTCATCCTTGCGAAAGCGAGGATCTCGTACCACTGCACGCTGAACAGGGAAGATACCCGATCGGAGTCGGGTATGACGGAGCTGGTTAGGTCGGGTATGACGAGACAAAGACTTCTGGCGTAGTGACGTGGGTTGGGTGTGGCGAAAATCCACAATCCTCGTCATCCTTGCGAAAGCGAGGATCTCGTACCACTGCACGCTGAACAGGGAAGATACCCGATCGGAGTCGGGTATGACGGGTTAGTGGAGTCGGGTATGACGAGACAAAGACTTCTGGCGTAGTGACGTGGGTTGGGTGTGGCGAAAATCCACAATCACCGTCATCCTTGCGAAAGCGAGGATCTCGTACCACTGCACGCTGAACAGGTAAGATACCCGATCGGAGTCGGGTATGACGGAATAGCGGGATCGGGTATGACGAAGTTAGCTTGGTCAGGTATGACAAATATGGGGATGACAAAGAAAAGCGGCGAGTTATTAATCCAGCTTAGCCAACTGCAATCAGCTTCTCGTACTTTTCCATTAGTTGGTCTTCAGTTTCCATAAAGGCTGGGTCTAGCGGTATGCAATCTACTGGGCAAACTAACTGGCACTGGGGTTCGTCAAAATGACCTACGCATTCGGTACAGCGATTAGGGTCGATTTCGTAAATGCTGTCACCTTGGTAAATGGCCTCGTTCGGGCACTCTGGCTCGCATACGTCGCAGTTAATACATTCGTCGGTAATAATCAGTGCCATTGCGTGCTCACTTGCGGGCGGGGAAGCGCGCGTTCAGTGCTTTACTGACATTGTCGGGGACAAAGCGCGAAACATCGCCGCCCATGCTAGCGATTTCTCTGAGCAGCGAAGACGATACATAAGACAAAGACTCACCCGGTGTTAAAAATACGGTTTCTATGCCGGGCGCGAGTGAGCGGTTCATATTGGCGAGCTGCAATTCATACTCGTAATCTGCCACCGTGCGAACCCCGCGCAGAATAATATCGCAGTTTTGTTCCCGAGCCAGCTCCACGGTTAGGCCGGTAAAGCTACATACTTCTATATTGGGTACGTGGTTCAGCGCCTCTGCACACAAATCCATACGCTCTTTAAGGGCAAACATCGGTATTTTCTTTTCGCTGTTGGCAACGGCCAGCACCACGGTATCAAACAGCTTACACGCGCGCTCAACAAGGTCGATATGACCGCGGGTAATAGGATCAAAAGTGCCGGGGTAAATAATACGTTTCATAGCTCACCGAATGTGCGTGCGGCAGAAAGTTCGGGCAATTCACTTGGTAATCGCAAGCTGCACCGAAGGCGTGGCAGAATTTTAACGCATTAATTCCGCCGATCATAACCCTGCGGGTACATGAAGGGGCTTCGATAGCCAGAAAAACGGTAAACTATGCGCAATGTCTATTTTGAGTGCGGTAGATAATTCGGTAAACTCCATCTAAAAAGCGCATAGCTAGACATTGTTGCTTGGCGTTCGCTTACCACTAAAGACCACAAGGAAACTTCATGAAGACCATTATTATGGCTGGCGGCAGCGGAAGTCGATTATGGCCCTCCAGTCGCAGTAAGTTTCCCAAGCAGTTTCTGGCTATCGCGGGTCAAGATACGATGTTGCAGGCAACGCTCGCGCGGGTAGCAGGCTTAAGTGACGAAGCGTGCTCGATTATTTGCAATGAAGATCATCGTTTCATCGTAGCTCAGCAAGCTCAGGAAATGGGCGCGAACTTAGGCTCTATAATATTAGAACCAGTAGGCCGCAACACCGCGCCAGCAATCGCCTTAGCGGCATTTGATGCATTAGAAAGCGCGAAAGGCGAAGCGCCGCTGCTGCTCATTATGGCGGCGGATCATGTGGTGAACGACGAGCCCGCTTTTCACGCTGCAGTGGCAACAGCGCGTATCCACGCCCAAGCTGGAAAATTAGTGACCTTTGGCATTGTGCCAGAATCCCCGCACACCGGTTATGGCTATATTCAGCGTGGCGTAGCAATTGATGGAAGTAAAGAAGCGGCTTATACGGTGTCTCGTTTCGTTGAAAAACCGGATGCCGATACCGCGCAAAGCTACCTGACCGAGGGTGGTTATTACTGGAATAGCGGCATGTTCTTGTTCGCTGCTGATGTGTATTTGAACGAACTCAAAGCCTATCGCCCAGAAATATACGCTGCATGCGAGAAAGCCTTTGCCAATCGCAGCCGCGATGCCGACTTTTTGCGAATTGACGCCGAGGCATTTGAAGCCTGTCCAGATGACTCCATTGACTATGCAGTAATGGAAAAAACCGACAAAGCCGCTGTGGTGCCGTTAGCTGCGGGTTGGAGTGACGTAGGTGCCTGGTCATCGCTATGGGAAATTGGTGATCGAGATGCCAATGGCAATGTGGTCAGCGGCGACGTGCTCAGCTACAACACCAGCAACTCCTATATACGGGCAGAACACCGCTTGGTCGCCACCGTTGGTTTAGACAATATAGTCGTAGTAGAAACCAACGACGCTATACTGGTCGCGGCTAAAGACCAAGTTCAAGACGTGAAAAAAATAGTAGAAGCACTAAAAGCGCAAAACAGAAGCGAAGTAAATTTACATCGCCATGTATACCGTCCTTGGGGTGTATACGACTCCATAGACAACGGCGAACGCTACCAAGTAAAACGGATTACCGTTAAGCCCGGTGCAAAACTTTCTGTACAAATGCATCACCACCGCGCCGAACACTGGATTGTGGTATCAGGCACCGCCAAAGTCACCAATGGTGACAAAGAACTCATGCTAACCGAAAACCAATCTACCTATATACCGGTAGGGGTTGTGCACGCATTAGAAAACCCAGGGAAAATTCCACTCGAATTAATAGAAGTGCAGTCCGGCTCCTACCTAGGCGAAGACGACATCGTCCGGTTTGAAGACCGCTATGGTCGAGTGCCAAAGAGCTAAACTCACCCGCGAGATCCTTGCGAACGCGAGGATCTCCTATCACTGTACGTTGTAACGGCAAGATACCCGATCGGAGTCGGGTATGACGGGATGGGCTTAGTCGTCATCCTTGCGAACGCGAGGATCTCTTACCACTGCACGTTGTACAGGGAAGATACCCGATCGGGGTCGGGTATGACGGGGTGGGCTTAGTCGTCATCCTTGCGAACGCGAGGATCTCTTACCACTAGACGCTGCACCGGGCAGATACCCGATCGGAGTCGGGTATGACGGGGTGGGTTTAGTCGAGTATGACTAGGTCGAGTATGACGAGGCAGCAAAGCCGGCAAGTCGAAGCAGCGGGGCCGGTTTTAGCCACGTGCCCCATAACGCTAAAGAATCAGCTATCAGCCTTATCCGATTTGTACTCGTACTGGTAATAACCATAACCATAACCGTAGCCATATCCATAGCCAGAAGCGCGGCGTTCTACCGCGTTCAGCACTACGCCTTTCACGGTAATACCATTCTGTTCAAAGCGGTGTTTAGTCACTTCCAGCTCTTTAACAGGGTTCAAACCAAAGCGCGCCACAAGCATGGTCACGCCGCATTGACGGCCAATAATCGCAGCATCGGTAACAGCCATAATCGGCGGCGTATCAACAATAACCAAATCATACTCACCACTTACCGCTTCCAGTAACTCAGTAAGCCCTTTGCTCATTAACAGCTCAGAAGGATTCGGTGGTATGGCACCCCTTGGCAAAATAAACAGCTCGCCAATTTTGGTGGGCTTAATCGCATCTTTTAGCTGTACTCGTTTACTCAAAACATCGGACACGCCATTTTCAGGGCCCATCTCAAACATTTTGTGCATATAACCTTTACGTAAATCCATGTCGATTAGCAGTACGCGTTGGCCTGCTTGAGCGATAACCGCCGCTAAGTTACCCGACACAAACGACTTGCCCACATTGGGACTGGGGCCAGAGATCATCATAATATTGTTACTGGCTTCCAGCATGGCAAAGTGCAAGCTGGTCCGTAAGCTGCGTAATGCTTCTATGGTGATATCAGTCGGGTTACGTTGGGCCAGCAGCACTGTTGGGTGCTGGTTGCGTATTTTGCGTAATTTCCGTGCCGAATGGCGACCGCCAAAATCCAACTTGCGCTGCTCGTCAGATAGTGGGATAGACGCATAAACGGGTAGGCCAATCGCCTCTAAATCGTCTGGGTTTTCAATGCCGCGATTTAGCGCCGCGCGAAGCAGTACCAGCGCCACCCCTAAAAAGCCGCCTAAAAGCGTCGCAATAACGGCAATAAGTGCCTTTTTAGGCTTTACGGGCTCTTCAATATTGACTGCTGCGTCATCAATAATCCGCACGTTGCCGACAGTGCCCGCGCGAACAATATCCAATTCCTGAATATTGTTCAGCATTTGGGTGTAAATCTCGGTGCCAACTTCTAGATCGCGCTTTAAACCTAGTAATTCTTGCTGAGTTTCTGGTAGGCCTTTAATTCGGGTGTTGAATTCGGCTTTGCGGGCGACTTGTTCCGCCATTTGTTCCCGCCATGCTTGGTAGGCGGGGTGGTCGCGGGTGTATTTACGATCTAACTCGGCTTGTTGTAACTGCAATTCAGCAATGCCAGATTCAATCTCAACCACTTGGTCTAACAATGCTTCGGCTTCGGCGCTGATGTTCACCGAGCCTACTTTTACCTGATAGGCATTAAATTTTTGCTCAGCTAATTCGAGGTCTTTTTTGATATTGGGCAGCTGCTCTCGCAAAAAATCCAAGCTCTTGGCAGCTTCAGCCGACTGTCGCTCTACGTTTTGACGCAGGTAGGTGTTGGCAATCACGTTTAGAATTTCTTCGGCGCGGTCGGGGTTAGTGTCTTCTATGGCTAGCGCCAAAATGCCTGAATCTTTACCGCGTTCAGAAGCAGCAACGGTTTCCTGCAATCCGATAATGGCGCTTAAGCGGCGTAGGCGAGTGACTGAAAATTGCGTGCCTGGCCGGGCATGTAAACTTGGTATGTAAAGCTCGTAGCCTTCTGCGCTTGCAAGTTTGCCAATTTCGCCACTAAGCAAGGCGTCGCCGTCGGGGGATAACAGCGTAAAGCTGCCATCGTTGTCGGTGATTAGGGTGTGCTCTTTGTTAAATAGTGCGGCGGGAACGTCAAATCGGGTGATTTTAATGCGCTCACCACCCCAGGCGTAGGAACCAAAGCCCAGCACTGGCGTATTAAGCTCATTTTCTTCGCCAGCAAAACGCCGAGCAATTGCGCGGCCAATAACAGGAAAGTAGTGAGGATCTACCAGAATATCTAAATCAAGATTATCGACTGCCGTGCCAATCACCTTGCGGCTTTTTAATAACTCGATTTCAGTAATGGCTGCAGATTCGCCACCAAACATCTCGGTTACGTCGCTCATGCCGGGTAGGCCAGGCGATTTCTCTTCTACTTGAATAATGGCATTGGCACGGTAGACAGGCGAGGCCAATAAAGCGTAGCTCACGCCAATGACCATAAATACGCTTGTGATGGCCGCAATTAATAGTTTTTGATCCCAAAGGGTGGCAAGCAGCGCGAGTAAATCTATTTCGTCATCTTGTGCTTGTTGTCGCGGGGCCGAGTTGCTGGGCGTGTTAGTGGTCATAAAATAAAATACCAAAAATATAAATCTGGGTGCGCTGCCAGCATCACGTCGAGCTGGCAGAAGTTATTGTTTGTCGTTGGAGGCTGCGCGACAAAGCTTAGTTACTCTCAATATCGCCAATAGTATCTGTTGCGATAATAGACGGCAGCAACTGGCTTAAGAACCGGTTCCAGCGAGTGATTGGCGCAGGTGACACATAAACCACATCGCGCGCTTCTAGCGGGAAGCGATCAGCCAGCATAAAGCCTACTGCGGAACTCGCGTTTAGGTGGAAAATGGTCGCAGTGTAGACAGGTAAGCCCTGTTCATCGCGGTTTACACCGGTATTGCGCAATACATAAATTCCCCGGCCGTCGGCCCGGTTTTCATTTATGCCATTCGCTGTGGCGAGGGCTTCTGCCAAGCTGGTGCCATTGCGCGACATATTAAGGCTTTGTGGGCGGTTCACTTCGCCTAGCACAAACACTTTTTCGGCGTCGTTGCGTGGCACATGAATTAGGTCGCCGTCTTGCAATAAAAAGTTTTCAGACCAACTGCCCTGTTCATACAAAGAACGTAAGGAAATTTGCCGAGTAGCACCGTTGCGGGTCAGCGTGATTTCACCCCAGGCCGCCGTCTCCGCGAGGCCGCCTTGCTGCTCAATAGCATCTAGTAATGTTAATGGCGTATTGGTTATGGGAACGATGCCGGGCTTAAGTACTGAGCCGCTAATATAAGCCTTTTGGCTTTGGAATGAGGCCACGCGTACATCGATTTGCGGACGTTTGATCACCGAGCCAAGCCGATTTTGCAGTAAGGTCTGCACTTCGCCGGTGGTTAAACCGGACACCGCTATTTCACCAGCGTAAGGATAAAACACCGAACCATCGGCTTTTACGACGTTGCCGCCTTCCTCTGCGCTACGAAATGAGCCAGAAGGAATGGTTAGCTCGGGGTGCTCCCATACGGTAATGGTCAATACATCACCGGGTGCAATGCGGTATTCATAATTCAGCATTGCGGCTTGTAGCTCAGGATTCAGGCTAGGCTGAACAGACGACTGAGTGGCAAGGTGGCTGAGTACCGTGGCATTAATAGGAATGTATTCAATATTGGTGGTGGCTGGGCTGTAATCTTCTGGGGTGTCGTCAAACCACAGTGAATTAACCCGGCTCATACTAGAACCGGGGACCACCGTGCACGCGCTGCTGGTGGCAAAACACACCGTGATAAGACAAGTTTTAAATACATTCATGCAGAAAAGTCCTTAGCTGCGTTGTTGTTGGTCTTTGTGAAAAAGAGAGGATTTAGACCAAAAATATATACATATCACGCACATACAATAAATGTGCCGACTGGCCGCAACCGCCGTAAAGACCTGCAGTGAGCAAACCGCATACGCCACATTCCGTCTCAGCGACTGCCGTAAAGCGGCCAATGATACCTAGCTTCACCATAGTGCACCAGCCCCCGGCATGAGCTGGACTGCCATAATCTGAAAAGTGGGATGGAGTTAGTGCTATTCCCCTTTCTATATAAGCAGCAAGAGACGGGTAGGCTGATTTCTGTGATGGGCTTGAAAATTCACTACTCAGGATCGGCGTCGCTTGGGTCAGCCGTGATGAGGCTAGGACTCGTCTCCAAGAACAGGTGCTAGGCAATGGCCCTGACTTTAGTCTTCATTATGTCTTGTGCCGATCCCTGTTGGGTATCCTTTTGGAGGGGCGAATAAAACATGGTTAGCGGTAATCTTCAGCCCCCTTATTCTCGGGGTGCGTCGCTCCAGCGCTAAGCTGGTACAGTGGGAATTATTTGGGCGCGGTGGACTAACAATGCAGCTATCATTATTAGGGCTTGTGTCGCCCTAACGCAAAAATATGATTTTAAACAAAGTGTCATCGAAAAAAGGTATCGTGCCTCCCTCTGGTTACAGGTGCTTGGCGTATTTAAGAGGGAATTGTGAGCCTTTATCAGGTCTCGGGCTGCCAGTTTGGCTTGAGTCGCTGGCCTGTAAATTGCTTAACCGTATACAAAGGTCGCGTTGGAAGTTTTCAGGCCACAAGGAGTGGGTGCAGACTTAGCACCGGAAGGCCCGAAATGTAGCAATTACCGATATGGGTGCTTGGAATTTGCACTAAACTAACGCAAAATTGCGCTCCATTTTGAGACTTGCTTCGAATTTCGGTGCAATTGCTCAAGTTGAGGCTAAAATTAAGGTTCGTCTCTGGAAATAATGGTCGGACTAGTTCGTGAAAGGGCATGTGTTTAGTGGCAGCCAAGGGATACTGCTAGCGACATGTGCTAACAAAGAAACATTTAAATAATTCCGATGCGAGGGAGTTGCTGTTGTGGGTAAGAATCATTTCTATATAGAGTTGTCGCTCCGAAGTGTAGCAGTAAATGCCATATCTCTTTCGTTAGTAACGTCTGTCCAAAATATTAATAAGGTGGAAAATCCAAACTCTTTAATGTTTGGTTGGAGTCATGAGAATGCAAGATAAACCATTTATCTCCGAATCTAAGCTGCGCATTGCCTTATTGCATCGCACAACCGACATGGCGATCATTCCTTTTTCTGCATACATAGCAAATGGCCTGGTCCATGGCTATATAGGCATGAGTAATTATCTTGGCCTGACAATGGCTATCAGTATGCTTATAGCGCTATGGCTATATCCCGTCCTCGGCTTGTATAGAGCGTGGCGTGGTGAGTGGTTGGGGAAAGAGCTTTTAAATGCTTCGCAGGCTTGGACATTTAATTTTTTGATACTAGCATTTATTCTTTATATTACTGGGAATGCGAACCCTGATCGTGTCGTGTATTTTTCGTCGTGGTATTTGTTGGGGTTAATTGGCAGTGTGCTGACTCGTTCTGGTGTGCGCTTATTTTTGAATAATTTGCGGGAGCATGGTCGCAATAAGACTCATATCATAGTGGTTGGTGACAATGGGTTGGCTACCAGCACGATTAAAACTCTTAAAAAGTCAGATTGGACAGGATTTAATGTGGTGGGCTATTTTGGCCGCTCAGAAATTGTCGGTGAGAAGCTCTTAGGTTCTTATGGTGAAATCAATGAATATCTTGATGAGCACAGCTCGTCTGTAGATCAAGTCTGGATAGCAATGCCGTTAGCCAAAGAGAGGGAGATTAACGCCATTCTAGAACAATTGCGTTTCGCGACACAAGACGTTCGATTCGTTCCTGGGATTGAAGGTTTTAGGCTTATTAATAATTCAGTTGCACAAATTGCCGATATGCCAGTGCTGAATTTGCAAATATCACCGATGACGGGGATGAACCGTTTCCTTAAAGCTGTTGAAGATCGGCTTTTAGCTGCACTTATTCTTGCTGCAATCAGTCCGGTTATGCTCTTGTTGGCCGTGGGGGTGAAGCTCACCTCGCCAGGCCCAGTATTCTATCGTCAAGAACGAGTTAGTCGCGCCGGCAAGCCTTTTATGATGTACAAATTTCGCTCTATGCCGGTAGATACTGAAAGGAGTGGTGTGCAATGGGGGGGAGCTGCGACTAAAGCGACTAATAGGTTTGGGCGATTTATTCGTAAAACTAGCTTAGATGAGTTACCCCAATTTTTGAATGTGCTGTTTGGTGATATGTCTATTGTTGGGCCAAGGCCAGAGCGAACCCAGTTTGTGAATGAATTTAAATACAGTATCGATGGATATATGCAAAAGCATATGGTTAAAGCAGGTATTACTGGTTGGGCTCAAGTGAATGGTTGGCGTGGGGATACTGATCTGCAGAAGCGAATCGAGTGTGATCTATATTATATAAATCATTGGTCTGTTTGGATGGACATCCGGATTATAGTTATAACTATTTTTCGAAGTTTTGCGCGTGTTGGTGAATAAGAGTGTTTTAAATATTTATGAAGAATATTAGTTTTTGTGTTGTTGGTGCGCAAAAAGCGGGTACAACTTCGGTTCATGAAGCGCTAATTAGGGTGCCTAATATTTCTTTGCCTTGGAATAAGGAGTCTAATTATTTTTTTTCTGAAGTCGGTATGTCCGCTGCTGACTATTTGTCAAAGTTCCACGCTGAGAATTCCCAGAGGGCTGATGTTTTTTTTGGAGAGGTAAACCCGGAATATTGCACTAGCCTGGTTGCTCTTGAAAATCTTAAAGCGATGAATTCTAGTATTAAGATAATATTTATTATGCGGGACCCATTTAGTAGAGCGTGCAGTCAGTATGATATGAACGTGAGGCGAGGGCGAGAGTGCAGGCCTTTTGAGCAGGCAATCACGGAGTCGGTAGGTGAGAAAGAGCTAATTAAACATTTTAATTATATTGAACGGTCGGACTATCTGGCAATTGTTGAAAATTTAGTGCATGTTTTTCCGCGAGAAAATATACTTTTTCTTAATTATAGTGATATGGAAAGTAGTCCTCAGGTCTTTCTGAATAAAATGTTGGATTTTATTGGATGTGATTCGTATGTTGGTGAGGATGCGGGTATTAGCCGTCATAATGTGAATGCTAGGCCTATATTTCCTTTGGTGGAATGGTTGATTAGCAAAGAGAGTTTGATTAAGAAAATATTGAGGATACCGTTTAGGCTGGTCTTTCGAGGTCCTTCCGTAAGACATAAAATACTGACGTTTTTTGAGGTTGTTAACCATCGAGAAGTTGAGCGAGTGAGGAGCTGTTCGGATAGGGAAGCGTTCGATAGCGTGTTGATGCTGGACGCTGCTTCACTTAAAGAGATGACGGGAGTGGATATTGCGTAAATTTATATGGTATTCACCATCGGGGTTTGCGTCAATAGTATTTGTTCTGTATTTAATTCCACTTTTATTTTGTTATGTCCAAAATACGGATTTAATGGCGAGGTATGTCGGGGGTATTAAGCTTGAGCTTGTGACCCTTGCTGCGGTCGTTTTTTTTAACTTGCTATTGTTGTTGCTGGTTTTTCTGGTTAACGGATATGTTGTGGCGCGCCCTGTAATACCGTGGCGAGAGCGGAAGTCTGTCTGTTTGGTTTTTGGTGTGCTGTACTTATTTGTAGGGTTTTATGCGGTTTATCAGTTGGTAGTCAATCTTGATTTGTTGCAGCTTTTTTATTTTGGTTGGGATGATCATTTTGTTAAGTCTATCGGTGCTCTTATACCGGAGCAAGGGCTCCTTAGGTATTTTTTCCTGTTGCAGTTTTTAATTTTAGGATATTTCTTAATAATAGATCATGTTAACTCGCGTCTTTTGCTTTTTGTCCTCGGTGTTTTTGTGGTGGCCGGTTTAGCTGTAACGACTAGGCGGGAGCCATTGGTGGTGTTTTTTTTAGCGCTTATGCTTAGGTTTCGTGACAGAGATTGGGTTTTTTACGTACTAGGGGCTGCGATTTTTTCTTCAATTTTAGCGTTGGTTTACTTGCGGTTCGATGATTTTTTTAATGACTTCTTGACTTCCGAGGAATTTTATCCGTTTCAGTTTTCAGCTTATTTGATACAGGAATCATATTTTAAGCCGAGCGTATTGCTGAGTACGCCTATGCGATATTTTATAGACGTGAACCCTGGGATATCTTGGCAAATCCGGTATGATTTGTTTGCGCATGATGGCCCTGGACCAACGGTGTCAATGGCTGGAGTCTTTTATGCTTACGGATTTTTGATCCCTGCGTTTATGCTAGGGATCGTTGTGGTCGTAATTAGTAATTTTTATAAGCTGTATGGAAGTCGTAGAAGTGGGGTCCTTAGTTGTATTTACGCATTCCTGCTTATGAAATTGTTGAATATTATGCGCTCTGGTGAGCTACCTATTATTATGATTGATATGTTTATTTTTTTAATGATGGCTTTTTTGGTGAGTTTTATTTCACGTAGAGTGTCTTCTGGAAATTGAATTTTTGCGGTTTATGTCTTTTAAATTTTACGAATAAGGCGGTGTTTGGGTGAGTGTTTTGGGGGTTATTGTTTGCTATCATCCCGATGGTGATATTTTAAAGCGTATAGATGTCTTGAGTGAGCAGTGTGACTTTTTAGTTGTTTATGATAACAGTGAGCATGTAAATACAAGTATTGCATCGCATGTTTTCAATAAAAGCAATGTGGAACTAATTTCAAATGGAGAAAATGTTGGTATTGCCACCGCTTTGAACTACGCGGTGACAAAGGCTATGCTAGATGGTTATAAATACCTGCTCTCATCTGACCAAGACACTGATTTTGAGCACAATTATGTGTGTAGAATGTTGAGCGTGTTAGAGGAAAACGAAGGTGTGCGTTTATTGGCGCCTCTATATTTTGACAAGAATAGGGGTAAGAATGCATCTTTTCCCGTTCGAAAAGGGTGTTTCGCTATAAGGAATGATCTTTCGCGTTGCGCGTCTCTCCAGAAAGTATTCGCCGCCATAACTTCAGGAATGATTTATGATGTTTCGGTATTTGAAGAATTAGGTGGTTTTATCGATGATTATTTTATCGATTACGTCGATAATGAGTTTTGTTTACGCGCAGTCAGTAACAATATAGATGTTTTTGTCAGTCCCGATATTGTTGTTAGGCATGCATTGGGTGACCGAACATCTATAGCGGGTATTTCGCCAACAAATTATAGTCCGTTGCGGAAATATTATATGACGAGGAATCGATTTGATGTGTACAAGAAATATTTTGTCAAATTCCCTTTCTTTGTGTTCTATGATTTTTTGGCTTTTGGTTGGGATTTAGCTCGGATTGTTTTGTTCGAATCGGATAAGAGCTTAAAGCTTAAGTATGTTGTCTATGCCTTGAAGGATTTTGTGTTTAATAAGATGGGTAAATTCAGTAGATAAGTTTATGCGGTGGACTTTTGTAAATTAAATTTTATGCATAGCCGACGAAGGCTAGGATTTATGGCGGTATGGAGAAACTCGTTTGAAAATATTAATTACCGGCGGTGCCGGTTTTATTGGCAGTGCGGTGGTTCGGCATATTCTGGCAGACACCGATGCGGCAGTTGTGAATGTCGATTTGCTCACCTATGCCGGTAATCTGGAGTCCATTCCTGCCGCGCTTCAAAGTGAGCGCTATGCGTTTACCCAAGTGGATATCTGTGATTTGGCGGCCTTAAATGCGGTCTTTGCCGAGCATCAGCCTGATCTGGTGATGCACCTTGCCGCCGAAAGTCATGTCGACCGCTCTATTGATGGCCCCGGCGCGTTTATCCAAACCAATGTGGTTGGCACTTACACCATGCTGGAGGCCGCCCGCGCGTATTGGCAAAGTCTGGCTGGCGATAAGAAAGCCGGTTTTCGATTCCACCATATTTCTACTGACGAGGTTTATGGTGATCTCCACGGTACGAGCGATTTGTTTACTGAAACTACCGCTTATGAACCTAGCTCGCCTTATTCGGCCAGTAAAGCCAGTTCTGACCACCTAGTAAGAGCGTGGGGTCGTACCTTTGGTTTGCCGATTATTGTGACCAACTGCTCCAATAATTATGGCCCTTACCATTTCCCTGAAAAGCTCGTCCCTCATATTATTCTTAACGCCCTGCACGGCAAACCCTTGCCCGTTTACGGTGATGGCAGTCAAATTCGCGACTGGCTCTACGTCGAGGATCACGCCCGCGCCTTATTTAAGGTGGTTAATGAGGGGGCGCTCGGTGAGACCTACAATATTGGCGGTCATAATGAAAAGCGCAATATTGAGGTGGTAGAGACCATTTGTGAATTACTTGAAGAGTTTGCCCCGGAAAATGCTAACTCCCGCGCTAGCGGCAAGGGCTTTAAAGACCTCATCACCTTTGTTAAAGATCGCCCTGGGCATGATGTTCGCTATGCGATTGATGCCGGTAAAATTCAGCGCGAACTGGGCTGGGTACCCCAAGAAACCTTTGAGTCCGGTATCCGTAAAACCGTGCAGTGGTATCTGGACAATCCCCAGTGGTGGCAGCGGGTATTGTCTGGAGATTACAAGTTGGATCGTATTGGTGATGCGGACTGAATGCTTGACGGTTATCGAATACTTGGCCGGAGCAAGGCCTAGATCCTCGCTTTCGCAAGGATGACGATAAAAGCGGCATTTTGCAGGCTGTTATTTATTTCATGGAAATAGCCCCCAAGAGGGTCCTGCAAGGAGTGATTAGTTCTCACGGGGCGCTAGCTAAACAAAACAGACATTTAGGCCTGAAATTTTCTCCATCAGGTCTTAAAAAGGACGCAATATGAGCAAGAAATACAAAGGCATTATTCTCGCTGGTGGCTCTGGCACCCGTTTACACCCTATTACCATGGGTATCTCCAAACAGTTGTTGCCTATCTACGATAAACCGATGATTTACTACCCCTTGTCAGTGCTTATGCTGTCGGGGATTCGCGATATTTTGGTGATATCCACGCCTACCGATTTACCGGGCTTCCAGCGCCTATTGGGTGACGGCAGTCAGTTTGGTGCCAGTATCTCCTATGCTGAGCAGCCGAGCCCTGATGGTTTGGCTCAGGCATTTACCATCGGCGCTGATTTCATCGGTAACGACAATGTTAGTTTGGTGTTGGGCGACAATATTTTCTATGGCCAGCATTTCTCCGACAACCTTAAAAGCGCCATGGCCAAAGAGGCTGGCGCGACGGTATTTGGTTATCATGTCACCGATCCGGAGCGCTTTGGGGTGGTTGAATTTGGCGATGATGGCAAGGCGATTAGTATTGAAGAAAAGCCCGCCAAGCCCAAATCAGCCTACGCGGTCACCGGCCTGTATTTCTATGACAACGACGTAGTTGAGATCGCCCGTAATATAAAGCCCTCTCCGCGTGGCGAGCTGGAAATCACCGATATAAATCTTGCCTACCTCAATCGCGGCGATTTAAACGTTGAAGTACTGGGCCGCGGTTTTGCATGGCTGGACACCGGAACCCATGATTCCTTAATCGATGCGGGTCAATTTGTGCAAACTGTTGAGCATCGCCAAGGCTTGAAGGTCGCTTGCTTAGAAGAAATTGCCTATCGACAGGGCTGGATAACTACAGAGCAACTACTGCAACAGGGCGAAGCCTTAAAGAAAACCGGCTATGGCCAATACCTGCTGCGCGTTGCCAGCGGTTATAAGTAAGTGACATTGAGACCGCTATGAACGTTATTCAAACCAAACTCAAAGACTGCGTCATTATTGAGCCCAAGGTCTTTGGTGACCACCGAGGCTTCTTTTTAGAAACCTTTCAGGCCGATCGCTACCGCGATATGGCCGGTATCAGTCTGCCCTTTGTGCAGGACAATCATTCCCGCTCGGCCAAGGGCGTACTGCGCGGCTTACATTTTCAAAAGACCAAGCCCCAGGGCAAATTAGTGCGGGTGGTCAGTGGTGAGGTCTATGATGTTGCCGTGGATATCCGGCCGGACTCGCCAAGCTTTGGCTTGTGGGAAGGCGTTATTCTCTCCGAAGAAAACAAACGCCAGTTCTGGGTGCCACCGGGCTTTGCCCACGGTTTTGTAGTACTTAGTGATACCGCTGACTTTGAATACAAATGTACTGACTATTATGACCCGACTGACGAGGGCAGCTTGATCTGGAATGATCCCGCTATGGCGATTACCTGGCCACTGGATAATCCTACCTTGTCAGACAAAGACAGTAAGGCGCGGACCTTTGCCGAGCTGTTTCAGTCGTGAGTGCGCAGACAGCAATGCATCTGCTGGTAACAGGCGCTAATGGGCAGTTGGGTCAATGCTTGGCTGACCAGCTTCGTGCACAAGCAATTCCGCACACGTTATTGACCCGTCAAGACGCCGACATCAATGACACCGTTGTACTGGAAAAGATCATTGCCAACAACGGCGTGACGGCCATTATTAACGCCGCGGCGTATACCGCGGTGGATAAAGCCGAGTCTGAGCCCGAATTGGCTCAGCGGATTAATGTCGATGGGCCAACCGCATTGGCTAAGCTCAGCGCCCGGTTTGATATCCCCTTATTGCATGTTTCTACTGACTACGTATTCGACGGTAATCAGCAAACGCCTTACATCGAAACGGATGCAACCGGCCCAACTGGGGTCTATGGCCAAACCAAACTCGATGGCGAGTTGGCCATACAGCGCCATGCGACAAAATACATTATTATGCGCACCGCTTGGGTGTTTAGTGAATATGGCAATAACTTCTTAAAGACCATGCTGCGGCTGGCAAAGGAGCGGGACGTGCTCGGCGTGGTTGCCGACCAAGTGGGTTGCCCGACCTATGCTGGGGATATCGCGCAGGCATTAATCAGTGTTGCTCGGCAATTGCACGAGCGTGAAAAGCAAGGCCTAGCAGAAGCGCGCTACGGTATTTATCACTATGCTGGCGACGAGGCGGTGAGCTGGCACGGCTTTGCCATGGCGATATTTGAGGAAGCTCACCAGCGGGGTGCCTTAACCAATATACCGGTGGTGAATGCCATCGCAACGCAATATTACCCAACCCCAGCGAAGCGGCCTGTGTATTCAGTGTTGAGTACAGTTAAACTTAGCCATGATTACGGAGTCGATGCGAGCGATTGGCGGGCGGTGTTAAGTGGTGTGCTTCTAAAAAACTAGGCGTAGTGTAAATGAATTTTACAGTTGTAATCCCGACATATAATGCCGGCCCGATGTGGCAAGAAGCAATTTTAGCGATTAAACGCCAGACCTTGTGTCCCGCAAAAGTAGTGGTTATTGACTCTAGTTCTACAGACAACACAGCTCAAATCGCACTAGATTCTGGATTTGAAGTTCATATCATTGATAAGGCTAATTTTGATCATGGAGGGACGCGCTCTAGTGCCCTAGAGTTTGTTGATACTGAGTTTGTTGTATTTCTAACTCAAGATGCAGTGCTAAATGGGGTAGAGGATATTTCCCAGCTTTTGATGGTATTTCAAAATGAACTAATTGGCGCAGTTTACGGGCGACAATTGCCTCACTTCGATGCTAATCCCTTAGCGAAGTATGCACGTGAAAATAGTTATGGCAATGAAAGCTACATTACTACATTGAGTGATGAGTATCCGAAGGGGTTTCGAAAGGCCTTCATGTCTAATTCATTCGCGGCATACCGTTTAAGTGTGCTCAACGATGTTGGTGGCTTTCCGTCGAAATTGATTTTGGGGGAAGATTCTTTTGTCGCGGCAAGAATCCTTACCTCAGGCCGAGCGGTAGCATATGTCGCTGAAGCGTGCGTTAGGCATTCCCATAACTATTCTGTTAATGAAGAATTTAAACGATATTTTGATATAGGTGTGTTTCATTCAACACAAAGCTGGATGTTAGACGAGCTGGGCGGAGTAGAGGGGGAGGGGGTGAAGTTCGCCTTAGGACAGCTGCGTTATATGTGCAGTTTATCTAAATTTTACTATATACCGGTCACTTTTTTTTCGTCGATTGCTAAATATGTTGGTTATCGTCTAGGCCGAAATTACCATGTTTTCAGCTTGGCCCAATGTCGAAAGTTCTCTATGTATAAAAGTTACTGGAGTTAGGTGTATTTGGGTGGGTTGCGTTGTGTTGGAAAAAATTGCAAAATTAATTTTTATTGATGAGAATAAGGAGCTAATCATAAGTTCCTTTTTTGCATTCGCAGTACGAATATTAGGTGCGCTTAGCGCTTTTTTGGCTACATTTTTTATTGCTAAGTTCTTGGGCGCTGAGGAGTCAGGTTACTATTTTTTAGCATTTTCGGTTGTTACTGTTCTGGCTGTTTTTTCGGGAGTGGGTCTAGAGAATACCGTTTTAAGATATATTGGTTCTGACTCGGCGTATTCAGCTAGCGTTTTTCAGAAATCATTGATTATTGTTTTAGTTGTGAGCTCGCTGAGTGCTGGTGGTATTTATTTTGCTTCTTATCATGTTGCGACAGTAATCTTTAGTAAACCAGCGCTGTATCCCGTTCTTCAGGCAATGTCGGTGGGGGTGATTGGCCTCGCGGTATTGACTGTTGCTTCAATGGCCTTGCAGGGGCTGCGACGAATTCCAATGTCTATTTGGATTTTAAATATATCAGTTAATTTGTTTCTAGTTGCTTGCGTATACTCCGCAGATGTTTCGTTAGCGACGTACTTAGCTTCAGCTTATAGCGTTAGTGCGATGCTCACGGCAATTTTCGGTGTGGTGTTGTTTTGGTATTTTAAGCCGAGGATTGTTGGAAGTTTTGTTTCGTGGAAGGCGGTTTTCTCTAGCTGCATGCCGTTATGGGTTGTGGCGATAATGACTCAATTGGCCCAGTGGTCTGGGCAATTTTTTGCAGGAATTTATGTGGAGAGCGATTTAGTTGCACTGCTTGCCGTTGCGCAACGAACCGCAATGCTTTCAAGCTTTGTTTTAGTTGCAGTGAATTTAGTAGTGGCGCCACAGTTCGCGGCTTTATATCGTCAAGGTGATATGTTGTCTCTTGAAATTTTGGCGATTAAATCGGTTAAGTTGATAAGCGTTCTTGCTTTGCCGCTTATTGGTATGATGTTAATTTTCCCCTCTTTTATTATGAGCATGTTCGGAAGCGAATATGTTGCGGGAGTTCCTTTGCTCCGCATTTTAGCAATAGGGCAGTTTGTGAACGCAATAACGGGATCTGTGGGCTTTCTATTGATGATGTCGGGTTATGAAAGGGATATGCGTAACTTGATGATAATTTCCGGTTGCTTTGCATTGAGTTTGACTTGGCTATTAACTGCGAATTATGGAATTATCGGTGCTGCAGTATCTACTGCGGTTGTGGTGGCAGCGCAAAATTTAATGGCGGTTTACTTCGTTAAAAAGCGTCTAGGTTTTAATACCCTAGCTGTATGGCGTTAAAAATTAAATTGAAGCTACTCATTGTTAACTATGGTTAGGGTCCGGTAGCTATGTGTTGATGTGCATAGTTGGTTTTGTATTGATGTGGATTACTTAGGGATATTTTATGAAAGCAGTGATTATGGCTGGTGGCAGCGGAAGCCGTTTATGGCCTCCTAGTCGTAGTTTGTTCCCCAAGCAGTTTTTATCGGTAGTGGGAAAGGACACCATGCTGCAAGCCACGCTTGCGCGGGTTGCTGGCTTAGGTGAAGGTAGTACTTCGGTTATTTGTAACTAAGAGCACCGCTTTGTGGTGGCGCAGCAGTTCGGCGCTGATTTAAGTTCTATTATTTTAGAGCCTGTTGGTCGTAATGCAGCGCCGCCAATTGCGCTGGCGGCCTTTGATGCGCTTGAGTCTGCCGCGGATAAAGCGCCGTTGTTGCTGATTATGGCGGCAGATCACGTGATTAATGATGTGGCGGCGTTTCATGCGGCGGTTGAAGTGGCCTAGGTGCAGGCTGAGGCGGGAAGCTTAGTTATCTTTGGGATTGTTCCCGAGTCTGCGCATACCGGCTATGGCTATATTCAGCGCGGCTCTGAAGTAGTTGGTCAGGGCGGGGCGTACGGGGATTCTCGTTTTGTTGAGAAGCCGAATGCGGTAACCGCGCAGAGTTATTGTAATAGCGGTATGTTCTTGTTTGCCGCCGATGTGTATTTGAATGAGCTAAAGACGTTTAGGCCCGATATTTATACTGCCTGTGAGAAGGCCTTTGTGAATCGTCAGCGCGATAAAGATTTTTTACGTATAGATGCCGATGCCTTTATGGCCTGCCCAGATGAATCTATTGATTATGCGGTGATGGAAAAAACCGACAAAGCAGTGGTGGTGCCGCTCTCTGGGGGTAGGAGTGATGTGGGGGCGTGGTCTTCGCTGTGGGAAATTGGCGACCAAGACGCATCAGGTAATGTGAGCCGTGGCGATGTGTTGAGCCACAATACCGTTAATTCTTATATTCGCGCTGAGCATCTTTTGTGGCCACGGTGGGTTTAGGCAATATGGTGGTTGAGACTAACGATGCAGTATTGATTGCCGCTAAAGACCAGGTACAGGATGTTAAAAAGATTGTTGAGGCTTTAAAAGCGCAGAATCGCAGTGAGGTTTCCCAGCATCGTCATGTTTACCGGCCCTGGGGTGTTTACGACTCTATCGACAATGGTGAGCGGTATCAGGTTAAGCGGATTACCGTAAAGCCGGGGGCGAAGCTGTCGGTGCAAATGCATCACCACCGCGCCGAGCATTGGATTGTGGTGTCGGGTACCGCCAAGGTAACCAATGGTGATAAAGAGATAATGCTTACTGAAAACCAATCGACCTATATTCCGGTTGGGGTTGTGCATGCGTTAGAAAACCCAGGGGTGATTCCGCTGGAGTTAATTGAAGTGCAGTCGGGCTCGTATTTGGGTGAAGACGATATAGTGCGCTTTGAAGATAGGTATGGAAGAGTGCCGAAGGCTTAGTTATAGGCCGGTAGCTTATTTTTGCGCTCCGTTGCTGAGATGGGCCCCTGCCTTCGCAGGAGCGACGGGGTAAAGATTCTCATCAATCCCACCGCTGAGCAGCCAATATTCTTTGATTTATACGTCATCTTGCCTCCTATTCTCTGTGATACACTTCTGCGCTAATTAAGCTTATTTTGGTCTAATTCGATGAAAGTTACCGTTTTTGGTATTGGTTATGTCGGTCTTGTGCAAGCTGCAGTTTTGGCTGAGGTTGGTCACGATGTGGTGTGTGTTGATGTTAATGCAGAGCGTGTCGAGAATCTTAAAAAAGGTGTAATTCCGATATTCGAACCAGGATTAACACCACTGGTACAACGTAACTATGAAGCTGGTCGCTTGGTTTTTACTACCGAAGCGGAACTAGGTGTTAAACATGGCCGTATTCAATTTATTGCGGTAGGTACACCGCCCGATGAAGATGGCTCTGCTGATTTGCAGTATGTGTTGGCGGTGGCTAAGACCATCGCTACCTATATGGATTTTCCCAAGATAATTGTCGATAAGTCGACTGTGCCGGTTGGCACGGCAGATAAGGTGAGTGCTTGTGTTGCTGCAGTGCTAGCCGAGCGTGGTGTGGAGATTGGCTTTGATGTTGTGTCTAATCCTGAGTTTTTAAAAGAGGGCGCGGCAGTGGCTGATTGTCAGCGGCCAGACCGGATTGTGATTGGCACGGATAGCCCTGCCGTTGAAGAAAAAATGCGGGAGTTGTACGCGCCGTTTAACCGTAATCATGAGCGGATGATTGTGATGGATGTGCGTTCGGCGGAGCTGACGAAATACGCCGCTAACTGCATGTTGGCGACCAAGATTAGTTTTATGAATGAAATGTCGAATTTAGCCGAGTTGCTGGGCGCGGATATTGAAAAGGTGCGTCAAGGGATTGGTTCTGATCCGCGTATTGGTTATCACTTTATTTATCCTGGTTGTGGTTATGGCGGATCTTGTTTCCCGAAAGACGTGCAGGCCTTGGTGAAAACGGCTGAGAAAGTGGGTTATGTGCCGGCTTTGTTGAAGTCAGTTGAGCAGGTAAATAGCCGTCAGAAAGATAAGTTGTTTGCTCATGTTCATTCGTATTTTAAGGGCGATTTGGCGGGTAAGCGTATAGCGTTGTGGGGTTTGTCCTTTAAGCCGAATACTGATGATATGCGTGATGCGCCAAGCCGAGTGTTGATGGAAAAACTGTGGGCGGCGGGCGCGACCGTGCAAGCCTTTGATCCCGAGGCCATGAACGAAGCACAGCGTATCTATGGTACGCGTGCAGATTTGAGCTTGATGGGCACGAAAGAGGCCGCGTTGATTGGTGCAGATGCGTTGGTGGTGTGTACTGAGTGGAATGCCTTTAAGGCGCCAGATTTTGAGGTGCTTAAAGCGCATTTAAAGCATCCGGTTATTATTGATGGCCGTAACTTGTATGAGCCTGAAATGTTAGAGGCTTATGGTATTGCCTATTATGGTATTGGTCGGGGTCGGAGTGTAGTGGTATAAGATCCTCGCGTTCGCAAGGATGACGGTGATTGGGAGTTGCGCAATGCCCATGCTATTCGCCACAGCCGGCCCCGCTACCACGTCATGCTGACTCCGTTGCTTCGTCATACCCGACTCCCCCAACTTCGTTATACCTGACCCCGATCGGGTATCTTGCAGTTGCAGAGTGCGGTGGTAGGAGATCCTCGCATTCGCAAGGATGACGGGTGTGTGGGCTTTCGTCATGCCCGACCCCGATCGGGTATCTTGTGGTTACAGCGTGCGGTGGTATGAGATCCTCGCGTTCGCAAGGATGACGGTGATGTGGGCTTTCGTCATGCCCGACCCCGATCGGGTATCTTGTGGTTACAGCGTGCGGTGGTATTAGATCCTCGCTTTCGCAAGGATGACGGTGATGAGCGTTCAAAAGGGTGGCGGTGACAAGCATTCGTAGGGGCGACGATAATTAAAACGGTTAAACTCTAGTTAATTTATATCTCTGCTCGGCCTTAACTGGGTATTTTGCGTGCGTTTACCGTTGATTTATCACGGCCTCTCTCTTTATTAGTTATCTTCTAGTGTTTTGCATTACCATTACGCTTTTTACAGCGGATGTGGGTGTATGGAGACGATTCTTGTTACCGGTGGTGCCGGGTATATTGGCAGTCATACTGTAGTCGAGTTGCTTAATGCCGGTTACGGAGTAGTGATTGTTGATAATTTGGTGAACAGCAATATAGCTGTTTTGCCTCGTATTGAAACTATTTGCGGTAAGTCTCCGGTTTTTGTTAACGCCGATGTTCGCGATCCGCTTGCGATGGCAGCGGTATTTTCTGATCACGCTATTGATGCTGTTATTCATTTTGCTGGTTTAAAGGCGGTGGGTGAGAGTGTTGAGCAGCCTATTCGTTATTACGAGAATAATGTGCATGGCACGATGGTGTTGTGTCAGGCGATGGCTGATGCTGGCGTGTTTAAACTGGTATTTAGCTCCTCTGCCACGGTGTATGGGCCAGATGCGCCGGTGCCTTATGTTGAGACAATGGCATTGGGCCAGCCCTCTAGCCCCTATGGCGCGTCTAAAGCTGTAGTCGAGCGGATTTTGGCTGATCTGTGTGTGTCGGATTCTCGCTGGGCGATTGCTGCGCTGCGTTATTTCAACCCTATTGGTGCTCATGAGTCGGGTTTGATTGGTGAGGACCCTAAGGGCATTCCTAATAATTTAATGCCCTTTATTGCGCGTGTTGCTGTTGGTAAATTAGCCGAGTTGGCGATATTTGGTGATGACTACGAGACGCCAGATGGTACTTGTCAGCGCGATTACCTGCATGTGGTGGATTTGGCCGAAGGGCATTGCCAGTCGCTTCTTGCTTTGGAAAAACCGGGTTTGCATGC
The DNA here is from genome assembly GCF_039539625.1 of Zhongshania borealis. Taxonomy (NCBI): domain Bacteria; kingdom Pseudomonadati; phylum Pseudomonadota; class Gammaproteobacteria; order Cellvibrionales; family Spongiibacteraceae; genus Zhongshania; species Zhongshania borealis. The sequence continues at coordinate 94,217 of NZ_BAABDM010000002.1, read as the reverse complement.
GTTTAATCTAGGTACTGGGCAGGGTGTGTCGGTGCTGGATATGGTGAAGGCGTTTGAGACCGTTACTGGGCAGGCGGTACCCTATAAAATTGCGCCGCGCCGCAGCGGTGATTTACCTGCGTTTTGGGCGAATGCCGATAAGGCGAAGCGAGAGTTAAATTGGGTTGCCGGGCGAACGCTAGAGCAGATGATGGCGGATACGTGGCGTTGGCAGAGCGGGAATCCAGATGGGTTTGCGGAGGGGTGATTGATTAGTTCTCCGTAATACCCACGCTATTCGCAATACCCAGCGCATTCGGCAAACACCCCAAACTCGTTATACCCGACACCGATCGGATATCTTGCCGTTTCAGCGTGCAGTGGTATTAGATCCTCGCATTCGCAAGGATGACGATGATTGTAATGTTGTGTCATGCCCACACTGTGGCACGCCCACCACATTCGTCATACCCGACTCCGCTGCTTCGTCATACCCGACCCGGATCGGGTATCTTGTCGGTACAACGTGCAGTGGTATGAGATCCTCGCGTTCGCAAGGATGACGATAATTGTGGAGTTGCGTCATGCCTGACTCCGCCACCACGTCATACCCGACCCCGATCGGGTATCTTGCCGGTACAACGTGCAGTGGTATGAGATCCTCGCGTTCGCAAGGATGACGGAAATTGTGGGGTTGTGCCATGTCCACGCTAATCGTCACAGCCGGCTCCGCTAGCTCGTCATGCAAGACCCCGCTGCTTCGTCATACCCTACTCCGATCGGGTATCTTGCCTTTACAGGGTGCAGTGGTATCAGGTCTTCGCTTTTGTAAAAGTGTCGAATAAACAAGGGAGGTACAGGGCGACGTCGAGTGAGGAGTCGGGCGCCCACTATAGAGGCGCCCCTTAAACGCAGCTTCAAGCCAATATAAACATTAGCTTCCGCTGAAAATCATCTAGCTCAGATACTTTTACATTTACCTTTTGTTCTAGCTGGTAGCTGTTGTGGTCGTTGTATAGGCGCAGGGTGTCGGCGTCGAAGCTGAGTTTTTCGGGTATGGTGCGGGCTTCTACAAAGCCGTTTATGCCGAGGTCTTCGAGCTCTACGGTGAAGCCGCCGCCGTTGACGTGGGCGATGCGGGCTGGGTAGACGGTGTCGCTGGTGTTGGTTGCTAGGTATTGGTATTGCAGCCACTGTTCCATTTGGTTGCTGGCTTGGCGGCCGTTGCGTATTGCGTCTTGCAGGGCTGTTGCGGTGTCTTCGTCTGGGCGCTGGATGGTTTCCCCGCGCAGTTTGGCGCGGATGCAACGTTGCACGATCAGGTCGCTGTATTTACGCAGTGGCGAGGTGAATGTGGTGTAGCGCTCTAGACCAAGACCAAAGTGTGGTGCTGCTTCGGCGCTGATGGTGCCGGGCTGTAGCATGCGTGCAAAGGTGCTGCGTAGCGGTAAGCTTGAGCTACTGGTGTCGCAGGCTTTAATCAGTGCTTTGTAGCCGGCTAAGGTGCTTATGTCGCAGTCACCTAGTTCGGGTAATTCTTTGGCCATGACTTTGCGAACATTGTCTAGGCGATCTTCACGTAGGCCTGCATGACTCACGAATAGCGCTGGGTCGTCGCCCAACCACTCGGCGGCGCTGCGGTTGGCGGCGAGCATGCACTCTTCCACAAGGCGATGTGCGTCGTTGCGTTCAACTTTAACAATGGCTTCGATTTTACGCTGTTCATTTAGCTGAAAATGGAAGTCTGCCTGCTCGGGCATCACGATATGGTGTTCGCGGCGATACTTATTCAGTGCCTGGCTGGCGGTGTACAGATCTTTTAGGCTGGGCAGCGCTAAATCCATTTCGCCGTGAATGTCTGCGTGTACGTCGTTGTAGCTCAGCTTGCCTTGGGAGTGGATTAGCGCTTCGCTGAATTGAACGTCGCTGATAGCGCCGTCGGTGCTGATTTGCATGGTGCAGACGATTGCCGGGCGGTCTTCATTGGCGAGGAGCGAGCAGGCACCTTGCGAGACGGAGTTGGGCATCATGGGCTGATTAAAGCCCGGCAGGTAAACACTACTGGCGCGCAGCTTCGCGGCGAGATCGATTGGGCTGCCGGGGGCAATAACCGCGCCGGGGTCGGCGACGGCCACTTTTAGCAGCCAGCCTTTATCGTTGCTTTGTGCCCACAGCGCGTCGTCTAAGTCGCGGGTTTCTGCGGCGTCGATGGTTACGAAGGGCAGTTCGCGGAGGTCTTCGCGGTCGTTTAAATAAACGTCTTCGGTGATACCTGCGCTGGCTGGCCAATCGCGGGGCAGCTTGAATTTACGCTGGGTGTATTTGCCTTCAATGCCGGGCTGATCTGGACTGCCGATGTTTTCTAATACTTTGACCTGCGATTTGCCGTCTTTGAACGGGTGTTGTGCCACTTGGCAGTACAGCAAGTCGCCTTCCGCGCATTTTTTACGCTGTGACGGTGGAATAAACAGTAATTTATTGAAGCGTGGTAGATCGGGCTCAACAAAATGGCCTTGGCCGCGCACCACGTAGCGACCGGTAAAGCAGTCCAGCGGGCTGTCGATCAGCTTTTCTAGCTCGGCTTTAAATTTTCCCTTGTCGTCGGTGTGCACGGTGATTTTAACCCGGTCACCGGGGAATACCCGCTGCATATCATCTGGCGCGAGGAATACGTCGCGTTTGTCGTCTAGGCGGACAAAACCGAAGCGGCGCTGACTGCCGCGAACTTCGCCCTCACCTTGGTCTTTGGTGTCAATGATATGGGTTTTTAGTTGGCGGAGCTGCTGCAGGGCATTTTTGTCGAGCATGGAGGCTTGGTACCTGTATTCGGGTCGCTAAAAAGGGGTACAGGGTAGCGGAAATGCGTTGCTGAGTCTTCCGATATCAAAGTAATAACGGTTGACAATGATGGCCATCGCTTTTAATAATCAAGCTACGCTGTGATGTATGGAGCGGGCTGTTGCCGCCAAACGCTTATTGCCCTCGGGCTGACAGTAATTCCCCTTTTGCGCTCCGCGCCCATGCTGCGCCGTCGCCAGTGTTTTTTACCCTCCTTTTTGAACACCTTGCACGCCTACTGTATTTTCGCCCCTTGTGGTTTCCCCGGTCTTATCAGCTTCATGGCTTGAAGACGATACTGTGCCGATTTTTGTCGATGTTCCTAACAGAGAGTCTCCTATGGAAAAAATCTTTGTTCTTGATACCAACGTTCTATTGCATGACCCAATGGCGCTAAGCGCCTTTAAAGAACATCGGGTGGTGATCCCGATGACAGTGCTGGAGGAACTCGATCACATCAAGGACAGGCGCGACAAAGACGTGAGTCGCGAGGCGCGAATCGCTATTAATGCGATTGATAAAATTCTCTTTAACGCCAGCCCTAAGGCGATTCAAGAGGGCGTGCCGATCCCGTCGGCGCGTAATGAAGATCAAGTCGGCAGCTTGGCGATTTTCCCCGACCAGCTGATTAATCACGACACCGCCGCGCCGTATTTGGACGGCAGCCAGCAGCAAGCCAACGACAATCGCATTATTAATGTTGCCCTGCATCTGCAGGTAAAAAATCCCGGCGCCTATGTTTGCCTGGTGACCAAAGACATTAATATGCGCCTCAAGGCCAAGGGCTCGGGTCTTGAAAACGTTGAGGATTATCGCAAAGACCGGGTACTGGAAGACATTCAGTATATGGCCAAGGGCTATGAGCATTTGGCGGGTACCTTGTGGGAGAGCGTCGACAAGGTCGATACCCTGCGCGAGGGCAGTCAAACCATTCATATACTCAATCGCGAATTATTGCCCAAGGCCCACATCAATCAATTTGTCTACGACGACAATGATTTTGTCGGCATGGTGCGCACGGTTGATGAGAAAAAACTGGAGTTGTTTGACCTAAGCCGCGATCAGCTAATGCATCAGCGGATGTGGGGTTTGAGCCCGCGTAATTTTGAGCAAGCCATGGCTTTTTATCTTATTGCGCAAAGCCATATCGACATGACGGTGATGACAGGCCCCGCGGGCTCGGGTAAAACACTGATCGCCTTGGCCTATGGTCTGCACGCGATACTGGAAGAAAAACGTTACGACAAAATGATTGTGGCGCGTTCAACGCCGCCCATGGCTGAGGATATTGGCTTTTTACCGGGCACTGAAGAGGAAAAAATGGCGCCGTGGTTGGCGGCCTTTGAGGATAATTTAGAGGTTTTGCACGGCAGTGATGAGTCGCCGTATAGCAGCATTGAATATGTGAAGGACAAGGCCAATATCCAGTTTAAGTCGTTGAATTTTATGCGGGGCCGCTCATTTAATAACGCGTATATCGTGATTGATGAGGCCCAAAGTCTGACGCAATTTCAGTTGAAGTCGATCATTACTCGGGTGGGGGTAAATTCAAAGATTGTGGTGCTGGGTAATTTGGCGCAGATCGACAATAAATACATTTCGCCGCTGACCTCGGGTTTAACCTATCTGGTTGAAAAGTGTAAACATTTTGAGCACGCCGGGGTTATGCACGTCAACGGCATTGAGCGCTCACGGCTGGCTGCCTTTGCTGAGGAAAACCTTTAAACGGCGGCTTTGTTCAAAGTCAATACGGTGAATCCCAACTGGTGCTTGTCGCGGCTTAGCATTACTGTTAAGTCGCTATGAACTACAAATAGGTACGCCATATGGACAGGATGCATGACAAGCGTAGAGCGACGCCTGTGGTACCAGATGATGTATTGACGATGTTGACCGATATGCAAAAAATCGCCTTGCGTCGCATCGAGAACTTTGGCTGGCAGCTAAAGTTTATTCGTCACCCCAGTTTTGAGCCGCCGCTAGTGGTGGTTGAGAATTCTACCGGAATTAATATCGGCGTCTTAGAAGAAGACGGCGGTGTGAACCTGAACCCGCAAATTGTGTTACGTGACTAGCGTTTGTGGTTCTCTGTGATCAATTGCTTAACCAAAGAACTTAACGACCTGTTGGTCGGGGTCGCGGCTGGCTTTTGCATCGTGGAGCTTCTGCAAATACGCCTCCCACTTCGCGTCCTTGGTCTCACATAATTCCCGCAAATATACCCATGAGTAAATACCGCTGTCGTGGCCGTCACTAAACACCAATTGCAGTGCGTAATTACCCACTGGAATCAGCTCAGTAATCTGCACATGCATTTTGCCAGTTTGCAGTGTCTCCTGCCCTGCACCGTGTCCGCGCACTTCTGCCGAGGGTGAATGCACCCGCAAAAACTCACTGTTCAGCGCAAACTGCTCGCCATTGGCGTAAGTCAGCTCTAGCTGTTGGGACTGCTTACGAAATTTAATATCAGTGGGCGCTTGGCTCATGGTGGTGTCCGTTGGTGGCTAGATGCTGGACGGGAGACGGGAGACGCAAATTCAGTAACAGCGTTTTCCGTCTCCCGTGGCGCGTTTTGCGTGTCAGAGAATAAATCGGCTCAAATCTTCATCTTTCGCCAATTCACCCAGTTGCTCATTCACGTAGTCGGCATCAATTTTGACGGCGTCTTTGATGTCGCCAGCGTCAAACGAAATACTCTCCAGTAGGCGCTCAAGCATGGTGTGCAAACGACGGGCGCCGATGTTTTCGGTACGCTCGTTCACTTCCCAGGCGGTTTCGGCGATGCGGCGGATGCCGTCGGCGGTGAACTCGATGCTCAGGCCTTCGGTTGCCAGCAGGGCTTGATACTGCTCGGTCAGTGAGGCATGCGGCTCGGTGAGGATGCGCTCAAAGTCTTCAGGCGTTAATGCTGACAGTTCCACGCGAATCGGCAGGCGACCCTGTAGCTCTGGAATTAAGTCTGAGGGTTTGCTGAGGTGGAAGGCGCCAGAGGCCACAAACAGGATGTGGTCGGTACGAATTACGCCGTGCTTGGTGCTCACCGTGCAACCCTCGATCAGGGGCAGTAGATCGCGCTGTACGCCCTCGCGGGACACATCGGCGCCACCGGTTTCTTGGCGCTTGGCGACTTTGTCGATCTCGTCAATAAACACAATACCGTTCTGCTCGGCGGCTTCTACTGCGCGGGCTTTGAGTTCTTCTTCATTGACGAGCTTGGCGGCTTCTTCGTCTTGCAACTGTTTGGCAGCGGCTTTTACCGTTAGGCGGCGGGTCTTTTTACGATCACTGCCCATTTTAGAGAACATGCCCTGCAGTTGGCTGGTCATTTCTTCCATGCCCGGTGGGGCCATGATTTCAACACCGACCGGTGTGGCGTTCAGTTCGATTTCAATCTCGCGCTCGTCTAATTCACCTTCGCGAAGCTTTTTGCGGAAGAGCTGGCGCGTGGTGGTGTTGCGTTCTTCCTCGGTGTTCTCGCCGCGTGCCGGTGGCAGTAGGGCGTCGAGAATGCGCTCTTCAGCGGCGTCGGCGGCGCGGTGGGCGACTTGTTCCATGGCTTGTTCGCGATAGAGTTTGATCGAGACATCGACGAGGTCGCGAATAATGGATTCGACGTCGCGGCCAACATAGCCCACTTCAGTAAACTTTGTGGCTTCCACTTTAATGAAGGGGGCGTTGGCGAGCTTGGCGAGGCGCCGGGCGATTTCGGTTTTACCGACGCCGGTGGGGCCAATCATTAAAATGTTCTTGGGGGTGATTTCGTCGCGCAGATCTTCGCTAAGCTGCATGCGCCGCCAACGGTTGCGCAGGGCAATTGCCACAGCGCGCTTGGCATCACTTTGGCCAACAATGTGTTTATCTAATTCGTGAACGATTTCACGGGGTGTCATGGTCGACATGGAGACTCCGAAGGCGCCCTTGGGCGCTAGTATTCCAAAGATTCAATGGTGCGGCTGTGATTGGTGTAGATGCAAATATCACCCGCGATGGTCAGGCCTTTTTCGACGATATCACCGGCGCTTAGCTCGGTGTTGTCCATTAGCGCGCGGGCGGCAGCCGTAGCAAAGGAGCCGCCGGAGCCAATGGCAATCATATTGTCTTCAGGCTCGATGACGTCGCCATTGCCGCTAATCACCAAGGTGGTTTCTTTGTCGGCAACAATGAGCAGCGCTTCTAACTGGCGTAGCGAGCGCTCACTGCGCCAGGCCTTGGCGAGTTCAACGGCGGCTTTGGTGAGTTTGCCGGAATGTTTTTCGAGCTGAACTTCAAAGAGTTCAAACAGGGTAAAGGCATCGGCGGTGCCGCCAGCAAATCCAGCCAGTACTTGTTCTTTGTAGAGGCGACGGACTTTGCGGGCATTGCCCTTCATCACGGTATTGCCCATGGTGACCTGGCCATCGCCACCGATAACGACCTGATTATTTCGGCGAACCGAGAGTATTGTGGTGCCGCGAAACTGTTCCACGCGGGACTCCTTATAATTGATAGGGAAAAGCGGGTGTGAACAGGGTTAGTGGGGGTAGCCCTTGATGTTTTCAAGGGCCTTAATTAAGCAGTGTGTTTGCTTGTGGTGTGACAGTTTTGCTGAGGCCCTTGAGGCCGCTACTTAATTTTTTTGGCGAATAACCAGCGTATCAATGCTTTCGTTGATCAGCTTGCTGCGGGCATCGCTCAAGGTGTTGTGTGACTGGAATGGCCCGACATAGACCCGGTGCCAGCGCTCGCCATTGGCTTCTACCGATTCAACCTTGGCGTCGAGACCCAGCAACAAGATTTGCGCGCGGCGACGGTCGGCATCTGCGCCTTGGCGGAATGAGCCGGCCTGCAGAATATATTTCTCCATATTCTCGTCGGGCTTGGCCTCAACAGGCGGGCGCTCGTTTTTCGGAGCGGCTGCCTTGGGTGCTGGTTTAGGAGCGGGACGCTCTTCATTCACAATGACTTCACGCTCAGGTAGCAGCGTAAAGAAATCGAATTTGGTATTGGTGGTTACTTCTTTGCGGTCGGCTTTGACCTTGGCTTCGGCGGCAGACTTGGCCGCGGCAACGCTCACTTCATTGTGCGGTTGTTTGCTGATTGCGCTAAACACCAGTATTGAGCAGATTACCCCGGCAATAAAGCCGGTGCCCAGCAATACCGATGCGGGCAGGCCGTTGTTGGCCGGGCTGCGCGTCGCGCCACGGCTGGTTTTTTTAGGAGCTTGTGCCATGCCTTACATTTCCTCCGGTGCCGACACGCCCAATAAGCGCAGGCCATTGCGCAATACTTGTTGTACTGCGCAGGCTAGCGCAAGACGAGCGTCGCGCACGGCGGCGTCTTCGCCGAGCATTTTGTGCGCGTTGTAATAGGTGTGAAAATCGCCGGCCAATTCGCGCAGATAGTGCGCCAAGCTGTGAGGCTCAAAATGTTCGGCGGCGCTGGCCAGTGTCTCAGGGTAGCGTGACAATTTTACTAAAAGGTCTTTCTCGGCGTCGTTATTCAATTGAGCGAGATTCGCTAAGCCAGATGCCGGTGTCCATGTTTCACCCTGTTCCTGAAGTTTGCGCAGAATACTGGCAACGCGGGCGTGGGCGTATTGAATATAGTAAACGGGGTTGTCTTTGGTTTCAGACTTGGCGAGTTCCAAATCGAAATCAGTGGCTTGGTCGGCTTTGCGCATAATATAGAAGAAGCGCGCGGCGTCGTTGCCGACGTCTTCACGCAGTTCGCGCAGGGTTACAAATGAACCCGAACGGGTCGACATTTGCACTTGTTGGTCGCCGCGATACAGCGATACAAACTGCACGAGCCGCACCACCAATCTTTCGGGATCAATACCCATGGCCTGCAACGCAGCTTTTACGCGGCAGATATAGCCGTGGTGATCCGCGCCCCAAATATTGACCACGGTGTCGAAGCCGCGCTCAAATTTGTTGAGGTGGTAGGCAATGTCTGAGGCGAAATAGGTGGTTTGGCCGTTGTCGCGTTTCACTACGCGGTCTTTGTCGTCGCCAAAACAGGTAGACATAAACCACAGGGCGCCGTCGCGCTCTTCAATAAAGCCGTTATCTTGCAGCTTGGCGATGGCGCGGGCGACCTGATCGGGATCGTGGGTCAGGCTGCGCTCAGAAAACCACTGCTGGTATTCAATGCCGAATTCCACCAAGTCGCTGCGGATGTCGCCAAGAATGGCGTTTAAACCCTTATCGAAGGCAATTTGATAATTGTCGCCGAGCAGGATTTTGGCGCGGTTTATTAGGCCGTCGATGTGCTTTTCTTTGTCACCCTCGGGGGCGTCGTCGCAAACACTTGCGAACACTTCGGCTGCGGCGTGGCGCAATATCTCGCCGTGTTCCGCCAGTAACTCGCGACCGTAGTCAGCAATATAGTCACCCTGATAGCCATTACTCGGGAAGGTGATGGTCTCGCCACAGGCTTGCAAATAGCGCAGCCACACACTGGTGCCAAGGATGTCCATCTGGCGGCCAGCGTCGTTGACATAGTATTCCCTGCATACGTCGTAACCGGCGGCTTCCAACATGTTGGCGACACTGGCGCCGTAAGCTGCGCCGCGACCGTGGCCAACGTGCAGAGGGCCTGTTGGGTTGGCAGAAACAAACTCCACCTGTACTGACTTATTGCGGCTGGCGTGGCGACCGAATTCGTCACCTTGGGCGAAAATGTCGTGTAAAACCTGATAGTTGCTGGCTTCGTCAACGAAGAAGTTAATAAAGCCGGGGCCAGCGATGTCGACTTTAACAATATCGCTGGTCTCGGGCAGGGCATCAACAATCAGCTGGGCAATGGCGCGGGGGTTCGACTTTAAAGGCTTGGCCAAGGTCATCGCGATATTGCTAGCGAAATCGCCGTGGGCCTTGTCGCGGGTATGCTCCACCTGAATATTTGTCACCAGATCCGCTGGCCAAGCGTGGGCGCTGCGCAGTGTTTGCAGGGCCTGACTGATATGTGCGGCAACTTTCTCTTTCATGGCGTGGGGCTAACTCTCTGGAGCGAAACAAGGCCGCGTATTATCCCTGTTTAAGGGTGTCGCGGCTAGTGCTGGGGCGGCGAGAGCGAAGGGGATTAAAACCAATTGTTTACTGTGAGCGTGAAAGGAGACTTCGAGCTTATTTAAAACCCCTCACATTTGGGCGGATTTGCTTGTTTTGTTGTTCTTTGATGAATGCGGGGGCTAAGTCGACTTCGCCCCCGCTATCTCACGTACGTAGATAAGTATCCACTCTAAAGGATTCAGCCTACGGTTGAGGTCGGCCCTGTTTGCGCGCCTGTAGCTCTTACCTTGCGAAATTTGCTGATGCGCTTGTGAATACGGTTGTTATGGATAACCACTGAGAATATAGTCGCCGGCACCTTAATGATAATTTCCAAGGGAGGGAGTTATGCGCTGTCGGTATAAGGACCTTCTGTTGAAATATTGGCCAAAGCGCTGGACATGAAGATATTAGTCACCGGCGGTGCCGGGTTTGTTGGCAGTGCGGTGGTTCGGCATATTCTGGCGGATACTGATGCGGCAGTTGTGAATGTCGATTTACTTACCTATGCCGGTAATCTGGAATCTATTCCGGCCGAGCTGCAGGACGAGCGTTATGCGTTTGCGCAAGTGGATATCTGTGATTTGGCAGCCCTCAATGTGGTCTTTGCTGAGCATCAACCCGATCTGGTGATGCATCTTGCTGCCGAAAGCCATGTCGACCGATCCATTGATGACCCAAGCGCGTTTATTCAAACCAATATAGTTGGCACCTACACTATGCTGGAGGCTGCTCGCGCGTATTGGCAAAGTCTGGCTGGCGATAAGAAAGCCGGTTTTCGATTCCACCATATCTCTACTGACGAGGTTTATGGTGATCTCAACGGTACGAGCCATCTATTGACTGAATCCGCCTCCTATGAACCTAGCTCGCCTTATTCGGCCAGTAAAGCTAGCTCTGATCACCTCGTAAGAGCGTGGGGTCGTACGTTTGGTTTGCCAATCATTGTGACTAACAGTTCCAATAATTATGGGCCTTACCATTTTCCCGAAAAACTCGTGCCCCATATTATTCTTAACGCCCTGCACGGCAAATCGTTGCCGGTCTACGGTGATGGCAGCCAAATTCGCGACTGGCTCTACGTCGAGGATCACGCCCGCGCCTTATTTAAGGTGGTGAATGAGGGCGCGCTCGGTGAGACATACAATATTGGCGGCCACAATGAAAAGCGCAATATTGAGGTGGTAGAGACTATCTGTGGATTGCTGGAAGAGCTCGCCCCGGAAAATGCCAACTCCCGCGCTAGCGGCAAAGGTTTTAAAGACCTCATCACCTTTGTGGAAGATCGCCCTGGGCACGATGTTCGCTATGCGATTGATGCCAGTAAAATTCAGCGCGAACTGGGCTGGGTGCCCCAAGAAACCTTTGAGTCCGGTATCCGCAAAACCGTGCAATGGTATTTGGATAATCCCCAGTGGTGGCAGCGTGTGCTGTCTGGGAATTACAAACTCAGCCGTATTGGTATAGGGGTGGAATAGTATTGGCTTAGATGAAAACGGCTATTTTTTACGAGCAGCTATACGTTAGTAAAATCGAGACTACGATGAACGTTATTCAAACTAAACTCAAAGACTGCGTCATTATCGAGCCCAAGGTCTTTGGTGACCATCGAGGCTTCTTTTTAGAAACCTTTCAGGCCGATCGCTACCGCGACATGGCCGGCATTAATCTACCCTTTGTGCAAGACAACCATTCTCGCTCGGCCAAGGGCGTGCTGCGTGGCTTACATTTTCAAAAGACTAGGCCACAAGGCAAATTAGTGCGCGTAGTCAGTGGTGAAGTCTATGATGTTGCCGTGGATATTAGGCCTGACTCGCCGAGCTTTGGGCTATGGGATGGCGTTATTCTCTCCGAAGAAAACAAACGCCAGTTTTGGGTGCCACCGGGCTTTGCTCACGGCTTTGTGGTGCTCAGTGATACCGCGGACTTTGAATACAAATGCACTGACTACTATGACCCGACTGACGAGGGCAGCTTGATTTGGAATGATCCAGCCATGGCGATTACCTGGCCACTGGATAATCCCCGCTTGTCAGACAAAGACAGTAAGGCGCCGACCTTTGCCGAGCTCTTCCAGCGATGAGCGGGCAGGAAGGCATGCGGGAAGATATGCACTTGCTGGTCACGGGCGCCTTTGGCCAGTTGGGTCAATGCTTGGCCGACGAGCTTAAGGCACAGCAAATCCCTCACACCTTGTTGAGTCGTCAAGACGCTGATATCAACGATACCGTCGTACTAGAAAGAATCATTGCCGACAAGGCTGTCACCGCGATTATTAACGCCGCAGCCTATACCGCGGTGGATAAGGCTGAGTCTGAGCCTGAATTGGCCCAGCGAGTAAATGTCGATGGGGTGACTGCATTGGCTAAGCTCAGCGCCCATTTTGATATTCCATTGCTGCATGTCTCGACTGATTATGTGTTCGACGGCAATCAACAAAGACCGTATGTTGAAACCGATGCACCGTCACCAACGGGCGTATATGGCCAAACCAAGCTTGACGGTGAATTGGCAATTCAGCGCCACGCAACTAAGTACATTATTTTGCGCACCGCTTGGGTATTTAGCGAATACGGCAATAACTTTCTGAAAACGATGCTACGCCTAGCGAAAGAGCGCGACACGCTTGGGGTCGTTGCCGATCAAGTTGGCTGCCCGACTTATGCCGGTGATATTGCCAAGGCTTTAATTGAGATCGCCCGACAATTGCACCGCAGTGACGATGATCATCAAGCTGAGTACGGGGTATATCACTATGCCGGTGACGAAGCGCTAAGTTGGCATGGCTTCGCGATGGCAATATTTAATGAAGCTCATCTTAAGGGTAGGCTGCCAAAGGTGCCGACAGTCAATGCGATCACTACCGAGGCTTATCCTACCCCGGTCAAGCGTCCAGCATACTTGGTGTTGAGTAATGCTAAGATTGCCAAAGCCTTTGGGGTTTGTGTTAGTGATTGGCGGCAAGCGGTTAGCAACTTAATCCAGCTTGAATAGCTAGCTAGCGACTGGTAGACGACACGCGGCGACGTTAAAGCTATCTTTTGGTGGTGAAAATTTAAAATTGAATTTAAATCCTCTTCTTCTATTTGTTGTGCCGTATATAAATCCCAGTGAACCTGAAGGTTAAGCTAGAAATCCGCTGAAATATCAAAGAATCGTGCATGACGTAACGCAGTGCTTGGCGAAACACCACGCTTTTGGTTTACCAGCTGCTTACCGTTATCGCTAACAAGAAGACGTTAAGCTGTCGCTCTTGCGCAAGCAGGGACCTATCAATACCAAAAAGCAGATCGTAGCGGGGCATAGCCAATCAACCGAAAATCTTGCCGTGTCGCTGCTGAAATAGCTACAGCTTCAAATGTGGCCACTAAAACAAGTCGATCGGATCAACATCCACCGACCAGCGCAGGCTTTGGTGTTTGCTCAGTCCGTCGCCGGTGTGGCAGGCAATGGCGAGTTGGCGATGGAGTATAGGGCGGCGCTCGGCTTGCAGAATGAGTGCGGCACGAAAGCGTCCCGCTTTGCGGGTCATTGGCGCGGGCAGGGGGCCGACTATGCTCCAGTTGTTATCGCCGGGGGCGAGTGCGGCGCGAATTGCGCTTAAAAAGTCTTCGGCGCAGCGCAAGGTGCTGGCGTCGGCGCGAATCACGGCGCTAAAGCTTACCGGCGGCAGGCTTAGCAGTTGGCGCTCGGCCAGCAATTGTTGGGCAAAGGGTTGGTAGCCTTCGCTGACGAGGGTGAGCAGCGCGGGGTGGTCTGGGCAGTGGGTTTGAATATAAACGCGACCGGGTTTGTCGGCGCGACCGGCGCGACCGGCTACTTGTACGAGCAATTGGCCGCTGCGCTCTGGAGCGCGGAAGTCGGCGCTGAACAAACCACCGTCAATATCGATAATGCCGACCAAGGTGACATCCGGGAAGTGGTGACCTTTGGCCAGCATTTGGGTGCCAACAAGAATGCTGGGGCGACCGTCGCGAATACCGTCGACCAGGCTTTGCATACTGCCCTTGGCTGAGGTGGTGTCGCGATCAATGCGGATGACATCAACCTCGGGGAAATGGCGTTTTAGGCTGAGTTCCAAGCGCTCGGTGCCTGGCCCCTGAAAAATCAATTGGCTGTTGTGGCACTGGGGGCAAATACTTGGCAGCGCTTCCCTCGCGTCGCAGTGGTGGCAGCGTAATTCGCGGCGGCCAAAGTGGGCGGTCATTTTGGCATCGCAGGCTTGGCAGTTGGCGATCCAGCCGCAGCCGTGGCATTGCAGTAAAGGCGAAAAGCCCCGGCGATTGAGAAATATTAAAACTTGGTTGCCGGCTTGCAGGGTGTCTTGGGTGGCGTCGAGCAGGGTTTTGCTCAGACCTTCGTCCAGATTTTGTTGACGAATATCCAGTAGCCGTATGTCGGGCTTGCTGGCGTGACCTGCGCGCTCGCGCAATTCCAGTAATTGGTAGCGGTCTTGGCCGACGTTGTGGAGGCTGTCGAGGCTAGGGGTCGCGCTGCCTAATACCACTGGGCACCGGTGGTCGGCGGCACGTTTTACCGCGATGTCCCGGGCCGAGTAGCGCCAGCCTTCTTGTTGTTTGTAGGAGGCGTCGTGCTCTTCGTCGACAATGACTAGGCCGAGTTTTTGAAACGGCGTGAATACCGCCGAGCGGGTGCCGAGTAAGATTCGGGCGCGACCGCTGCTAATGTCTTGCCAGCTGCGGTAGCGCTCGCCGTCGCTAAGCCCAGAGTGCAGGGCGCGGACCTGCCCAGGAAAGCGGGTTTCGAAGCGTTCCAAGGTTTGCGGGGTTAGACCAATCTCTGGGATCAGTGCCAGTACTTGTTCGCCCCGGCTCAGGCATTCGGCGATGCTGCGTAAATAGACTTCGGTTTTGCCGCTGCCGGTTACGCCGTCGAGCAAATAGCGCGCAAACTGGTCGAGACTGCCGCAGATTGTGGACACCGCCTGCTGTTGCTCGCTATTCAGTACGGGACCGGAATCACTGTCTTGGGGGCTGGGCGCGACCGGGGTGTCGGCCTGCTGTAAATAGCCGCCATTGATTAGCGCGTTGAGCACGGGATTACTGTAGCCAAGGTCTTTTATTTGACGGCGTGACAGTTGCCCCGCCTGACGAATGACGGCGAGCAGGCTGATCTGCTGGTGAGCGCGGCTCGCAATTGGAGGTAGTGCTTCGTTATTGTCGCTTACTCGCCAGTACTGAGCGGGTTTCTCCTTGGGTGGGCTGGCTTTGCGCAAGACCACGGGGAGCATTTGCTGAAAGCAATCGCCAACGGGGTGGTGGTAGTAGTCGGCGGCCCAGCGTCCGAGCTGAACGATGTCAGTAGGAAGGCTTGGCTGGCCGTCGAGTACACTCAAAACCGCTTTTAGTTTATTGCTAGGAATGTCACAGACCGGATCAAGGGCGATCACCACGCCAACGAGCTGTTGTCGGCCAAAGGGAATGCTCACCCGCAAGCCGATTTCTGCATCGCGCGCCAAACTCTCGGGCCACAAATAGTCAAAGCCTCGGCGCAGAGGGCAGGGAACGGCAATGGTGACGAGTTTCGACATAAAAGCGTGGCTAATTAGGCGTATTAAAACGCCAGTGTATAAGAATTACGTCTTCGCGGAGAGTGAAGTTTTTAGCCGTCACCCCGCACTGCTTGCTTATTGCAATAATTCTGTTAACATTCGCCGCCTGAATTTCAAGCTAATTTTGAAAGTCAAACCCTACGCGGTGCTCGGCAAATGATCGGGTGGCGGCGTCCATTGAGGAAAGACCCATGAAAGCAGATATCCATCCAAATTATGTCGCTATGAGCGTAACTTGCAGCTGTGGCAACGCCTTTGAAACGCGTTCTACATTGGGCGATGCCCTGCACGTTGACGTTTGTTCATCTTGCCACCCGTTCTACACTGGTAAGCAGAAAATGCTTGATACCGGCGGCCGTGTTGATAAGTTCCGTAAGCGTTTTGGTTCGCGCGGCGCAGCGGCAGCACCTACCGAGTAATATCCCGGTAGTGCTTAGTGGCTGCGCAGGCAGCCACCATAGAAATGCCCGGTGCTAATCTGACCGGGCATTTTTGTTTGTGATCTTCGGGATTAAACCGCGTGTTTGTTCCCGATACAGGCAAGTTAATTGACGTGTTCTGCTTGGTGGCTGCATGCGCTTAAGTGTGAAGATCGTTGAGGCCATTTTTGGCGCACACCGCGCGGCGACTTGTTACTGTAATCTCTGTTCTATATGCTTTCTCGTCTCTCAGGGAAGGCACTCATATTGGGAATTATCGAATGTCCAAAGATGTTAAGCAGGCGGCTCTGGATTACCACTCGCTCCCTACCCCAGGTAAAATCTGCATTGCGCTGACGAAACCTGCCGAAACCCAATACGATTTATCGCTGGCCTATAGCCCCGGTGTTGCCGAGCCAGTGCGAGAAATCGCCCGCGATCCAGCCAATGCCTACAAATACACCAGCAAGGGCAATTTGGTCGCTGTTATTTCTAACGGCTCTGCTATTTTGGGCTTGGGCAATCTTGGTCCCTTGGCCAGTAAGCCGGTTATGGAAGGTAAGGCGCTATTATTTAAGCGTTTTGCCGATATCGATTCTATTGATATTGAAGTTGACGCCGAAGACAGTCAGGCCTTTATCGATACCGTTAAGCGCATCGCCATTACCTTTGGTGGGATTAACCTTGAAGACATCAAGGCGCCAGAGTGTTTTGAAATTGAACGCGTCTTAAAAGAACAGTGCCCTATTCCGGTTTTTCATGACGACCAGCACGGCACCGCGATTGTCACCGCGGCGGGTATGTTGAATGCCCTCGAGATTCAAGGCAAAAATCTTGAAACCGCAAAAGTGGTTTGCCTTGGCGCGGGTTCGGCGGCAATTGCCTGCATGCGTCTGCTGGTGAGCTTGGGCGCGCGTTATGAAAATATTTACATGGTGGATCGCAGTGGCGTGATTTATCCCGGCCGCGCGGGCATTAATGTTTATAAAGAAGAATTCCAGAACGACGCTGGCGCCCGTACATTGGAAGACGCGGTTAAAGGCGCCGACGTCTTTGTCGGTTTGTCGGGCGCAGATTTGCTTAGCGCCGAAATGCTGCTGTCGATGGCGCCTAAGCCAATTGTTTTTGCATGCTCTAACCCCGATCCGGAAATTCAGCCCGAGCTGGCACTGTCGGTACGCGACGATCTCATTATGGCGACAGGTCGTTCCGACTACCCGAACCAAGTGAATAATGTCTTGGGCTTCCCCTTTATCTTTAGAGGGGCTTTAGATGTGCGCTCAACCGCAATTAATGAAGAAATGAAAATTGCGGCGGTGCATGCACTTCGTGAATTGGCTAAAGAGCCGGTTCCGCAAGTGGTTATCGATGCTTGCGGCGTGAGTGAATTGTCGTTTGGGCCGGAGTATATTATTCCCAAGCCGGTGGATCGCCGCTTATTGGGCAAGGTCTCTGCTGCTGTGGCGAAAGCCGCTGTTGATACCGGCGTTGCTAGTCTGCCTTATCCTGCGCATTATCCCTTGTCTTGAGGTGAGCTGGCGCTAGAGTAAACCCTAGACGCAAAAAGCCAAAGCCGCCGTAATGCTCGTTACGGCGGCTTTTTTATGCCTGGATGTTTGGTCTAATTGTTCTCGCTGTTCTGGGCGATAATCTCTTGAATTTGCTCCCGTAACCATTGGTGGGCGGTGTCGTTATTGGCGCTACGATGCCAGTACATCTGCATTTCCAGTGCCGGTAGTTTTAAGGGTAAGGGGTGGATTTGCAGGGGCAGGAATTGCTGAAACCGCAGTGCTAAATAGCGTGGTAGGGTGAGCAGTAAATCTGATTCGGCGACGATATGGCTGGCGGAATAATAGCTCTGCCCGCGTAAAATAATATTGCGATTTAGGCCTTTTCGATTTAGCGCGGCATCTTCAATAACACTGCCTCGGCTGCGCCCCGACACCGAAATGTGCATGGCTTGTAGGTAGCTTTTTAAGCTGAGGCTTTGCTCTGCCAGTGGATGTCCTTCGCGCATCATGACCCATAAGTCGTCTTTGAATAAAAATTGCTGCTGGATACTGGGGTCCACTGCTTGGGGAATGTCGACCGCCATTGACAGCTCGCCACTAATCAGTTGTCGGCTGAGTTGGTCGCGGACAATGCGCTGGCTCTGCAGGCGGATGCCCGGCGCATGGGTTTGTAGCTGTGAGATAAGGCTGGGCAGGGCAACGAATTCCATTGGGTCGCCCATGCTAATAATAAATCGTCGCTTGGAGGTGGTGGGGTCAAACTGCTGGCCGCGGTGCAGGCTTTCTTGTAAAGAGATCAGTGAGTTGCTGATGTCTGCGGCGATGCTGTCGGCCAGCGGCGTGGGAGCAATGCTGCGGCCGCGACGGACAAATAAGGGGTCGTCAAAGTGCTCACGCAGGCGAGCGAGGGCGTTGCTGACTGCGGGCTGGGTGATGTGCAGGTCTTTGGCGGCCTCGGTAAGGGAGCTGGCGCGATAGACGGCGTCAAAGACTTTAAAGAGATTGAGATCCATGGATTCGACTGCTTCAATACATTCATTTAAATGATGATATAACATTTATAAAATAAATTAGACTGATATTTAATCAAGCCGTATGTTTGATGCAATAATTGAGGAGAGTACGTCATGGATTTTAGTCATAGCCCCCGTTGCCAAGCATTAATTGATCAAGTGCGGGCGTTTATAAAAGACCGTATAGAGCCCTTAGATGCCGAGTTGCTGCCGGCAATGTTGGCGAGTAGCAATGGTGGTGATTGGACTAAGTGGCAGGTCGATCCAAGAATCGAAGCGCTTAAAGCTGAGGCTAAGGAACTGGGGCTGTGGAATTTCTTCCTGCACGACGCCGAGCGCGGCGCAGGTTTGTCGACCTTAGAGTACGCGCCGTTGGCCGAAGAAATGGGTCGTTCGCATATTGCTGCGCAGATTTTCAATTGCAGTGCGCCCGACACCGGCAATATGGAAGTGCTGTGGAAGTATGGCAGCGAAGAACAAAAGCAGCAGTGGTTGGAGCCCTTGCTGGAAGGCAAAATTCGTTCAGTATTTTTTATGACCGAGCCTGACGTGGCATCGTCCGATGCAACCAATATGGAAGCCACGATTATTGAAGACGGTGATGACCTCATTCTTAACGGTAAAAAATGGTGGTCGTCGGGTGTGGGTGATCCGCGCTGTGAGATCGGTATTTTTATGGGGGTGAGTAACCCGGACGCCGCGCGCCACAGCCAGCATTCCATGGTGCTTGTGCCAATGAAAACCCCAGGCGTGGTGATTAAACGCATGTTGCCGGTATTTAACGCCTATGACGAGCCAGAGGGTCACGGTGAAGTGTGGTTCGAAAATGTGCGAGTGCCCAAAACAAATATGATCTTGGGTGCGGGGCGCGGTTTTGAAATTGCACAGGGCCGGCTTGGGCCTGGCCGTATCCATCACTGCATGCGCGCATTGGGTGCCGCAGAGAAAGCGCTGGAATTGATGATCAAACGCGGTAAGTCGCGGATCGCCTTTGGCAAGCCGCTGATTAATCTCGGTGGTAACCAAGAGCGCATCGCCAATTTACGTATTGCCATCGACCAGGCGCGCCTGCTGACCTTGTATGCAGCGTGGAAAATCGACAATGTTGGCGCCTTGGCGGCATTGACTGAGATCTCGGCAATCAAAGTGGTTGCACCGAATGTGTTGCAAGATGTGGTCGACGCGGCGATTCAGATGCACGGCGGTGCCGGGGTATCAAACGATACGCCGCTCGCCGGTATGTTCGCGATGGCGCGAGTACTGCGCTTGGCGGATGGTCCAGACGAAGTGCACCGTGGCTTGATTGCCCGAATGGAATTGGCTAAATACAAATAAGGCTGCTGTACAACTACATTCAGCATTAATGTCGCCTTAGGCGGGAGCAAATATAAGATGAGTGCAAAGAGAGTTTTTATCACCGGTGGAGCGTCTGGCTTGGGCCGGGCGTTGGCAAATCGTTTCGCTGATGCGGGTTACTGGGTATGCATTGGCGATGTCGACGATGGTCGTGGCGCTGAAGCCCTCGCTGAATTACAGGCGAAAACCACTGCCCATTACTGCAATTGCGATGTCACCAAAGAGAGTGCACTGCAAACGGTGGCCGACTGGTTGCTCAGTGAGTGGGGCGGCGTGGACGTGGTGGTGAATAACGCTGGCGTAGCATCGGCGGGCGGCATTACAGAGTTCCCGTTGAGCGATTGGGAGTGGATTGTCGATATCAATGTCTTGGGCGTAGTGCGGGGCTGTAAGGTTTTTGCAACGCTGATGAAAGAGCAAGGCAGCGGTCATTTGGTGAATATCGCCTCGTTAGCGGGTTTAATTTCGCCGCCGAAAATGGCTTCCTACTGCGCGACAAAAGCGGCGGTAGTGGCAATTTCTGAGGTGCTGACCTTGGAACTAGACCCAGACAATATTGCGGTGTCGGTGGTTTGCCCGAGTTTCTTCCGCACTAATTTGGCGGAGTCGGTGCGCGCGTCTGATCCAGATTCGCAAGCCGCTACACAGCGCTTGGTGAATAAAGCCAAGCTCGGCGCCGACGAAATTGCTGAACGGGTATTTAAGTCGATAGAAAAACGCGAATTTTATATTCTGCCTCATCCGGAAGGGCGCAAAATCTGGCGTCTGAAGCGTTGGTTACCCTTCCCGCAATTCCGCGCAATGATGCTAAAGCAAACCAACCGCATGATGAGTAAGCGTGATGCCAGAAAATAACGCCCTAATCGACGTTGCTGGCGGTGTGCGCAGCGGTGAAGAGTTGGATATCGCCGCGGTGGACGCATGGCTGAAGCCCCGTATTGCCGGTCTAAGTGGCGAGCCCGTGGTGACTCAGTACAGTGGCGGTGCATCGAATTGGACTTATCGTTTGGAATACCCCAGTCATGATCTGATTTTGCGTCGGCCGCCAAAGGGCACCAAGGCCAAGTCGGCCCATGATATGGGCCGTGAATACAAAGTGCAGGCGGCTTTGGCGCCGGTGTTTCCCTATGTACCCGAGATGCTGGCGTTTTGTGACGACCCTGCGGTCATTGACTGCGATTTTTATGTGATGCGCCGTATTCCGGGATTGATTCCCCGCGCCAATATGCCCAAGGGCTTGGTGCTCAGTACTGAGCAGACGCGAGATTTGTGTTTGTCGGTGGTCGACAAGCTGGTGGCGTTGCACAAGGTGGATTACAGCGCGGCGGGCCTAGCTGATTTGGGCAAGGGCGAAGGGTATTGCGAGCGTCAGGTCAAAGGCTGGAGCGGCCGCTATAGCAAGGCCAAAACGTGGAATGTGCCGTCGTTTAAAAAAGTCATGTCATGGCTGGATGGGAACACACCGAAAGACGTGCAGAGCTGTGTGATTCACAATGATTTTCGTTTTGATAATGTGGTGCTCAATCCGGCCGACCCGAGTTCGGTGCTGGGCATTCTCGATTGGGAAATGGCAACCCTCGGCGACCCGTTAATGGATTTGGGCAGTGCCTTGGCCTATTGGGTGCAAGCTGACGACGACCGGTTTTTGCGTTCCACACGGCGTCAGCCCACGCATCTGCCGGGCATGTTAAGCCGCGATGAAGTGGTAAGTTACTACAGCGAGAAAATGGGCTTGAAAGTCGATAACTGGGCGTTTTATGAAGTCTTCGGTTTGTTTCGGCTGGCCGGAATTATTCAGCAAATTTACTACCGCTATTACCACAAGCAAACGAATAATCCGGCGTTCAAAAACTTTTGGGTAGTTGTTTGGTATTTAGATCGCCGCTGCCAGCGAATCATACGGGAGCGGGGTTAATGCCAGCGCTGTACTTGATTCGCCATGGCCAAGCGTCTTTCGACGCCGAAGACTACGATCAATTGTCGTCCCTTGGTGAGCGTCAGGCGGCGCACTTGGGGCGGGCTTTTGCCGCTGCAGAACTGCTGCCGAATAACATCATAATCGGTGGCATGAAGCGTCACCGACAAACCGCTGAGCATTGTCTGGCGGGTTTGGGTGCGGGCACTCAAAATCTCAGTTGGGATACCGATCCTGATTGGAACGAATACGATCATCTCGATTTATTGCAAGCTTACACCGCGCTGCCTGGCGTGGGTGAAGAGATGGTGGCAGATTTGGCTGGTGAGAATCCGCGCGCGGGTTTTCAAACTCACTTTGCCAAGGCGATGCAGCGTTGGGTTGGCGGGGAACATGACGCCGACTATGCTGAGAGCTGGACGCAATTTAGCGCGCGTATTCGTCGCGCGATAGAAACCGCTAGCCGCAGTGGCAAGGGTAATGTATTTGTATTCACTTCTGGTGGTGCGATCTCAGCGGTGTGTGGGCAGGTCTTGGGCTTATCGCCAAGTGCGACCGCTCAGTTGAGTTGGCAATTGGTCAACGCCGGTTACAGTAAAATTCTCAGTGGTCAGTCGGGTTTGAAATTGCTCAGTATTAATGAGCATAGTCACTTCGACGGTCGTCATCGCGAACTCCTTAGTTATCGTTAACACGGAAAAATAGTATGCGTAAAAATATTCTTATTACTGGTGCAAGCTCAGGCCTAGGCGAAGGCATGGCACGCGAATATGCTGCCAAGGGTTGCAACCTCGCCTTGTGTGCACGCCGGATTGAGCCCATGCAAACCTTGAAGGCGGAGCTAGAGGCGGCGCATCCCGGCGTTAAAATCTTTATTCGTGAGTTGGATGTTTGCGACTACGAGAAAGTGTTTGAGGTGTTCCGCGCCTTTCGCGATGACCTGGGTGGTCTGGATCGTGTCATTGTTAATGCCGGTATGGGCAAGGGCGCGTCGCTGGGTACGGGTTATTTTGAGGCAAATCGCCAAACCGCAGAAACCAATTTTGTTGGCGCGCTAGCTCAGTGTGAAGCCGCGCTGGAAATCTTTCGCGCGCAGAATAGTGGTCATTTAGTGACCGTGTCGTCGATGAGTGCGGTGCGGGGCGCTGCGCGTGCCTTAAATGTTTATGCCGCCAGTAAAGCGGCGCTGCGTAATATGACAGAAGGCATTCGCGCCGACGTTATGGGCACGCCAATTAAAGTCAGCTGCATACTCCCTGGCTTTATCCTTACGCCAATTAATGCCGATATGAAAAAGGCGCCACTGCGCGTTGATTTAAAAACCGGTTGTGTGGCGATGGTTAAAGCGATTGAGAAAGAGCCCGCTGAAGCGAAAGTGCCCGGCTGGCCATGGGTTGCCGTAGGGCTGGCGATGAAGGTATTGCCTTTGAGCGTTGTGGCGAAAATGACCTAGCGCGGCGTCGGGTGTCTGACGTCGGACGAACAATCAAAAGCAGCTTGACGCTACCTTGACAGTTGTCGCTAAAATCCCGACATCCGACATCCGACATCCGACATCCGACATCCGACATCCGACATCCGACATCCGACATCCGACATCCGACATCCCTTACTTCAACTTCTTATACTTCACTCGCTTCGGCCCGGCATTTTTCCCTTTACGCTGCACAAAATCTTCGTGGTATTCCGTGTAATTACCTTCAAAGAACACGACATCGCTGTCGCCTTCGTAGGCGAGGATGTGGGTGGCGATACGGTCGAGGAACCAGCGATCATGCGAGATAACCAGGGCGCAGCCGGGGAAGTCGAGTAGCGCGTCTTCCAGTGCGCGCAGGGTTTCTACGTCTAAGTCGTTGGATGGTTCATCGAGCAGTAAGACGTTGCCGCCTTCTTTGAGTGTGCAGGCGAGGTGCAGGCGACCGCGTTCACCGCCTGATAATTCGCCGACGCGTTTCTGTTGGTCGCTGCCTTTAAAGTTGAAGCGACCGATGTAAGCGCGGGAGGGTACTTCGTAGCTGCCAATACGCAAAATATCGTGGCCTTCAGAGACGGCTTCCCAGACGGTCTTTTTGTCGTCGAGGTCGTCGCGCATCTGTTCAACCGATACCAGCTTAACAGTTTCGCCGATCACGATATTGCCGCTGTCGGGCTGCTCTTTGCCGGTCATCATGCGCAGCAAGGTCGATTTACCCGCACCGTTACCGCCGATAATGCCGACGATGGCACCTGGTGGAATGGTGAAGCTGAGGTCGTTAATCAGTAGGCGGTCGCCATAGCTTTTGCTAACGCCGTTGACTTCAATCACCTTGTCGCCAAGCCGCGGTCCTGGCGGTATATAGATTTCGTTGGTTTCGCTGCGGTTTTGGAAGGTTTGTGAATTCAATTCTTCAAAGCGCGCCAGACGTGCCTTGCTCTTACTCTGGCGACCCTTGGCGTTGCTGCGTACCCATTCCAATTCGGCGGCAATGGTTTTTTTCCGTGAGGCGTCAGACTTGGCTTCTTGGGCTAGGCGGGCATCTTTGGCTTCTAGCCAGTCGGAGTAGTTGCCCTCGTAGGGAATGCCGCGACCGCGGTCCAATTCCAAAATCCAGCCAGCGGCATTGTCGAGAAAGTAACGGTCGTGGGTAATGGCTACCACGGTGCCGGGGAAGTCGCATAAAAAGCGTTCCAGCCAGCCTACAGACTCAGCGTCCAAATGGTTGGTGGGCTCGTCGAGCAGCAACATGTCGGGGTTGGACAGCAGTAGACGACACAGGGCAACTCGGCGACGTTCACCGCCAGACAATTTCGTTACGTCCGCATCCCAGGGTGGCAGGCGGAGCGCATCGGCGGCGACTTCTAATTTGTGATCGAGGTTGTGGGCGTCGGTGGCTTGGATAATGTCTTCAAGCTGGGCTTGGCGTTTGGCCAAGGCATCAAAGTCGGCATCTGGCTCAGCGTAGGCGGCATAGACCTGATCCAGCTCGGTGAGTGCATTTTTGGCCTCGGCTACGCCGTCTTCAACGTTGCCGCGAACATCTTTCTCTGGGTCTAAAACGGGCTCCTGCGATAAATAACCAATCTTGGTGCCGGGCTGTGGGCGGGCTTCGCCGTTAAACTCAGTGTCGACCCCGGCCATAATCCGCAGCAAGGTGGACTTGCCCGAGCCGTTTAAACCCAAAACGCCGATTTTGGCGCCGGGGAAAAAGGATAAGGAAATATCGTGCAGAATTTCGCGCTTGGGCGGCACGACCTTGCTGACACGGTTCATGGTATAGACAAATTGGGCCATGCTGACTCCTGAGTTCTAAAGCGGGCGGGCCGATTAAGCACCTGCGATTTGTGCGAAACGGTAGCGAAAACGGGGGTTTTGCGCAATGGTTTTACGCGCCGCAATGGCGACAGTCTTTTCCGTAAATAGCGCGTGCCCGTGTTTGGTTGCAATTATTGTTAATTAAATGCCCTGTGTTGGGCTCAGTGCTACTTTAAACGGTGCCGATAACGCGCATTTATTGTACAATGCGCGGCTTTTCAGAGCCTGTGTATGCCTCGGGGGTAGTGATGTTTAGTAAAGAGATGACAATAGCCGGATTTGACGATGAAATTTGGTCTGCGATCCAAGAGGAAGAAGTGCGTCAGGAAGAGCATATTGAGCTGATCGCGTCGGAAAACTACACCAGCCCAGCAGTCATGCAGGCGCAAGGCACAGTTCTGACCAATAAATACGCCGAGGGTTATCCGGGTAAGCGCTACTACGGTGGCTGCGAGTATGTGGATAAAGCCGAAACATTGGCGATTGATCGCGCCAAGGCGCTATTCGGCGCCGATTACGCTAACGTACAGCCGCACTCTGGCTCACAGGCCAATGGCGCGGTATATCAAGCATTGGTATTGCCGGGCGAGACAGTGCTGGGCATGAGCCTGGACGCTGGTGGTCACTTGACCCACGGTGCCAAGCCTAACTTCTCAGGCAAAACCTACAATGCCGTTCAATATGGTTTGAACAATGAAACCGGCGAAATTGATTACGCACAGGTTGAAGCGCTAGCGCTTGAACACAAGCCAAAAATGATCGTGGCGGGTTTCTCTGCCTACTCCGGTATTGTTGACTGGGCGAAATTCCGTGAAATCGCCGATATGGTTGGCGCCTATTTGATGGTTGATATGGCTCACGTTGCCGGTTTGGTTGCAGCGGGTATTTACCCCAACCCAATGCCGTTTGCCGACGTGGTGACCACCACTACCCACAAAACCTTGCGCGGCCCACGCGGCGGTTTGATTCTGGCTAAGTCTAATCCAGAGATTGAGAAAAAACTGAACTCGGCGGTATTCCCCGGTGGTCAGGGCGGTCCCTTGATGCACGTTATTGCGGCGAAAGCGGTCAGCTTTAAAGAGGCCATGACACCTGAGTATGTTGCTTACCAAAAGCAGGTTGTGACCAACGCTAAAGCAATGGCCAAAACCTTTATTAGCCGTGGCATTAATATTGTGTCTGGCGGTACTGAAAACCACCTGATGCTGGTTGATCTCATCGGTAAGTCTTACACCGGTAAAGACGCGGATGCCGCACTGGGCGCGGCAAACATCACCGTGAACAAAAACGCTGTACCGAATGACCCCCGTTCACCGTTCATTACCAGCGGTTTGCGCGTCGGCACGCCAGCAGTGACCACCCGCGGTTTTAAAGAAGCCGATTGTGTAGAACTGGCCAACTGGATGTGCGACGTACTGGAAGCGCTGGAAGCCGGCGATGCCACTGCCAAGATTGAAGAAGTGAAAGTGAAGGTCTTGGAAATCTGCAAACGGTATCCGGTATACGGATAAGTCTGAAGTCAGGTGTCGGACGTCGGATGTGTTGGTTTTACTGACATCCGACGGCAGACATCCGACCCAGAGTTTTATGCATACTGCACCAAACTGCTATGCTGCTATAAACTCGTAAAGAGGCACTACCCACCATGCGCTGCCCGTTCTGCAATTTTGACGACACCAAGGTAATCGATTCTCGGCTGGTTGCCGAGGGTGGACAGGTTCGTCGGCGGCGTGAGTGCTTGTCTTGTTCTGAACGTTTTACTACCTACGAAACTGCCGAGCTATTGATGCCGAAAATCATCAAGAGTGATGGTTCGCGCGTGCCTTTTGACGAAGCCAAGATGCGTTCTGGGGTCTTGAAAGCCTTGGAAAAACGCCCTGTTAGTGTTGAGCATATCGAAGCTGAAATCAGCGGTATTAAGCGCCGTTTGCAAGCGACCGGTGAGCGTGAAATTGGCAGCCGTATTGTTGGCGAGCAGGTGATGGAGGCCTTAAAGGCTTTGGATCATGTTGCCTATGTACGATTTGCATCGGTCTATCGCAGTTTTCAAGACCTGGATGAGTTTCGCGCAGAGATTGATCGCCTATCCGCTGAGCCGCGGGCAGAGAAAGCGGACTAGTCATGATTTTCTCAGATACTGACCGCGAGATGATGGCGCTTGCTCTGCAATTGGCAGAGCGCGGCCGTTATACCACCAGCCCAAATCCCCGGGTTGGCTGCGTTATTACCCAAAACGACAAGCTGGTTGCCGAGGGTTGGCATGTTCGCGCAGGTAGCGGTCATGCTGAGGTAAACGCCCTTGCGCAAATCGACAATGCTACCGACGCTACTGTGTATGTGACGCTAGAACCCTGCAGTCACTCTGGGCGTACGCCGCCCTGCGCCGATAAATTGATCGATGCCAACGTGGCGCGAGTGGTGGTTGCGATAGTTGACCCAAATCCGGTGGTCGCGGGCCAGGGCATTGCGCGGCTGCGTGATGCGGGTATTCAAGTCGACGTCGGTTTAATGGCCGAACAGGCCGCCGATTTAAACAAAGGTTTTATGCGCCGAATCAGTGGTGGCTTACCTTGGGTGCGCTTGAAATCGGCAAGCAGCTTGGATGGCCGCACTGCAATGGCGTCGGGTGAGAGTCAGTGGATTACTGGCCCCGCTGCGCGGCAGGACGTTCAGCGGTTACGCGCCGAGAGTTGCGCGATTGTCAGCGGCGTCGATACCATTTTGTATGATAATGCGCTTTTTACCGTGCGCCCTGAAGCCTTTGCCCCGGAACTAAAAGACCAATATTGGCGTCAGCCCCTACGCGTTATTTTAGACTCAAACTTACGCACTCCCGTGGACGCCAAGCTATTTAGCGAGGGTGGCGAAGTCATTATCGCCACGGTGGTTAGTGACCCGGAGCGCTATGTTGCCTTGACGGCGGTCGGCGCCATTATTTTGTGTCTTGCCGACGATGGCAACGGTCGCGTGTCGCTGCCCGCCTTAATGCGCTATTTGGCCGACCGTGGCTGTAATGACGTGCTCGTTGAGGCCGGTGCGACCTTGGCGGGTTCGGTTCTGCGCGCCGATTTGGTCGACGAGTGGTTCGTTTATATGGCGCCTAGCTTGATGGGCAGTGCCGGTAGACCGCTAGTAGAATGGCCAATGAGCAAAATGGCGGGGCAGCAATCGCTCGAGATCATTGATATTCGTGCGGTGGGTAAGGACTGGCGTATCCATTGTCGCATCCCGGCATTGATAGGGGGCGCATAGGTGTTTACTGGCATCATTGAGGCCTGTGGTAAGATTGCCGCCACTGAAATGCGCGGTGGTGACTTGCGGCTTAAAGTGCACAGTGCAGAATTGCCGATGGCCGAGGTGAAGCTGGGCGATAGCATTGCCACCAATGGCGTGTGCCTGACGGTGGTTGAATTGCTGGCCGACGGCTACTGGGCTGATGTGTCCAGAGAGACCTTGGCTCACAGTAGTTTTGCCCAAGCTAAGGCTGGCCAGAACGTGAATTTAGAGCGGGCCATGTTGGCGAGTAGCCGCTTTGATGGTCATATTGTTAGCGGTCACGTCGACGGTGTTGGCCGCATAGTGAGTTGCGAAAAAGATGCGCGCTCAGTGCGTCTGCGCGTTGAGGCGCCGGCCGACTTGGCGCGTTATATTGCGACCAAGGGTTCTATTTGTGTCGACGGCGTAAGCTTGACGGTAAATCGAGTTGAGGGGCAGGTGTTTGAACTTAACATCGTTCCACACACGGCGGCGCAAACGATTATTCAAACGTATCGGCCGGGTACCGCGGTGAATTTAGAAGTAGATGTGGTCGCCCGCTATTTGGAGCGCTTATTACAAGTGCAAAGTGGGGCTGACGGAGGCGCTGAGAAGGGTGTGTCCATGGCCACCTTGGCGGAAAACGGGTTTTTGACCGCGCGCAAATAGTGTGCGGATATAAAGGCAATGATTATGGCGTTTAGTAAAGTAGAAGAACTGGTTCAGGACATCCGTCTGGGTAAGATGGTTATTCTGTTAGATGATGAAGACCGTGAAAACGAAGGCGATTTGGTGATGGCGGCGGAGTGTGTGCGCCCGCAAGACATCAACTTTATGGCTAAATTCGGCCGTGGTCTGATTTGTATGCCGATGACCAAGGAACGCTGCACGCAGTTGAATCTGCCTTTGATGGTCGACCGTAATGCCTCCGGGTTTGGCACCAAGTTCACACTGTCGATTGAAGCAACCAAAGGCGTGACCACCGGTATTTCTGCGGCGGATCGGGCTCACACCGTACGCACCGCCGCCGCGCGCAACGCGGTTGCTGGCGACATTGTTCAGCCCGGCCATATCTTCCCTCTGATGTCGGAGCCAGGTGGCGTATTAAGCCGCGCGGGCCACACTGAGGCGGCTTGTGATTTGTCGCGCTTGGCGGGTTTTGAACCAACGGGCGTGATTTGCGAAATCATGAACGAAGACGGCACCATGGCGCGCCGCGAAGATTTAGAAGTATTTGCCGCTGAGCACGATCTGAAGATGGGCACCATCGCGGATCTCATTCACTACCAAGTATTGAACGAGCAGACCATTCAAAAAATCAGCAGCGGTACTATCTCTACTGATTTTGGCGATTTTGAGTTGCACGCGTATAAAGATTCTGTTGCCGGCGAAATTCACTTCGCGCTTCAAAAGGGCGCGGTCAACGCTGACGTGCCAACCTTGGCGCGGGTGCATTTGGGTTCGACTGTGCGCGACCTATTGCAAACCCAGCCGCCAGGTTCAACTACCGGGTGGAATATGCACCGCAGTCTAGCCAAGGTCGCTGCCGAGGGTGGTGTCGTGGTATTGCTGGCGCATCGTGAAACCCCGGAGTCGATCTTGGCTGATTTGGGTATTGCACAGGGTGATAAGCCGCCGCTACAGGGCGATAGTGTGCAGTACCAGACCACCTATTTTAATATTGGGCTCGGTTCGCAGATATTGCGGGATGTGGGCGTGGGTAAAATCCGTTTGATGGGTGCACCGGTAAAATACAATGCTATTTCCGGTTTTGATCTGGAAGTGGTGGAATTTGTCAGCCCCGAAGACGTTGGCCAAGCCTGATTAATCAAGACTGTAAGGAACCATTATGAAAACGATTGAAGGTACTTTCACCGCGGTTGGCGGTAACTACGCGATTGTTGTGGGCCGCTGGAATAGCTTTGTGGTTGAGAGCTTGTTGGAAGGCGCCCTCGACTCCCTGCGCCGCCACGGTGTGACCGAAGATAACATCACGATCGTGCGCGCCCCCGGTGCGTTTGAAATTCCACTGGTTTGCCAAAAAATCGCCGACAGTAAAAACTACGACGCCATCATCGCACTTGGCGCGGTTATTCGTGGCGGCACCCCGCACTTTGAATACGTTGCCGGCGAGTGCGTTAAAGGCTTGGCTCAGGTTTCCATGCAGTACAGCGTGCCGGTGTCCTTTGGCGTGTTGACCGTAGACAGTATTGAGCAAGCAATTGAGCGCGCTGGTACTAAGGCGGGCAATAAAGGTGAAGAAGCAGCTATGTCTGCCATTGAAATGGTGAGTCTGCTTAAGCAGCTGTAATTTTCTTTATTGTTTGCGTATGTCGTTTTTTGTAAGTGATTTTCGCGTCGTCCATTCAGTTTCTGGTAAGCGGTGGCGCGGTTTTTTAAATGTGGTTTTATCCACTGTGAATGAGTAATTTTTTGTGGCAAATCGTCATCAAGGTCCGTCCCATAATCAGCTTGCCGCCGGTCGTCGCAAGGCCCGTCACTACGCGATGCAAGCTCTGTATCAATGGCATATGGCTGGCCAAGCGCTGAATGTTATAGAAGCTGAGTTCCACGCTGACTATGACATGAGTCATGTCGACAAAGAGTTTTTCCACGACTTGGTGCACAGTATTCCCGCGCAGCTTACTGATTTGCACGCGCTGTTTGAAAAACACCTCGACCGTAAACTCAGCGACCTCGATCCCATTGAATTGTGCTTGCTGCGCATGGGCAGTTTTGAACTGCTGCGCAGAATTGATGTGCCGTATAAAGTTGCCATTAACGAAACGATTAATCTCGGCAAACGCTTTGGTGCAACTGATGGCTACCGTTATTTAAACGGCATTTTAGATAAGGTGGCAATGGAGTGTCGCGCAGTAGAAGTTGCGGCGGAAAGAAATAAACCGTCTATCCCGCCTAGTGACGCCGAGTAATTTGGTGTTCGGCCAAGCTTATGCAGGTGTCTGAATTTCAATTAATTCAACAATATTTTAAATCGGGTGCCGAAGCGGCACTCGCCCGCCCCAATTCGCCTGTTCGTTGCGGCATTGGCGACGACTGCGCGGTACTCGCGCTGCCGGCTGGCGAGGAGTTGCTGGTCTCGGTAGATACCTTAGTTGAGTCGGTACACTTCCCTGTAAATTATCCTTCGGATTTGCTCGCTCGCCGAGCCTTGGCGGTTTGCGTAAGTGACTTGGCTGCCTGCGGTGCTGCGCCAATGGGTTTTACCTTAGCGTTAACCTTACCCGACGTCGATGCATCTTGGCTGGCGGGCTTTGCTAATGCCTTGGCCGAGGCGGCCAGCGAATATAATATCGCGCTGGTTGGTGGCGACACCACGCGCGGGCCCTTGTGCATCAGCTTGCAAGTCATGGGTTCCGCGCCAGCGGGCACGGCGATTTTACGCAGTGGCGCTCAGCCCGGCGATCTTATTTATGTGTCTGGACAGCTTGGGGATGCGCGCGCGGCGCTGGCGTTTTTAGACAAGCCCGCATCGAATTTGAGCTTAGCTGAACAAGCCATGTTAGCGCGCTATCATGCGCCTAGCCCGCGCTTAATACTCGGCCAAAAACTCCGCGGATTAGCGACTGCGGCGGTGGATGTGTCCGACGGATTGGCGGCGGATCTCGGGCATATTCTGACTGCCAGTGGGGTGTCGGCAGTAATTAATACCGAGAAGTTACCCCTGTCGGCCGCGCTTGTGAAAACGTGTCCTGAGCGTGCAGTGGAATTTGCCCTGAGCGGGGGCGACGATTATGAACTGTGTTTTACTGCACCTGCAGAGCACCGGGCGACACTTGCCGCGCTCAGTGCAGAATTGAATTTAGCGATTACCGAGATCGGCTATGTTGACGCCGGTAATGGCATACAGTGTTATGCCGCCGACGGCAGTGAGATAACGCCGGCGGCGGGTTACCAACATTTTTGAGGCGTTATTAAAATGAAAATACCTGTCTCACTGCTTAAAAATCCGGTGCATTTATTGTCGGTCGGTTTTGGTAGCGGACTTGCTCCAAAAGCGCCCGGCACCTTCGGCACGATAGCGGCGCTGCCGTTTTGGTATGGTCTGCAATTTTTGCCGCCAGCGTATTATGTGGTTGTACTGATTTTGGCTTTTGTCCTTGGTGTTTATTTGTGCGGTGCTACTGCTGATGCCCTAGGTGTTCATGATCACGGCGGTATCGTCTGGGATGAATTCGTCGGGCTGTGGATTGCGCTGTTTATGGTGCCAATGCATATAACGTGGATTGCGCTGGGCTTCGTTTTATTTCGTTTGTTTGATATTTGGAAGCCGTGGCCGATTCGGGTACTCGATGCCAAAGTGCATGGCGGTTTTGGCATCATGATCGACGATGTACTCGCGGGTGTTTACGCGTATCTGGTTCTGCAATTGCTGTATGTAATGAGCTGATTACTGCTTACTTTTTGTTGCTATTTTTGTGAGGAAAATCATGGTTTCTTTAGGCACGCCGTTTAGCGAAAGCGCTTGCAAAGTTTTACTTTGCGGTGCAGGTGAACTCGGTAAAGAAGTGGCCATTGAGCTGCAGCGTCTCGGTGTAGAAGTCATTGCCTGCGATCGTTACGCCAACGCACCTGCGATGCAAGTTGCCGATCGCAGCTACACTTTTTCGATGCTCGATGGCGCGGAATTGCGGCGAGTCATTGAATTAGAAAAACCTGATTATATCGTTCCAGAAATTGAAGCCATTGCCACGGACACCTTAGTCGAACTAGAGCGCGAAGGTTATAACGTGGTGCCGACGGCGCGGGCAGCACAGCTGACTATGAATCGTGAAGGTATTCGTCGGCTTGTGGCGGAGAAGCTGGAACTACCGACCTCGGCTTATCGCTTTGCCGATAGCAAAGAAGAGTTTGATGCGGCAGTGGCTGAAATCGGTTTGCCCTGTGTGATCAAGCCGATCATGAGCTCTTCAGGCAAAGGCCAAAGTCTTGTGCGTCGTCCCGCTGAAATAGATGCGGCGTGGACGTACGCCCAAGAGGGTGGTCGCGCCGGTGCAGGTCGCGTCATTGTCGAAGGTTTTGTCGATTTTGATTACGAGATTACCTTGCTGAGCATTCGCCATCGGAGCAGCGACGGTGAAGACACCGCAACCAGTTATTGCGCACCCATCGGTCACCTGCAGCAAGACGGTGATTATCAAGAATCATGGCAGCCGCAGCCAATGTCAGAAATTGCATTGCAACGCGCCCAGGAAATGGCTGAGCAAGTCACCACTGCGTTGGGTGGCTGGGGCTTGTTTGGTGTGGAGCTATTTGTAAAAGGCGACGAGGTAATCTTCAGTGAAGTTTCACCACGTCCGCACGACACAGGCTTAGTGACATTGATTTCTCAAGACCAATCAGAATTTGCCCTGCATGTTCGCGCAATTCTCGGCCTGCCCATCCCCAATATTCAGCAACACGGCCCATCAGCGTCGGCGGTAATGTTGGTGGAAGGAAGCTCTACACGACCCCGGTTTGGCAATCTTGATCACGCACTTGATGTGCCGAATACCCAGCTGCGATTATTTGGCAAACCCGAGGTTAGCGGCAAGCGTCGTATGGGTGTGGCGCTTGCGCGCGGCAGCGACATCGAAGAGGCTAGAGCCAAAGCGCTAGCGGTAGTGAAAGCGGTGACAGTGAGTTTGTAGCATATAGATGCGTAGTAGCGCTATTCATTGATATAAATTGTTCAACTAATAAAAACCCCGCATTGGAAAAGTGCGGGGTTTTTTTATTGGCTATATTCCCTTCGGAACGCGCGAATTTTTGTCTCGGCTATCGCCGAGTTTAATTTGCGATGAGTTCGCCGCTCGTCTCGATTCCATTAAAACGCGCGCTGACGATATCGCGACCTTCGCTCATTGCAGTAGCAAGGCCGCGAGATCCATTGGCATTGCTGAGTATCACATTGCCGGTTGTGCTGAACCAAGTAACTTGATTGCTAATGTCGCGCGTACTGTCGTCGCTGTAATGACCCGTGGCACTGATTTGTTGACTGCTGTCTAGGGCCAGTGGTGAAAGTTCGCTGAGGCTTATGGACTCTAAAACTGCGGGAGTTACCGTTAAAATTGTAGGGCTTGTTTGGTCCAGGTAAGTCGCCGTAATCGTAGTGCTAGCGACGGCGTCTTGGGATATAACGAGGCCGGATTTTCCAGCATTGCCCACAGTAGCAATATTGCTGTCGCTGCTTGACCATACGGTCTTGACCGCGTCGCTTACGTCGCGGCTAGTATTGTCAGAATAGTAGGCGATTAAACTTAGTTGTTGCTGGCTATTCGTTGGTATCGCGACTGCTGGTGGATTTAGACTCAAGCCTGTTAGTACCGCATTGTTGACCGCGACCGGGTATTCAGCATTCATTGCGCCAAGCGTAGCGCCTACAACAAGAGTGCCGGGGCTGAACGTATTTAATCTCCCGATACTGTCTGCATCATTGCTAATTTCGCCGACACTGACGTCTATATCATCGGGAAATTCCTCGACAATTGACCAGTGACAAGCATTCGTCAAATCGAGGATGCTGCCATCAGAAAAGTGTCCTATCGCCGCAAACTGCAGCTCTGAGCGAGCTGGCATTTCGTCCGAATCGGCGTTGGGAGATTCGATAGTAATACTTTCAAGGATGGCTGAACTTACGCGCAATTTCGCGGGGTTTGAAATGAGTTCACCTAGCGAGGCGCTGATATAAATCAGCTCTCCAGCGGCGTCTGTTGGTGTTGTGACTAGGCCGTCCATATCGTTTATATCAAGCTCCGAGTCATTGGCGCTCCAGCTTACGATGTTGGTAATGTCTTGCGTGCTGGCGTCGGAGTAAATGGCTGTTGCGGTGTACTGTTGCGCGTAGCCGGCGGCAATAGTTGTGCTTGCTGGCGTCACCGTGATGCTCTCGAGAATGGCATCACTAACGGCCAAGGTGGCTTTCTTGCTACTAAGTTGATGTAGCGAATTAGCGTGCACGTTGTGTTGGTTTGGAGTCGTTGGTGCCGATTTGGCTTCCTTGCCGCTAATGTTGGGAGCACCTGCATTGGCTGTCACACTTTGTTCGCTTGCTTGTGCAGTGTCCGGTTCTGGCTCGGTTATGGTGACGCCGTCTGTGACTGTGTAGGCCTTTTTCCCCTGATACACTACTGTGATGGTCGTTGTGCCAGCACTTAGACCGCTAACCAGTCCGCTTGAATCCACGCTTGCGACGGTTTCATTCGAGCTTGTCCAGCTTACTTTATCGCTGACGTCTTCCGCTGAACCGCTCGGTGACGATAGCGACGCGGTAAATTTATAGGTGTCGCCCTTGTCGAACTGCACCGTTTGAGGGCTAAGAGTTAATGCGGTAACTGAGGTTCGGGGTGTGCCTGAGCTGCCGCCGCCACAGGCGCTCAGCAAGGCCGCGATGCCAATAAACAGTAGCGTCGCGGAAATTGACCTATGAAAATAATTTAAAATAAACTGCATAAGATGTTCCTTTTTGGTGCAAATAAGTTTCGCTTTGCAATCCTTGCCGATGCGAATTCACTCTATCTGTGAGTCTGCTGATAAATATGGATGGTGGAGAGATATTGGCGATTGGGGAAAACCCTTGTCATGTCTCGATCATCGGCCTATTTAATTAAAATTCAATTAGTTGTCTGCCTATTGCAACAAGCATTTTCTGTGCCGATATTTTTCTTTGGATTGTTGGTCTTGCTATCGCTTAGTTTGCGACATACACTCATCGCTCTTGTCGGGGTGCCCGCGTAGATAATACGCAATGGCTGAGATCGTTTTCGAATCCCGTAGACCTGATCTGGATAATGCCAGCGTAGGAAACAAGATCTTCTCAGCAGAGGTCCCTCTGTCATTTGTTGTTCTGAGATCCGATCGAATTTTCCTTCTTTGGTTTTATTTTTTAAAACAGTCGAATTAAAAGACTCGCGCTAGTTTGCGCGCAAAAGGGGAAAGTAATGAGTTCTGATTATCCACTGCTTCGCGATACCGCCCAAGTTGATGCCGCCTCTGTAGAGCCCTTGCCTGGTTCATCAAAAATATATGTGCAGGGAAGTCGCGCTGATATTCAGGTGCCGATGCGGGAAATAAAACTCACGCCAACGCCAATACAGGCGACAGACGGCACAACACGCTTGGAGCCAAACGCACCAGTTCGGGTTTACGATACCTCGGGTGCTTACACCGACCCCAATGCAAATATCGATATACGAAAAGGTCTGGCGCCGATTCGTGATCAGTGGATTCTCGATCGCAATGACACCGAGTTATTGGCGGGTGACAGCTCAGAATATAGCCGTAAACGGGCAGCGGATCTGAGTTTGCAACAATTACGCTTCGATCTAAAACGAAACCCCCGCAGAGCAATGGCGGGCAAGAACGTTAGCCAGATGCACTACGCGCGCCGCGGTATTGTTACACCAGAAATGGAATACATTGCCATTCGTGAAAACATGGCCCTAGCTGCCGCGAAAGAAGCGGGTGAGCTGCCGGGTGAGTTGGGTTTTCAGCATCCGGGCAACGCGTTTGGCGCGAGTATTCCGAAAGAAATTACACCAGAATTTGTTCGCGACGAAGTAGCGCGTGGCCGCGCAATTATTCCTGCCAATATTAATCACCCCGAATTAGAACCGATGATTATTGGCCGCAATTTTTTGGTTAAAGTGAATGGCAATATTGGCAACTCTGCATTGGGTTCCTCAATTGAAGAAGAGGTTGCCAAGTTGACCTGGGGCATTCGCTGGGGCGCAGATACCATGATGGATTTGTCTACCGGCAAAAACATTCATGAAACCCGTGAGTGGATTGTGCGCAATTCACCCGTGCCAGTGGGCACAGTACCGATTTATCAGGCCTTGGAAAAAGTTGACGGTGTGGCTGAGGATTTAACGTGGGAGATTTTCCGCGATACCCTAATTGAACAAGCTGAGCAGGGCGTCGATTATTTTACGATTCACGCCGGAGTGTTGCTGCGCTATGTGCCCCTCACAGCCAAACGCGTTACCGGTATTGTGTCGCGGGGCGGCTCGATTATGGCCAAGTGGTGTTTGTCGCACCATAAGGAAAACTTTCTCTACACGCACTTCGACGACATCTGCGAGATCATGAAGGCCTACGATGTGTCCTTCTCGCTTGGTGATGGCCTGCGTCCCGGCTCGGTGGCAGACGCCAATGACGAGGCGCAGTTCGGCGAGCTTCGTACCTTGGGTGAACTCACAAAGCGTGCATGGAAGCACGATGTGCAGGTCATGATAGAAGGTCCCGGTCATGTACCCATGCAAATGATTCATGAGAATATGACCGAGCAGCTAAAGCATTGCGACGAAGCGCCGTTTTATACACTTGGCCCGCTAACTACCGATATTGCGCCTGGCTACGACCACATCACTTCGGGCATTGGCGCCGCGCAAATAGGCTGGTATGGCTGCGCCATGCTGTGTTACGTCACGCCCAAAGAGCACTTGGGCCTGCCCAATAAAGATGATGTTAAGACCGGGATTATCACCTATAAAATTGCCGCACACGCAGCGGACTTGGCAAAGGGGCATCCGGGCTCCCAGCTGCGTGACAATGCCTTAAGTCGCGCGCGGTTTGAATTTCGCTGGGAAGACCAATTTAATCTCGGCCTTGATCCCGATACGGCGCGATCCTATCACGACGAAACTTTGCCCAAGGAATCGGCCAAGGTCGCGCACTTTTGCTCTATGTGCGGGCCTAAGTTCTGCTCAATGAAAATCACCCAAGACGTTCGCGATTACGCAGCAAAATTGGAAGAGCAAGAACTCGACGCCGAGATGCAGAAAAAATCAGCAGAGTTTAAAGAGTTGGGTAGTGAGATATATCAGAAGGTGTAATGACGAGTCCGACGTCGGGGGGCTGGAGTCTGACGTATGAGCGACGCGTCCGATATCCGCCATTCGAACTGCCACTCCTTGCGCATCGGCATCGCAGGCGCAGGCCTTCTTGGTCGCTTGCTCGCATGGAAATTACTGCTGCTCGGCCATCGCGTGAGTTTGTTCGATCGCGGCAGTCGCGCCGGCGAGTTAAGTGCGGCGCGGGTGGCTGCGTCGATGCTGGCGCCCTATAGCGAAGTGGCTAGCGCTGAACGCCAAGTTTTTGATTGGGGCTTAATGGCGCTGACGTGGTGGCCAGCGCAAATTGCCTTATTAGCTCAGCAAACGGGGCAGGATATTCACTACGGTGTTGATGGCAGTATTGTGGTCGCGCATGACTTAGATAAATCCAGTCTGCGCCATTTTGAACAATGCTTACAGGCAAAAATACCAGATCGGGCGGACGGCGTTGAGCGCATAGATCGCGAACGTTTGCGAAGATTAGAACCCGAACTCGCTGAGCATTACAGTTCGGCGCTGTACCTTGTGGACGAAGGCTATCTCGATAACTCGGCATTGCTCGTCGCGCTAGAAATGGCAATTACCCAGCTTGGTGGTCAGTGGTTTGAATACAGTGAAGTGCTTGAACTTAGCCCCGGGCGCATTGTACTAAGCGGCGGCGAACAGAGCTTTGATTGGGTGGTAGACAGTCGAGGGCTCGGCGCGAAATCTCAGCTACCGGGTTTGCGAGGCGTTCGCGGCGAAGTACTTTGGGTGCATGCGCCCGAGGTGAATTTCAAACGGCCGGTGCGTTTGATGCATCCTCGTTACAAATTATATATCTCGCCGCGTCCCGGTAATTGTTATGTGATTGGCGCGACAGAAATAGAAAGTGAATCTATGCAACCGGTTACCGTGCGCTCGACCTTGGAATTAATGTCGGCGCTATACAGTGTGCACAGCGGTTTTGCTGAGGCGACCTTACTGCATGCCTTCGCACATTGTCGGCCAGCGATGCCGGATAATTTACCGATAGTTAACTGTGAGTCAGGCTTGCTCACGGTTAATGGATTATATCGTCATGGTTATCTGCTTAGCCCGCAGCTAGTGGAGAAAGCCTTAGCGATGTTCACAGAACAAACTGAAAATAGTGTTGCAGTGTAGCGGGAAAGAAGGCGCAAATGATTTTAATTAGTTTGAATAATGAGTCCCGTGAATGTGATTCGGAGCTTGCCTTGGCAGCGCTTTTGCCGGCATGGGGTTTTGATTGGAAAAAAATTGCGGTGGCTATCAACGGTGATTTTGTTCCCCGCTCGCAGTACTCGAGTTTGCGATTAAATGCCGGCGATCAAGTGGATGTATTGGCGCCTGTTCAGGGCGGGTGATTTTGGGCCGGACGTCTAAATCAGATGTCAGGCGACACGTTCACAGGGCTTCCAGGTCGACGCCAGACCCCCGACGTCCGACGAATAAATACAGAGCTATAAAATGATGACACCACAGCCAGACAACTGGACTCTCTACGGACAAACTTTCCAAAGTCGTCTCCTCATTGGCAGCGCACTATATCCTTCGCCTTCGGTAATGAGTGAAGCTATCACCGCGTCGGGATCGGAAATCATAACTGTATCGCTGCGCCGTCAGTCGCCAAGTGAGGCGGGTGGTGAAGGTTTTTGGCAGCAGTTAAAAAGTTTGAATAAAACTTTTTTGCCGAATACGGCGGGTTGCCACAGCGTGAAAGAAGCGGTGACTTTGGCGCAGATGTCGCGGGAATTGTTTGAAACGGATTGGTTGAAACTGGAAGTGGTTGGCGATGATTATAATTTGCAGCCTGACCCGGTCGCGACGATTGCAGCGGCTGAACAATTGATTAAGCTCGGCTTTAAGGTGTTTCCCTATTGCACTGACGACTTAGTGATTTGTCAGCGCTTGCGCGATGTCGGTTGCGAGGTTTTGATGCCCTGGGGTTCACCTATTGGCACCGGGCGCGGCTTGATGAATCCCTATAATTTACAAACCATTCGTGAGCGTATTCCTGAACTGCCGCTAATTGTTGATGCCGGTATTGGCAAACCTTCCCATGCCGTTCAAGCATTGGAGTTGGGTTATGACGGTATTCTTCTCAATACCGCCATTGCCCAGGCTGGCGATCCAGTGATGATGGCCGCTGCGTTTCGGGATGCGGTTGCAGCGGGGCGACAGGCGGCGCGTGCTGGCGCAATGCCAGAACGGCAGACTGCCTCGCCGTCAACGCCTACCTTGGGTATGCCGTTCTGGCACCAGCAGTGAGGGTTTAGAAAGTTCTAGGGTATTTATAGTCATGTGAGTATTAACGCCGTGGTTTTGCCCTCGTCAAAGTGTGGTATAGGGTGGTAAAGGTAATTCACCTACACTAGCGGCAAGATCAATTCATAATAAAAAGGACGCGACTATGCATCTCGGCTTCAGTTCTATGAATACGGTGAACGATCCTGATCCGGCGCTATTGGCAAAGACTTTGGAAGAGGCGGGTTTTGAATCGCTTTGGTATGGCGAGCACAGCCATATTCCTCGATGCCGCACGACGGCGTATCCGCCTGGGGGGGAACTGCCCGAACCCTATAAAGAGATGATGGATCCCTATATCTCATTGATGGCAGCGGCGTCGGCGACCACGCGTTTAAAGCTGGGTACGGGTATTGCCTTGTTAATGGAGCGCGAGTTGTTTTCTCAAGCAAAGACCATTGCGAGCTTAGATCGTTTATCTGGCGGGCGCGTAATGATTGGTAGCGGTGTGGGCTGGAATCAGGAAGAATTTGAAAATGTGACGCAACAACCCTGGCAGCGCCGCTATTCAGTGTTAAAAGAAACGATTGCGGCGACCCGGGCGTTATTTGCTGACACGGCACCAGAATTTCACGGTGAATTTATTGATTTTGATCCAGTGTGGTTTGAGCCAAAACCCGTGAATATACCGCCCATGATTTTCGGTGCGATGGGACCGCTGGGAATGCGGCACACGGCAGAGTGGGCCGATGGCTGGATGCCGGTGGATGTAGCGCTTCCAGATGTTAAACAAGCGATTGCGGCATTTCATAATTTGCTTGCAGAATTTGGTCGCAAGCCCGATGACGTCGAAGTGACTTTGGTCGTGATGGCTGAAGTAACGCCAGATTTACTTAAGTACTATCGCGACTGCGGGGTAAGCCGCTGCAATATCGGCGTGGGTATGCAAAATTGGGATAAGCCCGAGATTGTGATGCCGATGATCGAGCGTTTCTCCAAGATTATTGCCGAGCTCTGAGACCTACTGCTAGTCTGTGAAGTCCTTGCCGAGGGCTTTGCAGTAGCTAGCTTGGCCTCGGCGTTAGTTTGGCTGCGGGCGACTATCACCTGCACCGAGAATACGATTAAACCTCGTAAATGCTTTAGTATCCCTTTATTTTTCGTGTGAGAATGATTCCTGTCATAGGGATATGGCAGTGTAATATTTCGTCTTAATATTCATCGCTGTGCTTGCCGCCATTAAACTCTGGAGATTTACATGCCTCACGAAAGCAATCTATTGCAGGCAATAGTCGTACTGTTGCTGGCTGCTGTTTTAGTGGTGCCGCTGGCTAAACGGATGCAACTGGGTGCGGTTCTGGGTTATCTCATTGCCGGGGTGGCAATTGGACCTGCGGCATTAGAACTGATTCACGACCCAGAGAATATCGCCCACTTTTCCGAGTTTGGTGTGGTGTTATTACTTTTTATTATTGGTTTGGAACTGTCTCCGAAACGTCTGTGGCTTATGCGTCGGGCGGTATTTGGTGTGGGATTGGCGCAGGTTGCACTCAGTGGTCTGTTGATTGGCTGTGTGGCCTACTTTGGCTTTGAGCAGCCTATTCGTACCGCGATTGTTTTAGGGCTGGGTTTAGCGCTGTCTTCAACGGCCTTTGGTTTGCAGATATTAGCGGAGCGTAAACAGCTTGGCAGTCCTCATGGGCGCTTGGCGTTTGCTATTTTGCTGTTTCAGGATATTGCGGCAATTCCACTGATCGCGCTGGTGCCGCTACTGAGCGGCAATGTTGGGGCAGAAAGCGGCGAGACCGGTACGTCGGTTGTGCGGATACTGCTGTGCATTGCGGCGGTCGTGGTCGGCGGTCGCTATTTACTGCGCCCCGTGTTTCGCATGGTCGCCAAAACGGGGCTGCAAGATGTATCCACAGCAACCGCCTTGCTGGTGGTTATTGGAACCGCGTGGTTGATGGAACTCGCCGGGGTGTCGATGGCCTTGGGCGCATTTTTGGCTGGTTTGCTACTGGCGGACTCAGAATACCGTCACGAGTTAGAGTCCCAGATCGAACCATTTAAAGGGCTGTTATTGGGCTTGTTCTTTATTAGCGTGGGGATG
Source organism: Zhongshania borealis (assembly GCF_039539625.1). Lineage (NCBI taxonomy): Bacteria > Pseudomonadati > Pseudomonadota > Gammaproteobacteria > Cellvibrionales > Spongiibacteraceae > Zhongshania > Zhongshania borealis. The sequence goes on along the minus strand of NZ_BAABDM010000002.1, from coordinate 51,846 downwards.
ACGGCTGATGTTCATCTTCTGCTGCAAGAGCCGCTGACCGTGCTTGGCCTAAGCATTTTACTCATGGTTATAAAACTGCCTATTCTCGCTATGGTAGGTAAAACCCTTGGCAGATTGGATCGTCGCAGTGCGCTAAAACTTGGGGTTGTGTTGGCGGCGGGCGGTGAGTTCGCCTTTGTTATTTTCCAAATAGCGCGGGAGCAGAAACTGTTCAGCGCCGAGTTACACAGCATGCTGATTTTAGCGATTACCCTGTCGATGGCGCTCACGCCATTTTTGATCATTATTATCGCCAAGGTTTTGCAGCCCAAGACTGAGTCGCGCCCGGTGCCGCCAGAATACGAAGAAATAGAAAGCGATGAACCGCGCGTGGTTATTATTGGTATGGGCCGAATGGGGCAGATAGTTGCCCGTATCTTACGTGCTCAGCGGGTGCCTTTTGTTGCCCTGGATTTGTCAGTAGATACCATTGACCTGTCGCGAAGTATTGACAGTATGCCGGTGTTCTACGGCGACCCATTGCGGCCGGAGATATTGCGAGCGGTGGGTGCCGACAAAGCCGAATATTTTGTGCTGGCTGCTGATGACCCAGAAACAAATATTAAAATTACTGAGTTGGTAGGTCGTTTGTATCCGCATATAAAATTTATTGCCCGCGCAAGAAGCCGATTCCACGTTCATCGCCTTCTTGAGTTAGGCGCCTCACCGATTCGTGAAACCTTCCACTCTAGTTTGGAAATGAGCCGCCTTACCCTGATGGCGTTGGGCTTGAGCGAGGAGCGCGCGCAGGCGCGAATCAGTCGTTTTCAGCAGCACGATGAGGCGCTGCTTGAGCAACAGCATAAGATGTATAACGACCGCGAGGCCTTGATGCAAAGTGCTAGAGAAGCTCATGATGAATTGCAGGCGTTATTTGATGCTGACCTTATCGAAGAACGTGGCCTGTGATTAACGATCCATTTTTCTATTTTTGCGCCATACCCGCCATACTTATTTTTGGTATGGCAAAGGGCGGTTTTGGCGGTGGTATCGCGGTGGTGTCGGTGCCGTTGATGAGCTTGGCCGTATCGCCAGTTCAGGCCGCGTCGATTTTACTTCCCATTTTGGTGGTGATGGATGCGGTGGCCCTGTGGAGTTTTCGCGGCCAATGGGATAAGGCGAATTTGAAAATAATACTGCCTGGAGCAATGCTTGGGATTGTTATTGGCAGTATTGGTTTTCGGTACTTGTCTGAAGACATGATTCGCATTTTAATCGGCTTTATCGCCGTTGCGTTTTGTTTAAATTATTGGTTAAAGCCAGCAACACAAATGCAACGTGGACCTGATCGCCTGCGGGGCAGTATCTGGGGTGCGGTCGCAGGTTTTACCAGTTTTGGTATTCACGCGGGCGGACCGCCAATCAATATTTACCTGTTGCCTCAGCGTCTGGAAAAATCATTGCTAATGGGCACTATCGCCATTTTCTTTGCGGTGGTGAACGTAGTGAAGTTGATACCCTATAGCTTGCAGGGCAGTTTCGACCACACTAATTTGCTAACAGCGGCGATACTCATGCCGGTCGCGCCTGTCGGCGTTCGGTTAGGGTATTACTTGTTACACAAAGTGAGTGAGCAGCTTATATACCGAATCTGCTATTTTTTTCTGTTTGTCGTTGGTGTCAAACTCTTATTTGATGGATTGCTCGGGCTTTTCTCCTAAGGTTTGTTCCTGCCAGTGTCGCTAATGACTGATGAATTTTCGGTCTTGGTGTTGCCTTATTCCTGTGGCAGCTATACTTAGCGCAATAATCACGAGATGTAATGAGGAAATATGGCAAGCCGCAGAAAACCAATAGTTTGGAGTATTGCCGGTTCAGATTCGGGTGGCGGTGCGGGTATTCAGGCTGATTTGGCCACCTTTCACGATTTCAACGTACATGGCTGTACCGTTATCACCGCGATTACCGCTCAAAATAGCTTCGCACTCGGCCATATATCGGTTACTCCGCGGCGAACGCTCGCCGCGCAAATTAATGCCTTAGACAGTGATCTGCAGGCCGATGTAATTAAGCTGGGCATGCTGGCTGATGAAAGTGTGGTCAGCATGGTGGCCAAGTATTTAGAAACCTATAAGGGCTTTGTTGTTTGTGACCCGGTAATGATGTCGAGTACCGGCGGCGAATTAAGCAAAAACCTCAGTGCGTGCATGATCGAGAAGCTGCTGCCGCACTGCGATTTACTAACGCCTAACTTAAGCGAAGCCGAGGCCATTCTCAATCGTGAGGTAGGCGGACTCGATGATGTAGAGCGAGCGGCGGCTGATATTGTCGCGCTGGGTGCCCATGCGGTTTTAATTAAGGGCGGGCATTTTGATGCTCGCAATAGTGAGCGCCACGATTATTGGACAGATGGTATTGATGGGTTTTGGTTGAGCGGTACTAATGTTGATACCTTAAACACGCATGGTACTGGCTGTAGCTTGTCCTCGGCGATTGCCGCTGCCTTGGCGCGCGGCTATTCCTTGCCGGATGCCTTGGTGATCGCTAAAGCCTATGTGAGCCAAGGGTTGCGGATGGCAGTGCAGTTGGGCGGCGGGCCGGGCCCCGTAGTGCATGTCGGTTGGCCTCATGAATTAATCGATTTTCCTGCCTTAAGTCGACGATTGCCCGTCAAGGGCCCGCGCTTTAACTTTCCGTCTTGCGGTGAAGAACTCGGTTTGTATCCGGTGGTTGATAGTGCCGATTGGATTGCTCGTCTATTGGCTTGCGGCGTAAAAACAATTCAACTCCGTGTTAAGGACTTGCAGGGCGACGCCCTACGCCAAGAAGTTGAGCGCGCCGTGGCTTTGGGGCGAGAATTTAACGCCAAGGTATTTATTAATGACTATTGGCAGTTGGCTATCGAATTGGGTGCGTATGGTGTGCACTTAGGTCAAGAAGACCTCGATATCGCTGACATGGACGCCATCGCTAAGGCTGGATTACGGCTCGGTGTAAGTACCCACACCTACTACGAGGTTGCTAGGGCGCATGGTCTGCGGCCCAGTTACATTGCGATCGGCCCAGTGTATCCAACCAACAGCAAGCAGATGCCTTATAGTCCGCAGGGGCTTATGCAGCTGCGCCGCTGGGTGGGTATTTTAGGCGGAGATTACACCCTCACGGCCATTGGCGGAATTGATGTGAAGCGGGCGGCGGCGGTTTTGCAAACTGGCGTGAAAAGTATCGCGATGATCAGCGCGATCACCCAAGCCGAAAACCCGGAGGCAGTTGTTGCCGAGCTAATGTCACTGATTGAGACGGTGGCATAGTGAGGTGGATTCTTGTCGGCGTTATATTATTGGCGGCGTCATTGGCCTGGTCAGAGCCTTCAAATGTTGTTGTGCGAGGCCTATTTGATAAAGCGGCCTTGTTTGAAATTGACGGCCGAAGTCAGTTATTACGCAATGGTCAGCACGACAGCTCGGGCTTACAGCTTATCTCAGCCACGCCCTTGCAGGCCGTGGTCGAGGTTGCAGGTCAGCGCCAGACCTTGGTGCTGAATAAGCGAATCGGTGCCATATACCAGCAAGCGGCGATTAACACTGTGGTGCTGCGCAAGAACTCTCGCAGTGAATATCGGATGACGGTCAGCATTAACGGCCGCATGGTGGATGGCGTGATTGATACCGGCGCGTCGACGATTGCGATGAGCTCACGTGAAGCGCAGCGCTTGGGCATTGCTTATAAGCAATGCCTACCCACAGTTGTCGCTACGGCGAGTGGTTTGAGTGACGCTTACGCCATCAGCCTTGCCAAGGTTGAGCTAGGCAGTATTGCGGTACCCCATGTCAATGCGATTGTTATCGAGGGAAATTACCCTCATGTCTTGCTGTTAGGCATGAGTTTTTTACAGCATGTGAACCTACAAGAACACAATAATATTTTAACTCTGACTGCCCGACACAATTGAATATGCAACAATGTTCGCCTCATGGCCATGGTGCTGGTAAAATGCGCGACCGGTTTTGCTCATGGAGATACCCGTGGCGGTTAGTTTTATAGAATCCTCAAAGCTCCCAACCCCTTGGGGGGTATTCGATATACATGGATTTGAGGACACCGAGAACAGCAAGGAACATGTCGTGCTCACCTTAGGTGATGTCAGTGACGGTGAGCCGGTGCTGGCGCGGGTTCATTCCGAATGCCTTACAGGTGACGCCTTGTTCAGCATGCGCTGCGACTGCGGCTCACAGCTGCGCGCGGCCCTAGAGGCAATTGCTGCCGAAGGGCGTGGTACGCTGTTTTACCTGCGCCAAGAGGGGCGCGGTATCGGTCTGGTAAACAAAATTCGCGCTTATAAATTGCAAGATGCTGGTGCGGATACCGTGGAAGCCAATGAGCAATTGGGTTTTGGTGCAGATATGCGTGACTACAGCGTGCTGGCGGTCATGTGTGAGCACCTTAATATCACCAAGGTGCGCTTGATGACCAATAACCCGCGTAAAGTAAATGCACTTACAGACCAAGGCGTGGAAGTGGTTGAGCGGCTGCCACTGCAAACCGGTCAGAACCCCCATAATGCCAAGTACCTCGCGACTAAGTCGGGCAAGCTCGGGCATTTGTTTTAGCGGGGTATCTTTACCAAGCCCCTTTATTTGCTCGCGTCTGGGAGATAAAGGGTGGTAAATCCTTAGCTAGGCGAGGGCTTATTCTTCCGAAAATTGCGGTAGTTGCGCTATCCGCTGGCGAATACTGGCGACAATTCCGGGCGCGTCTAAGCCAATGTCGCTGAGCAATTGTCCGTGCTTACCGTGATCCATAAACACATCAGGTAGCCCCAGTTGCAATACCGGCATCCAGCGGTTTTGTTGATTCAGGTATTCCGTCACTGCGCTGCCAGCGCCACCGGCAATTACATTTTCTTCCAGTGTCACTAATAAGTCGTGATCGTCGGCTAATGCGTCAATTAAATCAGTGTCGAGGGGTTTAACAAAACGCATATCAGCGACCGTGGCATCAAGCTCCTCTGCGGCAGTCAGTGCCGAGGCAAGCAGGGTGCCGAAACTGAGAAGGGCAATTTTTTGGCCCTGGCGTTGAATCCGGCCCTTGCCAATCGCCATCAACTGCATTTCATCTTCAATTGCCACGCCGGGGCCGGTCCCGCGTGGGTAGCGCACGGCTGCTGGGCCGGGGTAGTGATAGGCGGTGTGCAGCATTTGCCGTGTTTCATTTTCGTCGGCGGGCGCTAATACAATCATATTGGGAATGCAGCGTAAAAAGCTGAGGTCAAAGGCGCCGGCGTGGGTAGGCCCGTCTTCGCCGACGAGACCTGCGCGGTCTATACCAAAGGTCACGTCAAGATTTTGCAGGGCAATATCGTGAATGAGCTGATCGTAAGCGCGCTGCAAGAAAGTAGAGTAAATGGCAACCACAGGCTTTAAACCGTCGCAGGCCATGCCGGCAGCTAACGTCAGTGCGTGCTGTTCGGCAATGGCCACATCGTAAAAGCGGTCCGCAAAACGTTCAGAAAAATCGAGCATGCCTGAGCCTTCGCACATCGCTGGGGTAATGGCGACGAGTTCGGGATTTTGCGCAGCTTGGTCGCAGAGCCAATCACCAAAAATATCTTGGTATTTGGGGAGCGAGGGCTTGGCCACTGGGGTGTGTCCATTGCAGGGCTTCGGTTCAATTTTAGAAATCGCGTGAAAACCTACGGGGTCTTCTTCAGCAGGACCAAATCCTTTGCCTTTTTGGGTGCGGATATGCAGCATTTGCGGGCCGGGTAGCTCGCGTAAATTGCGTAAAGTCGGAACCAGCATCTCTAAATCGTGGCCGTCGATTGGGCCGATATAATTAAAGCCTAACTCTTCAAATAAGGTGGCAGGCGAGACCATGCCCTTCATGTATTCTTCTAGGCGAGCGGCAATGTCGGTTGCCGAGCGAGGGAATTTTTTCAGTACGGACTTACCGCCACTGCGCAGCTGGTTGTAGGTTTTAGAGGCCCACATCTTTGAAAAGTAAGTGTTTAAGCCGCCGGTGCTTTTGGATATCGACATTTGATTGTCGTTGAGGATGACCAGCATATTGGCGCCGGTATGGGCGGCGTGGGTAATGGCTTCAAAGGCCATGCCAGCGGTCATCGCGCCGTCGCCGATAACGGCAATGGTATGGCGCTCTATTTCTTGCTGGCGCGCGGCAATCGCCATGCCCAGTGCTGCGCTGATACTGGTGCTGGAGTGACCAACACCAAAGGTATCGTAGGGGCTTTCTTCACGTTTCGGAAAACCGGCCAAGCCATTGGCTTTGCGCATGCCGCTCATGCGCTCACGACGGCCCGTTAAAATTTTATGGGGGTAGCACTGGTGGCCGACATCCCAAACGAGCCGGTCTTCTGGGGTGTTGTAAATATAGTGTAGGGCAACGGTCAGTTCGACCACGCCGAGTCCGGCGCCGAAATGCCCGCCGGTTTGACCAACGGTGTAGAGCAGAAACTCCCGCAGTTGCTGGGCCAGCTCTACTAGATCAGTTTCCTCGAGTCGACGCAGATCTGCCGGGCTGTCGATACTGTCCAGCAGTGGCGTGGCTGGTCTTGTATGGGGGATTTCTTGAAACATTAAACGCGGGACCCTGAACCGGTGAAAGGTCGAGATTGTAAACGAATTTGAGCCGATTTACCTATTTAAAGCAGTCTTCTTCAGTGATTGCGCGCGATGATGTAGTGAGATAAATCACGCAGTGGCGTAGCGCGTTCATCGAAATCGCTTAATGATTTTAGTGCCTCGGTGTGGAGGTCTTGGGCGAGCCTTTTTGCGCCCGGCATGCCTAATAGGGCAGGGAATGTGGGCTTGTTCAGGGCCTGATCGGCACCTTGTGTCTTACCGAGTGTCTCGGTATTGCTCTCAATGTCGATAATGTCGTCTTGCACTTGAAATGATAGGCCTATTGCTTTGCCGTAGCAGTCGAGTTGGGATAATTGCTGTTCGCTCGCGCCGCACCAGATGGCGCTCATTGCGATGGCTACGCGGATTAACGCACCGGTTTTTAATTGGTGCATGGTCTGCAGCGCCGCGAGGTCGAGCTGCTGGTCTACCGCCGCTAGATCAATGGCTTGGCCGCCCACCATGCCGCGCGGGCCGGCGGCGGCGCTTAGTTGCCGAATTAACGCCAGCTTCGCCGAGGCATTCTCGCCCGGTAAGTTTGCAATGACTTCAAAGGCGCGGGCCTGTAGAGCATCGCCGACCAGAATGGCAGTGGCTTCATCAAAGGCAATATGGCAGGTCGGCTTGCCACGACGCAAATCGTCGTCGTCCATGGCGGGAAGGTCGTCGTGAACAAGGGAGTAGGCGTGGATCATCTCAATTGCGCAGGCAATCTCGTCTAGGCCCGGGCTAGTGTCCTGGCCCAAGGCGTGTGCGGTGGCGTAAACTAAGCTGGCGCGGACGCGCTTACCACCGTTCATTAAACTGTAAATGCTGGCTTCGCTCAGTCTCTGCAGTTTGGTGCTGGCATCGGCATCGGCATATTCGCTACCGGTGTTGCTCAGTACCGTGGGCAGGGACTGTTGTACGCGCTGCTGACTATCGGCGAGGAATTTAGCGAAATCAGGGGTCATTAATCAGTCTTCCGCAACCAAAGTTTTGCTGACGATTTCGCCGTCTTTGTCCATGAGTAGCTGTACTTTCTGCTCTGCGTCAGCCAAAGCTTGTTGGCAGTCGCGACTTAATTGCATGCCGTCTTCAAAGGCCTTGAGCGAATTTTCTAGGCTGAGGTCACCGGATTCCATGCTTTGCACGAGACTTTCTAGCTCAGAAAGGGCGGTTTCAAAATTCACTGTATTTGCCTTGGCCATCACATGCTCCCGAAGTGTTGCGTTGATTGAGTCGTTGGCCGGGCTATTCTATCAGTGTCGAGGAAATGAGGGTAATTGCGAACTTACTATCGCTAGCCAAAGAGGACTAAAATACCGAGGTCTGTTGTTTGAGTGAGCGCATGAATTAATGCATTTTCAAAAAGTTATCGATTTTTGGTTCGGCGAGCTTTCCGCGTCGGCGCATTTTAGAAAGGACCCCGCGCTTGATCAGTTAATCGCTACCCGGTTTGGCGCTATTCATCATGCCGCCGTTGCGGGTGAGCTTTACTCATGGCGACATCGAGCCCTAGGGCGTTTGGCAGAAATTATCGTACTCGATCAGTTTTCGCGGAATATCTACCGTGACCAAGCGGCCGCCTTTGCCGCTGATGGGCAGGCATTGATTTTAGCGCAAGAGGCGATTCGGGTGCACGCTGACGAGGAGCTGAGCCAAGCTCAACGCGTGTTCCTGTATATGCCCTATATGCACAGTGAGTCCGCGGCCATTCAGAATGCCTCATTGCGATTATATGAGTCGCTTGGCTTGGCTGATAATTACCGGTTTGCCCTCAGGCACCAGCAAATCATAAACGAATTTGGCCGTTACCCCCATCGCAATGCTATCTTGGGTCGCGACTCGACGATGGCCGAACAGGCTTTTTTGGAAACGGCGGGTTCATCTTTTTAGTGGCTGGTTTTGGCTTGCTGCAATACGTGGAGATATTAATGCGCGCATTTTTGCCGCTAGGTTTAGTATTCGCTTTTATTGTGAGTCCGTTGGTGCACGCCGAATGTGCTTATCCCGATAGTGATCGTGGCGAAGCCCCTGCATGGTTGTGCGGCGTCGATGAATATGAGGGCGCGGGATTCTTGGCTGTCGGCGACAAGAGTCGTATGCCCTCAATTTCATTACAGAATCGCTTGGCGGGCAAAGCGGCTATGACCGCGGTCGTGGTGGAAATACTCGCTTTTGCTAGGGCTGAACTACAGGCAGAATTGCCTGAAACATTGATTTTAGCGGAGCAGGGCGGCGTAAAGTGGTCGCAAGTAGCGCATTTTAAGGGAATTCGCGTCTTAGATAAGGTCGTTAGTCCCCAGCGTCACCTCTATGTGTTGGCCGGCGTCACGCCGGAGCTGAAAGCGAGCATGGTCCAAACTGCACGCCATCAAATTATGCTCGCCAATAAAGCGCGAATCATCGCTGTATTAGGGCAAGATGGCTGGCGTAAGTTGAATGCGCCAGCCGCCGTTCTCTGAGTGCCGTTTAGGCGTACTAGCTATCGCTTAGCTCTGAAGTGCAATGCGGGCAGCGGCTGGCTTTAATTGCTATTTTTGACAGGCAGTGAGGGCAGTCTTTGGTCGTTGGCGCAGCAGGTGCGGCTTCTTCTTCTTTTTGCATATTGTTAATGCCTTTGATCAGCATAAATACGGCAAAAGCGACAATTATAAAACTAAAGACTGCGTTGAAAAACACGCCGTAATTAATTGTTACTGCCCCTGCGCTTTGCGCTGCCGCGAGGTTGGCGTAAGGTCCGGCGACGGCACCCTCTTTTAGGGTCACGAATAAATCGGCAAAGTCGACCCCGCCCAATAGCAGACCGATTGGCGGCATGATGACATCTGAAACCATGCTTTTTACGATGGTGCCAAAGGCGCCGCCGATAATAATACCCACGGCCATATCGACAACATTGCCGCGCATGGCAAATTTCTTAAATTCAGTCAGCATCGCCTTGCCTCTCTCTTTCAGTTGATTTTTTATTAACCAGGCCACGGTGAGCCTAGTTTATGTATAGATGGGAATGAGGGGCTTCGCCAGCTAGTGCCTATGACTGAGATTATGTGGCGCAGGGCGCTCGGTACTATTTTGGGGCTTGTCGCGGTAAGGCTTGGTTTTGTTGTGGGCGTCTTTGGTGCGTTTGAGGCTTGTTGTTGAATATGTGTTATCTGATCATCGTTAAATACCGCTGAGGGCCAGTGCTGGCGGCGAGTCTAGGGGCGTCGGTGAATCTCGGCGTCATTTTTGCTTGTATGAGGCAAGGTCATCACCGTCAACCCTGAAACAGGCATTAATGATGTTTATATCTTCTCGAAATATTCGCCGCTCTTTCGCTATTGCACTTACGTTTGGTGCAATCGCTGCGCAAGCGGCTACGCCGCTCTCGGATTTGTACAGCGCAGTACCTAAACCGCCGGCCAGTGCCGCCGAGGCGCTCACCTGGATTAGTGAGGGCGAAATTGTGCACCCGAAGTATGTTGAGGTCGCCGCGGCATTAGCCGCTGAGCGGGCCCGTATTGCGGAGTTGAATGGCGGAAAAGCACCTGAGGCAAGCGTTACTGTGCCTAGCTCTGTTTCTGACAGCGCCGAGGTTCAGGCGGCCGCGCGTAGTTATGCGAGTTATCTTGCCAAAAACCAAGGTGCCGAAGCGCCTGAGGCGGTGCTCGGCAAACGCAAACGTTGGCTGCAAGCCGCGTTTGGTCAAAATCAAATGCAGATCGCCAAGGCGATGACATCGTGTGATACCCCATGCACTGATGCTGCGGCGATTGATGCGAATAAGTCACTTATCAATCGCCGGGATTATGAATTGAAAACCGAAATTCGCGCCTGGAACGCCATGTTTGATGATTGGAAGACCAAACGATTTTCTGTGGTCATTCCTGCGGATTCAAGCATTGGGCCAACGGCTGGCGGCAGCGCGGCAAGCACTGCGGAAGGTCGGTCATTGATGGCGAGCTACCAAGCCGCTATTTTAGATGAGGTAGAACTACTGCTCTCGATTTCCAAACTATGCGTGTTGCGCGCAGAGGCCATCATCAAAGGCTTGGATGGTTCAGAGCCAGACGGTATTAGCGGCGCGAGTAAAAAAGCGGCTAAATAAGCTTGTGCTTCATCGGCGGCCTAAACGTGGGTCGCCTTAATTATCGGGCGTAGCGAATGGTCAGCGCGGTTGCTACGCCCCACACGGCATTAATGACGAGCACTAGAATTGGGGTGTATAGACCTAATTCTATACCGCCTAAGCCTTTATAGGCTTGAGGGAAAATCAGCAATAGCTGAACTGCCGTCGGAAATAAGCTTAATACAAGGCCTTTGCTGAATGGCCGCGAAGCCAGCATCGGCAAGATAAACAGCAAACCCCAAATCCCTCCCCACACGATGCGCGGATATAGCCAGCTTGGCGTCAGGTTTGGCGCAATCGCAATGCCAAGGCGCGCCGTTATACCTTGATCGCCCAACAACCAAATGGCGAGACTATTGATTAAGGCGCCAAGGCAGCCTGCCGCAAAAAATATCAGTAATTTTCTCATTTGTGTCCCTATTGAAAAGCGCATTGGTGCGCCATGTCAGTTTTGTATGAACTTGGTGATTTTTGCCGCCTTACGATTGAGCGCATAGTAACTGAAATTAGATTATTCGGCGTGGCATGACTGTAGCAATTAGCCGCTGTCTTACCATTTAGTAATCGCTTGGTGGTATCCGCGTAGCGTAATAAGGGGCAAAATGACGGCTGTATAGTGGTGTTTGTGGTCGCGCTAGGTTTTATGCCTAGACCGTTGCGGCGTTTACTCGATAATAATGGCAGCAGAAATGACGACTGAATTGAGAACAGAAATTGCCTTAATAACAGGTGCCTCGGCGGGCATTGGTAAAGCCTTCGCTGAACAATTAGCGCCGCGCTGTAAGGCGATGGTGCTGGTTGGTCGAGACAATGAAAAGCTCGCGGCCTTGAGCGACGCACTGCGTCAAGATGGCCTGACGATTTATTGCTTGGCGCTGGATTTGAGCTCAAATATTGGGGTGGCGCGGGTGATGGAGGCGATTCGTCAAAAAGGCCCTATCACCTTGCTGATAAATAACGCGGGTTTTGGCAGTGTTGGCCGTTTTGCCGAGGCCGATCTTGATGTGCAACAGGCGATGGTGAACTTGCACTGCAACGCCACGCTGGCGCTGTGCCGAGCGGCACTGCCGTATATGAAAGAAAGTGGTGGCGGTCGCATTATTAACGTTTCGTCAATGGGTAGCTTTTTTCCCCTAAAAAACTCGGCGGTGTATGGTGCAAGCAAGGCATTTCTCAATGCTTATTCGGAAGCACTGCAACTTGAGGTGCGTCGCGATGGTATTAAAGTGCAGTGTTTGTGCCCGAGTTATACGCGCAGTGAGTTTCACCAGCGCGCGGCTTTTGACGGTTTTGATAACAGTAAAGTCCCAGAGGAAATGTGGTGGAGTGCGGCAGACCTTGTAAGTTATAGTTTGGCTGAGCTCTACAGTGATAATGCTAATGTGATTTGTATTCCGGGTGAAGATAGTCGCCAATTGGTTTATCAGTGCTTAATCGCGTCGGCAGAAAAATTCAAATAACGAGAGTAGCCCTATTATGAAGTGGTCGCCCGAGCTGGATCTTCAGAATATTCCCGACTTGCCCGCGATTGATGTCAATGCCGACATCGCGGCGCTGCCTTGGGCGCAGAGTTACAGCGCGTATTACGGTATTGATTTTGGGCAGCAGTACGTTGGTTTAAAACATCTGTTTGGCAGCTTTAATAGCGCCGGTGAGCGTATTGCCGTGCAGGTGTTTGTATTGCCCGATGCGCATAGCACCGCCTTTGTCTACCACGGCTACTATGATCACGTGGGCTTGTTTAATAATGTGATCAACTATTTTTTAAAGCACGGTTATTCGGTTGTGGCGTACGATCTGCCCGGTCATGGTTTGTCGAGTGGCGAGCGCGCGGCGATCGACGATTTTATGCGCTATCGGCAAGTGTTGAGCGATGCATTTACGGTGGTTGCCGATTTTAATTTACCCGCGCGCCGCGTTGCCTTGGCTCAGAGTACCGGCTGTGCGGTACTGATGTCACATTTACTTAGTGGGGGCGAAGCAGATTTTGAGCATGTGGTGCTACTAGCACCGCTATTAAGACCTTGTGACTGGTGGTGGGGTAAGCCTGCTCACGCAGTGTTAAAGTATTTTATCAAAGGCTTGCCGCGCAAATTTGCCGATAACTCTGACGACCAGGTTTTTCTGGAGTTTCTCCGTGAGCGCGATCCCTTGCAAGCTAGAACCCTGCCAGTTAGCTGGGTAGGCGCGCTCAAAAAATGGCAGTCCTGGTTTCTGAAACAAACGCCGGTGGCGAGCTCAATACTGATCCTGCAAGGCGACGCCGATGAAACCGTAGAGTGGCGTTACAATCTGCCGCGCATTCAACAGAAATTCCCAAACGCCAAGGTAGTCTTTGTGCCCGGCGCTCGTCATCACTTAGCAAAAGAGGGTGAAGCGTATCGGGAGAAATTGTGGCAGGCCTGCGATGACTATCTTTAGGCGCTAAATGCTTGACGGGAGACGGTATACGCAAAAAATAGAGAGGCGTGACAGTAACATTTAGTCATACCTGCGAATGCAGGTATTCATGTGAGCGAAGCGAATGCTTCTAAGCGTTTCCCATCTCCCGTCAAGCGCCTCCCGCAACTCAACCCACCGACGGCGGTGTGGTATTCGCTACCCATTCCCACCACTGGTGCTCACCTTCTGGCTTATCCATGTCTTGGCAGCGATGCACGTCCCAGGTTACTAGGTAATCTGGGTTACTAATCGCTTCGCCGTCGCCAGTTTTGTAATTACCCGCCGGCGCAATAAACCACGGTGAGGTTGAAGAGGGGATGGTGAATTCTTCTTCGTCACTCTGGCGCAGGGTTATGCCGTCTTTGGCGGTTACCCGCACCACGGTGCCAGCCAGCATGCGCTGTTGAAGGGTGTCGCCATTAATATCGTAATAACTAATGCCGACTAGCGCGCGTTTGTCGAGCAGTGCGGCGAGTTCGGCGTTTAAAATATCAGACATAAATGGCGTTGCCCTTGCAGTTTCTGCCGCTTAGCGCGGCAGGTGGTTTAGAACAAGACGCGGCAGCGAATAGTGCCTTTCACGTCTAGCAGTTTTTCTACCGCAAATTCGCTAGAGGCTTCATCAATATCGATAACGACATAACCCACTTTTTCACTGGTCTGCAGGTATTGGCTAGAGATATTGATGTTGTTCTCAGAAAAGATCAGATTGATCGCGCTGAGAATGCCGGGCACATTGTGGTGAATGTGCAGAATACGGTGCTTGCCAGGGTGGGCCGGTAGTGCCACTTCAGGGAAGTTGACCGACGAGGTGCTGGTGCCGTTGTCTGAGTACTTGACTAGTTTGTCGGCGACTTCCATGCCTATATTCAACTGGGCTTCCACGGTGGATCCGCCAACATGTGGCGTCAAAAACACATTGTCGAATTCACGCAACGGCGAAATAAACTCGTCGCTATTGCTGCGTGGCTCTTCAGGGAATACGTCGATGGCAGCGCCAGCGAGCTTGTTGTCGCGCAGGGCGTTAACGAGTGCATCGATGTCGACCACGGTGCCGCGGGCAGCGTTAATTAAAATCGCGCCAGCTTTCATCTGCGCGAATTGATCTGCGCCCATCATCATCTGGGTAGACAGTGTTTCGGGCACGTGCAAGGTGACGATATCGGAGGTGGCTAGCAGTTCGCCCATGCTGACTTGGTGGGCATTGCCGAGGGGCAGTTTGTTGACCACGTCCGTAAAGCACACTTCCATGCCCAGGCTTTCAGCGATAACCGACAGCTGCATACCAATGGAGCCGTAACCGATAATACCGAGGCGCTTGCCACGAATTTCGTAGGAGCCAACAGCCGTTTTCATCCACTCACCGCGGTGAGCGGCGGCGTTTTTCTCGGCTAAGCCGCGCATTAATAAGATTGCTTCGGCAATCACCAGCTCGGCAACCGAGCGGGTGTTAGAAAACGGCGCGTTAAATACGGCAATCCCGCGCTCGGTGGCGGCTTGCAGGTCAACTTGGTTGGTGCCTATGCAAAAGCAACCTACTGCGATCAGCTTTTTAGCTTCATCCAGCACTTCAGCGGTGAGCTGGGTGCGTGAGCGGATGCCGACAAAGTGGGCGTCCGCTATTTTTTGCTTAAGCTCCTCGTCGGGAAGGGCCTTTTGGTAGTAGTCGATATTGGTATAGCCGGCCGCGTGTAGGGCATCGACAGCGGACTGGTGAAGTCCTTCCAATAGCAGGAATTTGATTTTGGCTTTGTCGAGGGATGTTTTTGCCATGAATTTGCTAGCCCCACTCTGAGGTAAAGTGAAAGCGCAGTATGTTATCATATTCCACTTTCCCAAGTGCGATTCTGAGAGGCATTTTTACCATGTCGGCAAGCCAAATACCGTCCTCCGCTAACGTAATTAAAGACTTGCAAGCCATTGTGGGCGAGGACAAGGTGCGCAGCGATGCTGAAATCCTCCTCAGCCACGGCCGCGACTGGACCAAAGTCCACACGCCGGCGCCGCTCGCGGTGGTTTTTCCCCGCACTGCGGCAGAGGTGCAAGCCATTGTTCAGTTGGCCAATAAGCTCGAGTTCGCAATTGTGCCCTCGGGTGGTCGTACCGGTCTGAGTGGTGGCGCGGTCGCCGCTAACGGTGAAGTTGTGGTGTCCTTCGACTATATGAGCCATATCAGCGACTTTGATCCCATTGACCGCACGGTGGTTTGTCAAGCTGGGGTAATTACCGAGCAATTGCAGGACTTTGCCGAGGAGCGCGGCCTATTTTATCCGGTTGACTTCGCTTCGGCGGGTTCCTCACAGATTGGCGGCAATATCGCGACCAATGCCGGCGGCATTAAGGTTATTCGCTACGGCATGACCCGTGATTGGGTGGCTGGCCTGAAAGTTGTTACCGGTAATGGCGATTTGCTGGAACTTAATCGCGGCCTGCTAAAAAACAATGCTGGCTACGATTTGCGGCAGCTCTTTATTGGCGCCGAAGGCACCTTGGGGTTGATTATTGAAGCGACCATGCAATTGACCCGTCAGCCCAAAAATCTCACTGCCTTTGTATTGGGCGTGGAAGATTTTAACGGGATAATGAATTTGTTTAATCGCTTTCAGGCCGAAATGGACTTGACTGCGTTTGAATTCTTCTCAGAACAAGCGCTGCAAAAAGTGGTTGCCCACAGTAAGGTCCCGCGGCCATTTGAGTCGACCTGTCCTTATTACGCATTATTGGAATTTGAATGCCTTAACGATGAAGTCGAAGCGCAGGCCATGGCCTTGTTTGAAACGTGCGTGGAAGAGGGTTGGGTCAGCGACGGCGTGATGAGTCAGAGTCTGGAGCAACTGAAAAATCTGTGGCGCCTGCGCGAGGATATTTCTGAGACGATCTCGCAGTGGACCCCGTATAAAAATGACATCTCCACCATTATCTCGCGGGTGCCGAATTTCCTTGAGGCGGTGGAGTCACTCGTAACGGCGCAATACCCAGATTTTGAAATTATTTGGTTCGGCCATATTGGCGACGGCAATTTGCATCTGAATATTCTCAAACCCGATGACTTAGATAAAGAAACCTTCTTTGCGCAGTGCGCTAAAGTGAGTGTTGGGGTATTTGAAATTGTTGAGAAATTTGGCGGCAGCGTATCGGCAGAGCACGGTGTGGGGCTGTTGAAAAAAGACTATTTATCTTATTCGCGTTCGGAAACTGAAATTGCCTTAATGCGCCAAGTGAAACACGTGTTTGATCCAAAGGGGATCATGAACCCTGGCAAAATATTCGACTAAGACGGAGTTTCGTTGATGAATTTGTATCGCCATAGTTTTATTGACGACACTGAGTTTGCTGCCTCGCCGGGCAAGCTGGTGTGTGTAGGACGCAATTACGCTGAACACGCCAAGGAGTTGGGTAATGATATACCCGACACGCCATTGCTGTTTATGAAACCTGCGACGGCGATGGTGGCGATGGCGGAACCATTGCAATTGCCTGCGGGCGACGGCAGTTGTCACCACGAGTTGGAGTTGGCCCTGTTGATTGGGCAGCCCCTTAGTCGCGCGGCGCCAGACCAGTGTCGAGTTGCGATTGCAGGAATTGGCTTGGCCTTGGACTTGACCTTGCGCGATGTTCAAACCGAATTGAAAAAGAAAGGGCAGCCCTGGGAGCGCGCTAAGGCGTTTGATGGCGCAAGTCCCTTGTCGGCATTTATCCCCTTTGATTCGGCCTTAGATTTTTCTAGCCTAACATTGCGTTTAACCCGCAATGGTGGCGTGCAACAATTAGGTAGCTGCGGTGATATGTTGTTTTCTGTAGAAACCTTGCTCAGTGATATCAGTCACAATTTTAGCCTTATGCCGGGCGACGTTGTATTGACGGGTACGCCTGCTGGCGTTGGCCCGTTGTGCAGGGGCGATCACTTGCTGTGTGAACTAGACGGTTTGCTGAAAGTGGAGACGATGGTTCTTTAGTGGGATAAAAAGTGAGGCGGCGCTGGTGGTGCCTCACTTAATACTTGCTGCTACTTGGCTGGATGCGAACTCATTACCGCTTCAGCAATACGCTTAATTGGCTCAACCTGATTCATACTGTAAAAATGAATTCCCGGTGCGCCGCCTTCCATTAAAATATGGCATAGCTCGCTAACAAACTCCGCGCCAAATTCAATGATACTTGCTTGGTCATCACCGTAGCCATCAAGCTTTTGCGCTAGCCAGCGCGGAATTTCAGCGCCGCAGTTGCGAGAGAAGCGCGCGAGATTAGCGAAGTTAGTAATTGGCATAATGCCGGGGTAAATCGGCTTGTCGATGCCCGCTTTTTCGCAGTCTTCTAAGAAGTAAAAATACGCGTCGGCGTTAAAGAAGTATTGGGTGATGGCGCTATTGGCACCAGCATCCAATTTTGCTTTCAGAAAATTGATATCAGCCTGATGATTTTTGGCATCGGGGTGAGTTTCTGGATACGCGGCCACTTCTAATTGAAAGTGATCGCCGGTGTGCTTGCGAATAAATTCCACTAGCTCTTTGGCGTAAACCTGACGCGTTGCACCCATGCCAGATGGGATGTCACCACGCAGTGCGACAATGCGATCTATACCTGCGGTCTTGTAGTCATTGAGCAGTGTCAGAATCTCAGATTCTTCGTCACCACCAAAAGACAAATGCGGCGCAACAGATAGGCCTGCTTGCTTGGTTTCTAAAACGATATCGCGGGTATTGTCGCGAGTTGAGCCTCCGGCGCCGTAAGTCACTGAGAAAAACTCAGGATTCAAGGCGGCCAATTGGCTGCGAGTGTCTTTTAACTTCGCCCGACCAACTTCGGTTTTTGGGGGGAAGAATTCAAAGCTGTAACGGTTTGCCATGATGTGTTCCGGTAGTGTGTTCTGAGCGTCGAGCTTTTTTGTTTGTTAACGCCGCTCGGCTAAATGCTAGACGGGAGATGGGAGACGCTAAAAATTCGCGTTTACCGTCTCCCGTAAAGCGTCTCCCGCTTTAGTACTTATAACTCTCAGGCTTAAATGGACCTTCAACGGGTACGCCAATATAGTCTGCTTGAGTTTTGCTGAGCTGGGTCAGCACGCCTCCGAAGCCGGCTACCATGTGGGCGGCTACTTCTTCGTCTAATTTCTTGGGCAGTACTTCTACGGTAATGGCGTTAGCTTTGAAGTTAGCTTCTAAATCGGCGAAGCGACGCTCGTAAAGGTAAATTTGTGCCAGTACTTGGTTGGCGAAAGACCCGTCCATGATGCGGCTGGGGTGGCCAGTAGCGTTGCCGAGGTTAACCAAGCGGCCTTCTGACAAGAGTATTAGGTGGTCGTTAGCGGCTTTGTTGCGGTAAACCAAGTGTACCTGTGGTTTAACTTCTTCCCACTCCCAGTTTTTACGCATAAAGGCGGTGTCGATTTCATTGTCGAAGTGACCGATGTTGCACACCACGCAGCCATTTTTCAGGGCTTTGAGCATATTAGAATCGCAAACATTGACGTTACCGGTGGTGGTAACCAGTAGGTCGGTGTTGCCGAGCACTAAGGTATTTACACAGGCTTCGCTGCCATCGTTTATGCCGTTGTTGTAAGGCGAAACAACTTCGTATCCATCCATGCAGGCTTGCATTGCGCAGATGGGATCGACTTCGCTGATTTTAACAATCATGCCTTCCTGGCGCAGGGATGCTGCAGAGCCTTTACCCACATCGCCGTAGCCAATGACTAAGGCTTTTTTGCCAGATAAGAGGTGATCGGTGCCGCGCTTGATGGCATCGTTCAGGCTGTGGCGGCAGCCGTACTTGTTGTCGTTTTTAGACTTGGTCACTGAGTCGTTAACGTTAATGGCGGGTACTTTTAGCTCGCCCTTCGCCATCATCTCTTGGAGGCGGTGAACACCCGTAGTAGTTTCTTCAGTGATACCGTGAATGCGGTCCATCATCTGTGGGTATTTTTGGTGAAGCAGACCAGTCAAATCGCCGCCATCATCCAATACCATGTTGGCATCCCACGGCTGGCCGTCTTTTAAAATGGTTTGCTCTAGGCACCACTCATACTCTTCTTCAGTTTCGCCTTTCCAAGCAAATACTGGAACGCCCGCAGCGGCAATTGCCGCGGCAGCGTGGTCTTGAGTAGAGAAAATATTGCACGACGACCAGCGCACTTCTGCACCCAGCTCAACCAAGGTTTCAATCAAAACCCCAGTTTGAATTGTCATGTGAATACAGCCCAAAATCTTGGCGCCAGCCAGTGGCTTGTCAGCGCCGTATTTTGTGCGCATGGCCATCAGCGCCGGCATTTCACCTTCGGCAATACTGAGTTCTTTGCGGCCCCAAGAAGCAAGGGAAATGTCGGCGACTTTGTAGTCGGTGGAAATGTTGGTCATGGTGTATACCTCTATAAGCTAAATGCTGGACGGGAGACGGGAGACGCAAATGCGCTCACTTGGTACTCGCCCGAAGTCGGTTATTAATGCAGCTAGTTTCGCAAAAACGCGTTCAAGACCTGGCTGCCAATTTTCTTGCTCGTTTATATAGCCTAGTTGTGTGGCTATGATTATTTGTGTTTCTAACTCTGCTAGGGATCCCCTAGCGATATACAGGAAACGCAAAAAGTCTTTGTCTGATCCGCGGGCTGCACCTTCTGCGATATTGCTCGGAATACTAATGGCCGAGCGTCGCATCTGGCTGATAAGCCCGAATCGTTCATCCTGCGGAAACATTGTGCTGAATTCATAAGCATGATGAACCAGTGCCACAGAGTCCTGCCAAACATCCATTCGTATATGCCGCCGTTCCATGGCAACCCTCCAAATAGTTTTGAGCGGGGTTTAGGCTTTTGCGTATACCGTCTTCCGGCCAGCCTCTCCCGCGCTATAAAGCTGCTTTCAAAGCCTCCGCGCGATCAGTCTTCTCCCAGCTAAATGCGGTCGCAGTCTCAGATTTCTGTTCGCCATTTTCTTTAAAGTTATACGTTAGCTCGTAAGGATCGCGACCAAAGTGTCCGTAGGCTGCAGTGGGTTGGTACATTGGGTGGGCCAGATCCAGCATTTTGGTGATGCCATAGGGGCGCAGGTCGAAGACTTCGCGTACTGCGGCAACCAGTTTGGCGTCGCTGACTTTGCCGGTACCAAAGGTGTTGATTGAAATTGAGGTGGGTTCAGCAACGCCAATGGCATAGCTCACCTGAATTTCGCAGCGGTCGGCAAGACCGGCGGCAACAATGTTTTTGGCAACATAGCGGCCAGCGTAAGCTGCGCTACGATCAACCTTAGAGGGGTCTTTTCCGGAGAAGGCGCCGCCGCCGTGGCGAGCCATGCCACCGTAGGTGTCTACGATGATCTTGCGGCCGGTCAGGCCGCAATCGCCAACGGGGCCGCCAATGACGAATTTGCCCGTTGGGTTAATGTGGTATTGGGTGCCAGCGTGAAGCAATTCGGCTGGAATGACATGTTTAATAATTTCTTCACGCACCGCTTCTTGCAGGTCTTTTTGCGAGATCTCAGGGTTGTGCTGAGTAGACAGTACAACGGCATCTACCGCGACGGGTAGGCCATTTTCATAGCGCAGGGTAACCTGACTTTTAGCGTCTGGGCGTAACCAAGACAACACGCCGTTTTTGCGCAAGTAAGCCTGACGCTCTACCAAACGGTGAGAGTAAAACAGCGGCGCAGGCATCAGCGACGGGGTTTCATTGGTGGCGTAGCCGAACATTAAGCCTTGGTCGCCAGCGCCTTGATCTTCTGGGCGAGCGCGGTCGACACCTTGGTTGATGTCAACTGACTGCTTGCCGATGGCGTTTAATACCGCGCAGCTGGCGCCGTCAAAACCAACGTCTGAGCTGTTGTAGCCAATGCCAGTGATCACGTCGCGGATAATGTCTTCTAGGTCGACGTAGCACGAGGTCGTGACTTCACCGGCAACAATCGCCATGCCGGTTTTAACCAGTGTTTCTACGGCAACGCGGGCGTGTTTGTCGCGGGCGATAATCGCGTCGAGTACGGCGTCAGAAATCTGGTCGGCCATTTTGTCGGGATGTCCTTCAGACACCGACTCCGAGGTAAAAATACTGTATTCAGACATGGTTGCAAAAGTCCTCTGCTAATTGCCGACGCGGTTTCAGGCGCTGGGGTTCGGGGTAGGTAAGGTGTAAGGCTCGGCTTTAATAAATTGCCGAACCTGTACGCGAAAGCCATTAAGCTGGGCTAAATAGGCCGCGGCGCCGTCTTGTAATCCGTTGGCCGCTGCCCACTCACTTAAATCATCGGGTTCAAAACCCAGCCACATATCGCCGCAGGCTTCTCTGGCCCAGCTTTGATCGTGGCGACATAAATCACTAACGCAAAATAGGCCGCCGGGTTTCAGTAAGCGGGCGGCGTCTTTGAATATGTCGGCGGGTGACGGTACATGGTGTAAGACCATATTGCACACCACGCAGTCAGCGCTATTTGGCTGTAGCTGCTCGCTGCGGCTGTCGCCTAACACCAGCTCTACGTTTTCCAGCGCCTGTTGGTTTACAAATTCTCCGGCGCGATTCAGCATCGCTTGGGCATTGTCTACCGCGACGACCTTGGTGTAATAAGGCGACAACTCCGCTAAAAATGCGCCTTCGCCAGGGCCAATCTCAATGGCGAGCTCACCGCCTTGGTTCTGGCTGCTGCGCAGTAATTCCATGCAGCTGTGTCCGTAGACATTAAAGGCGACCATTTGCTCTTGCTGCTCGCCAAATTCACTGGCGTGCTCGGCAAAAAAAGCTTGGCAACGTTCGGCGCGCTCGGCGTAGACCTGCTCTAAGCGGTGCTGCTGATCAAGATCCAATTGAATGAGATCGGCGCTGCTGTGTAAGGCGTCGTGTAGCGGCGCTAAATCGGCGAGAGCGGGGGCGTAACTGCGGCGATAAAACAGGCTATTGCCTTCGCGGCGCTTGGTAATTAAACCCGCGGAAGTCAGGGTTTTGAGATGGTGGCTCATGCCAGATTGCCGACAATCGAGAATGTGGCAAAGCTCCTGGACCGAGTAGGCGTCGCGACTTAGTACCCGCAAAACCTGCAGGCGCAACATATCGCTACCGGCTTTGCAGAGTTGCAATAGCTGGTCGTTGCTCGCAGAAATCGCGGTATTGGTCGGGCTGGCAGAATTCATGCCGCGCAGTGTAGCAGGCTTTTTATCTATATCAAAATATATTGATATAGATTTTGACTGCCGTCCGAGGCTAGCTCTCAGTCTCTTGGGTGTCCGGCGTCAAGTATTCGACGTCCGGCAGGTTTACAGGTACTTAAGCCAATCGTTGGTGAATTGGTCGATCTGCCCGTAAACGTGCTCAAAAGCTTCCGCGCTTTTACGGTAGGGGTCGGGTACCGGTTGGTTTTGCGACCATTTGCCCAGTAAAAAGGTTTTGCCGCTGACTTGAGGGGCGAGTTCGGTGATGCCTTTAATGTGGCGCTGCTCCATCACTAGAATCAAGTCGGCTTTTAATAGCAGTTCTGCGGTAACTTGCCGAGCGGAGTGATCACTGGCGTCGACGCCGTTCGCGGTAAGTATTTTACCTGCGCTGGGGTCGATGGGTTTGCCCACTAAGGCGCCGAGCCCAGCGGAGTGAATTGTCACGCCAGGTTTGTCGGCAAGCTTGTGTTTGAGCAAGTATTCCGCGGTGGGGCTGCGGCAAATATTGCCGATACACACCATTAATATATTGTTGAACATGGAGTTTGTGACCTGAATCGTTCCTTGAGCCGCTGATTTTCGCTGTCAGCCGCGATTGTTGCAAGCATAGTGGGCTAAAGACGCAGTAAATTGGCCATTTTTACGGTTCTGCCATTTGCTGTCTGCGCGCCACTAGGGGAAAATACCGCCTCTTTGCTGTCCGCTTAAGTCCGTGCGTAAGTTCATACTTAAGTTACCAACTCGATCTAGGAGCCACCGATGCCCTCACGTAGTGATCTCGCCAACGCTATTCGCGCCCTAAGTATGGATGCTGTTCAAAAAGCCAAATCTGGTCATCCCGGCGCACCAATGGGTATGGCAGATATCGCCGAAGTCTTGTGGCGCGACTATTTAAAACACAACCCCAATAATCCTGAGTGGGCTAACCGTGACCGTTTTATTTTATCCAACGGTCACGGTTCAATGTTGATCTATTCGCTATTGCACCTCAGCGGTTACGATCTGAGTATTGAAGATCTGCAGCAATTTCGTCAGCTACACAGCCGCACGCCGGGTCACCCAGAATACGGTTACACCCCTGGTGTTGAGACCACGACGGGTCCCTTGGGGCAGGGCTTGGCTAACGCCGTGGGTATGGCAGTGGCTGAAAAAGTATTAGCGGCGCAGTTTAACCGTGATGGCCACGATATTGTTGACCACTACACCTACACCTTTATGGGTGATGGCTGCATGATGGAAGGTATCAGTCACGAAGTGTGTTCGCTGGCGGGCACCTTGGGTCTTGGTAAGTTAATTGCTTTCTACGACGATAACGGTATCTCCATCGACGGTGAAGTTGAAGGCTGGTTCACCGACGACACCCCAGCGCGTTTTGAAGCTTATGGCTGGCATGTTATTCCTGCGGTAGATGGCCACAACAGCGCTGAGGTTGCGCGTGCTATAGACGCGGCGCGGGAAGAGACTGGCAAGCCTACGTTGATCTGCTGTAAAACCGTGATCGGCAAAGGCTCGCCGAACAAACAAGGTAAGGAAGAAAGCCACGGCGCGCCACTAGGCGATGCTGAAATCGCATTGACTCGCGAGAGCTTGGGCTGGGCACATGGCCCGTTCGAGATTCCAGAAGATATTTACGAGGGCTGGAATGCTCAAGAAAAAGGCAAGGCAGCCGAAGCATCTTGGGACGACGCCTTTGCCAAATACGCGGCAGCTTACCCAGACTTGGCGGCTGACTTTAGTCGGCGTGTTAAGGGTGACTTGCCCGCTGATTTTGCCGAGAAAGCCACTGCTTATATAGCGCAGTGCCAGGCAGAGGGTAAAGAGGTCGCAACCCGCAAGGCGTCACAGCTGTGTATCGAAGCGTATGGCGCTATGTTGCCAGAATTGTTTGGTGGTTCGGCTGATTTGGCCGGTTCCAACCTGACGTTGTGGAGTGGCGCAAAAGCCATTGATGCCAAAGATGCTAGCGGCAACTACCTGCACTACGGTGTGCGCGAATTTGGTATGTCTGCGATGATGAACGGCATCGCTCTGCACGGCGGCTTCGTTAACTACGGTGCAACCTTCTTAGTGTTTATGGAATACGCTCGTAACGCCGTACGCATGGCCGCGATTATGGGCCAGCGGGTGATTCACGTTTATACCCACGACTCCATCGGCCTAGGCGAAGATGGCCCAACTCACCAGCCAATCGAGCAAATTGCCAGTCTGCGCGGCACCCCCAATATGTCACTGTGGCGGCCCTGCGATATGGTTGAATCTGCGGTGGCATGGAAGGCGGCGTTGGAGCGTGCCGATGGCCCAAGCGCGCTGATCTTTACTCGTCAGGGTTTACCTCATCAGCAGCGTGACGCCGAGCAGCTGGCGAATGTCGCGCGCGGCGCTTATGTATTGAGTGACTGCGAAGGCGAGGCCGAAGCCATTATTATTGCTACCGGCTCCGAAGTGAAATTGGCCATGGCTGCTCAGCAAGTATTGGCCGCTAAGGGCAAAAAGATTCGCGTCGTGTCTATGCCGTCAACGGATGTGTTCGACAGCCAAGACGGCGATTACCGCGAGTCAGTTTTGCCGAGCAATATTCCAGCGCGGGTTGCAGTAGAGGCGGCTCACCGCGACTACTGGTACAAATACGTGGGCTTGGATGGCCGCATCATTGGTATGGATAGCTTTGGCGAGTCAGCACCTGCTGAAGCCTTGTTTGAATACTTTGGTATTACCACTGACGCCGTTGTTGATGCGGTTGAGGATTGCCTGAGCTAATGCTACGACTGGCCATAAACGGATACGGCCGCATAGGGCGCTGCGTATTGCGCGCCCTGTATGAATCACCGCTGCGTGACAGTATGCAGATCGTCGCGATTAATGAGCCGGCCGATCTCGCGACTATTGCGCATCTGACCCGCTACGACAGTACTCATGGCCGCTTTGCGGGCAAGGTTGAGTATCGTCATGGCAGTTTATTGGTGAACGACGATGTTATCGCCGTGAGCCATCACGAAGATTTGAATCAGCTCGACTGGACTCGTCATAATATTGATGTAGTGTTGGAGTGCTCGGGGGTGGTGAGTCGCTACTCGGACCTTGAGGTGCATATAGAGCGGGGCGCGCGCCATGTATTGCTATCGCAACCCGGTGAGCCCGGTACACCGACTATTGTTTATGGTTTGAATCACGGTGAGTTGGATGCAGAGCAGCGCATTGTGTCGAACGCCTCGTGCACAACCAATGGCATTGTGCCGGTGATTGACGTGCTCAATAAGGCCTTTGGCGTTCGCTCGGGCTGTATTACCACTATTCACTCAGCAATGAACGATCAGCCGGTACTGGACGCCTATCATCACACTGATTTGCGTAAAACCAGAGCGGCTGGTTTGTCGATGATTCCGGTCGACACCGGTTTGGCTGCGGGAATTGGCCGTATTATTCCTGAGCTGGATGGCTGTTTTGCGGCGCGTGCGGTGCGTATTCCTACCCACAATGTGTCTGCCATGGAAATGACCGTGAGCCTTGAGGCCTCGGTTAGCGCGAGTGACGTGAATGCGGCACTGCAAATGGCGGCACAGGGACGTTTAAGCGGCATTCTTGGTTATAGTGACGAGCCATTAGCGTCTTGCGATTTTAACCATGACCCGCGCTCGGCCATTGTAGATGCAGGGCAGACCCGGGTAGTTGGTGATTTGGTGAGTATATTTAGTTGGTTCGACAATGAATGGGGTTACGCCAACAGGATGTTGGACGTGATCGCGCATTGGTTGAAAGAAGCTTGATTACACTTTTTGTTAAATAACGTTCGACTCGGTAGGGTCGTCAGAAAAGGCAGGGAATTGAGAATGGCAGTCATTAAAATGAGCGATGTGGATCTCGGTGGTAAACGAGTATTGATTCGTGAAGACCTTAATGTACCAATCAAGGATGGTAAAGTAAGTTCCGATGCGCGTTTACGCGCGGCGCTGCCAACATTGAAGCTAGCCTTAGCCGCAGGCGCTCAGGTGATTGTTATGTCGCATCTCGGTCGCCCTACCGAAGGCGAGTTTGAAGAGCAATACTCGTTAAAGCCGGTGGCTGATTATTTGAGTGAGGCTCTGGGCCAGAGCGTTGCTCTGCTGAGTGATTGGCAGAGCGGTGTCACCTTGGCCGATGGTCAGTTGGCGTTGCTTGAGAACGTGCGCTTTAACAAGGGTGAGAAAAAGGACGAAGAGTCCTTGGCCAAAGCCTATGCTGCGCTCTGTGATGTGTTTGTTATGGACGCCTTTGGCACCGCGCACCGCGCCCAGGCATCAACTCACGGTGTTGCTAAATTCGCGCCAATCGCCTGCGCGGGCCCGCTGCTTGCCAGTGAGTTAGAAAACCTAGAGCGTGCCCTCGCAAATCCGGCGCGACCTTTTGTGGCCATTGTTGGTGGCTCGAAGGTTTCAACAAAACTCACTGTACTCGAGACCTTGTCTGACAAAGTTGATCAGCTTATTGTGGGCGGCGGCATTGCCAATACCTTCTTGGCGGCAGCGGGCTTGAATGTCGGTAAATCCCTGTGCGAACACGATTTAATTCCCAAGGCGAAGGCCTTGATGGAAAAATGTCATATTCCTTTACCAACAGATGTGATGACCGGTAAAAAGTTCGACGAAAAAGAACCTGCTACGCTGCGTCCAGTAGAGTTTGTTGGCGACGACGATATGATTTTTGATATCGGCCCGGTTTCGGCTGCATGCTTGGCTGAAATACTGAAACAAGCTGGCACAATCATTTGGAACGGTCCGGTCGGCGTCTTCGAATTCGATCAATTTGCCGACGGCACTGAAGAAATCGCCAGAGCAATTGCTGAATCACCGGCTTTCTCCATTGCCGGGGGTGGTGATACCCTTGCTGCTGTCGATAAATTTGGTATTGCCGATCAGGTGTCGTATATCTCAACCGGCGGCGGTGCATTTTTGGAATATGTAGAAGGCAAAGTATTGCCAGCAGTAGCGATGCTTGAAGCGCGCGCTAAACAGAGCGTCTGATGTCTGGGGTTTGACGTCTGGCGTGGTTTTATCGTCAGACATCCGACTCCCGAGGTCTGGCCAAACGAATTATTAATGAGTTAAAAGGAAATCACCATGGCACTTATCAGCCTACGTCAAATGCTGGACCACGCTGCCGAATACGGTTATGGCGTTCCGGCGTTTAATGTCAATAATCTGGAACAAACCCGCGCCATTATGGAAGCTGCACGTGCTACTAATAGCCCGGTGATCATGCAGGCTTCTGCGGGTGCGCGCAAATACGCAGGTGCACCGTTTTTACGTCATATGATTTTGGCGGCGATTGAAGAGTTTCCTGAGATTCCGGTGGTTATGCACCAAGACCATGGCACCAGTCCCGCTATTTGCCAGCGTTCAATGCAGCTCGGTTTTAGCTCGGTAATGATGGACGGCTCTTTGCTTGAAGACGGCAAAACTCCTGCCGAATACGACTATAACGTTGACGTTACGCGTCGCGTTGTTGATATGGCGCACGCCTGTGGCGTGTCTGTTGAAGGTGAGTTGGGTTGCCTCGGGTCGTTGGAAACCGGGCAAGCTGGTGAAGAAGATGGCGTTGGCGCTGAGGGTATTCTGTCTCACGAGCAGATGCTTACCGACCCAGAAGAGGCGGCTGACTTTGTGGCTAAGACCGGCGTAGATGCCCTCGCTATTGCCTGTGGCACCAGTCACGGCGCTTACAAATTTACCCGGCCACCCACTGGCGATATTCTGGCAATTGATCGTATTAAAGCCATTCATGCCCGCATTCCTGGTACTCATTTGGTTATGCACGGTAGCTCTAGTGTGCCTCAAGATTGGTTGGCCATTATTAATGAATTTGGCGGCGAAATTCCAGAAACCTACGGTGTGCCCGTTGAGCAAATTGCCGAAGGTATTAAGCATGGCGTGCGCAAAGTGAATATCGATACCGATTTGCGTTTGGCATCAACAGGTGCAATTCGCCAATTTATGGCGAAGAACCCCAGCGAATTCGACCCACGTAAATACCTGCAAGAAACCATTAAAGAAATGAAGGCAATTTGTATTGCCCGTTACGAAGCGTTTGGTACTGCCGGCAATGCATCAAAAATTAAACCAATGAGCCTCGAGGCCATGTACTTGGAATACGATTCAGGTCGTTTAAGCCAGAAGTAATACTACCGAACAGAGGCGGCAGCCATGCTGCCTCTGTTTAACGCCGATAGCTTGGCGCAGTGCAAACATCCCCGCTTGATCGCCAATCTCCAGTTTACCTCACCCTTATTTCTTCTTGTTCTGTGTATACGAGCTGAGCCTGTTCCGCGGACGTCGGATAGCAGGTCACACTAAAGCGCCCTTTGCTTTGTTGCCTGTTTTGCAATCTGAACTTTACCCCGACTGGGTAAGCGCCTAATTTCCCTCTTTTGAAGCTAGTGGCTCGACTATATTAGTATGGAGGCTGGATTAAAGGGAGTGGCTTGGCAGATGCGGCGCTAGTCATTTATTTTGCAGCGTCGCCAATTACTGCGATGACTGGGAGTGCATCGGCCTGTGATCGAAATCGTTGCCTCGCAGCTTGGATGAACGATTATTTGCTGAAGCCGTTCGGAAAGAGGCCGTTATTGGCTATGTTGGCCAAATATACTTTGTAGAGCGTCAGGGACACTTGAGAGGGCGATTTGAGCGAGTGCGGCGTCTACGGTTGTAATGTTTTAAGAGTAGCGAGTTGCCGCCGTTGTTGTGATTATGATTAAACACTATGGGTGTTTGCTTGAGGCTATCTAGCCCTGCTGCTTAACTGCACTTTTGATTTGTTGATGTGTTCTAGTGTTGTGGGCGTGGTTTATGATGCAGCGCTAGCTTGTTGATAAGGCTTGCATATAAACGCAGTCCTTGCTTCACTAGTTTATGGTGTGAGTATTGTCAGGTCTACGCGAGCTTATTAATAGTGGCTTTTTATGTGGCGGGGCTAAAGCTCGACGACCGCTGATTCAGGCAATGAAGTGCCGTGTGTCGTGTATGTTAACTCAAAGCTAAGGTCTAGCTCGTGATGAAAAAAATTAGTTTAGCCTGTCTATTTGGTGTGTGGGCTGTTGCTGGGCAAGCTCAGTCGCTGGATATACAAGACTTTGTTTCTGATACCATTAGCGCGAATCCGCTAGTGCTTGAGCAGCTGCATATTTTCCGCCAAGCGAAGCAGGACCAGACTATTGCTACTAGCGGCTGGCGGCCCAGCATTGATTTATATGCAACTGGTGGTCGAGTTGAGAGCGAGGCGCCTACGGCCGCAAGCACGCCAACAGCTTTGGAAAATAATTATTCCAGTAACCAAGCGGAGCTGTCGTTAACGCAAAACCTGTTTAATGGTTTTGATACCGTCAATTACTCTAATCAAGCGGATGCCCGAGTGCGCGCAGCGCTCTACCACCTTTACGATACTGCCGATAATATTGCGTTGGAGGCTGTTAAAGCTTATCTCGAGGTGATGAAGCAGCAGCGTTTATTTGAATTAGCTGAAGAAAACCTCCTTTCCCATGAAGAAACTTTAGGCAAGATCACGCGCCGTAGCCAATCGGGTGCTGGTCGACGCTCGCAGCTTGAGCAGACAGAGGGTCGCGTCGCGCGGGCGCGAGCAGGCGTTATTGCTCAGCGCAATAACCTCGAAGATGCGCTAACCGAGGCGCATCAGTTGCTTGGCCGTTATATTCGCCCCAATGAGCTTGCCGAGCCGAGTTTACCCGCTCATCCTGAATTGTCACTCGAGGGCATGACGGATGTCGCGCTTGTTCGCAATCCAGCAATGACGGTAGCGAACTCGAACATTGCTGCCGCCATCTACGATGAAAAGCGCACTAAAAGCAAATATTACCCCAAGCTGGATTTACGTTTTGCCCAGCAAGTGGGTGAGGACTTGAATGGTATTCCTGGGGACACCGACGAGGGCAGTGTCGCGCTGACACTGCAGTACAATTTCTATAATGGCGGCGCAGACCGCGCTGAACAAAAGAAAAAAATCAGCGCAGTGCATGAGCATCAGCAGTATGCCGCGCGGGTTCGCCGGCAGATCATTAATACGCTTCGCCTGGCATGGATGGGCGATAAATACTTGCAGGAGCAGCTCACATATCTGCGCGAACATGTCATTCAGTCGCAAAAAACGATGGTTTCCTACCAAGAAGAATTCTTTATCGGTCAGCGAGACCTTATAAACTTACTTGATGCTAAAAATGAGCTAAATAGTGCACAGAATACCTATATTAGCGCCTACTTCGATGCGCTAGCGGCACGGTTTCGCATTTTAGAGGCCTCGGGTGAGTTGTTTGAAGGTTTGCGTCTTAAGCCGGTAATTGAAGAAGAAAACCTGCGTATTGCCCGACTGGAAGCGAAAGGCCGGGATCGATTGCCGCTCAACGATAATATTGATAGCGATACAGAAATTGATAACAGCGACCACTGTGATAACAGTCTTCGCGGCCTTACCGTAAATGAATTCGGTTGCGCGATAGCGCAAACTGAGCCGGTGAAATCGATGGCTGCGCAAGTAGGCAATGCTGCCCCGCAACCGGTTAACGACACGGTGATTATCAAACAAAACGATGTTGTAGAAATCAGTCGGGCGTCGCTGCTAGCGAATGATACCGATGCCAATGGCGATTCGCTGACAATAAAAGCTTTTTCCCAACCTGCCTTAGGTAAGCTCGCTGTAAATGCGGATAATAATTTGGTTTACCGTGCGGCAGAGGGTTTTATTGGCAGCGACACCTTTACGTATGTTGTTGACGATGGTCAGGCGACCGCATTAGCAACGGTCACTTTAGTTGTGAACGACCAGACTGAGATCGATTTTTCTAAAACATATTATGTAAACTTTGAATTTGACGATACAGCCTTAACACCGGCGTCATACGCTACAACCAAGCGCATAATTAATGCCTTGCGGCTTAAACCTGATGTGGTCGTAGAGGTGTCCACCTACACCGATAGCGTGGGTTCGAATGCATACAACCGTCGCCTCTCTGGACGGCGAGCAGAAGCGACTAAGCAGCTGCTGTTAAAGGAAGGTATATCAGCCAGCCGCATTTACACTGTTGGCCGTGGTGAAGAGGAACCTTTAGCTGATAATGCCACTAGTGATGGCCGGGCAATAAACAGGCGAGGTGAGTTTCATTTTATTGGGGGGTAGGTCACACCCTGATAATGTGCTTATGTGACAAAGCGGCTATGCTTGTATGCATGAGTTAAGCTGCGTATTTTGGTGATGAGTTAGCTGCGCGACTTATAGTGATTGTCAGTACTGGCAGAGCGAAAGGGAGGATTTGGTTCCTTTAGCGTTTGTTGAGGCCTAGATCAGTGGTATCTGCAATTAAGCACATGGACGCCCGCTACTGCCTTAGTCGCATGCTTGTGTGGTTTGCTATCAGTATGCCCTTGCTCGCCGATTCGATCGTTAGTCAGCGCCATTTAGATGTATTGAGGCGTGAATACGGTGATGCGGCCTACCAGCGTGGACTTCAGCTACAGCTAACCTTGACAGAAATTGCAGGCTTAAGTGAACGCCAGAAGCTAGAACGGGTCAATAAATTCTTCAACCAGTTTACATACCTTGACGATATGGAAAATTGGCAGCAGCGTGATTACTGGGCAACACCCGAGGAATTTATTGGGCGAATGCAGGGCGATTGTGAAGATTACGTCATTGCAAAATATTTCGCTTTGCGTGAGGTAGGCGTGGCAGAAAGCAAACTGTTTTTAACCTATGTTCAAGCCACCGAACTCAATGTTGCCCATATGGTACTCACTTATTTTGAAACGCCACAGAGCACCCCGCTCGTTATCGATAATTACGATCCACGTATACTGCCCGCCTCAGAGCGAAAGGATTTGTTGCCGGTGTATAGTTTTAATGCTCGGTCATTCTTTTTGACTGACGGGAGTGCAGGTCTAGGGATAAAAGTGCCAACAAGCAAAATAAAGAATAGTAAATGGACGGCGCTGTTAGAAAGCCTTCAGGATGGTGATAAATGACCTTGTTTAAGCAAATTGCCCTGCTTGTATCGGTCGGCTTTGTGTTGTTATTGGCTATTATCAGTGTAGATAGTGTCCGTGAGTCGACAAACCTACTTAGCGATCAGCTGGAGTCCACGGTGCACGACACCGCGACAGTGCTGGCAATTTCGATGTCTACCACCGGTAGCGGCGACGATGTGGCGGCTATAGAGACTTTGTTTAACGCCGTGTTTGACAGTGGTTATTACAGCGATATTCGCTTGCTGGCGACGGATGGTAGCGTGATCTTTGAAAAACAGCGGCCGCTGACAACGTATGGCGTTCCTGAATGGTTTGTCAGTACAGTTCACGTCGAACCCGCAACAGGGCGCGCGGTTGTGATGAAGGGTTGGGTTCCCGTCGCTAAGCTCGAAATAACCCTGCACCCTGGCTTTGCCTATGCAGGCTTGTATGAGCGATTACTATCAACTGCGCAGTGGTTTTTGTTGGTGTTTATTGTGGTTTTGGCGATGTTGTGGCTTGTTCTTCATCACTTGCTGAGACCATTGAAGGCGGTATATCTGCAAGCCAATGATATTCAGGCGAACCGCTTTACTCAGCAGGCGGGATTACCGCGAACGCGGGAGTTGCGCCGAGTTGTGCAAGCGATGAACCGGCTGTCGAGTAATGTTGAACAGATATTCAATGAGCAAGAATATGCGGTTGCCCGCTATCAGCGGTTGCTATATCGCGATGAATTAACGGGGCTGCGTAATCGACGTTTTCTGATGACCGAGCTCAATACTAATTTCGCGGACAGTGCCGGTTTTCATGGTGTGATGGCGATGATTAAGTTGAATGGCTTAGAGGCAATACGGGAGCAGTCTGGGTATCAGAGTGCCGATGAGCTTGTGCAGCTATTTGCAGTTTGTTTAAAAGTTGCATTTGCTGAGCACTCGCAATATAAATATGCGCGGATAAGTGATGATGAGTTTGCTCTAATCATGCCCGCAGAGCGAGATCATGCGACGGCCGTAGTAACTCGCTTGTTTGAAACATTTCAAGCTCGCTGTCATGTTAGCCGCGATGTGGTTTCGCTCAATGCGGGTGTTGCTGAACTGAGTGGCGTCGATGGTGTGACAGAATTGCTGTCCGAGTTGGACTTGTCCCTGAGTCAAGCGCAGTCTCTTGGTGCTTATCAGCTGTGTTTTCCCGGCGAACAGTTTTTGTCATTACCTCAAGGCAAGCTGCAGTGGCGCAGTTGGTTCCAAGAAGCTTTGGCGTCTGATCGATTCTACTTAGTGTCGCAGCTGGTTTACGATAGAAACGGCGTTGTGATGCATCGGGAAGTCTTGGTGCGGGTTGATGATAGTGAGGGCAAAACCATTCCTGCCGCGGTATTTATGCCAATGGCATTGTCGCTTGGCTTTGGGATGGAAATTTACCGGAAAGTGAATGAGCTGTTGCCGGTAGTGGCTGATAGCAAGTATGTAGTGCCCTTTGCGGTGAATTTTTCTGATTTGTTTATTAGTGGTGCGCACGCATTTGAAGAGTTAAATCAAATGCTGGCGCTTTTTCAAAAATCGCCCGGCACTTTGTGTGTAGAAGTGAGGCATGAAGCTGTTCGGAGCCATCCGCAGCGCTGCCAGCAGCTTGCCGACGCGGTTAAGCGGTATGGACACGCATTTGGTGTGGATCATCTGGATTTGAATATTCCGATGCATACTTTGCAGGCGATAAACCCTGAATATGTAAAGATTTCCGCACGTGTACTTGACGATCTTGGCGAAGAAAATGATTCTAGTGCTTACCAAGCGCTGCGTAATGTGGTTCGAACCCTCGATATACAGTTAATAGCGGTAGGGGTTGATGAGCAGGCACTGCGCGATCGTTTATTGGTGATGGGCGTTGATGGGATGCAGGGCAATTATCTGGGCCAGCCAGAGAGACTGATATGACAGAAGTAGCACACACTTATGACCCCTTGCTGGGGTGTTTGGTGGTTTTTTCCAAGCTTTATAATCGGCCGGTAACGGTTGAGGCGTTAATTTCCGGCCTGCCGGTTGCGCCTGGTGCGCGGGGCCCAGAAATGTTCTCGGTAGAGCGATCTAAGGGGATGTTTCAGCGGGTAGCGGCGCGCGCAGGTTTTGCCTCTAGACTGATTAAACGCGATCTAGACGAAATCTCTGGCCTGTTACTGCCGTGTATTCTGGTGTTGAAAAATCGCGATGCGGTTATTCTGGACAAAATTGATCGGGAGCAGGGGCGTGCACGAGTGATCTTTCCTGATGTCGCCGAGGGCGCCGAGTGGATCGATTTTGCCAAGCTCAAAGAGTCTTATGCGGGCTTTGCTTTTTTACTCAAACTTGAATTTAAGCAGGAGTCGACAAGCAGAAAGACCTTAAATCTTCGTAAAGGCCATTGGTTTTGGGACACCCTAAAGCTCTCAAAAGAGGCTTTTGTAAGTGTGATTGTCGCTTCGGTACTAATCAATTTTTTCGTGATTGCTACGCCGCTATTCACCATGAATGTTTACGATCGCGTAGTCCCGAATGATGCGATTGAAACGCTTTGGGTATTGGCGATTGGGGTTTTGGTGATCTACGCCTTTGATATGATGCTGCGTTTTTTGCGGACGTACTTTCTTGAAGTTGCCGGTAAAAAAAGCGATGTCATCATGTCGTCCATCATCTATGAGCAGGTGATGAACTTAAAGATGTCGGAGTGGCCGCGCAGCGTCGGGGCCTTTGCGAATAATCTTCGTGAATTCGAAAGTATTCGCAGTTTCTTTACCTCGTCAACAATTAGCGCTTTGGTCGATTTGCCTTTTTCGATATTGCTACTTATTTTGGTTGCGTATATCGGCGGGCCACTGGTCGTGGTACCGCTTGTTATTATGCTTCTATTGCTGCTCTACAGCTTTGCAATTATGAAGCCCCTGCGCGAGAGTATTGAAGCAACTTTTGAGGCATCAGCAAACAAAAACGCGCACTTGATTGAGAGCTTGCATTCGATCCAAACCATTAAGTCGCTGGGTGTCGCGAGTCACTCGCAATGGGTCTGGGAGGAGTCGTCTGGGGCGATCGCTGGTAAGTCGATGCGCAGCCGAATTCTGTCAAACTCAATTGGCGTTATTTCGCAGTTTTTAATGCAGTTGAATACGGTTGGTATCATTATTTTTGGTGTTTACCAAATTAGTGATCAAGCCTTGTCATTGGGTGGTTTGATTGCAGTTTCTATGCTCGCTTCGCGTGCAGTGGCGCCAGTCGGCCAGGTGGCGACCTTGATTTCTCAGTACCAGCAAACGCGGACAGCGTTTGATTCCCTCGACAATATTATGAATATGTCCGTTGAGAGGCCTGAAAATAAGCAGTATGTTCGCCGCCCAAGTTTTGACGGACATATTGAGTTTAAGAAGGTTTCCTTCACTTATCCTGAAGCACAACAGGCGTCCCTGACTGACATTTCCTTTGATATTGAGCCCGGTGAGCATGTAGGCATTATAGGTAAGGTCGGCTCAGGTAAAAGCAGCTTGGCAAAGCTGTTGATTGGCTTGTACGAGCCTACAGGCGGTTCAATTGCCGTTGATGATATTAATAGTAAGCAAATTGATCCTGCCGATCTTCGGCAACATATTGGCTATCTTTCACAAGAGATAGGTCTTATGCGAGGGACGATTCGCGATAATCTTATTTATCGTGATCCGCAAGTTGATGATGATCGTTTGTTGGAAGTATCGGCACTATGCGGTGTTGATCAATTTGTAAATCAATTACCCTCCGGTTTCGATACTCAGGTGGGTGAGCAGGGCGCTTGCTTATCAGGCGGGCAGCGTCAGGCCATCGCGTTGGGGCGAGCGCTGCTTCGAAATGAATCCATTGTGGTTTTGGATGAGCCCACGAGCAATATGGATAATTCGACGGAATTTAAAATCAAACGTC
This sequence comes from Zhongshania borealis, assembly GCF_039539625.1. NCBI lineage: Bacteria > Pseudomonadati > Pseudomonadota > Gammaproteobacteria > Cellvibrionales > Spongiibacteraceae > Zhongshania > Zhongshania borealis. The sequence continues at coordinate 15,659 of NZ_BAABDM010000002.1, read as the reverse complement.
AATTGTTCGAGTACACCCGTGACAAAACCTTGATCGTTATTACCCATAAAACGTCGATGCTCGATTTGGTTGAACGCCTCATTGTTGTCGAAAACGGTCGTATTTTAATGGACGGCCCCAAGCAACAAGTCGTTGAAAAACTTAAGCAACTTGGGAAGTAAGCGGACACCAATGAAAACAGAATTAAAATCACATAAGGAACTGGATGACGCTGACTTAGCGTATATGCGCAGCTTGTCGGCGGCGGTTGTGCAGCGCTCCCCGCGTTATTTGATTACGGTGCTAATGGTATTTGCAGGGCTTTTTCTAGTGGCGGTGCTGTGGATGGCGTGGGCACATGTGGATGTGGTGGTGCGCGGCTCCGGAAAAGTGATTCCCGCTGGTCAGGTGCAACAGGTGCAAAGTTTAGAGGGCGGGGTTGTTGCCGAGATTCTGGTGCGGGAAGGCGATTTGGTTAAACCTAATCAATCTCTGCTAAAGCTTAGTGACGTCGCGTTCTCAAGTTCATTTGAAGAAAATCAGCTCAAGTATTACGAGTTGCAGGCGCGCAGTATTCGCCTGCGTGCCGAGGGCTATGATGAGGCATTTGAGGTATCGCCAGAGGTTGCGGCGACCATTCCCGAATTGGTGCGCTCTGAGCGTAGTTTGTATGACAGTAATCAGCAGCAACTTGTTGATACCCTCAGCATTTATCGGCAGCAGCTTTCTCAGCAGGAGAATGGGCTCGAAGAGGGGCGCGCGAAACAGCGTCAATTGAATAGGTCATTAAAATTAGTTCGCGAAGAAATTAGTATCAAACAGCCCTTGGTGGAAGAGCGAATTATTAGCGAGATTGATTTTCTGCAGCTTCGTCAGCGTGAAGCCGAAATCGAAGGGGAGTTGGAGACAATTACAATCACGATCCCGCGCTTGCAGTCGTCGATTGAAGAGGCGCGGCGTAAATTGAGCCAGATTGAGCATGATTTTCGTAATGAAGCTAAGCGTGAGCTAAATGAGGTGCTGGCTGAAATGTCGCGCTTTGAGCAAACACAGGCGGCGTTGGACGATCGGGTGAAACGTACAACATTGCGTTCGCCAGTCCAAGGTGTGGTGAAGCGCTTATACGCGAACTCGATCGGTGGTGTAGTGAAGGCCGGTGATAATGTGTTAGAAATCGTACCTTTGGGTGATGAGCCCTTGGTTGAGGTGCGAATAAATCCAGCGGATATCGCCTTGATCCAGATTGGGCAGCCCACGCGCTTAAAATTTTCAGCCTATGATTTTGCGATCAGTGGCAGTCTGGGTGGCGCGGTGATTTATGTTAGTGCAGATACCACTACCACTGACGAGGGGGAGAGCTTCTATATTGTGCGGGTGCAGCCAGAACATTCCTATCTTGGTAGCAATGCTGAGCGTTTGCCGGTCAAAGTGGGTATGACCACTGAGGCCGATATTGTTACTGGCAAAAAAACTGTGCTTCAATACCTGTTAAAACCTATAAATCGCGGGCTGCAAAAAGCGATGACAGAGAATTAAATGACGATATTTGTTTGCTCTAAGCATGCTGGATTTTCCCAGCACATCGACAACGCTTTGCACGGGGCTGGCGTCATTCGTCATCTTTCTTCTGCCAGCCTGGTGCCCAAGACAGAGTCTGGTGATGTGTACGTTTTTCATCTACCTTCGTTTACCACGCAGGAAGCAGATGCATTTATCCGTAATGCGATAGCCGGGCCGGCAGCAGTGGCGATAGCGGATGATGCCCCCGCGGTGTCGGGTTTATTGTCGGCGAGCGAGAGTGGCGCTAGGGCCTACTTTAATAGCTTTATGGCGCCGCAACACTATGTTCAGTTGTTGCGCTTATTGCAGGCTGGCGGTAGCTGGTTTCCGCCTGCGCTACTGGCTGAGGTTTTTGCTCTCGCTAGGGCGGGGGATGTGCAGTCTCGGGATTCGGCTGCAGAGTTGGGTAAGCTAACCGCTCGTGAGCGCGAATTGGCTGAGTTTGTCGCCGAAGGGCGGGCAAATAAGGAGATAGCCCGTGTCTGTAAAATATCTGAACGCACCGTGAAGGCCCACCTAACCAGTATTTATGAGAAGCTCGGCGTTAAAGACCGCAAAGGTTTGATGGCGCTACTGAGCTATCGTCCCGCTTCTACCTCGCATTAGTCGCCTTTTACTCCTCTTTTGCTACCCCGGGCTATTTAAGCTCGCCGTTTAAGCTCTCTTAATTATATGGTACCTAGGTACCATGCGCGTTGCCGTTGACCTTGCTAGGATTGAGAGATCTAAAGAGAGGTTTTTGTTCATGGCTGCCAAGCAAATAGGTTATATCGTCGAAATCGTCGGATCTGCAACTGTTCGTAGTGCCGACGGAATTGTTCGTGTTGTAAATGTTGGGGATGGCCTTCGTGAAGGCGACCTACTGATGACCGGACTCAATTCCAAGGTTTTGGTGACATTCTATGATGGTCAGCAGCTCCAGGTTGAAGCTGACGCAAGAATCTTGATTGATGAAACCTTGGCCTATGATGGCGTGGGCTATGGCGATGTCGATGTAGATCAAATTGCTGCTTTGCAGCAGGCGATTTTAGGCGGTCTCGACTTAAGTGACCTAGACCCGACGGCAGCGGGTGTACAGAACCCTAACGACGATATTGGCGACGGATTGGCAGGGGCATCCGAGTATAATCGTGACGGGCGTGAAGGTATCGTGGATACCCGGTTGACACCTATCGACGGCGACGATGATACCGATGAGTTGGATTTCGAAGGGCTGGCAACTACCGCTGGAATACCCAGCGCGGCTATTTCACTCAATGAAATAGCAATAGATGACGTGGTTAACGCCGCCGAAGCTGAAAGTGATCTCGCAATTAGCGGTACGGTTACGGGTGTTGCGGCTGCCGGTGACAGTGTTGTTGTTAATATTGGTGGTAAGGATTATGCGACTGCCGTAAACGCCGATAACACGAGCTTTAGTGTCATCATTCCGTCTGCAGATGTCGCTGCGCTCAGTGACGGTATTGTCACCGCAACGCTTTTTGTTGGCGATAATATCGGCAATAGCTTTGTTGCCGATACCAGTCGTCCCTTCACTGTAGATATAACGAGTACCGCCACACTCACAGTCGATAATATTACGGCAGACGACATTATTAACGCGGTGGAATCCGGCGGTAGTGTCGATGTTACCGGCAGTGTTGGTCCTGATGCTGGCCCCGGCGATACCGTCAGTCTGACCATTAATGGCACCGAATACAGCGGTGTGGTGCAGGCTGACAATACGTATAGTATTCCTGTTGCCGGTTCTGACTTGGCCGCTGATACCACCTTTGATACCACCGTGACTGGGACCGACGAAGCGGGTAACCCGTTTACGATTACCGGCACCTCGACGCACACGGTAGACACTACAAGTACTGCGACTATTGCGGTCGACAACATCACCGCTGACGATATTGTGAACGCGGCGGAAGCCGGCGGCACAGTGAATGTGACGGGCACTGTGGGTGGCGATGCGGCCCCCGGCGACACTGTAAGTTTGACCGTTAATGGCGCCGAATACAGCGGCGTTGTGCTGGCAAACGGTAGCTATAGCATACCGGTTGCGGGCTCTGATCTTGCCGCGGATAGCAGTGTGGTTGCGACTGTTACTGGCGCAGATACTGCGGGTAACCCTTTTGTCGCTACTGAGACGTCAAGCTACACCGTAGACACAACAGGCGCAGCGACCATCACGGTCGATAACATTACTGCCGATGGCGTTGTGAATGCGGCCGAGGCTGGCGGCATGGTGAACGTAACTGGTTCGGTTGGCGGTGACGCGGCCCCCGGCGATATCGTAAGTTTGACCGTCAATGGCAGCGAATACAGCGGTGTTGTGCTAGCCGACGGTAGCTACAGCATTGCCGTTGCCGGTTCTGACTTGGCGGCGGATTCGAGTATTGATGTGCGTGTTGTTGGCGCCGATAACGCGGGTAATCCCTTTACCGCAACGGCTACGTCAAACTACACAGTGGACACTAGTGCTACTGCAAGCATCAACCTAAACCCGATTGCCGGTGATGACATTATTAACGCTGCTGAAGCCGGTGTAGAGCTTGTTGTTAGCGGGTCCGTTGGTGGTGACGCGGCGGCGGGCGATAGCATCATTGTTAGTCTTAATAGCAAAGATTACGCTGCGACGGTAAATGCCGATAACAGCAGTTTCAGTGTGGCTATTCCGGCCGCGGATGTCGCGGCGCTTAGCGATGGTACTGTTACAGCAACGCTGACCGGTACTGACGATGCCGGTAATAGTATTTCCGCAGATACCAGCCGCCCTTTCACCGTAGATACGGTAAGTGCGGCAACGATCGCCGTCGGCAATATTACGGCAGATGACATTGTTAATGCGGTGGAGTCAGGCGGCAGTGTTGATGTCACTGGTAGCGTTGGTTCCGATGCCGGCCCCGGCGATACCGTAAGCTTGACCATTAATGGCACTGAATACAGCGGTGTGGTGCAGGCTGACAATACGTATCGCATCTCAGTTGCCGGTTCTGACTTGGCGGCGGATACCACCTTTGATGCCGCCGTTACTGGTACCGATGCGGCGGGTAATCCATATACGGCTACAGCGACCTCAACGCACACTGTAGACATCACAAGCTCCGCGACTATTGCGGTCGACAACATCACCGCTGACGACATAGTAAACGCGGCGGAAGCCGGTGGCGTGGTGAACGTGACTGGCACAGTGGGCGGCGATGCGGCCCCGGGCGACACAGTTAGCTTGACCGTTAATGGCACGGAATACAGTGGTGTTGTGCTGGCAGACGGCAGCTACAGCATAGCTGTTGCGGGCTCTGACTTAGCTGCTGATAGTAGTCTTGCTGTGACTGTTGCTGGTGCAGATGCTGCGGGTAATCCTTTTGTTGCGACAGCGACGTCAGCGTATACCGTTGATACCACGTCAGCGGCGAGTATTCTCGTTGATAGTATTACCGCCGATGATGTTGTTAGCGCCGCAGAGGCTGGCGGCACGATCAATGTGACGGGGTCGGTGGGCGGTGACGCAGCGCCAGGCGACACAGTTAGCTTTACCATCAATGGCAGCAATTACACGGGCGCTGTGCTGGCTGGCAATATCTTTAGTATTGCGGTGGCGGGGTCTGACCTAGCTGCGGATACAAGCTTTGATGCGACGGTTGTGGGCGCTGATGATGCCGGTAATCCCTTTACGGCAACGACGACGTCTAGCTACATCGTTGACACTACGGCTGATGCTACGGTGGTTGTCGATAGTATCACGGCCGATGATATTGTTAGTGCCGCGGAGGCTGGTAGCAGTATCAATGTAACGGGTTCGGTGGGTGGTGATGCCGCTCCCGGCGACACGGTCAGTTTTACGATTAATGGCACTGTTTACATCGGAACGGTTCAAGCTGGTAATACCTTTAGCGTTGCCGTGGCGGGAACAGATCTGGCGGCGGGTACGTCGTTCGATGCAACGGTTACCGGGACCGACGGCGCCGGTAACCCCTTTACGGCAACGACAACGTCTACTTACACTGTTGATACCACGGCGGCAGCCAGCCTTATTGTCGATAGCATTACCGCCGATGACGTCGTCAGCGCGGCGGAAGCGGGCGGCAGTATCAATGTAACGGGCTCCGTAGGCGGCGACGCATCGCCAGGAGACACGGTTAGTTTTACCATCAATGGTACTGATTACAGCGGTACGGTTCTGCCCGGCAATACCTTTAGTATTGCCGTAGCGGGTTCGGATCTCGCGGCTGAAACATCTTTCGATGCCACCGTGACTGGCGCCGATAGTGCGGGTAATCCATTTACCGCAATGACTACGTCTACCTACACCGTTGATACCGCGGCAACGGCCAGCATTATTGTTGATAGCATCACCCCTGATAATGTCTTGAATGCGGCTGAAGCCAGCGCGAATGTTCTTGTGACTGGCTCGGTCGGTGGCGATGCGACGGCTGGCGATATCGTTAGCTTTACTGTGAATGGCAGCGATTACAGCGCGACGGTTCAACCCGGCAATACGTATAGTGTTGAAGTAGCTGGCTCGGACCTGCTCGCCGATACCAGTTTTGAGGCAAGCGTCACCGGCACAGATGGCGCAGGCAATCCCTTTACCGCAATAACAACATCGACGCATACGGTAGATACAAGTTCAGATGCAATAATTGCGCTGGACGCAATTGCGACGGATGACATTGTCAACGCGGTGGAATCGGTAAGTGATTTAGTCATTACCGGTTCGGTGAGTGGTGATGCGGCGGCCGGTGATCTGGTCGTTGTTACCGTGGGCGGGCGCGATTACAGCGCTACAGTAAACGCAGATAACCTTAGCTTTAGTGTAAGAGTTCCCGCCTCAGATGTTGCTGCACTGACTGACGGTAATGTGACTGCGACCCTATCTGGAAGTGACGACGCAGGTAACGAGTTTACCGCGAGTAGCAGCCGTCCTTTCACCGTTGACACTGCCGCAACGGCTGGGATTGCTGTTGAGAATATTACCGGCGATGATGTTGTCAGCGCGGCAGAAGCCGGTTCGAATATTAATGTTACCGGTACGGTTAGTGGCGACGCCGCCGAAGGCGACACCGTCAGCTTCACGGTTAATGGCAATGACTACAATGGCATTGTGCAAGCGGATAACACTTTCAGTGTTGCCGTTGCTGGCGCTGATCTGGCGGCAGACACGAGCTTTGATATTTCCGTTACTGGCAGCGATGCGGCGGGCAATCCCTTTATCGCCACGGCGACTTCCACGCACACAGTTGATGACTCTGCGGCGGCAACAATTGCGGTAGATAATGTTACAGCTGATGACGTGCTCAGCGCTGCGGAAGCAGGCGGCACTGTCAATGTCACTGGGTCAGTAGGTGGTGACGCAACCGCTGGCGATACAGTTAGCTTTACCATTAACGGCACTAACTATAACGGCACAGTTCAGGCTGATAATACTTACAGCATTGCTGTGGCTGGGGCTGATCTGGCGGCGGACACATCCTTCGATGTGGTCGTGACCGGTACAGATGGCGCAGGTAATCCCTTTACCGCAACAACGACTTCAACACATACCGTTGATACGGCAAGTTCAGCGAGTATTACCGTTGATAATATTACCGCCGATGATGTGATTAATGCCGCAGAAGCCGGCGGTAATGTCAATGTTACAGGCTCTGTCGGTGGCGACGCTGCGGCTGGCGACACCGTCAGTTTCACGGTCAATGGCACCGCTTACAGCGCCTCTATACAAGCGGACAACACCTTCAGTGTCGCGGTCGCTGGCGCGGATTTGGCGGCGGATACAAGTTTTGATGCGACGGTTATTGGCGCAGATAATGCGGGTAATCCCTTCGCCGCAACCACTACGGCAACCTACGTTGTTGATACGGCAGCAGCAGCGAGCATCATTGTCGATAGTATTACGGCCGATGATGTTGTTAACGCGGTTGAAGCCGGTGGCACAATCGATGTGACCGGTTCGGTGGGTGGCGACGCGACGGTCGGCGACACAGTTAGTTTCACAATTAATGGTACGGAATACAGCGGCACAGTTCAGGCAGGTAATACCTTTAGCATTGCTGTGGCGGGATCGGATTTGGCAGCGGATTCGTCCTTCGACGCGGCGGTTTCCGGAACGGATAACGCCGGTAATCCGTTTACCGCAGTCAGCACATCTACTTACACCGTTGATACTATCGCCGCAGCAACCATTACGGTTGATAGCATTACTGCTGATGACGTGGTTAGCGCGGCGGAAACTGGCGACACAATCGACGTAACAGGCTCAGTGGGTGGCGACGCCGCCGTCGGCGACATTGTTAGCTTTACGATTAATGGCACCAATTACAGTGGCGCAGTTCAGGCAGGTAATACTTTTAGCATTGCTGTTGCAGGGTCGGATTTGGCCGTGGACACGTCTTTCGATGCAACAGTGCTTGGTTCTGATGACGCGGGCAATCCGTTTACAACAACAACGACATCTACCCACACCGTTGATACTGCTGCGGCAGCGACAATTACTGTCGACAGTATTACCGCTGATGACGTTGTTAACGCTGTAGAGGCCGGTGGCACAATCGATGTGACCGGTTCGGTTGGCGGTGACGCGGCGGTTGGCGATACCATTAGCTTTACGATTAATGGCACCAATTACAGTGGCACCGTTCAAGCCGGTAATATCTTTAGTATTACAGTAGCGGGATCGGATCTGGCAGCAGATACGGCATTTGACGCAACGGTTGCAGGTACGGATAACGCCGGCAATCCGTTTACCGCAACGACGACGTCTACCTACACCGTTGATACCAGCGCAGCAGCAACAATTACAGTGGATAGCATTACTGCTGATGACGTTGTTAACGCTGCAGAGGCGGGTGGCACAATCAATGTTACAGGTTCTGTTGGTGGCGACGCTGCGGCTGGCGACACGGTTAGCATTACGGTCAACGGCACTGATTACAGCGGCACCGTACAGGCGGGTAACACCTATAGTATTGCGGTTGCCGGGGCGGATCTTGCTGGGGACAACAGTTTCGATGCGATCGTGACAGGGACCGACAGTGCGGGTAATCCCTTCACTGCCAGCACGACCTCAACGCACGGGATCGATACGGCTAGTTCAGCAACCATCGTCGTTGATAACATCACCGCCGACGATGTGGTCAACGCGGCTGAAGCTGGTGGCGCAATCGATGTGACTGGTTCGGTTGGTGGTGACGCGGCGATTGGTGACATCGTTAGTTTTACAGTCAATGGCACTGATTATAGTGGCGCAGTGCAGGCCGGTAATACCTTTAGTATAGCTGTGGCAGGGTCGGATTTAGCCGCCGACACGTCTTTCGACGTGACGGTGGCAGGGACCGACAGCGCCGGCAATCCGTTTACGGCAAGCACCACATCGACTCATGCAGTTGACACCTCTGCGGCAGCGACAATTGCGGTCGATAGCATCACGGCTGATGACGTTGTTAGTGCTGCTGAGGCCGGCGGCACAATCGATGTGACCGGGGCAGTTGCTGGCGACGCCGCCGTTGGCGACACCGTTAGTTTTACGATAAATGGCAACGACTACAGCGGCATTGTTAAGGCCGATAATACCTTCAGCATCGCGGTTGCCGGCGCAGACTTAGCGGCGGATACCAGTTTCGATGCTACGGTGACCGGCACCGACGGCGCAGGCAATCCATTTACAGCGACGACGACTTCAATTCACAGTGTTGATACTAGTGCCGCAGCGACGATTAATGTCGACAGCATTACGCCTGATGACGTACTGAATGCGGCGGAAGCCGGCGGTACTGTTAAGGTTACTGGTTCGGTGGGTGGCGATGCAGCAGTTGGTGATACGGTCAGCTTTACCATTAATGGCACTAACTACAGCGGTACAGTTCAAGCCGGCAATACCTTTAGCGTTGCGGTTGCTGGCGCTGATTTAGCGGCAGGTACGTCTTTCGACGCCACAGTCGTGGGTGCGGATAATGCCGGTAATCCGTTTACGGCAACAACAACCTCTACCTATCTTGTTGATACTACTGCAGCGGCGACCATCACCGTTGATGACATTACTGCTGATGACGTGGTTAACGCCGCGGAATCTGGCGCAACGATTAACGTTACTGGTAGCGTCGGCGGCGATGCGGCGGTTGGCGATACAGTTAGCTTTACGGTAAATGGCACCGTTTACACTGGTACTGTTCAGGCGGGTAATACCTATAGCGTTTCGGTGGCAGGATCGGATTTGGCCGCCGACACGTCTTTCGACGTGACGGTGACGGGCACCGACAGCGCCGGCAATCCGTTTACCGCAAGCACCACATCGACTCACGCAGTTGATACCTCTGCGGCAGCAACAATTGCCGTCGATAGCATTACCGCCGATGACGTAGTGAATGCGGCTGAGGCTGGCGGAACAATTGACGTCACTGGTGTGGTTACTGGCGACGCAGCAGCTGGCGATACCGTTAGCGTTACGATTAATGGCAACAACTACAGCGGCACCGTTCAGGCTGATAATAGCTTTACGATTGCCGTTGCCGGCGCAGATTTAGCCGCTGACACGAGCCTCGAGGCTACGGTGACTGGCACCGACGATGCGGGCAATTCCTTCACTGCGACGACCACTTCAACTCACACAGTAGATACGGCCAGTGCTGCGAGTATCACCGTCGATGACATTACTGCCGATGATGTAGTTAACGCCGCGGAAGCTGGCGCAACAATTAACGTCACGGGTAGCGTCGGCGGCGACGCCACTGTTGGCGATACCGTTAGCTTTACCGTTAATGGCACTAATTACAGCGGGACTGTGCAGGCGGGGAACACCTACAGTATTGCTGTGTCGGGAGCCGACTTAGCCGCTGATAATAGTTTTGATGTCACCGTGACGGGCAGCGACAACGCCGGCAATCCATTTACTGCGATCACTACTTCTAGCCACGCGGTAGACACGACGGCTGCGGCGACAATATCCGTGGACAGCGTCACCGCCGATGATGTCATTAACGCTGCTGAAGCTGGCGCAACGATCAATATAACCGGCTCTGTTGGCGGCGATGCCGCGCCAGGCGACGCAGTTAGTTTCACTATCAATGGCACTGATTACAGTGGCACGGTACTGGCGGATAATAGCTTTAGTATTGCGGTGTCAGGTGCTGATCTGGCGGCAGATACCAGCTTCGATATCACTGTTGCGGGCACAGATGGCGCGGGTAATCCCTTCACTGCCAGCACGACCTCAACACACAGCGTCGACACCACAAGCTCGGCGGCCATTGTCGTCGATAGCATCACCGCCGATGACGTAGTCAATGCGGCGGAAGCAGGCGGCATAATTAATGTCACGGGCTCGGTAAGTGGCGATGCTACCGTTGGTGATACTGTCAGCTTTACCATTAACGGCACAGATTACAGCGGGACTGTGCAAGCGGGCAGTGTCTTTAGCATTGCGGTAGCGGGCACAGATTTAGCGGCTGATACCAGTTTCGATGCCACGGTTGTCGGCACAGATAACGCGGGTAATCCGTTTGCGGCGACGACCACCTCAACGCATATTTCGGATGCGTCGGCGGCGGCGACAATCACCGTCGATAGTATCACCGCCGATGATGTGGTTAGTGCGGCAGAAGCGGGCGGCACAATCAATGTCACTGGTTCCGTGGGTGGCGATGCAGCGCCTGGTGATAGCGTTAGTTTTACCGTCAATGGCACAGACTACAGTGGCACTGTTCAAGCAGGCAATACCTATAGCGTCGCGGTGGCGGGATCGGATCTGGCCGCCGACACCAGCTTCGATGTCTCAGTATCAGGCAGCGACGGATCGGGTAATCCCTTCACTGCCACAAGCACATCAACACACACGGTTGATGCCACCGCGACCGCAACGATTATTGTCGATAGCATCACGCCGGATGATGTTGTTAACGCTGCGGAAGCCGGAGCCACAATTAATGTCACTGGCTCGGTCGGTGGCGATGCCACTGTTGGCGACACGGTTAGTTTTACTGTTAATGGCACGGATTACAGTGGCACTGTCCAAGCAGGCAATACCTATAGTATCGCGGTAGCAGGTAGTGATTTGCTGGCCGATACCAGCTTTGATGCCACTGTTGTCGGCACCGATAATGCAGGGAATCCGTTTACCGCAAGCACCACATCAACACACAGTGTGGATACCAGTTCTGCCGCAAGTGTTGCACTGGGTGCGATTGCAGTAGATGACATTATTAACGCGGTCGAGGCAGGCGCAGATCTTACAATTAGCGGTACGGTTGGCGGCGATGCTGTTAGCGGCGACAGCGTCGTGGTTAGCATTGGTGGCAATGATTATGCGGCGACCGTTAATGCAGACAACATCACTTTCAGCGTTACTGTTCCGGCTACGGATGTCGAGGCGCTAACGGCAGGTAATGTTACTGCGACCCTCACCGGCAGCGATGATGCCGGTAATCCATTTACCGCAACGAGCAGTCGCCCCTTCACGGTTGATACCGCTGCGACGGCCACAATTTCAGTTGATAATATTACTGCCGATGACGTGGTTAGCGCGGCGGAAGCCGGTGGCACCATCAATGTGACGGGTTCGGTTGGCGGTGACGCCGCCATTGGCGACACGGTTAGTTTTACTATTAATGGCACGGATTACAGTGGCGCCGTGCAAGCGGGCAATACCTTTAGTATTGCCGTAGCTGGATCTGATCTTGCTGCCGATACCTCGTTCGACGCAAGTGTTGCTGGTAGCGATGACGCCGGGAATCCGTATACGGCGACAACAACGTCAACTCACACGGTGGATAACGTTGCCGGTGCAACAATTTCTGTTGATGACATCACTGCTGACGACGTTTTAAATGCAGCCGAAGCCGGCGCAACGATAAATGTGACGGGTACGGTCGGTGGTGACGCGGCACCAGGCGACACAATAAGCTTTACCATCAATGGCACGCCATACAGCGGTACTGTCTTGGCGGGCAACACCTACAGCATTGCCGTTGATGGCGCCGACTTGGCCGCCGATACCAGCTTCGATGCGACCGTGACGGGCACTGACGCCGCGGGTAATCCGTTTACGGCAACGACGACTTCAACGCATACCGTCGATACGTCTGCTGCGGCAACGATCACCGTTAATGACATCACCGCTGACGATGTAGTGAACGCTGCTGAAGCAGGAACAAGCATCAACGTCACCGGTACTGTCGGTGGCGATGCCGCGCCTGGCGATACCGTGAGCTTCACCATTAACGGCACGCCATACAGCGGTATCGTCTTGGCGGGCAACACCTACAGCATTGCTGTTAATGGCGCCGATTTGGCCGCCGATACCAGCTTCGATGCCACAGTAACGGGCACTGATGCAGCGGGTAATAGCTTCACCGCAACGACCACCTCAAGCTACACCGTAGACACTACTGCGGCGGCGACCATTATCGTGGATAGCATTACTGCTGATGACGTGGTTAATGCGGCAGAGGCCGGTGGCACGATCAACGTGACAGGCTCGGTTGCTGGCGACGCCGCCCCAGGCGACACGGTTAGCTTCACGATTAATGGCAGCGATTACAGCGGCATCGTTCAGCCCGGCAACACTTACAGTATTGCGGTAGCTGGCAGCGATTTAGCAGCGGATACCAGCTTCGATGCCACGGTAGTGGGTACAGATAATGCCGGGAATCCGTTTACGGTAAGCACCACTTCCACACATATTTTTGACGCGACAGCGGCCGCGACAATCACCGTCGATAGTATCACCGCCGATGACGTGGTTAGCGCGGCGGAAGCGGGCGGTACAATTAACGTGACGGGTTCGGTCGGCGGTGACGCGGCCCCTGGTGACACGGTTAGCTTTACCGTTAACGGCAATGATTACAGCGGTATTGTACAAACCGGTAATACCTACAGTATTGCCGTCGCGGGTGCAGATTTGGCAGCCGATACCAGCTTTGATGCAAGTGTAACTGGCAGCGATGATGCCGGTAATACCTTTACTGCAACGACTACCTCAACGCATATTTCTGATACTACTGCGTCGGCGACCATTATTGTCGATAGTATTACCGCTGACGACGTTGTTAGCGCGGCGGAAGCTGGCAGCACAATCAATGTGACTGGCTCAGTGGGCGGCGATGCGGCGCCTGGTGATGCGGTAAGTTTTACCATCAATGGCACTAACTACAGCGGTACGGTCCAAGCTGGCAATACCTTTAGTATTGCGGTAGCGGGCACAGATTTAGCGGCTGACACCAGTTTTGATGCCACGGTTACGGGCGCCGATAATGCCGGCAATCCGTTTACGGCAAGCAGTACCTCAACGCACAGTGTTGATACCAGTGCGGCGGCAACTATTGCGCTGGCAGCAATTGCGGCCGATGACATTATTAATGCCGCGGAAGCGGGCACTGATCTTATTATTTCTGGCACGGTTGGTGGCGATGCCGCTAGCGGTGACAGTGTTATTGTTAGTATTGGTGGCAAGGATTACGCGGCCACCGTCAATGCAGACAACACCAGTTTCAGCGTTACTGTTCCCGCCACGGATGTGGCGGCCCTCACTGCGGGTAGTGCCACCGCGACCCTGACGGGTAGCGATGACGCCGGTAATAGCTTCACGGCAAACGACAACCGCCCATTCACCGTTGATACCACAGCGACGGCGACCATCACCGTCGATAACATTACTGCCGATGATGTCGTGAATGCAGTAGAGGCCGGTGGGAGCATTGATGTCACTGGTGGTGTTGGTGGTGATGCCGTGGTTGGCGATACGGTCAGCTTTACCATTAATGGCACGCCCTACAGCGGCACCGTTCAGGCGGGCAATACCTTTACGATTGCAGTTGCTGGCGCAGACTTAGCGGCCGACACCAGCTTTGATGCAAGTGTTGCGGGCACTGATTCGGCGGGTAATCCGTTTACCGCAACCACCACCTCAACGCATACGGTTGATAGCGCAAGTTCGGCGAGCATTACGGTAAACAATATTACCGCCGATGACGTGGTGAACGCAGCTGAAGCGGGTGCGAGCATCAATGTGACGGGAACCGTTGGCGGTGACGCTGCGGTTGGCGATACCATTAGCTTTACTATTAATGGCACGCCCTACAGCGGCGTCGTGCAGCCCGGTAGTACATACAGTATTGCAGTAGCCGGTTCAGACTTAGTGGCCGACACCAGTTTCGATGTAAGCGTTACTGGCACCGACGCAGCGGGTAATCCGTTCACGGCTACGACCACCTCAAGTCACACGGTTGATACCTCTGCAGCGGCGACCGTCACGGTTGATAATATCACCACTGATGACGTGGTTAACGCGGCTGAAGCTGGTGCGAACATTAATGTTAAGGGTACGGTTGGCGGCGATGCTAGCGTGGGTGACACCGTTAGCTTTACGGTTAATGGCACACCTTATAGTGGCATCGTACTCGCCGGAAACACATACAGTATTGCGGTCGCGGGCGCCGATCTTGCTGCTGATACGTCCTTCGACGTCACTGTTACGGGCACGGACGGTGCGGGCAACCCTTTCACTGCAACGGCCACATCAACCCACACCGTAGATACCGCTAGTGCAGCGACAATCATCGTTGACAGTATCACTGCCGATGACGTGGTTAACGTGGTGGAAGCGGGCACCACAATTAATGTTACTGGTTCGGTCGGCGGCGATGCGGCCCCAGGCGACACCGTTAGTTTTACCATTAACGGCACGCCATACAGCGGTACTGTGTTGGCTGGCAACACCTTTAGCATTCCGGTAGCGGGTAGCGATCTTGCGGCGCAAACTAGCTTCGACGCCACCGTTGCGGGCAGCGACGCCGCGGGTAATTCCTTTACTGCTACAACAACGTCAACGCACTCAGTAGATACGAGCGCAGCAGCAACCATCAGCGTAGACGCGATCACGCCAGATGACATCGTGAATGCGGCCGAAGCTGGCGGAAACATTAACGTCACTGGTTCAGTGGGTGGGGACGCGGCCCCAGGCGACACGGTTAGCTTTACGATCAACGGCACGCCTTACAGCGGTACGGTCTTGGCCGGCAACACCTACAGCATTGCGGTTGACGGCGCCGATTTGGCAGCCGACACCAGCTTCGATGCAACAGTGACTGGCACTGACGTCGCAGGTAATCCGTTCACGGCAACGACAACCTCGACTCACACGG